>JAFEEF010000009.1 GCA_018241265.1 Pseudomonadota bacterium | reverse complement strand
CCTTGCTGGTGCCGGTCTTCACCGAGGCGTGGCCGCGCGTCGCGAGCAGGCTCGCGAGGCCGAAGGTGCGGGCGCGCGCGGTGTTGTCGGCCAGGATGTCGGAGACCAGGTAGACCGCTGCGGCGTCGGCGACGCGTCGCGGTGCCGTCCGGCTGCCCGGCCGCAACACCGGCGGCGCGGCGAGGCCGCCGTTGGCGAGCGTGCGGTAGGCGTTCGTCAGCGCGAGCAAGGTCACGTCGGCGCTGCCGAGCGCGAGCGACGTGCCGTAGTAGCCGCCGGTCTGCGGCAGCGCGAAGCCGAGCGCATCGAGCCGCTCGACGATCGCATCGGGCCCGAGCATCGCGGCGACGCGCACCGCCGGCACGTTGAGACTGGACCCGAGCGCGCTGCGCACGCTGACCCAGCCCTTGAAGTCGTGGTCGTAGTCCTGCGGCACGTAGAGACCGCCGGTCGTCGCGAGCTGCGTCGGCGCATCGTCGAGCAGGGTCGCGGGCGTCACGACGCGACGTTCGAATGCGAGCTCGTAGACGAACGGCTTGATCGTCGAGCCGGGCTGGCGGCGCGCGATCACGCCATCGACCTCGGCGGCGCGGCTCGTCGCATCGCCGCCCGAGCCGACCCACGCGAGCACTTCGCCGCTCGCGTTGTCGAGCACGACGACCGCACCGTCCTCGACGTTGCGGCCCGCGAGCTCGGCGAGCTGGCGGCGCAGCGCGCCGACCGCGATGCGCTGCAGCCCCGCATCGAGCGTCGTGCGTTGCGCGGCCGGACCGTTCGCGACGACGACCTGGCGCGCATAGTGCGGCGCGAGCTGCTCGCCCAGCGGCATCGTGCCCTTGCGCAGCAGCGCCGTCTCGGCGAGCGCGGTGACGCCGGTGCACGCCAGCCGCTCGAGCTGCAGCACGCCGCAGGCACGCTGCGCGACGGACGCGGCCGGCGCGTTCGGCGCGCGCACCAGCGCCGCCGCGATCGCCGCCTCGGCCGCATCGAGGCCGCTCGCATGCTTGCCGAACAAGGTCTGCGCAAGCGCATCGATGCCGACGATCTCGCCGCGGAACGGCACCTCGTTCAGATAGGCCTCGAGGATCTCGCTCTTCTTCCAGCGATGCTCGAGCTGCCACGCGGTCGCGACCTGGCCGAGCTTCTGCGTCACGCTGCGTCCGCCGGCCGGCCGCGCGAGACCGTCGTCGATCAGGCCGGCGAGCTGCATCGTCAAGGTCGACGCGCCGCGCGTCTTCTCGTTCCACAGATTGGCCCAGGCGCTCTTCGCGACCGCGTTCCAGTCGACGCCGCTGTGCTCCCAGAAGCGCCGGTCTTCGCTCAGCACGATGGCCCGCAGCAGCGCGGGCGACATCTCGGCGAGCGGCACCCAGGCGAGCCGTCGCACGGACTTGTCGACGCGCACCGTCTGGATCGGCACGTCGTGGCGGTCGAGCAGCGTGATGTCGGACGGGCGATGCGCGGCCTGCACCACATCAAAGGTCGGCACATCCGCGCAGGCCCCGGCGGATGCCACAGCAAGCGCCATTGCGATCCACGCGCGGCGCCATCCGATCAAGGCCGCACCTCCAGCGCCGCGTTCGGCAGCGCACCGAAGCTTTCCGGCGCGTACATCGCCTCGACGCGCGTCGGCGGCAGGTTGAAGCGGCCCGGGTTGTTGAGCCGCACGCTGTACTCGATCACCTGCTTGCCGCGCGGCAGATAGCCGTAGTAGCTGCGGAAGGCTTCGAAGCTGCGCTCCTCGAACGCCGGCCAGGCGTTGCCGGCGCTGCGCTCGGTGCGCGTCGCGATCGCGCTGTCGCGGCCCAGGCCGCTGCCGAGGATGGTCGCGCCGGCCGGGACCGGGTCGCTGACGACGACCCACGTCATGTCGCTCTGCGCCTCGACCTCGAGATGGATCTTCAGCACGTCGCCGCGCGACCAGATGCCGGTCGTGCTGCTCTGCGGATCCTTCTGCTCGACCGCGCTGACGCTGCGCGTGATCGCATAGCCGGCGCGCACCGGCTCCTTCAGCGGCACCGCGGCGAGGCTCTGCACCGTGAGCCACGGCTTGCCGGAACCTTCCTGCGCGACGTTCAACGTGGCCGGCTCGGTCGGCCACGGCAAGGTCGCGGCGGCGCCGTCGGGCTGGCGCGGCCAGTCGGCGACCGCCTTCAATGCGTCGCCATAGCCGGCGCTGGTCTTGCCGGCGAGCTTCTCGGACTCGAACTTCGCGGCGAACTTGTCGAGTGCGAGCGACCCCCACAGGTTCGCCGTCGTCGTCAGCCAATGGCCGCCGCGCTGGCGTCCGAGGCTGCCGACGACCATGCGCGGCAGGTCGGACTTCCATGCCGGATCGTCGAGCACCGCGAGGATCAGCCGCGCCGCGTTCGCATCGGCGCTGTCCATCAGCCACCACCAGAAGTCGCCGTCCTCGGTGCTGAACTTCAGGGTCGTGCCGGCATAGGTCAGGCGGCTGCGCAGGATCTGGTTGGCTTCGTCGAAGCGCAGCGCGCGATCGGGCAGGCCGTCGACCCGCTTCAGGATGTCCAGCCAGTCGATCACCGCGGCGGTCGGCCAGACGTTCGGCGTCAGGTTGACCGAGCCGAGCATCTTCGGCTGCGCGCGGCCGTAGCGCGCCAGCGCGTCGATCGCCGCGAGCTTGCGCACGTCAAGATCGTTCTTCGGCGACCAGAACTTGCGCTCGATGCGGCCTTCGACGAACGCGGTCAGGCCGTCGAGCATCGCATCGCGCGCGTCCGGCGGCAGCTCGAAGCCGGCCTCGTGCGTCGCCGCCAGCACATAGGCCGTCAGCCGATCGCTGCCCGACGCCGGATCCTCGGCACGCGGCGGGAAGTAGGCCGCGAGGCCGTCGTGATCGAGGTAGGTCGGCAGGCTGTTCGCGACCGCGGTCCAGAGCTTCGCGTCCTTCAGCCCGACCGACTTCGACGTCTTCTGCTCGAGGCAGATGAACGGATAGGTCTCGAAGTAGCGCCGCATGCCGGGCAGCGCGCCGGTCAGCTTCGGCTGCAGCGCGATGCGCACGCCGCCAAGCTTGACGCCGCTGGCCGGCAAGGCCGCGGCGGGTGCCGCGACCGGCAGCGTGTAGCGGCCGTCGAGCTGCTCGAGCGTCGCCTGCTGCACCTCGATCGGCACCGCCGGCGCGACGAGCTGCGTCAGCCTGACGCGATCCTTCGCGCCGCCGCTGCCCTGCTCGTCGGCCGCGAGCTCCCACGCGATGCTGGTCGCATCGTCGGGCACGGCGATCGGCCAGCTGACGACCTGCGCGCCGCCGGCAGCGACCGTCACGTCCTGCGCCGCGGCCGTGATCGGCGTGCGGCGGATGTCGTTGCCGCCGCCCGCATCGGCGGCCGTGCCCTGCAGGGTCGCATGCACCTTCATCTCGCGCGCCGTCGTGTTGCGCAAGGTGACCATCGCGTCGTAGCGATCGCCGGTGCGCACCAGCGGCGGCAAGCCGGGCAGCGCCTGCAGGTCCTGCGTGACCTTGATCGATGCGCTGCCGGTGCCGAAGCGCTGCAGTCCCGACGAACCCGCGGCATCGGCGATCGCGACGAGGCGGAAGCTCGTCAGCGAGTCGTTGATCGGCACCTCGATCGTCGCTTCGCCGTTGGCATCGAGCACCACCTCGGGCTGCCAGACGAGCAGCGTGTCGAACAGCTCGCGCGTGTTGCTGTGTCCGCCGCCGCCACCCGCGGCGACCGCCTTGCGGCCGTAGTGGCGGCGGCCGATGATCTCGCTCTGCGCGGTGCTGGTCTCGACGCCCCAGGGCCGCGGCTGCAGCATCGCGCCGAGCAGATCCCACGACGCATTCGGCCGCAGCGCGAGCAGCGCTTCGTCGACCGCCGCGAACGCGACCTGCGTGCCGGCGAGCGGCTTGCCGTCGAAGGCGACCTTGACCTTCGCGCGCGCCTTGCCCCTGACCTGGTACTGCGGCTGGTCCGGCGTCACGCCGACCTGCAGCGTGTAGTCGGCGATGCCGACCTTGAGCGCCGCGACGCCGAGCTTGAACGCCGGCTTCGACAGGTCGACCATCGCGGTCGGCGCCTGGTATTCGCGGCCTTCGTACCAGAACGCGCGCACCCACGACAGCGGCTCCTTCCAGCCCCAGGTGAAGAACGAATACCACGGCACGTCGCGGATGCGGCCGCGCAGCGCGAGCACGCTGACGTAGACGTTCGGGCCCCAGCGCTTGTCGATCTTCAGCTCGACGGTCGGGTCGTCGCCGCGCAAGGTCATCACGCGCGCATCGACGATCCCTTCGCGCTCGACGCTGACCAGCGCAGTCGCTTCGCGGAACGGCATGCGCACCTGCAGCCGCGCGGTCTCGCCGGGCTCGTAGTGCTTCTTCTCGGGCAGCACGTCGATGCGGTCGTCGTTGTCCTGCGCGAACCAGAGCTCGCCCTGCTTCGTGACCCAGACGCTCGCGGCAGCCTCGACCGGATGGCGGTCCGCATCGGTGGCCGACGCGATCAGCTCGACCTGGCCGGCGGTCTGCAGATCGGCCTCGCACAGCAGCAGCCCGCGGCTGTCGGTCGAGCCGCTGCAGAGCGAGCCGAGGTCCTTGACCTCGGTGCGGTTGTCGTACGCATAGAAGCCGCCGACCAGGCGCTTGCGCGTCGTGATCACCTGGCTGACGCGGCCGCGCACGTCGACCTTCTGGCCGGTCAGCGGCTTGCCCGTCGTGTCGAGCGCGATCACGGTGAACCTGGCCTTGCCGCGCGCGCTCGCCCACGAGCCGGCCTTGACGCCGAGCACGACGGCGCTCGGCCACAGGTCGATCTGCGTCGATGCGGTCTGCACCTCGCCGTTCGGATCGTTGAAGGTGACCTCGGCGGTGACCGCGCTCGGCCGCGCGATCTTCGGCAGCTCCTTCAACTCGACCTGCGCGGCGCCGTTGCGATCGGTCGTCAGCGGCAGCTTGTCGGCGACCAGCTTGCCGTCGTTCTCGGGCTCCTCGCTGTCGCTGCCATCACCGGCGCTCCGGCGGTTCGGGTCGCGCGGCGGATCGAAGCTGTAGTCGTCGTAGCCGGCGAAGCTCGGCGAACGCGGCTTCAGCAGCGCGCTGGCACGCGCGGGCGCATTGGCCATCGGGCCGCCGGACAGGTAGTCGAGCTGCACGCCGAGCGCGAGCGTGGCCGGTGCGACGACCGGTGCCTTCGGTGCGATCACGCGCGCATCGACGAGCGGCAGGCGGAACTCCTCGACGCGGAAGTCGCCGCTCTGCCATGCGTGCCTGCGCGTCGGATCGGCATCGTCGTGCACCAGGGTGACGGTGTAGACGCCGAGCTTGGCGGCCGGCGGGATGTTCCAGCTCGACACCGCGTCGCGCGCGCCGTGCCAGGCCAGCGGCTGGCTCGTCTTCTGGCCGCTGCCGACGTGCACGATCTCGAGCCGGTTCGGCAGGTCCGCGGCCGCGAGGTTCGCGAGGCCGGTCGAAGTCTCGGTGCGGATGAAGTGCTTCATCGACACGGTCTCGCCGGCGCGCAGCAAGGTGCGGTCGAACACCGTATGCGCGCGCACGTCGGGCGCGCCGCGGCCCATCGGCTGGTTGTAGCGCCAGGCTTCGATGCCCTTCTGCCAGCTGCTGAAGACGAACGCGGTGTCGATACCCTGATCGCCGCGCTTGCGCGCGCTGACGAAGTAGCCGTCGTCGGCCGGGCAGTCCTCCATGCTCGCGTCGAGCGCCTTCGGCACGCGCGCCAGGCCCGTCGCATCGGTGCGGCCCGACCACAGCGGCGCGCCGCGGCAATCGTTGACGACGACGTCGGCGCCTTCGACCGGCTTGCCGAAATCGAGCGTCGTGACCCACACCAGGCTGGACTCGCGGCCGAGCTTGAAGTGCACGCCGAGGTTCGTGACCAGCACGCCGGTGCGCACGTACATCGGCGCCGGCTTCGCGAGCAGCGACGCGCCCAGGCGCTGCGATTCGATCTCGACCACCTGATAACCCGGCTCGGGCAGCGGAATGCCGACGACCTCGAACGGCCGCGGGTCGCCGCCTTCGAGCTGCGGCAAGGCCATGCGCTTCGCGCCGGCATCGCCGCCGAGCATGGGCACTTCGCGCGTCGCGATCGTGCGGTCGACGCGCTGCGTCACCGTGCGGCCCCGCGCGTCGGTCGACTGCTCGGTCGTCGTCCAGTCCTTCTGCGGCAACCCGAGCTCCTGGGCCGTCAACGTCGCCTCGTCCCAACGCTTCAGCTTCGCGTACCAGGCGAGGATGTCGCGGTCGCCGTCGATGCGCTTCACGCGCACCTGACCGGTCGTCGCGGCAGGGCGCAGATCGCCCTGCACGTGACGCAAGGTGAGCGGCAGCATCGCATCGGCATGCAGCTCGACGACACCGAACGGTGCCGCGGCGAACTTCGCGATCGGCGGCGCATCGCCGGTCGCGACCGCGAGCGGGAAGGTCGACGCGTTCGACAGCGGCCGTCCGGCGTTGTCCGCGAAGTTCGCCGGCAGCTCGATGCGGTAGCGCGTGTTCTCGGCGAGCGGTATCGGGAAGTTGACCTGATCGACTTCGTTGTTGCGATCGTCCTTGTCGAAGCGCGGCGCGATCGGTTCGCCTTTTGCTGCCGCCGAGCCCGCATCTGGCCGCAGCCGTATCTGCGCCGCCCGCTCGCGCGCGACGGGCGCCGAGAAGCGCAAGCTCATCGGCCGGATCGGCAGGCAGGGCGCGCTGGCACGCTCGCGCTCGCAGGTGAATTCAGCCGTGAACGGCGCACGCACCTTGTAGTCGTAGCGCTGCTCGATCGTCGTCACGACCGCGGCATTCGCGGCCACCGCGATGCCCTGGCCCCACACGAAGCGCATCGCCGCGCCACCGGGCAGCGGGCGCTGGCAGGCGAGCACGAGCGTACGAGCGGCCTGCGCCGCATCGAGACGATGGGTCTTCAGCAACTGCGCGCGCGCATCGCCTTCGACGATGCGCACCGGGATCTTCTCGCCGATGCCTTCGGCCTCGCACCACGCGTGGTCCGCGACGCTCGCCGGCACGACGGCGCCGCTCAGGGTCGCGAGGAAGTACTGGTCCTCGGCGATCTCGGTGCGCGCATACGGCTCGATCGCGACGATCGCCGGGCCGCCGGTGCCGAACCGGAACGACGTCTTGCCGCCGAGCTCGCCGGCCAGCGGCTTCCAGCCGGCGCGCAGGCTGACGCTGCAGCGCACGCCCGGGCCGAGCGCGGCGCGGAAGTCGTAGAGCCAGGTGCGGTCGTTGGCCCAGCGCCCGCTGCCGGCCGGCGCGCCGCCTTCGCAAGCGATGCTCATCGGATCGGGCTGCTTCAGGTCGCCGAACGGTACGACGGCTTCGGAGAAGCGCACGGTGACCTGCAGGACCTGCGCGACTTCGCCTTGCGGCGTGACGCCTGCGATCTGCGCGGCGTGGCCGTCAGTCGCAGCCAGCAACACCAGCAGCCCTGCGGCGATGAACTTCGACATGCGCGCTCCGTCTCCCCGTCCTGATGCGGGGAGTCTACGGAACAGACGCCGTCTGACGAGAAACTGAACGGGTCGAGCCGGGATGGCTCTTCGCTCGGTACGAGCTTGGCGCAGCAGCCCGCCGGACTCGGCCGGCAGCCGACCTACTTTCTTCTGGGCCAGCAGAAGAAAGGGACTCGCCTGCCGGGGCGAATTCCCGGCGGGCTCTTGCTCTCAGCCGCTCAACGATCCGCTTTCTCGTCCGCCACTTCCTGGCGCCGCTGGGCCTCGATCGTGCGCAGCCGCGAATCGATCACCGACGCATCGATGAAGTCCGATGCGCCGCCCGCCTGCGTGCGGCGCTGGCCGGCGCGCAGCCGGTCGATGCCGCCCGGCAGGTCGCCGAGCGCGATGCGCGACTCGGCATCGGCGCGGATCGCGCGCAGCGGCTGGTTCAGGCGCTCCCACAGCTGGCCGAGCATCTGCCATGCCGTCGAGTCGTTCGGATGCACCGCGACCCAGGTCTGCAGGTCCGAAGCACGCTGCTCGATCGCGCTGCGGTCGGCACCGGCGAGCGCGAGCTGGGTGCGCAGCAGCAGGATGGGCCGGCTTTGATCGGCGTCGTACGGCTTCAGTTCGGCCGCGGCACGCGACACGTTGCCACGCGCCAGCATCGACTGCGCGGCCAGCATCGCGACCGCGCGTTCGGCGCGGCCGACGCCGGGCAGCGGACGGCGCCCGGCCTCCGCCGTGACGAGCTCGCGCAAGGTCGCGAGCGACGCGTCGGCGCGATCCCAATCGCGCAACAAGGTCGATGCCAAGGCAGCCTCGTAGGCACCGGCGATGCGATCGACCGGCGCGGTCGTCACGCGGTCGCCGTCGAGCGCCTGCCAGCGCCGCAGCGCATCGACGCGCGTGTCCATCAGCACGCGTGCGCGCGCCTGTGCCAGCGTGTGCTCGAGCACGCTGACCGGCGGCGCGACCGGCACGGTCGCGACGCGCGCGCGTGCGTCGCCGATGCGCTCGCTGGTCAGCGGGTGGTTGCGCAGGTACGGAAAGCCGCCGCTGTCGTTCAGGCGCGAAGCCTTGTCGAGCTTTTCGAACATGTCGGCCATGCCGGCGGCCGAGAAACCCGCGCCGGTCATCACCCGAAAGCCGATGCGATCGGCCTCGCGCTCCATGTCGCGCGAGAAGTTGAGCTGGCCCTGCGCCATCACCGCCTGGCTGCCGACGACCGCGGCCTGCGCGGCATCCGGGCTGCTCGACTTGGCGGCAGCGAGAATGCCCAGCAGCATCGCCGCCATGCCGACGAGCGAGATCTTGCTGTTGTTGGCGATCATGCGCGCGATGTGGCGCTGCGTGACGTGCGACATCTCGTGGCCGAGCACCGATGCCAGCTCGTCGCGCGTGCTCGTCATCGCCATCAGGCCGAGGTTGACGCCCACGTAGCCGCCCGGCAGCGCGAAGGCATTGACCTCCTTGTCGCGCACCAGGAAGACTTCCCACGCGAGGTGCTCGTCGAGCTCGGGGGTGATGTTGCCGAGCTTGCGGTCCTCGGCGACGAGCGGCTGCCAGATCGAGGTCTGCAGGTAGTCGAGCAGGACCGGATCGTCGAGGTAATCGGGGTCGACGCGGATCTCGCGCATGATCCGATCGCCGAGGCGCCGCTCGACGTTGAGGCCGAAGTCCGCGCCGGTCGGGTCGCCGAGCGACGGCAGGCTGGACGACTGGGCCGCCACCCGCAGCGGCGCTGCCGGCACCAGCAGCGCCAGCACGGCAAGGCCGGCAACGAACCGCGTGCGCCAATGTCGCGGCTTGCGTACGGCGGGCAGGTGAACGGCGGGCGGAGCGGAAGGCAGATCGATCGGCATGGGGAACGCGGGCGCACGGTTCGAGCGCGCGGTTGGAGCGCGCGGTTGGAGCGCAGAGGCGCGCGCGAGTTCAGGTGCGCGTCGCTATGATGCCCGAGGACTGTTTCGGCACGTTGCGCGTGCCTGCAAGGCCCGCCGATGACCGCGACCTCTTCCCCGCTTTCCCCGCTCACCCACTTCGACGCCGCCGGCCAGGCGCACATGGTCGACGTGTCGGCCAAGGCCGAGACGCACCGCATCGCGCGCGCTGCGGGCACCATCCGCATGCAGCCCGCGACGCTCGCGCTGATCGTGTCGGGCAGCGCGAAGAAGGGCGACGTGCTCGGCGTGGCCCGCATCGCCGCGATCCAGGCGGCCAAGCGCACGTCGGAGCTGATCCCGCTGTGCCATCCGCTGCCGATCACCAAGGTCGCGATCGAGTTCGAGCTCGACGAGGCGACGAGCAGCGTGCGCTGCACCGCGCAAGTCGAGACGCTGGGACGCACCGGCGTCGAGATGGAGGCGCTGACCGCCGTGCAGGTCGGGCTGCTGACGATCTACGACATGTGCAAGGCGGCCGACCGCGGCATGGTGATGGACGGCATACGGGTGCTGGAGAAGCACGGCGGGAAGTCGGGGGATTGGGTGGCCGTTTGACGCGGCGATCCGGCGGTCTTCCCGGCGGCGTCAGACGAGTTCGACGAGTTCGGTGTACTGCCCGAGCATCGCATCGGCCGTCAGCAACCTTGCCGGCTCACTCATGGCCTGTGCCACCAGGAGCCGGTCGAACGGATCGGCATGATGCATCGGCAGCTTTGCGACGGCGGCTGCATGCACGGCGCGTACCGGAAGCTCCCGCAGGCCGCTCGGGGCGATGGCAGCCGCCAGCAGATCCGGATCCACGTCGATCTTGCCGAGCCTGGCCTTGATCGCAATCTCCCAGATCGAGGCCGCCGAGACCAGCACCTCGTCGGCCGACTCGATGGTCCGACGAGCCGCGACCTTCAGTGAACGGCTGCCCGCGACAACCCAGAGAAAGACGTGCGTGTCGAGGAGCAGGCGCATCAGCCCCCTTCGAAGGATGCGATGACCGCCGCGGGCAACGGTGCGTCGAAGTCCGACGGCACCTTGACCTTGCCCTTCAGCAACCCGAACGTGATGCTCCGTCGAGGCTCGGCCAGGCGAGTGATGCGTGCCAACGGCTTGCCGTGCCGGCTGACGATGACGTCATCGCCCGCAGCAGCCTTGTCGACCAGCCGTGACAGATGGGTCTTGGCCTCGTAGATGTTGACGGTTTCCATGGATGCGCAGACAGGCTCGAAACTGACCAAGTCTAGTCTGAAATCCGGACTCGGGCAGGCAAAGGCATGGCGGGAAGCGTGGAGACGGGGTTGCAAGTCGACCGGCGCGGCCGGCCGGCGGAAGGCGCCTACACTAAAGCCGAGCTGGAGCCCGTATTGCCGTGAAGCCATCGGTAGCCCTTCAATTCCACCGTGCCGCCATTCGCGAGGTCGTAGCGTCGCATCGGGCCCTGAACGCGCGCGTCTTCGGCTCCGTCGTCCGAGGCGAGGACACGGAGCAGAGCGATTTGGACATCCTCGTCGACCCGACCCCGCAGACGACTTTGTTCGACATCGGAGCGATCCGCCTGGAGCTGCGAAATCTGCTCGGCGTCCCGGTCGATGTGCTGACGCCCAATGCGCTGCCGGACAAGGTCCGCGCCTCGGTGCTGTCCGAAGCCATGCCCGTATGACCCGCGATCCCAAGCGGCTGCCCGACTATCTGGCGCATGTCGCCCAGGCCATTGAGCGCACCCAGCGCTACACCGACGGCATGAGCGAGGCGGAGTTTCTTCACAGCGAGATAGTGCAGGACGCCGTCATCCGGAACCTCGAAATCATCGGCGAGGCCTGTCGCAGCATCGAGCGAGACCATGCCGACTTCGCTGCGGCCCACCCGGAGCTACCGCTGACCGTCGCCTATGAGATGCGCAATGCGCTGGCACACGGCTACTTCAAGGTCGACCACGGCATCGTATGGGCGACCGTGCAGAACGACCTGCCCAACCTCTATCGACTCGTCACCGCGATCTCGAACGGTTTGAGCTGACAGACCGCGACGAGGCGCATCATGCCGCTCGGTCCGGGCTGGTCAGCGCATGTCCTCGTACGTCAGCGCCTGGGTGGGCTCCTGGCACTGGAACGGCTGATCGGGCTCGGGCGGCTCGGTGCAGGGATCGAAGAACTCCTCGGCCTGGTCGTTCCTGAATTCCTTCAAGCGCTGCGCGACATAGCGGGCGCGCTGCGTGTCGCCGGACTCTTCGAGCGCGCGCGCCCAGGCCATCATCAACCGCGCATCGAGCAGGTAGTGGGTCGCGCCGGCAAAGGCCCACAGCGCCTGCCCCGGATGCGGCAGCGTGGTGGCCGCCGCGTAGTCGGCATGGTGCGAGAAGAACACGCTGTGCGACCCCGACTGGATGCGCTGCAACAGCGGCGCGGCGTCGGGCGGCGGCTCGAAGATCACGACGACGCGCTGGTAGTCGGTCAGCGCGAACAGCGCGCCCAACACGACGGCGAGGCCGCCGCCGAGCATGAAGCACGAGCCGCCCGGCGCGCCCGATGCCGCGACGCGCTCGGCTGCCGGTCTGCGCCCGAGGCACAGCCCGAAGGCGAACGCCGTCGGCAGCAGGAAGTAGGCATACCACAGCGGATATTCGAGCTGGCTGTGCACGCCGATCATCAGCACCATCGCGAACGCCGAACGCTCGAGCGGCGCCGTGCCGGCATCGCCCTCGCCTCGCAGCGCGCTCTTGAACGCCATCACGAACGCGTACAGCAGCAGCGCCGTGACGACGAATGCGAGCGGCAGCCCGAGCTCGACCGCGAACTGCAGCAAGAGGTTGTGCGTGTGGTCGAAGAACGCCACCGGCCGGCCGGGGAACGGCGTCATCGACCAGGCGAAGTTGAATTCGCCGAAGCCGACGCCGAGCCAGGGATGCATGCGGATCAGCGACAGCGTGTTCGACCAGATGCCGAAGCGCGAGCTCGACACGTCGCCGCTGCCCGAGAAGCGCGTCTCGCCGCCGAAGACGTGGTGCGTTGAGTCGGCCCAGAGGCTGGTGCCCCACCAGAAGGCGAGATAGACGAGCGGCATCGCGATCAGCAATCGGCGGCCGCGCTTGCTCAGGCGCCGGTCGATGAGGCCCCAGACGCCGAGCAGCACCGCACCGACCGCGCCGGTGCGCGACGCCGACAGCACGGTCACGAACATGAACACGACCGACAGCACGCCGGTACCGACCTTGTCGATCGCCTTGACCTCGCCGAGCCAGACCGCGGCGATGATGGCCCACAGCAGGAGGCTGCTCAGATGGTTGGGCTGGCGCAGGTTGCCGACCGCGCGGCCTTCGAGCACGCTGTGCGCGATCCAGGTGCCGTCGGTCCATTGGGGGAAGAAGACCTGGATCGCGCCGATCAGGCTGCTGAGGATGCCGGCAACGATGAGGGCGAAGCAGAAGGCGCGGAAGGCGGCGGGGCCCAGGTTCGCCGTGCTCAGTGCAGCGCCGGACCAGGCGACCAGGGCGGCGATGGCGATCAGGGAGATCGACGAGAGGGCGAGGGACCAGGGGAGGTGGGTCCAGAACGGGGAGGCGACGGCAGCGAGGAGCAGGCAGCCTAGGGCCGCGAGGAGCGCGGACAGGCCGGGGGATGGTTGCTCGGCTCGGTCACGTGGAAGTGCGGAGGCCAGCCAGACGAGCCATGCGCCCCAGCCGATCAGTGCGGCGGCCTGGTTGAAGAACGTGGAGGATGGGGAGACGTTGTAGGCGATGAGGGGGGCCAGCGCGACGGCAGCGCAGGCGGGGATGGGCCAGAGCTGGGTGGCGGTTGGGGCGCGGGCAGATGACATCGAAGATGGGCTGGACCTATGCTGTTCGGCTGGCGATCGGTCGGCTTTGATTGTCCCAGGGGTCGTCGCATCTGAATGCCGCCATCCCCGCTATCGCGCAACGGGCCAGACTTCGATCTTAAGCGAGCGTTAGCCGCTGCCAGCCCAACCTGCCCGTCCGGCTCGGAGGCGCTGGCGGTCCTAGAAGAAGCCGTTGACAGGTAGGAAGCCGACCGGCCGGCCAGAGGCGTCGATCACTACCGACCAATCGCCCCGCGCAATCACGGGCACGAACCTCGCGGCGGCTACGTCGGTCTTCATCCCTTGTATAGCCGTGCGCAGTTCCGCACGCCGGTCCTCGTAGCGCGCCAGTAATACACCGAGTGGGCGCGACCCGGCAAGAACACCTGCCTTCGATTCCGAATAGGGTTGCCAGAACGACGGACGCTGGCCTACATCGGTGCCATCCAAGGCCTTGAAGATGGTGTCGCCTCTTTCCTGATTGGATTTGGGCAGCCGCGTACCTAACAGCCAGGGGCCGGTGATCGGCAGGCTGCGGTACTCGGGGCGCGCTTCGGGCAGCTCCGAGACTGCCACGTCCTTGGCCGAAACAACGCGAAAACGCTTGCCCTCCAGCACCAACGCGATCGGCCGGACGACGAACACCGCATGCAGGCCATATCCGAGCGCAGCTACCTGGATGAGTCCAATGGTGGCCAGGTCGCGTCGAAGGTGCGCCCAGCCCTTGGCCCGGTTGAAGACCGCAAGAGTGAGCAGCGGGCCGAGGATCACATCAACGGCGGTCAACAAGAGGAACAACTCGCGGCCACTGGCAAGCCGGCTGTAGACGCCCGGGTACCAGAGCCCGAATACCAGCGCCGCCACGAGCCCGGTGATCGCGATGGAGATGAGTAGGTGAATGCTGGCGGCGCGAGCTCGCTGAGCTACATCAATCCTCATCGGCATCCGGAACGCTCGTTTGACATCGGAAGTATCTTGCATGGCAAATGGGGCGCCACAGCGCCCCATTCGTAGACCAGTGCCGACTAAGAAGTGGTCTTCTCAGGCGATCAGTGTTGGCAGTTGGACGGAATGAACGAATACATCGTCGTCACCGCTTGAGCCGACACATCGGCCTTTGTCTTAGCGGTACCGCAGCTCCAAGTGATCGTGCCGTCGTTCTGGCCCACACCAAACAGCGCGAGGAACGCGCCGTCGATGTTGGTGTTGCCCGTGTTCTGCAACTCAGTGACGATGCTCCCGTTTACCGTGGTGCCCGTACCCGGCGTGTACGTGATCGTCTTGACGTATTTGGCGTTGGCCGGAGCACCGCTGACGGCGTCAGCCGTCGGCCAAGTGTTGCCGTTCGTCGAGTAGCCTTCGGTGACGGCGACCTTTGCCGCATCGAGATCAGTCGTCGCTTCGACGAGCTTCGACTTGATCATGTAGTTCTGATAGGCCGGCAGGGCGATGGCTGCCAGGATGCCGATGATCGCCACGACGATCATGAGTTCGATAAGGGTGAAACCTGCTTGAGCGCGACGCTTCATGAATAGCTCCTGATGGATGGGGATGAGGCGAGGGTTAAATTGCAGAGGCTGTGCCATGCGCCGGAACCCATCGGCGTGTGACTTCCGACCTGCGAGTTGACACAAAAAGTCACCTGCTACGCGGTCAGCCCCTGCGCATTGCCGCAAGTGGTTGACACAAATGGTCACTGGCCGCGGATCCATATCGACCCCCTATGCACGACCGGCTTGCAGCTCCTTGGCCGGATCGCCGACCAGCGCCGTCATCAGCGGGCCTCGTCCATCAGCGCAGCCCAGGTCGTCGTCGATCCGAGTGATCGCTGAACCTTGCGCACCCGGTTGGACGGAACATTGGCCAGCAAGTTGGCGGCTTCTCGGCGCGGTTCCTGATAGGCGACGGAAGCCGCACCCAGCAAGGTCGGCACCACGTCGGCATGCATGAGCGGTGCGTCGACGCTCGCGCGCAGCGCTGCCCACCCCGCGGAATGCGAGCTTCGCCACGCGTCGTTGGCCCAAAAGACGGCCGGCACCTGGATGTCCCAGCGCGTCGGATGACGGAGCGCATGGCCGTAGAGCTGCCGCTTGTCGTCCAGCAGGTTTTCGGCATGGTCGGGTGTGTAGACGAGGAAGACCTCGCCCGGCAGCTCGGACAAGCGATCGATGACTTGATCGATGAAGTCGACCGAGGCGTCAACCGCATCGGCATAGGCCGCCCGCCATGCCTTGATGGTCGAGTTGGTCGGCAGCGCGCCCAGGCGATCGCATGCGACCGCGTAGGGAGCGCGCGCGGCGTCGAAACGATTGCAATACGGCGCGTGCGCGTCGTAGGCGTGCAGGACGATGGCCTGACGCTCGGTCGGCTCCGCCAACGCTGCGGTGAATAGCGGTAGCAACGCCGGGGCGTTCAGCAATCCGGCATCGGTGTAAGCCTGTTGCTGCGCGTCCGGCCAGGCCAGAAACCGGTCCTGCATTCCATACCAATGGGTTCGAAAGCCGACCTGTGCGAACGCCGCGAGAAACGTTGCATCGCTGGAGATTCGCACGTCGTGGCCCGGCATCTCGCGGGACACCAGTAGCGGCACCGACGTGTGCGTGGCGTCGGAACCCGCCGTGACGTCGCAGGCCACGAGACTTCCGGGTGCCAGTGGACGCACCTTGCGCGGCCCGCCGCATTCGCGCAGGAAGTCGGCACGCACACTTTCGCCGATGATCAAGACGAAGGTCTCGCGTGCCGCCGGTGCGGCCCGCCGCGACGCGTTCCAGCTGGCGCCCGGGGCGCGCGGTTCGAAGCCGGCGGCCATCGGAAACAGGCGCGCCCTCAGCGCGCGCGAGTGAATACTTCCCGAAGCGAGGGCCGCCGCGAGATCTGCAGGCCAGGCGCGGACCCAGACTGACGCCGGCGTCGCGGATACCATCGCGGCGGTTCCCGCGAGCCACACTGCCAGTCGCCATCGATAGGCCGAGCTTGGCCGGGACGCCCTGATGCACTGCAGGGCCAGGATGGCCAGCGTCGCGGCCAGCACGGCGATCAATACCGCGTACGGTCGCATCGCGCTAGTGACCTCGGTCGCCGTATAGGCGGGCCACTGCGCCATGAGCTCCAGAAGATCTACCTGCCTGAGCTGGTCGGCTCCTATGCAGACCAAGCCTAACAGAGCAATCGGGTAGCTGAGGACGTAGAACACCCGGTCGGGCAGCAACAGCCGCATCCCGAGCATCAGCCAGCACGATGCGCCGAACAAGAGGTGGGGCTCGACGTCCCAGTCATTCCATGACGACAGCGTTGTCGCCGCAGGGGCAATCAAGATGACGAGCCACAGGATCGACAGCAAGGACGTCCAAGATGGCGGCCTGGTCCCGGCAGTCGCTGGCATCGCGTTCATCGACCTCGATCTTCGCAGGGCTTGCCTAGCACGATCAGGAAGCGCGCCAAAGCCGATAGCTACAGCACGACCAGATGCTCAGGCCGTGTCCCCCCGCACCACACCCATCGGCACGGCCGCATCGAAAGTCACGAACCGCAGCCATGCCGAGACCTTCATGCCGAGCAGCCACGCATCGCTGACCTGTCGATGGCCGAGCAGCCGCTCGGTGTCGAAGCGCTGCGCATCGAACAGGCTGGCGCCGCCGTCGATATGCAGGTGATGGTCGGTTTGCGTCGCAGCGCGCAACCGTTCGGCGACGCGCGCTGCAGGAAGGCGCCGGGGTAGCTCGGCTGCGACATGATGCGTATGCAGCCGTTCTGCGTGATCGCACAGGATGCCCAGCCCGCGGCGAGGTTGTCGGCCAGCCAGTCCGACGCCCGCGCATGATGGACGTGACCGGAGTCGAGGAGCGCGATCAGCACGTTGACGTCCAACAGCGCCCGGCGAGGTGACTCGATGCCATCTGCCGGTTGCGCAAGGTATCGCGCGCTCGGCTCGCGCACCGCAGGCGGGGGCGGCGGCGCGCCGGCACCGCGTGGGCCGGTGTGTCAGTACTCGCCATCGTCACGAAGCCTGCGAATCAACTCGCTGGTGATGACCGCGCCGCGCGATTCGATGGGTACGAAGCCCGTCGACGGCACTGGCGCCGGTGCCGGTGCCGCCGTTGCGAGCCGCGTCGCCGGACCTTGCGTTAGTGCGCGGCGAGCGAGTTCGGACAGGACCTGACCAGCCGTCTTGCGCTCGCGACGCGCGATTTCCTTCGCGCTGGCGAGCACATCGTCATCGACGTCGAGAGTGGTACGCATAGCACCCGATTTTGATGCAAACGCATCAGATGCTGTCACATCCAGAAGCGCGCTTACCGCAGCTGCACTACATCTGATGCGTGATGCGTGATGCGTGACGCGTGATGCCGCTAGAATGGCAGCATGCGAACCACCTTGACCATAGACGACGACGTGCTGGCCGCCGTGCGGTCCATGGCACAACGCCAAGGCAAGAGCGTGGGCGAACTGATCTCGATGCTGACCCGACAAGCACTGCAGCCTCAGCAGTCACATGGCGTCGAGCGCAACGGCGTGCCTTTGCTCCCGAACGGCCCCGGCGCGAAGGCGGTGACGCCGGCGCTGATCAGCGAGTTGCTTGACGAGTTGCCGTGACGACGACGTTCCTGTTGGACGTCAACGTCCTGATCGCGTTGATCGACCCCGCCCATGTGCAGCACGATGCAGCGCACGAGTGGTTCGACACTCGTGGCCGCGACGCCTGGGCTACCTGCCCGTTGACCGAGAACGGCGTGCTCCGCATCGTCGGTCACGCGCGCTACCCGAACTCGCCGGGTTCACCGGCTGCGCTGATGCCGCTCATGAAGACGATGTGCGGCTTGCCGGGGCATGTCTTCTGGCCCGACGACGTCAGCCTGCTCGACAGCGAACGGATCGACGACAGTCGGTTGATGGCCTCGGGCCAGGTGACCGACAGCTATCTGCTGGCCCTCGCTGTCGCCCACGGCGGGCAATTGGCCACCTTCGACCGCCGCTTGGTGACGGACGCCGTTCGTCGGGGTGCAGGCAGCCTGCACCTCATCCGCTAAGGAGGCTGCGCGCGATCGCTCAACCGAGCTGAATCAACTGCCCCGCCGTCAGCGCCGACACCCGATGCGGCGTCTTCAACCGCCCGATCTCCGCCATCACCGCATCCATCTCGCCCGGCTTAATGTGTGTGATGTGTACGTCGACGCTGCCGCCGAGGTGCGCCAGTTCGCTTCCCAATTCAGCCGGGCACAGGTGCTGGCTGATGTGCGCCAGCGCCCGCTCCTCGTCCGCGAATGCGGTCTCGATCACGAGATGCGCCACCTTCATGCGCGCCAGCCGCTGCCACAGCAGCGGGTTCGGCCCGGTGTCGCCGCTGTAGACCCACCAGCCGGCATCGCCGCCGTCGACCGCGTAGCCCACCGCCGGCACGGTATGCGCCGCCGGCAGCACCTCGATGCGCTTGCCGTTCAGGTGCAGCACGTCGCCGATCGCGCACGGCAGCATCTCGAGCACCGGCTGTTCGGCGCTCGGCAGGCGGGTGAAGTCGGGCCAGACCACGCCGTTGAAGATGTGGCTGCGCAGCGCCGCCAGCGTCTCGGGCAGCGCATGCACCTGGATCGGCGCGCAGCCGCGCGCGCGGCGCTGGCGCAGCACGGTGTCGGCCAACAGGCCGATCGACAGCACGTGGTCGAGGTGCGAATGGCTGATCAGGATGTGATCGATGCGCGCCATCGCGTCGAGCGGCATGTCGCCCACGCCGGTGCCGGCGTCGATCAGGACGTCGTCGTCGACGAGGAAGGCCGTCGTCTTGCAGCCGGCAGCGATGGCGCCGGAGCAGCCGAGGACGTGGACGATCATTTGGTATCGAAGATGGTGGCGCCGTCCCAATCGGGGGGCGGCGGCGTGCTGCGGAGTTCTCGGATGCGCTCGCCGAGCCGGGCGGCGAGGCCTGCGTAAGCATCGTCCGTCCCGCCGGCAATCGTCAACTCGTGCAGACGCGCCTCGGCTTCGTTCCAATGCTGCTGCCGGTAGGCGGCCAGCGCAAGGCACCATGCCCGCATTCGCCCACTGAATTCGGGTGCGCGCGCAACGGCACCGGAAACCGGCGTGAAAAGCGTCACGGATTGCTGTTTGCCCTTGACGCGGACCCGGTCGACCTCGATCCAGGTGACCGCCGCGTCGCCGGACGTCGTCTGCGCGGCGTCGTGCGTCGCCGCGCCGACGAGGATAGCCACGCCGTAGTGGCGCGTCAGCGCTTCGATGCGCGACGCGAGGTTCACCGCGTCGCCCATCACGGTGTAGCTGCGGCGCAGGTCCGAGCCCATGTCGCCGACGCAGACGACGCCGGTGTTGATGCCGATCCCGAGGCCGATCGCCGGCAGGCCCTTGGCGGCCAGCTCGGCGTTGAGGGTGTCGACGCGCTCGACCATCGCGAGCGCCGCACGCACCGCATGCCCGGCGTGCGCCGGATCGCTGACGGGGGCGCCCCAGAACGCCATGATCGCGTCGCCGATGTACTTGTCGAGCGTGCCGCGCTGGGCGCGGATCGCCGCGGTCATGGTCGAGAAGAAGCGGTTGACGAGCGCGCGCACGTCTTCGGGCCGGAGCTGCTCGGAGACGCGCGTGAAGTTGCGCATGTCGCAGAACATCACGCTGAGCTCGCGGTTCTCGGCGCGCATGTCGTAGCTTTCGGGGTCGCGCGCCATCTCGGCGACGAGCTCGGGCGGCACGTAGGTGCCGAACAGCCGGGCGAGCTGCCGGCGGCTGCGCCCTTCGACGAAGTAGGCCCAGACGGTGCTGGCCGCATCGATCAGCGCGACGAGCAGCAACGCCGCGGTGAGCGGCAGCGCGAGCTGGCGCGCGGCGTAGAACCACAGGTTCAGCGCCACCAGCGCCGCGGCCACGCCGAACGCGAGCACGAGGCCGCCGATCGCGCCGAGGCGCGGCAGCACGAGCATCAGCACCAGCGCCGCCAGCACGAGCTGCGCGACGTCGTAGCCGGCGGCCCAGTCGGGCCGGGTCGGCATGCGGCCGTCGAGCAGGCCCGACAGCACGTTGGCATGGACCTCGACGCCGGGCGTCACGGGCGACACCGGCGTCGCGGTCTGGTCGTAGAGACCAGGCGCCGACGAGCCGATCAGCACCAGCTTGCCGCGCAGGGTGCCGGGCGCGACGCGCCCGCCGAGCAGATCGGTGGCCGGCACGTACTCGAACGAGCCGCCGTGCGGCCCGGCGCCGCCGCGGTAGGGGACGCGCACGCGCGCGCGCTCGTCGACCGGGATCGCGAGGCGCAACGGCGCGGCGCCCGACGGTTCGCTCAACACGATGCTCGCGAGCGCGTCGTAGTCGCGCCCGGCGCGCGGCGCCGCGAGGCCGGGCGCCAGGCGCACGTCGCCGAGCGAGCGCCGCAGCACCGCGAGGCTCAGGCTCGGGTACTGGCGCCCGTCGACCTCGGCGACCAGCGGCACGTTGCGGGTCACGCCGTCGAGATCGGGGGCCGCATTGAAGAAGCCGGCGTCGGGCGCGGCGCGCGCCAGCAGCGGAAGGTTGGCGGCATAGCCGTCGTAGCGCAGGAAGCGGATCGGCCGGCCCTGCAACGCCTCGCGCGGCCAGGCCGGCACCGGCAGGCTGCCGATGCGGCGGCCGTCGCGGTCGCTCGTCAGGTAATAGCCGAGCACGGCCGGACGGCCGGCGAGCGCCTGCGCGAGACGCGCATCGTGGTCCAACGTGGCGCGCAGCGCGGCCAGCCGGGCGGCGAACGCCGGCTCGTCGGCCGCCAGGCGCTCGAGGACTTCGGCGCCCGCGCCGAGCTCGGGTTCGGCGAAGACGATGTCGAAGCCGACGGCGGCCGCCTGCTGGCGCACGAACAGCTCGTCGACGAGCGCGGCGATGCGGTCGCGGCCCCACGGCCAGCGGCCGACCTCCGCGAGGCTTTTCTCGTCGATGTCGACGATCGCGATGCGCGGGTCGAGCGTGCCCGGCATCAGCACGCGCAGCCGCGCGTCGCCGAGAAACAGGTCGAGCTGCGCGATGCCCGGGATGCGCAGCACGCCGATCGCGTGCGCGAGCGCGATCAGGAGGATCAGGGCCGGCAGCACGCTGCGCAGCAGCGCATGCGGCACGCGGCGCGGCAGGCCCATCGGCCGGCGGCGGCGAAAGGCCCCGGACCTACGCCTGCACGAACTGCATCTGCGTGCCGGCGAGCTCGATCACGTCGCCGTTCTTCAGATGCACCGTCTCGCCGACGAGCGGATTGCCGTTGACGTTCGGCTGGGTCGCGCCCTCGACGTGGGCGAGCACGTAGCCGTTCGGGCGCTTGGTGATCGATGCGACCTGCACGCCGGGCTTGCCGACCGTCGTGACGACCTTGGTCAACACGACCTCGCGTCCGGCGGCGGCGCCGTTCAGCACCCGGATCGCCGCCGGCCCGCTGGGGACGCCGAGCGGGCCGAAGCCCGAGGTCGCAAAGCCCGGCGCTGCCGGCGCGGAAGGCGCCTGGTAGCCGCCCGGCGCCAGGCCCGGCCGCGTGCCGGGCTTCATGATCATCGTGCGCTCGTAGTCGGTGCCGTCCTCGACGAGGTACTTGATCTTGTACTTGCCGATCTCGACGGTGTCGTTGTGCGCGAGCAGCTGCTTCTTGATCGCCTTGCCGTTGATGTAGGTGCCGTTGGTGCTGTTCAGGTCTTCGATGAAGACGTCGGCGCCGACCATCTGCAGCACGGCATGCTCGCCGCTGACCGCGAGGTTGTCGATCACGATGTCGTTGTACGGGCGGCGGCCGAGCGTCGTCTTGTCCTTCGTGATCTGGACTTCCTTGATGACCACCCCGTCCAGCGACACGACCAGTTTGCCCATGCTTGTAGACCTCGGACTTGCTTGTTGAAGGCTGCCGGCGACGGCTGGTCAGCGATTCGGGAGACGGGAGACGGGAAGGGAATCGAGCTTCAGTGCAGTCCACTAGCGCCGGAACGGCCACCACGAACGTGCCTGGCCTGCAGGGCCGCGCACGCGCGCCAGCACCACCGAGATATTATCCTTTCCCCCCGCGTCGTTGGCCGCGTCGACGAGCGAAGCAGCCGCTTGGGGCAACGATTCGCACGCTTGCAACAGATCGGCGATGCTGCCGTCGTCGAGCATGTCGGACAGGCCGTCCGAACACAGCAGATAGATGTCGCCCGGCAGCACGTCGTGCAGATGGGTCTCGAGGAGCACGCTGTCCTCGACGCCGACCGCACGCGTCACGAGGTTCTTGTTCGCCGAATAGGCGGCCTGCTCGGGCGTGATGAGGCCGGAGTCGATCTGCTCCTGCAGCAGCGAATGGTCGTGGGTGATCTGCGCCATCCGCCCGCCGCGCAGCCGGTAGGCGCGCGAGTCTCCGACGTGGCCGAGCAGCAGGCGCGCGTCGCGGAACACGCCGACCACCAGCGTCGTGCCCATGCCGGTGTACTGCGGGTTGGTGTTGGCGGCGTTGAAGATCGCGCGGTTGGCGTTGTCGACGCAGATGTCCATCGCGCGGCGCACGTCGTTGTCGCTCGCGCTGTCGGCGGCCTCGGCGAGCCAGCGCCCGAGTTCGTTCTTGATGAACGACGTCGCCATGCTGCTCGCGACTTCGCCGGCGTTGTAGCCGCCCATGCCGTCGGCCAGCACGATCAGCGCCGACGCATCGTCGACCGCCACCGAGTCCTCGTTGTTGTTGCGCGCCCGACCGGTGTCGGTGGCGCTGAAGAATTCGACGGTCAAGGACGGGATGCTGGCGGCCATGGCGCGTGCGTGAAGCGATCGGATTCCACTACGACGGGCTCGGCAGATTGTGCCTTGGTTCAGCGCGGGCGCGGGTCGCTTGCAGGCGCGGCACCCGAGCCGACGGGCAGCAGCAACACGGCCGCACGCAGCGCCCGCGCCATCTCGGCGCCGTCCGCATGGCGCGCCTTCGGATCCTTCTGCAGCGCGCGGGCGAGCGTCTCGGCGAGCGGCGCCGGCAGCTCGGGACGGAGGCTGCGCACGTCGGGCGCCGGCTCGTTGGCGATGCGCCGCATCAGGTCGGCCATCGAGGCGGACGCATGCGGCAGCGTGCCGGCGAGGAGCTGGAACAGCAGCACGCCGAGCGCATAGAGATCGGTGCGGCCATCGAGGCGGGCGCCCGCGAGCTGCTCGGGCGCCATGAACGACGGCGAGCCGAGCATCAGCCCGGTGCGCGTGCGCCCGCCGTCGATGACCTGCGCCAGCCCGAAGTCGGTGACCTTGACGATGCCGTGCGCCCGGTCGACCAGCACGTTGGCCGGCTTGACGTCGCGGTGCACGACGCCCTGGGCATGCGCATGCGCCAACGCATCGGCGATGCGGGCGGCGATCTCGACCGCCTCGCGCGCCGGCAGCAGCGCCCCCGGACGCGTGTGCGCCTCGAGGTCCGCGCCGCCGACGAATTCCATCGCGATGTAGGCGAGCGCGCCGCTCTCGCCGGCGTCGAACACCCGGACGATGTCCGGATGGTCGAGGCGGCGCGCCGTCGCGGCCTCGCGGAAGAAGCGCTCGCGCGCCTCGGCGTAGGCCTCGTCGTCGAATTCGTGGCGCAGCGCGAAGGTCTTGATCGCCGCGCTGCGCCCGGCCGCGTCACAGCCGAGGTAGACCGTGCCGGCCGCGCCGCGCCCGATCGTGCGCTCGATGCGGTAGGCGCCGATCTGCCGGGCGGGTGCCTGCGCCGCGGGCGGTTCGGGCGCGACCTTCGACGCCGTCGTCCGACGCGCGCGCCGCCAGAGCCAGCCGACGGCCAGCGCCGCCAGCAACGGCGCAATGACGACCGCCGTCATGCAGACCGCCGAAGGGTGAGCAAGGCGCTGTCGCACATGGCGGCGGCGACCTTAGCACGCGGTCATGGCGGAACGGCGTGACGTCGGTCACGCGTCCCGGGAGGCTCAACCCGCAGACGGCCGGCGCGCACGCCGACTCGCCCACCAGCCGGCGCCGAGCACGCCCGCGATCGCCAGCGCATAGGTCGCCAGGCGGGCGCCGAGGTAGGGGTCGTAGACGTCGTCGAGCAGCGGTTCGCCGATCACCATGTGCGCCGCGGTGTAGGCCAGCACGCCCGCGCCGAGGTAGGTGATGATCGGAAAGCGCTCGACCAGCTTCAGCACCAGGGTGCTGCCCCAGACGACGATCGGCACGCTGATCAAGAGGCCGATGATCACGAGATCGAAGCTGCCCTTGGCCGCGCCGGCCACGCCGAGCACGTTGTCGATGCCCATCAGCGCGTCGGCGATCACGATCGTCTTCATCGCGCCCCAGAAGGTGGTCGCCGATGCATGCTTGGCCTCGCCGCCTTCGGCCGGGACGAGCAGCCGGTAGGCGATCCACAAGAGGCCGAGACCGCCGACCAGCATCAGCCCCGGGATGCGCAGCAGCCAGACCACGCCCAGCGTCATCACGCTGCGCACGACGATCGCGCCGACGGTGCCCCAGACGATCGCGCGCTTCTGCAGCTGCGGCGGCAGCTGCCGGGCGGCCAGCGCGATGACGATCGCGTTGTCGCCGGCGAGCACGAGGTCGATCAGGACGATGGCCAAGAGGCCGGAAAACCAGGCGGGAGAAAACAGTTCCATGCAGTCCTCGAAAAGGTGGCCACGGCACGCGTGCCGCGCGGACTGCAGGATCGGGAGTTGACGGGGTACGAGCAACTTCGAGCCGGCCGCCGCAGCGACGTGGATCGAAGGTCTTGCTCGGCCCGGATCAGGATCCGGGCCCGGACCGCCGGAAGCATCCGTGGACGAACGCTTCGTATTGACGACGGGCCGAACGCTCGTGCCGGCGGCGACTGCCGTGCGGCTCGAGAGCGGAGCTACTCCCCTTCAAGAGGCAGGATTGGGACAGATGCGCCGGCCACTGTCAAGTTGCGCGCCGCTGCGGCCGCACGATCAGTTCACGCCGTGGCCGCTTCGCGCCGCTTGCGCCACCACTGCCCGACGCCGACCACGAGGGCCGCACCGGCCACGCCGACGCCGTCCACCGCCTCGTCCGGCGGTTCGCCGACACGGGCGGTCAGTGCCGGATCGCTCATCGCCATCTCCCCGGCCAGGAAGCCGAGCAGCGCCGCACCCAGCGTCACGATGATCGGAAAGCGCGCCATCAGCCCGGACAGCAAGGTGCTGCCGAAGACGATCAGCGGGATGCTGATGACGAGGCCCAGCACCAGCAGCGGGATGTCGCCGCGCGCCGCGGCCGCCACCGCCAGCACGTTGTCGAGGCTCATCACGAGGTCGGCGACGAGGATGGTCCGGATCGCGGCCAGCATGCCGCGGTTGGGCGGCGCGCCTTCGGGTTCGGCGTCGCCGCGCAGCAAGGTCACGCCGATCCAGAGCAGCAGCAGCGAGCCGACGATCTTGAGGTACGGCCAGCGCAGCAGCTCGACCGCGACCAGGGTCAGCCCGATGCGCATCACGATCGCCGCGGCGCTGCCCCAGATTGCCGCGCGGCGCTGCTGGGCGCGCGGCAGCGAGCGTGCCGCCATCGCGATCACGACCGCGTTGTCGCCCGACAGCACGATGTTGGCGAGGACTATCGATCCGAGCGCGCCCCAGAAGGCCGGCGAGGAAAGATAGCCCATGCGGTGCGCCGTCCCGCGCGACGGGTCAGAGCAGGCCCTTGAGGAGCTTGCCCATCTCCGACGGGTTGCGCGTGACGGTGAAGCCGCACTCCTCCATCACCGCGAGCTTGGCATCGGCCGTATCGGCGCCGCCCGAGATCAGCGCGCCGGCATGGCCCATGCGCTTGCCGGGCGGCGCGGTGACGCCGGCGATGAAGCCGACGATCGGCTTCTTCATGTTCTTCTGACACCAGCGCGCCGCGTCGGCTTCGTCCGGACCGCCGATCTCGCCGATCATGATCACCGCGTCGGTGTTCGGATCGTCGTTGAAGAGCTTCATCACGTCGATGTGCTTCAGGCCGTTGATCGGGTCGCCGCCGATGCCGACGGCGCTCGACTGGCCGATGCCGAGATCGGAAAGCTGTGCCACCGCCTCGTAGGTCAGGGTGCCGGAGCGCGACACGACGCCGACCCGGCCCTTCTTGTGGATGTGGCCCGGCATGATGCCGATCTTGATCTCGTCGGGCGTGATCAGGCCGGGGCAGTTCGGGCCGAGCAGCAAGGTCTTCTTGCCGCCCTTGGCCTCCTTGGCTTTCATCTTGTTGCGCACCTCGAGCATGTCGCGCACCGGGATGCCTTCGGTGATGCAGATCGCGAGGTCGAGGTCGGCCTCGACGGCTTCCCAGATCGCCGCGGCCGCGCCGGCCGGCGGGACGTAGATCACGCTGACGGTCGCGCCGGTGTTCTTGGCGGCGTCCTTGACCGAGGCGTAGATCGGGATGCCCTCGAAGTCTTCGCCGGCCTTCTTCGGGTTCACGCCGGCGACGAAGCAGTTCTTGCCGTTCGCGTAGTCGCGGCACATCCGCGTGTGAAACTGGCCGGTCTTGCCGGTGATGCCCTGCGTGATGACCTTGGTGTCTTTGTCGATGAGGATGGACATGGTGCGGATTCCTAGTCGGCAGGCGGTTCAGTGCTTCAGGGCGGCCATGACCTTCTGCGCCGCTTCGGCCATCGAGTCGGCGCTGATGATCGGCAGGCCCGACTCGGCCAGCATCTTCTTGCCCAGTTGCTCGTTCGTGCCCTTCATGCGCACGACCAGCGGCACGTTCAGATTCACCGCCTTGCAGGCTGCGATCACGCCTTCGGCGATCGTGTCGCAGCGCATGATCCCGCCGAAGATGTTGACGAGGATCGCCTTGACCTTCGGGTTGCCGAGCATGATCTTGAAGGCTTCGGTGACCTTCTCGGCGGTCGCGCCGCCGCCGACGTCGAGGAAGTTGGCCGGCTCGCCGCCGAACAGCTTGATCGTGTCCATCGTCGCCATCGCGAGGCCCGCGCCGTTGACGAGGCAGCCGATGTTGCCGTCGAGCTGGATGTAGGCGAGGTCGAACTTGCTCGCCTCGATCTCGGCCGGATCCTCTTCGTCGAGGTCGCGGTAGGCGGTGATCTCGGGGTGGCGGAACAGCGCGTTCGAGTCGAAGTTGAACTTCGCGTCGAGCGCCTTGATGTGGCCGTTGCCTTCGAGGATCAGCGGGTTGATCTCGGCGAGCGACGCGTCGGTCTGCATGTAGCAGTCGTAGAGCTTCTTGAAGACGTCGATCGCCTGCGCCTGCGACGCTTGCGGCACGCCGATGCCGTTGGCGAGCTCCGCGCCTTGCGCGTCGGTCATGCCGGTGAGCGGATCGATGAAGACCTTGATGATCTTCTCGGGCGTGCTGTGGGCCACTTCCTCGATGTCCATGCCGCCTTCGGAGCTGGCCATCATCGCGACCTTCTGCGTCGCCCGGTCGGTGACGGCGGCGACGTAGTACTCCTTCTTGATGTCGGCGCCTTCCTCGATCAGCAGGCGCCGCACCTTCTGGCCTTCCGGGCCGGTCTGGTGCGTGACGAGCTGCATGCCGAGGATTTCCCCGGAGAGCTTGGTGACGTCGTCGAGCGAGCGCGCCAGCTTGACGCCGCCGCCCTTGCCGCGCCCGCCGGCGTGGATCTGGGCCTTCACGACCCACACCGGGCCGCCGAGCTTCTGCGCCGCTTCGGTCGCTTCACGCACGCTGAACGCCGGATAGCCGCGCGGCACCGGGACGCCGAACTGGCGCAGGATTTCCTTGCCTTGGTACTCGTGGATCTTCATGGCGGGGAGCCTCAGTCAGGTCTGGGGAACGGTCGGATCGGACGCTGGTGCACGATACCAGCGCGGGTAGTAAGTCTTCACGGCGTCGCCGTCCGCGCGCAGCGCATGGCAGCGGTCGATCTGGAACGGCTGCGTGGCGCCGGCGGCATCGCCGCGCGTGTCGATGACTTCGCCGGCGAAGGCCTGCACGACCGCGGTCGGCAGCACCTGCGCCAGCTCGGTGACGTGGGTGCAGGCCTGGATGCCGCCGACGCGCTCCTTCACGCCGTGGCGGAAACCGCGCATCAGGTTCAGGCCTGCCAGGCGGCCGTACACGTCGCCGTAGCTGTCGCAGGCACCCGGGTAGGGCATCGAGAGCGTCTCGGCGCCGGCTTCGACGATGTCGAACTGCTCGTCGACGACGAGACGCAGCAGCATCTCATGGATGGGCTCGCCGGCCGGCAGGATGCCGCGCGGCATGCGGGTGTCGTGCGGCCGCACGTCGCGCACCGTCGCATCGACCTCCCAAAGCCCGTTGCCGCGCGCATAGATCTGCACGTCGATGCTGCGGCGGTGCTTGAGCTGGCGCTCGGGCGCGGCGGTCGGCAAGGCCATGGATGGAGCAGGCGCGGACGGGTGCAACGAGGTGTCAGGGGTCGGCGAGTGCAGCGGTCGAGAAAACGACGCTGGCCGGGAACGGGCGAGGCAGCCGTGGAATGTAGCATGCTGCTCCGCAGCAACGACGGCGCGCACGCCGGGCGCGGTGGCGGTCACGCGTCGCCTGTCCGGCTCCAGGGCCGCGCAGAGCCGCGCAGAGTCGGGACGAGCCGCGCCTGTCAGCCCGGATTGCCGTGCAGGCGGTCGTCAGTCGGCCGAGGCCGCATCATCCGGCGTGCCCGCTTCGCCCAGCACGCGCCGCACGACCTCGGACGAGAAGCCGCGCCCGATCAGAAACCGCGCCTGCCGTGCCCGCTCGTTCGCATCGCCCGGCGGCGCCGGATAGCGTCGAGCGCGCACGGCGCGGGCGCGGTCGAGCTCGGTGGCGGCCAAGGTTGCCGCGGTCTGCGCATCGACCGCCAGATCGTGCTGCTGCAGTTCGCGACGGATGCGCAGATTGCCGTAGCGCGCGGCCCGCGCGTGCACGCGCGACTCGACGAAGCGCTCCGGCGACAGGTAGCGCCCCGCCTCGAGCCAGTCGAGCAATGCATCGACGCGCGCCTGCACGTCGGCCGCGGCCTCGCCGTCGTCGTCTGCGGACGCGCGGCCCGCGCCATCCGCTGCGGCCCCGGCCCCGGTCCCGGCTTCGGCCTTCGCGGCGGCATCGCGTGCCGCGCGCAGCAGCTTGCGGCGCAGCTCGACCCGGCTGTGCTCGCGCTGCGCCAGCCACTGCAGCGCGCGCGCTTTCAGCGAGCGCCCGGACGCGGCCGGCATGGGAACACCGGCATGGAAGATCAGTCCTTCACGACCTTGAGCTTGGCGGGCTTCCCGTCCGCCGCCTCGCCGGCCGCGGCACCGGGCAGCACCGGGATGCCGACCGCCTCGCGCACCTTGTTCTCGATCTCGCGCGCGAGATCGGGGTTCTCGCGCAGGAACTCGCGCGCGTTGTCCTTGCCCTGGCCGATCTTCTCGCCCTGGTAGGCATACCAGGCGCCGCTCTTCTCGAGGATCTTCTTCTCGACGCCCATGTCGATGACTTCGCCTTCGCGGCTGATGCCTTCGCCATAGAGGATGTCGAACTCGGCGGTCTTGAACGGCGGGGAGACCTTGTTCTTGACGACCTTGACCTTGGTCTCGTTGCCGATGACCTCCTCGCCCTTCTTGATCGAGCCGATGCGGCGGATGTCGAGCCGCACCGAGGCGTAGAACTTCAGCGCGTTGCCGCCGGTGGTGGTTTCGGGCGAGCCGAACATCACGCCGATCTTCATGCGGATCTGGTTGATGAAGATGACCATCGTGTTGGTCTTCTTGATCGTGCCGGTGAGCTTGCGCAGCGCCTGGCTCATCAGCCGCGCCTGCAGGCCGGGCAGCGAATCGCCCATTTCGCCTTCGATTTCGGCCTTGGGCGTCAACGCGGCGACCGAATCGACGACGACCAGATCGACCGAGCCGGAGCGCACCAGCGCATCGACGATCTCGAGCGCCTGCTCGCCGGTGTCGGGCTGGCTGATCAAGAGCTCCTGCAGGTTCACGCCGAGCTTTTGCGCATAGGCGGTGTCGAGCGCGTGCTCGGCGTCGATGAAGGCGCAGGTGCCGCCGGTCTGCTGCATCTCGGCGATGACCTGCAGGGTGAGCGTGGTCTTGCCGCTCGATTCGGGGCCGTAGATCTCGACGACCCGGCCGCGCGGCAGGCCGCCGACGCCGAGCGCGATGTCGAGGCCGAGCGAGCCGGTGGAGACGACCTCGATGTCGTCGATGACCTCGCCCTCGCCGAGCCGCATGATCGTGCCCTTGCCGAACTGCTTCTCGATCTGCGCCAGGGCGGCTTGCAGGGCCTTGGCCTTCTCGGTATCGAACGACGACGGTGCGGCTTTCAGAGGTGCGTCCATGCGTGGTCTCCTGTGGATGGGCCGCATTATGGCAAAAGCTGGATATTTGTACAGTAGGTCATCGCAAATCGGTGCCCGTCCCTACAATGCCTTGCGGCTGCTCGCCGCCGGCCTGCGGCGGACAGGCGAACCGGAGGAGCCATGCGCATCCTGATCGCCGAAGATGACCACGTGCTGGCCGACGGCCTGCTGCGCTCGCTGCGCAATGCCGGCTATGCGGTCGATCGCGTCGAAAGCGGCAGCGAGGCCGATGCGGCGCTTTCCGCGCACGAGTTCGACCTGCTCATCCTCGACCTCGGCCTGCCGCGCCTGCATGGCCTCGACGTGCTGAAGAAGCTCCGGGCGCGCGGCTCGAGCGTCCCGGTGCTGATCCTGACCGCGGCCGACAGCGTCGAGCAGCGCGTCACCGGCCTCGACCTCGGCGCCGACGACTACATGGCCAAGCCGTTCTCGCTGCAGGAGCTCGAAGCGCGCGTGCGCGCGCTGACGCGGCGCGGCCTCGGCACTGCATCGACCGTCATCAAGCACGGACCGCTGAGCTTCGACGCGACCGGCCGCGTCGCCTACCTGAACGACCAGATGATCGATCTGTCGGCACGCGAGCTGAGCCTGCTCGAGGTGCTGCTGCAGCGCGCCGGACGCCTGGTCAGCAAGGACCAGCTCGTCGAGCGCCTCTGCGAATGGGGCGAAGAAGTCAGCAACAACGCGATCGAGGTCTACATCCACCGGCTGCGCCGCAAGATCGAGCAGGGCCCGGTGCGCATCGCGACGGTGCGCGGGCTCGGCTACTGCCTCGAGAAGATCGCCGCCTGACGCTTCCCGTCATCGCGACGACGGCCGACGCGATGAGCGGCGATCGCGCCAAGGCCCGCGCCGCCGGCATGACCGACCACATCGCCAAGCCGATCGACGTCAGCGCGATGTTCGAGACGCTGACGCGCTGGATCCGGCCGCACGGCCGAGGCGCCGAAGCGACGCGCGATCGCGCGCTGCCACTATGCTCGCGCCATCATGCGTGCCGCTACCGACGGACGGACCCGCGAGCAGCGCTCGCTGTTCGGCGAGATCCTCGACTGGATGCTCGCGCCGCTGCTGCTGCTCTGGCCGATGAGCGTGATGCTGACGTGGCTGGTCGCGCAGGGCATCGCGAACAATCCGTTCGACCGCGAACTCGGCGAGCGCGTGCGGCTGCTCGCGCGCCAGGTGACGATCGCGCGGGACGCCGCCGACACCGCGCCGCACATCGCCTTCTCGCTGCCCCCCGGCGCTGCCGAACTGCTGCACGCCGACGAAGCCGACACGCTGACCTACCAGGTGCTCGGCCTGCGCGGCGAGCTGCTGGCCGGCGACCGGGCCCTGCCGGTACCGACCGACGAGGACCGCGCGCCGCCCGGCGAGCTGCTCTACCGCGACGAGAAGAACGTCGGCGGCGAGCACGTGCGCGTCGCTTACGTCTGGGTCGCCGTGCCGGGCAGTCCGGGCGATGCGCTGGCACTGGTGCAGCTGGCCGAGACGCTCGGCAAGCGCTCGCGCCTGGCCACCGAGATCATCAAGGGCGTGATCCTGCCGCAGCTCGTGATCCTGCCGCTCGCGGTGCTGCTCGTGTGGCTGGCGCTGGCGCGCGGCATTGCGCCGCTGAACGACCTGCAGCAGCGCATCCGGCGGCGCGACAGCAACGACCTCAGCCCGATCGACGAGCGCCAGGCGCCCGAGGAAGTCTCGCCGCTGGTGCGCGCGATCAACGACCTGCTGGCACGGCTCGACCGCTCGATCGCGGTGCAGAAGCGCTTCCTGGCCAATGCCGCGCACCAGCTCAAGACGCCGCTCGCCGGGCTGCGCACCCAGGCCGAGCTGGCGCAGCGCGAGATCGATGCCGGGCACCACGATCCGCTGGCGCTGAAGAAGTCGCTGCAGCAGATCGCCCGCTCGAGCCAGAGCGCGGCCCACATGGTCAACCAGCTGCTCGCGATGGCGCGCGCCGAAGACAAGGAATACGAGGCCGAGCGCCAGCCGGTGAACCTCTCGCGGCTCGCGACCGAAGCGGTGCGCGCGTTCGTGCCGCGCGCGCTCGAGCACCGCATCGACCTCGGCTTCGAAGGCCCGGCCGACGATGCGCGCGCCTGGGTGTTCGGTCACGCCTTGCTGTTGCGCGAACTGATACGCAACCTCGTCGACAACGCGCTCCTGTACACGCCGGCGGGCGGCGCGGTCACGGTGCGTGTGGTCGACGATCCGTTCGGCCAGGTCGTCGTGCTGCAGGTCGAGGACTCCGGTCCGGGCATCGTCGCGGCCGAGCGCGACAAGGTGTTCCAGCCGTTCTACCGATCGCTCGGCTCGCAGGTCGACGGCTCGGGGCTCGGCCTCGCGATCGTGCGCGAGATCGCGCTGCAGCACGGCAGCGAGGTGACGCTCGAGGATGCGGCGCCGCGCACGCCGCGTCCGGCCGATGACGCCGGCGTGCCGGGCAACGGGCCGGGTGCACGCTTCTCGCTGCGCCTGCCGGCTGCGCCGGCGCCATCGGGGATGGACTCGGGCGATGCCGGATAGCGTGCCGACGCGCCGCCTCTACATCGGCCTGATGCCGCACGCCGCCGTGCGGGCGCAGATCGTCGAGCATCGCAAGCATTGGTTCTGGCCGCCCGGCAGCCGGCTGACGCGGCCCGAGCGCCTGCACATGACGCTGCACTTTCTCGGCGACGCGGTCGATGCCGAGCGTGAAGCGGCGCTGCGCGGTGCGCTGGCGCAGGTATCCGTCGAGCCGTTCGCGCTCGTGCTGAGCGAGCCCGAAGCCTGGCGCGACTTGGCGGTGCTGCGCGCCGAGCCGCACCCGGCCCTGCGCGACCTGTACGTGCGTGTCGCCAAGCACTGCGGCATTCGGCCGGAGCGACGACCCTACACGCCGCACGTCACGCTCGCACGCGACGCGCCCGGCGCGGCACCGCCGGAGGCGATGCGGCCGATCCGCTGGACGGTCGAGAAGATCGCGCTCGTCTGGTCGAGGCTGACGCCGCCGGTCGGCTACACCGTGCTCGGGCGCTACGGCTGAACGTCAGCTCTGGATCAGCCGCCGGCTCTTCGCGATCGACATCAGGATGCCGAGGCCGAGGCCCAAGGTCACCATCGCCGTGCCGCCGTAGCTGATGAAGGGCAGCGGCACGCCCACCACCGGCAGGATGCCGCTCACCATGCCCATGTTGACGAAGGCGTAGGTGAAGAAGCTCAGCGTGATCGCGCCGGCGAGCAGCCGGGTGAACAGCGTCGGCGCGTCCGACGCGATCATCAGCCCGCGGAAGATCAGGAACGCGAAGCCGAGCAGCAGGCCGACGCCGCCGACGAGGCCGAACTCCTCCGAATAGGCCGCGAACACGAAGTCGGTGGTGCGCTCCGGGATGAACTCCAGGTGCGTCTGCGTGCCCTGCATGAAGCCCTTGCCGTGCACGCCGCCGGAGCCGATCGCGATCATGCCCTGGATCGTGTGGAAGCCCTTGCCGAGCGGGTCGGTGGTCGGGTCGAGCAGGGTGCAGACGCGGTTCTTCTGGTAGTCGCGCAGCAGCGGCCACTTCACGTCGGGCTGGCAGATGCGGTCTTCGGAGACGACGATCGCCGTGACCGACGCCGCTGCGATCAGCATCACCGGGATGATCAGCTTCCACGACAGGCCGGCGAAGAAGATCACGTAGAGGCCGGCCGACAGCACGAGGATCGCGGTGCCGAGGTCGGGCTGCTTGACGATCAGGCCGACCGGCACCGCGAGCAGCACCAGCGCGATGATGAAGTCGAGCACGCGCAGATGGCCTTCGCGGCGCTGGAACCACCACGCCAGCACGAGCGGCATCGCGATCTTCAGCACCTCGCTCGGCTGGATCACGACGCCGACGTTGAGCCAGCGCGTCGCGCCCTTCTTCGTGACGCCCATCACCGCGACCGCGACGAGCAGCGCGACGCCGACGGTGTAGAGCGGCAGCGCCGCCTTCATCAGGGTCTGCGGCGACACCTGCGCCGCGATGAACAGCACGCCGAACGCGAGCAGCATGTTGCGGCCGTGGTCGGGGAAGCGCGTGCCGCTGTCGTAGCCGGCCGAATACATCGTGACGAGGCCGACGCCGGCCAGCACCAGCATCGCCAGGATCAACGGGATGTCGAAGCCGGTGAAGATCGGCTTGATGCGCTGCCACGGCGACGGCTGGTCGAAGACGGCGCTCATCGGGTGCCCGCTTCGCGCATCGCGACCCGCTGCGGCGCCGACGCGGGCGGCACCGGCGCCGCCGGCGTGATCGGCTCGAGCAGCGCATTCGAGCTCGCATCGATCGTCGTGCCCGGCAGCGGCACCGAGTCGGCCGGCCGCTGCGTGCCGATCGGCGTCACCGATTCGCCGCGCTGCGTCGCCGCGATGTCCTCGTCGCTCGGATAGAGGCCCTGCAGCACATAGTCGAGCACGCGCCGCGCGATCGGCGCGGCGGCGCCGGAGCCCCAGCCGCCGTTCTCGACCACCAGCGCCAGCGCGATGCGCGGATGATCGACCGGCGCGAAGGCCTCGAAGAGCGCATGGTCGCGGTGCCGCTCGTCGATCGCCTTGGCGTTGTACTTCGCATCCTGCGCGATGCCGATCACCTGCGCGGTGCCGGTCTTGCCGCCCGCGACATAGCCGGCGTTGACGAACACCTTGTAGGCGGTGCCGCTCTGGTCCTGCGTGACGCCGGCCATCGCGCGGTGGATCACCGCGACGTCCTGCGGCTTCCAGTGCAGCGGCGGCAGTTCCTCGCCGACCGTCTTGCGCACCTCCTTCAGGTCGGCGCTCTCGATCGCCTTGACGAGGTGCGGCTTGTAGCGCTGGCCGCCCGCCGCGAGCGTCGATACCGCATTGGCGAGCTGCAGCATCGTGAACGAGTTGTAGCCCTGGCCGATGCCGAGCGAGATGGTCTCGCCGGCGTACCACTTCTGCGCCTCCTTGCGGCGGTAGGCGTTGCGCTTCCATTCGGTCGACGGCAGCACTCCGCGCAGCTCGCCGGGCAGGTCGATGCCGGTGATCTGGCCGAAGCCGAGCGGCGCCATGAAGTCGTGGATCGGATCGACGCCGAGATCGCCCGCCAGCATGAAGTAGTAGGTGTCGCACGACGCGACGATCGAGCGGTACATGTCGACGTAGCCGTGGCCCTCGGGCTTGTCGTCGCGGAACTTGTGGCCGCCGAACATGTAGAAGCCCGGGTCGCTGATCGCCTGCTGCGGCGTGCGCTTGCCGAGCTCGAGCGCGGCCAGCGCCATGAACGGCTTGTAGGTCGAGCCGGGCGGATAGACGCCGCGCAGCGCCCGGTTCAGGAGCGGCTTGTCGGGCGATTCGTTGAGCGCCTTCCAGTTCTCCTGGTCGATGCCGTCGACGAACAGGTTCGGGTCGAAGTTGGGCTTGCTGACGAACGCGAGGATCTCGCCGTTGCGCGGATCGATCGCGACGAGCGCGCCGCGCCGGTCGCCGAACAGCTGCTCGACGAGCGCCTGCAGCTTGATGTCGATCGACATCACGAGCGCATTGCCGGGTACCGCCGGATTGCTCTTCAGCCGGCGCACCGGATGGCCGGTCGCGCTGGTCTCCATCTCCTCGAAGCCGGTCGTGCCATGCAGTTCGCTCTCGTAGCTCTGCTCGACGCCGAGCTTGCCGATGTACTCGGTGCCGCGGTAGTTCGTGACCTGCTCGTCGGGCCAGTCGTCCATCGCGTCCTTCTCGGCCTGGTTGATGCGGCCGATGTAGCCGATCAGGTGGCTGCCCACCTCGCCGAGCGGATAGTTGCGGAAGAGGCGCGCCTTGATGTCGACGCCGGGGAAGCGGAAGCGCTGCGCGGTGAAGCGGGCGACCTCCTCGTCGGTCAGCTTGGTGCGGATCGGCAGCGACTCGAAGCTCTTGCTCTCTTCGAGCAGCCGCTTGAAGCGGCGCCGGTCGCGTTGCTCGATCGGGACGATGTCGGCGAGCTTGTCGATCGTCGCGTCGAGGTCGTCGACCTTGCTCGGCGTGATCTCGAGCGTGTAGGCCGAGTAGTTGTTCGCCAGCACGACGCCGTTGCGGTCCAGGATCAGCCCGCGGTTCGGCACCACCGGCACGACCGTGATGCGATTGTTCTCGGCCTGGGTATAGAGCTCGTCGTGCTTGTAGACCTGCAGGAAGACGAGCCGCGCGCCGACCAGGCCGAACGCGAACAGCACGAACGCCGCGGCCGCGACGAGGCGCAGCCGGAAACGGCCGATCTCGCGTTCGACGTTGCGGAGTTCGGTCACAACGGCCGATTCTCGTCCGGATCGGGTGCCCTGCGTTGCGGTGCGAGCAGCAGCCATGTCACGAGCGGCCAGAGCAGCGCCTCGAACAGCGGCGCGAACAGCAACTGCCAGCCCGGGAACATCCCGCCGGCGACCATCCGCACGACGAGCGACACCGCGTGCGCGGCGAGGAACAGCGGAATGATCTGCAGCGTCTGCGACGGCACCGAGAACCACAGCAGGCGGCGGTGGATCGTGATCGCGAAGTACGACAGCAAGGTGTAGGCGAGCGCATGCTGGCCGAGCACGGCGCCGTCGTGCACATCCATCAAGAGGCCGAACGCGAACGCCACGCCGACGCCGACGCGGCGCGACTGGTGGACGTTCCAGAAGACGAGGACCACCGCGAGGAAGTCCGGCATCGCCGGCACGCGGCCGAGCGGCACGAGATCGAGCGCGAGCGCGACCAGCAGCGAGAGACCGACGAACAGCGGGTTGACCGGCAGCAGCAGCTGGTCGGCGGCCGGGCGCGGCATGATCATCGCGACGCTCCCGGCTTGGCCGGTTCGGCCTTGGCTTTCGCGGGCTCCGCTTTCGGCGCGGTCGTGCCCTTCGGCGGCTTCTTGCCGGCGGGCTTGACCTCATCCGGCGGCGGCTCGGGCCGCGCCGGCATCTGCTGGCCGAGCGGATCGAGCACCAGCACGTCGCGCACGCCGTCGGGCGAGCTCGATGGCGCCAGCGTGATGCGCGCGAAGCCCGCCTCGAGCTTGCGGTCGACGCTGACGACCTTGGCCACCGGCAGTCCGGGCGGATAGACGCCATCGACGCCCGACGTGGTCAGCACGTCGCCGACCTGCACGTCGGCGTTGCCGGCCATGAAGCGCAGCTCCATGCCGCCGCCCGGCAGCGCGGCGCTGCCGAACGCCGCGCCGCGTGCCTGCGTCCGGGTGTTCAGCACCGGAATCGCCGCGTCCTTGTCGACCAGCAAGGTGACCTCGGCCGACAACGGATAGATGCGCGTCACCTGGCCGAGCACGCCGCTCTCGTTGACGACCGGCGAGCCGAGCGCGATGCCGTCGGTGACGCCGCGGTCGATCACGACCTTGCGCGAATAGACGTCGGGCGCTTCGTAGAGCACCTGTGCGGCATGCGAACGCACCGTGAGGCGCGGTCGCAGCTCGAGCAGCGCGCGCAGGCGCGCGTTCTCGAGCTCGAGCTGATCGACGCGCAGCGCCCGCTCCGATTGGCGCGCGAGCGTGCGCTTGGCATCGGCCTCGTCCGCCTGGGCGTGCTGCAGGCCGAGCGCATAGTCGCTCGCCGACTGCCACAGTTCGACCGGCACGAGCAGCGCACGCTCCGGATAGTGCAGCACCATCGCGAGGCCGGCACGCAGCGGCTGCGTCAGCGCGAAGCGCGTGTCGGCCGCCATCAGCAGGATCGCGAGCGCCGAGAACAAGGTCAGCTTGGTGAGCGCCGACGGTCCCTGCCGAAAGAACGGCGGCGGCGTGCGATCGATCGTCGCGACAACCATGGTCGGTCAGCGCCCGCGCATGGCGGATCCGAAGCCAGGCGGCCGCGGCGCGACGAGGTCGGCCCTGCCCGCACCGTCGCCCCGCATCGCCGCTACGCCTTGCCTTATTCCGACGTGAAGATCGAGCCCAGGCGCTCCATGCGCTCGAGCGCCATCCCGCAACCGCGCACCACGCAGGTCAGCGGATCCTCGGCGACGAGCACCGGCAGGCCGGTCTCCTCGGCGAGCAGCCGGTCGAGGTCGCGCAGCAGCGCGCCGCCGCCGGTCAGCATCATGCCGCGCTCGGCGATGTCGGCGCCGAGCTCCGGCGGCGTCTGCTCGAGCGCGTTCTTCACGCTGGAGACGATGTTGTTCAGCGGGTCGGTGAGCGCTTCCAGGATCTCGTTGGACGAGATCGTGAAGCTGCGCGGCACGCCTTCGGAGAGGTTGCGGCCCTTGACCTCGATCTCCTTGACCTCGGAGCCGGGGAACGCCGAGCCGATGTTCTTCTTGATGCTCTCGGCCGTGGGCTCGCCGATCAGCATGCCGTAGTTGCGGCGGATGTAGTTGATGATCGCTTCGTCGAACTTGTCGCCGCCGACCCGCACGCTGCCCTTGTAGACCATGCCGCCGAGCGAGATCACGCCGACCTCGGTGGTGCCGCCGCCGATGTCGACGACCATCGAGCCGGACGCTTCCGACACCGGCAGCCCGGCGCCGATCGCGGCGGCCATCGGCTCCTCGATCAGGTAGACGTCGCTCGCGCCGGCGCCGAGCGCCGACTCGCGGATCGCGCGCCGCTCGACCTGGGTCGAGCCGCAGGGCACGCAGATGATGATCCGCGGGCTCGGCCGCAACACCGAGCGCGGATGGACCATCTTGATGAACTGCTTGAGCATCTGCTCGGTGACGGTGAAGTCGGCGATCACGCCGTCCTTCATCGGGCGGATCGCCTCGATGTTGCCCGGCACCTTGCCGAGCATCGCCTTGGCCTCGGCGCCGACCGCCTGGATGGTCTTCTTGCCGTTGGGCCCGCCCTCGTGGCGGATGGCGACGACGGAAGGCTCGTCGAGCACGATGCCCTTGCCACGCACGTAGATCAGCGTGTTGGCGGTACCGAGGTCGATGGCGAGATCCGTCGAGAAGTAGCGACGAAAGGATCCGAACATGGTGTGTGGGGGAAGGTCGTCGCGCCGCGTCTTATGGACGGCACGCGGAGCGGCTCAGGCGGCAGAGGTGGCGCGGCACGGCGAGACGACTGGATCGATGTTGTTGTGTCGAGTAGCCTGGGGATGCGCCGCACGAGGCGCGCCAGGCGGCTGCAACGAGGACAAGTGGCAAGGAAAGCAGCAAGAAGGCCCGCGGCAACGACGCCGGCGCGCCAGGCGTGCGGCCTCCGGACCAGGCTGCTGGGGCGTGACGGATAACCGGGGATAATACCTCAAGCCCTGCTGCGCACGACCCGCCGGACCCCGGCCGGACCCCATCGCGCGCGGCCTCGTCCTGGACCTTTCGATGGCCCTGAATCCGCAAGACGTCAAACGCCTCGCCCATCTGGCTCGACTCGAACTGCAGAGCGCCGAGGAGGCGCAAATGCTCGTCGACCTGAACGACTTCTTCCGCATCGTCGAGCAGATGAGCGCGGTCGACACGAGCGGCATCGAGCCGCTGTATACGCCGCTGTCGGCGGTCGAGGACGTGCAGCTCAGGCTGCGCCCCGACGACGTCACCGAGACCGATCGTCGCGCCGACAACCAGCGCAGCGCGCCGGCCGTCGAGGACGGCCTGTTCCTCGTGCCGCAGGTGATCGAGTGACGGCGCTGCATGAAATCGGCGTCGCCGAGGCGGGCGACCTGCTGGCGCGCCGCGAGGTGTCGAGCGTCGAACTGACGAAACATCTGCTCGCACGCCTTGCCGCCTGCGAACACCTCGGCGCGGTGCTGTGCAGCGATGCGGAGCTCGCGCTCGGTCAGGCACGCGCCGCGGATGCGCGCCGCGTCGCCGGCGAGGCCGGGCCGCTGCTCGGCGTGCCGCTGGCGCACAAGGACATCTTCGTCACGCAAGGTCTGCCGACCACGGCCGCATCGAAGATCCTTGCCGGCTACCGCAGCCCGTTCGACGCGACGGTGATCGCGCGCCTGCTGGCCGCCGGCACGGTGACGCTCGGCAAGCTGAACTGCGACGAGTTCGCGATGGGCTCGAGCAACGAGAACTCGGCGGTCCGGCCGGTGCTGAATCCGTGGGATGCGCAGCGCGTGCCGGGCGGCTCGTCGGGCGGCTCGGCGGCCGCGGTGGCCGCACGCCTGATGCCGGCCGCCACCGGCACCGACACCGGCGGCTCGATTCGCCAGCCCGCGAGCTTCACCGGCATCACCGGCATCAAGCCGACCTACGGCGTGTGCTCGCGTTACGGCATGGTCGCTTTTGCGTCCAGCCTCGACCAGGCCGGGCCGATGGCGCGCTCGGCGGCCGACTGCGCGCTGCTGCTGTCGGCCATGAGCGGCTTCGACGAGCGCGATTCCACCAGCGCCGAGCGCCCGCCGCAGGATTTCCACGCCCAGATGCTGGCGCCGCGCGCCGGCGCCTCCGCCGCCAAGCCACTGGCCGGGCTGCGCATCGGGCTGCCGCGCGAGTTCTTCCCCGCCGCACTGGCCGCCGACGTGAACGGCGCGGTGCGCGCCGCGCTGGCCGAGCTGGAGAAGCTCGGCGCGACGCTGCTCGACGTGAGCCTGCCGCGCACCGAACTCTCCATCCCGGTCTACTACATCATCGCGCCCGCCGAGGCGAGCTCGAACCTGTCGCGCTTCGATGGCGTGCGCTACGGGCACCGCGCAGCGAAGTACGCCGACCTGCTCGAC
>JAFEEF010000099.1 GCA_018241265.1 Pseudomonadota bacterium | reverse complement strand
CGGTCAGCCTGGGACAGGAAGAGCATGTCCTGAACGATGAGCGACATGCGCTGCAGTTCTTCGAGGTGCTCGCCCAGTACGTCGCGCAGTTCATCGGCTTCGCGCGCCTTGCGCAGGGCGACTTCCGTACCTCCGATCAGCGTCGCCAGCGGCGTGAACAGTTCGTGCGCGACGTCGGCATTGAAGGCCTCCAGCTGCTCGTAGGCCCGGTGCAATCGGTCCAGCAGATCGTTGACATGCTGAACCAGTGCGGCGAGCTCCTCCGGCTGGGCCGATCCATCGAGCCGGCGATCCAGTGTGTCGGCCGCCAATGCCTGGACCTGCAAAGCGAGGTTGCGGACCGGGCGCAGTCCGAGCTGCACCAGCGTGAAGCCGCCAATTGCAATGATGATCGACCCGGTCAGCGCGGCTGCGGCGAGCGTGCGGGCGAGTCTGGACAGCACACGGTCGTCTTCGGTGGTGTCCAGAGTCAGGGTCGCCTGGACCGGACCGGATGCCGTTGCCGCCTCGAACCGCGTGACCAGGGTCTGGCGCAACGGCGGCGCGGTGGGTCCGGCATACAGGACCTGGCCCTTCGCATCGGTGAGCACCAGTGTCAGGTCCTGCCGGCCGACCATCGCATCGTCGAGCTTGTGCGTCAGCGCCGCATTCCCCACCACGCCGGCCTCGGCGATGAGGTGACGCACCTGGAGTTGCTTCTGGCGCAGCGTGTCCGCCTGTCGGTCCTCGAAGCTCAGGGCTGTCACCGTGTAGACGCCCAGGCACGTCAGCGTGAGCCCCGCCAGGGCCAGCAGTGCGAGCCAGCGAGCCAGGCGGCGGTCGAGCGATCCAGCGTGCAGCCGACTCATGGGCTGCGGTCCTCGAGCACGTAGCCCATGCCGCGCACGGTGTGCAGCAGCGGGTACTCGAAGGGCAGGTCCAGCTTCCCGCGCAGGCGCCGGATGGCGACGTCGATCACATTGGTGCCGTGGTCGAAATTGACGTCCCAGACCTGCTCGGCGATCTCGGTACGGGAGAGCACCTCGCCCTTGCGCCGCATCAGCAGCGTCAGAAGCTGAAACTCCTTTGCGGACAGTTCCAGACGCTGGCCGGCGCGCACGGCACGTCGCCGCGCCAGGTCCACCTGCAGGTCACCCAGAGACAGCAGCAGGGCGTCGGGCGCCGGCGCGGCGCCGGCGGCGCGGCGCAGCAGCACCTCGATGCGGGCCACCAGTTCGGAGAAGGCGAACGGCTTGACGAGATAGTCGTCTGCGCCGGCTTTCAGGCCGCGCACCCGGTCTTCCACACGGTGCCGGGCGGTCAGCATGATCACCGGCGTCTGCCTGCTCTGGCGCAGCGCTGCGAGCAGGCCGAGCCCGTCGATGCCGGGCAGCATGGTGTCGAGCACGATGAGGTCGTGGCTGCCTTCGGTCGCCATGTGCAGCCCGTCGACGCCATTGCTGGCCACCTCGACGACGTAGCCTTCTTCCGCGAGACCCTTGCGCAGGTAGTCGGCCAGCTTGGCCTCGTCCTCCACGATCAGGAGCTTCATGGCCGTGCCCCCGCCTGTTGCCGCACGCAGCCTGTCCAAACTGTCATCTGCTCGTTTCCTTCGTGTGGGGCGCCGATTCCTACAGTGGGCGCATGCCTTCGGGCATGCCATCGCAGGTCTCCTGCTCTTCCCCCTGAAAGGATCTCGACATGAATGTCTTCCGTCTCGCTCTGGTCCCTGCCGTCGCCTTCGCGTTCACGCTGCCGCTGGCGGCGCAGGCCAACTCGGTCTGGCACACCGCGGGCGGCGAAGCCGGTGTGACTTACCACCCCGAGCACTTCAAGAGCGCCAAGACCCGTGCCCAGGTGATGGCCGAGGTCGACGCAGCGCGCAAGGACGGCACGCTGGCGCTGTTGCAGCGTGGAGCGCCGCTGCCGGTCAAGAGTTCCGAGCCGCCGAAGACGCGGCAGCAGGTCATCGACGAGATGCGCGCCGAGTCGCCCGATGCCCGCCGCACGCGCCTCGAACTGCTGACGGGCGGCTGATCTCGGCACACCTTTCACGGGCGGCGCGGCGGCTTCTTCTTCGCGGTCTTGCCACGCCGCCTGCGCTTCGTGCCCTTGTTCATGTTCTTCTGCAATCGCTGGCTCAGTTCGGCGGAGTAGCTCAGCGGTGCTGGTGGCTGCTTGCGCGGATGTCCACGGCGCCACCAGCGGAAGATGCCATACGCCACCAGCGCGGCCAGCAGCACGCCGATCCAGATCCAGGTCATCGCCAGCGAGAGCTCGGGATCGGCCAGTCGGGGTCTCATGCTGGAATTCGCTGGCCCGTGCTGACCGGGTACCGGCGGGCGCTCGTGTCACGAGGCCGCAAGCGCCTTCAACCAACGTCCGCAACCAGTCGGAGGTTGCGCGTGCGTTCGCGGGCGTCGTCGATCGTTCCTGGCTCGAGGCGGTACTTGCTGCCCCAGGCCCAGACTTGGCCGATCACCTCCACCACCAGCACTTCGCCAGCCTTGCCTGAGATTTCCAGGCCCGCCGTTCCTTCGGGCCACGTGGCGGTCAGCAAGTGCTGCCCGGGCGCCAGCCGCAGGCGCGCGAAGCTCTCGGGCACGGTTTGCGCTGGGGCCGCCCCTGGGGTCGACACCGAGATCACGTGCTCCGTATCACCCCAACGCTTGCGCACGAGGTAGACCGTGAGGCGATCGGCCGATGCACCGAAATCGCGAGCCTGCGACTCGACTTGCGCGGAGGGAACGGGACCTGGCGTGCAGGTGAGTTTGGGGCGGTAGCTCTTGCCGATGCGGTAGCAGTACGTCCCATCGGCGTTGGCCGGGCGCAATGGTTTGGTCATGCAACCGGTGGTTAGCAGCGCCGTGCCGCCCAGGGCTGCGGCCAGCAGCTTGCGTCGATCGAAGCTCATTCAGTTCTCCTTAAGTTGGCGGAAATGGCGCGTGGTCGCCGTGGTGACGATCGGACACGCCGGTGGTTGGGGCCGCAGTCGCCGCGGCTTCGGGCGCAACCATGGCTCCATGGCGCACGCCGGTCCGGTGGCCCACGCTGCAGGCCTAGGCATGGGCATCCTCACGCGACGCCGGTTCGCCACTGCCCCCGGGGCCAACGGCCATGTCGGCCTGTGCGCAGGGCTGGGTCTCGAGCTGAACCGTCGTGTGGGTGATGTGATGGTCCGCCGCGAGGACTTCGCGTGCCCGCGCGAGAAGATCTGCCGGCGCCGCGACGTCGGGGGCATGCACCAGGTGAACCGTGAGACTGGTCCGGCCGCTGGTGACGGCCCACACGTGAAGATCGTGCACACCCAGCACGCCCGGCAGGCCCAGCAGGGACTGCCTGACCGCCGCCATGTCGATGCCTTCGGGAACCCCTTCCAGCAGGATGTTCAGGGTGTCCTTCAAGAGCACCCAGGTCCGCGGCAGCACCCACAGTCCGATGGCCACCGCGATCACCGAGTCGACCCAGTTCCACCCGGTGACGCGAATGACGAGAGCGCCAGCAATCACGCCGATCGATCCCAGCATGTCGCTCCACACCTCGAGATAGGCACCCTTGACGTTCAGGCTGGCGTCCTTGCCCGAACGCAGCATCCACATGCTCGCGAGGTTCACCACCAGCCCGAGCGCCGCCACCACCAGCACCCCGGTCGTCTGCACCTCCTCGGGCTGGCGCCAGCGCTGCCACGCTTCGAAGAGGATGTAGCCGGCGACGCCGAACAACAGCAGCGCATTGAAGGCCGCTGCCAGGATCTCGAAGCGGTGATAGCCAAAGGTTCGGCGCTGGTCCGCCGGCCGGCGGGCGATCCTGATGGCCGCCAATGCGATCGCGAGCGCGGCCACGTCGGTGAACATGTGCGCGGCATCGGACAGCAGCGCAAGGCTGTTCAGAACGACGCCCCCGACGACCTCGGCAATGAGGAAGGCCGACGTCAGGACCAATGCCCAGCCCAGCGAGCGCTCCTTGGTCGTCGCCGGCAAGGCGTGGCCGTGCCCCGCGCTCATCGCCCGACCTTCGCGCGCGGCCGAGCCGGGCAGGCCTGCTGTCGAGTCATCGGATCGGCTCGGCCGAAGCGATGTCCATCACGTAGATCCAGCCGGCCACGGCCGACCCGGTCCTTGCCGTGCGCCGGATGACGTCCACCAGCGCGGGCACATCGTCGTCGTGGCAATGCAGCTCGACCTTGTACTCGTTGATGATCTCTTCGCCGAGTTCCAGGGAGTAGTGGCGCTCGGCATCGTCCAGGGGCACGAGCGACCCCTTCACGACGTAGACCGCCAGGTTGTGTTCGTCGTGATTCGGATCGCCCCAGACCGTCGAGCCCTTCAGCCCGGCGATGACGTCGGCGATGCGGCTGGCGTGGACGTAGGCCTTGATTTCCTTCATGGTGTCGCTCCTTCAATGGCGGGAACCGGTTGGGGCTGCTTGCGGCGCTCGGCACGCAGTTCAGCCCACTCGTAAATCAGGGGCAGCAGCAGCAGCGTCAGTGCCGTCGAGGTGATCAGCCCGCCGACAACGACGGTCGCCAATGGCCGCTGGGTCTCGGCGCCGACGCCCGTGGACAGCAGCATGGGGATCAAGCCGAGGATGGCCACCGAAGCCGTCATCAGCACGGGTCGCAGCCGCAGCGCCGCCCCTTGCCGGACCGCCTCTCTCACCGACAGCCCGTGTCGTCGCTGATCGTTGAGGAACGAGACCAGCACGATGCCGTTGAGCATCGCGACCCCGAAGACCGCGATGAATCCGATCGCCGACGGGACCGAGACGTACTGCCCCGTGACGAACAAGCCGATGATGCCGCCGATGATTGCGAAGGGCACGTTGGCGATGATGATCGTCGCGTGCCGCAGCGAATTGAACGCGGTGTACAGCAAGAGGAAGATCAGACCGATGGTCAGCGGCACGATCAGGGCCAGCCGGGCCAGCGCGCGCTGCTGGTTCTCGAAGGCGCCGCCCCACTCGACCCAGTAGCCGGCCGGCATCTGCACCGCCTCCTTGAGCTTCGCGTCAGCCTCCTTCACGAAGCTGTCGACGTCGCGGCCCTTGACGTCCATCTGCAGCACGGCATACCGCTGCAGGGCCTCGCGACGCACGAACGAATACCCCTCGTCGAGCTCCAGCGTGGCCACCTGCGAGAAGGGCACGAGCGCTCCTTCGGCGGTGCGGATCGGGATGGAGCCGATCGCCTCCGGATCCGCCCGGAAGCCGTCGGCCAGGCGTACGGCGATGTCGAAGCGCTTGGTGCCATCGATCAGCGTCGACACGGCGCTGCCGCCAATGCCGGCCTGCACGACCTCCAGGATCTCGTCGGCGTTGATGCCATAGCGCGAGGCCGCTTCGCGGTTGACCTTGATGACAAGCTGGGGCTTGCCCTTGTTCGCCTCCGCCGACAGGTCGGTGACGCCTGGCACCTTCTCCAGAACGCTCTTGGCTTGCGCCGTCAGGCGGTCCAGCGTCTCCAGATCCTCGCCATACAACTTCAGCGCCAGCGTGGCGCGCACCCCCGAGATGAGCTCTTCCACCCGCATCTGGATGGGCTGCGTGGCACCGAAGACGGAAGTCGGGACGACCTTCTCCAGGTCCTCCTGCATCTGCGATGCCAGCGCCGAGTAGGAGGCCTTTTCGGGCCACTCGGCCTGCGGTTTCATGTCCACCAGCACTTCCATGTAGTTCACGTCCGCGGTCTCGCCCTTCTCGGCGCGGCCGATCGTGGCGAGCACGGAGCGAACCTGCGGGTACTTCGTGCGCAGGGTGGTATCGACCGCCTGAGACACCTGCAGCGATTCGTCCAGCGAGGTCGACGGGATGCCGGTGACGCGGAACATGATGGCGCCCTCCTGCAACTGCGGCATGAACTCCTTGCCGAGCAGCGGGAACAGGGCCAGCGTGCCCACGAGCAGCACGAGTGCCGTGCCGATCACGCGCTTCTTGCGCTCCAGCGCCCAGTCCAGCAGCGGCACGTAAGCCTTCTTGGCCCACCGCACGAGGAACGTGTCCTTCTCTTCCTTGGGCTTGAGGATGAGGGCGGCCAGCACCGGCACCAACGTGAGCGACAGGACCAGCGAGCCGGCCATAGCGAACGTGATGGTCAGGGCCATCGGCTTGAAGAGCTTGCCCTCGAGGCCGGTCAGGGAAAAGAGCGGCAGGAACACGACGATGATGATCAGGATCGCAAACGCGATCGGGTTGACCACCTCGCGAGCGGCTTCCAGCATCACGTGCGTTTTGTTGATCGGCTTGCCGGACTCGCGAGCATGCGAGAGCAGCCGGAACGCGTTCTCGACCATGACCACGGCGCCGTCCACCATCATCCCGGTGCCGATCGCCAGCCCGGCAAGCGACATGAGGTTGGCCGACAGTCCGAACCGCTGCATCAGGATGAAGGCGATCAGCATCGACAGGGGCAGCGTGACGATCACGACAATAGCGGACCGGAACTCCCCCAGGAAGAGGAACAGGATCACCGCCACCAGGATCGCCCCCTCGACCAGGGAGCTCTCTGCGGTCTTCAGCGCCTTCTCGACAATCTCGGTGCGGTCGTAGATCGGCTTGAGTGTCACGCCCTTGGGCAGCGCGGCCTGCGCGATGGCGAGCTTGGCCTTGACGGCGTCGACCACGGTCTTGGCGTTCTCGTTCACGCGCGACAGCGCCATGCCCAGTACGGCTTCCTTGCCGTCGCGGGTGACGGCACCGAAGCGCGGTGCCGGCGCCTCGACGACCTTTGCCACGTCGCGCACGCGGATCGGCGCACCACCGCGTTCGGCGACCACGATGCCGCCGATGTCCGTCACATTGCTCACCAGGCCCAGGCCGCGCACCAGGTACTGCTCACGGCCCAGGTTGATGGACTGCCCGCCGACCTGCTTGTTGTTGGCCGTCAGCGCTTCCATCACCTGCTTGAACGACAGCTTGTACTTGACGAGTGCGTTCGGGTCGATCTGCACCTGGAACTGCTTTTCGTCGCCGCCCCAGGTGATGATGTCGTCCACGCCGGGTGCGGTGCGCAGGATCAGCCTGACGGTCCAGTCGTGCAGCGTCCGCAGGTCCATGGTGGACAGGTTCTTGTCCGCGGACTCGACCGTGTACCAGAAGACCTGGCCCAGCCCGGAGCTGTTCGGGCCGAGAACCGGTTCGCCGTAGCCCTGGGGCAATCGGCCCTTCACGTCCTGCAGCTTCTCGCCGACCAGGCGGCGTGCGAAGTAGATGTCGACGTCGTCGTCGAAGTAGACGCCGACATAGGACAGGCCGAACAGCGAGACGGACCTGACCTCCTGAACCCCGGGCAGGCCGGCGAGCGCACCTTCGATCGGGGCCGTGAGCAGTTTCTCGACGTCTTCGGCTGCAAGGCCGGGTGACTCGGTGTAGACGTTGACCTGGATCGGTGTGACGTCCGGGAAGGCATCGACCGGGACCTGGCGAAACGCCTGCACCCCGAGACCGATGACGATCAGGAAAGCGACGATGACCAGGACCTTGTATCGAAGCGAGGCATCGACAATGGCGTTGAGCATGATGGGTGATCTTTCTCAGTGGCCTTCGCCGATTTGCGACTTCAGCAGCCGCGCTTTCAGGGCGTACGCCCCTTCGGCAACCACCTGCTCACCGGCCTTGACTCCGGCCTTGACCACCGTGCGTCCGCCGACCTTGTCCCCGGGTTCGATGGCCCGCGGTTCGAAGCCGCCGCCTTCGGCCACGAACACCGTGGGCTGCCCCTGCAGCAGCAAAATCGCCGAGCTGGGCACGGACAGCGCGGGCGCACGCGCCGCACCGGTCTCGATCGTGGCGCTGGCGAACATCTCCGGCTTGAGCCTGCCGTCCTTGTTGGGGACCTCGATGCGTGCGGGTGTCGTGCGGCTGTCCTTGTCGAGCATGCTGGCGACATAGGTCACGCGGCCGGCAAAGCGCTCGTTCGGATAGGCATTGACGGTGACCGTCGCCGCCGCGCCGACTTTCACGCGCGCGAGCTTGTCCTCGGTCAGGTCGGCCTCGATCCAGACCGTCGAGAGGTCGGCCACGGAGAACAGCGGCTCCGCGGGAGAACCCAGTTCGCCGATCGTGGCCTTCTTCTGGACCACCGTTCCGCCCAGCGGGGCGGTGAGGGCGAACGTTGATGCGGCGCGTTCGGTGTGCGACGCGGTACCTCCCAACAGGCGCAACTTGTCTTCTGCTGCGTGGAGGTCGGCGTTTGCCGTCTCCAGCGCGGACTTGGCGCGCAGGAGTTCGCGCTGCGGGATGATCTCGTCCTTGGCCAGCGACTCCGCGCGGGCGTAGTCGGCCTGCGCCACGCGCTGTGCCGATCGCGCCCGCTCCAGGGCAGACTGTGCTTCGCCAAGGGCCAGGCTGTCCAGGACGGCCAGCACCTGACCGGCCTTGACGGTGTCACCCAACTTCGCGGTGACTTGCACGATGCGCCCTTCGACGCGCGGCGCCACGCGGGCCACGCGATCCTGGTTCGGACGAATCGTCGCTGTGACGGTCACCGTGTCGGCGAAGCCCTGCTCAGCGAGCTTCTCGAGCTTGATGCCGGCGCGCTGCGCTTCCTCGGCCGAAAGTTTCAGGCCGCCTTCCTCCTTGTGCCCTCCCTCGGGAGCGGAAGCAGCCTTCTCAGCGGACTTGGCCTCGGCGGATTTCTCGCCGCCGCCACAGGCGGACAGGGCGACTGCCAGAGCGAGGGCCAGCGTCGTCAGCACCAGCGACGTGGACGAGCCGTGCGGTTTCGAGTTCTTCATGGTTGGGTTCCTTCTTGCGGCCAGCCGGCTGCGAGTTCGAGGGCAATGCGGGTGCTCTGGTAGTCGGCAAGCGCGTCGATCAGGTCGCGCCTGGCATCCAGGGATTGCCGGCTGACGACGATCAGTTCGAGCAGGCCGATCTGTCCCGCTTGTTGCGACTTGATGGAGAGTTGCTGGTTGTCCGCCAGGGCAGGGAGCACGGACTCCTGCAGCCGGCGAATCCGATCCTCGAGGCTGGCCAGCCGCGTCCACAGCGAACTGACGCTTGCGCGGGCATCGCGTTGCGCCGCCTGCCGCTCGATCTGGGCCTGCGTGAGCTCGGTCTGGGCTGTGCCGATGCCTGCGGAATTGCGCTTGAACAACGGCAAGGGCACGGACAGGGTCAAGGTCGTCAGGCGTTCGCGCGCCGCGCCGGGCCCCTCGCGACCAACGTTCAGGCCCACGGTCACGTCCGGGTAGGTGCTGGCCCGTTCGAGCTTCAGCCGCGCGGCGGCACTGGTCTCGCGCGCAGCCAGTGCGCCGGCGCGAGGCTGGTTATCGGCGCTCGCAAGCAGGGCGTCGAGGGAGTAGCCGGGGCGCTGCGCCGAGAGTTCACCTGTCGCCATCGGCAGGCTCCCGGGCGGCAGTTGCAATTGCCTGGCCAGCTCGGCGCGGGCTTCGAGCAGTTGCTCCTGAATCTGGGCCAGCTGATTGCGCGCGCGCTCGGCTTCGACGCGAGCGACGTTGGCGTCGAGCCGCGTGTCCTCGCCCGCCTGCCGTCTTCGCTGCACCGCCGTGGCCGTGTCATCGAACAGCTTCAGCGCCTGCGTCTCCGTGTCGGCCCGCTGCTGCAGCGCGAGCACGCGCGTGTGTCGCTCGGCCACTTCGGCGCGAACGCGGCGGCGGACGTCGGCGATCTCCAGCCGCAGGGCGGTCAGTGCCGCACTGGTGGCTTCGCGACGGTAGGACGGTTGTCCGCCCACCTCGAAGGTCTGGGACAGACCCGCACCCCACTCGCTGCGGCGTTCCGACCCCGAGGTCGAAGGCACGGATCGTCGCGTCTGGTCGACGGACAACTGCGGGTTGTTGTAGAGCCACGCGGCTGCGTCGGCACGCTGCCCTTCGGCCGCCGACAGTTCGGCCATCTTCAGGCGCAGGGTCGGGCTTGCCGCCTCGGCCAGGGCAAGGGCTTCCGCGAGGCTCAGACGCTGCTGCGCCTGCGTCGGTGCGGTTTCCGGGGGGAGG
>JAFEEF010000098.1 GCA_018241265.1 Pseudomonadota bacterium | reverse complement strand
TTCTGCTTGTCGTCCTGCATGTCCATGTCCTTTGCGGTTCAGCGCGGCACGACGAAGGTCGACTTCTCGTGCACCTCGACCGCGCCGCCCGCCGCATCCGCCAGCCGCGTGATCGTGAATCGTAGCGGGTGCGCGCCGCTGCCCAGCGCCGCAGCCGTCTCGGGTGGCAGTTGCACCGCCACCGGCACCCAGCGCGCCTCGGTGGGCCCGACCTGCACCTCGGCGCGCGGCGCGCTCACGACCGCGCCCGCCAGGCCGTCGACCTCGATGCGGAAGCGCTCCGGCGACTCCAGCGCGTTCATGAGCTGCAGCCGGTAGACGTTCTCGACCCGGCCGTCGTCCACCAGCCGCGCCAGGGCGCCGCGGTCGCGCACCACGTCGACGCGGAACGGCGTGCGCAGCGCCAGGCTGGCGGCGAAGGCCGCGACGATCAGCACCATGATCGCGGTGTAGACGAGCACGCGCGGCCGCAGCACGCGGCGCAACATCTGCTCGCGCGTCCACTGCTGCGCGATGCCGTTCTGCGTGGCGTAGCGGATCAGGCCGCGCGGATAGTCCATCTTGTCCATCACGCCGTCGCACACGTCGATGCAGGCGGCGCAGCCGATGCACTCGTACTGCAGGCCCTTGCGGATGTCGATGCCGGTCGGGCAGACCTGCACGCACAGCGTGCAGTCGATGCACTCGCCCTTGCCGGCGTCCTTCAGCCCGGCATGGCCCAGCGACTTCGGCCGCGAGCCGCGCGGCTCGCCACGCGCGGCGTCGTAGCTGATGATCATCGTGTCGTGGTCGAACATCGCGCTCTGGAAGCGCGCGTACGGGCACATGTACTTGCAGACCTGCTCGCGCATGTAGCCGCCGTTGCCGTAGGTGGCGAAGCCGTAGAACACGATCCAGAACCATTCCCAGGGGCCGAAGCCGAGCGTGGGCACCGCCGCGGCCAGGTCGCGGATCGGCGTGAAATAGCCGACGAAGGTGAAGCCCGTCCACAGGCCGAAGGCGATCCAGACGAACTGCTTGGCGCCCTTGCGCAGGATCTTCTCGCGCGTCCAGGGGCCGGCATCGAGCTTCATGCGCCTGGCGCGATCGCCCTCGATGCGGTTCTCGAACCACATGTAGATCTCGGTGTAGACCGTCTGCGGGCAGGCATAGCCGCACCACAGGCGCCCCGCCACCGCGGTGAACAGGAACAGGCCGTAGGCCGAGAGGATCAGCAGCCCGGTGAGGTAGATGAAGTCCTGCGGGTACAGGACCAGAGCGCCGATGTAGAAGCGGCGGGCGCCGAGGTCGAACAGCACGGCCTGGCGGCCGTTCCATTGCAGCCAGGGCAGCCCGTAGAAGAGCAGCTGGGTGGCCCAGACGAGCACCCAGCGCCAGGTGGCGAACCAGCCGCTGACCGCACGGGCGTAGATCTTCTTCTGCGCGGCATACAGCGAGACGATCTCGCCGGCAGCATCGGGGGCGGCCGCCCCCTTGGCCGCCGCGTGCGTGTCAGTCATTCAGCCTTCCGTCGTTACTGCGCGTTCGCGCCCTGGGCCAGGTTCCACACATAGGCCGCCAGCACGTGGATCTGGTCGGCGGTCATGCGCGAGGCCTGGGGCGGCATCACGTTGGTCTTGCCATTGTTGACCATCGCGACGATCGCGTCCTCGCCCCAGCCGTGGAGCCAGACCTTGTCGGTCAGGTTCGGGGCGCCGAGGGCCTTGTTGCCCTTGCCGTCCGGGCCGTGGCAGGCCGCGCAGGCGCCGAACTTCGGCTTGCCCAGCTGGGCGGCCAGCTCGTTGTGCGGGCTGCCCGACAGGCTCAGGACGTAGTTGGCGACGTTCTTCACGTCTTCCGACGAGCCGACCGCCGCGGCCATCGGGGGCATCATGCCCTGGCGGCCGTTGGTGATGGTGGCCTTGACGGCCTCGAACGAGTCGGTGGCGAGGCGCGAGGCCACCGGCAGGGTCAGGTTGGGGAAGCCCTTGCTGCCCTTGGCGTCGGAGCCGTGGCACTGGGCGCAGTTGTTGATGTACAGCCGCTCGCCGATGGCCATCGCCTGTGCGTCCTTGGCGAGTGCCTCGGGCGTCTGGCTGGTGAACTTCGCATACAGCGGCGCCATCGCCGCCTGGGCCTTGGCCTGCTCGGCCTCGAGCTGGCCGACGCTGGTCCAGCCGAGCTGGCCGCCGAAGCTGCCGAGGCCCGGGTAGAGCGCCAGGTACAGCGCCGCGAACACCACGGTGATCACGAACAGGCCCATCCACCAGCGCGGCAGCGGGTTGTTCAGTTCGCGCAGGTCACCGTCCCAGACGTGGCCGGTGGTGTTGTCGCTGGCCATGACCTTGCGCCGGCTGGCGATGATCAGCAGCGCCAGGCAGGCCGCGAGGCCGAGGATGACGACGGCGGCGATGTAGATCGACCAGCCGTTGTTGATGAAGTCGCTCATTATTGGTTTCCTCCACGCGAGGCGCCTGCGGCGCCCTGCTCGTCGACGAAGGGCAGCTGGGCCGCCTCGTCGAACGCTGCACGGTTGTTGCGGGACCAGGCCCAGACGATGATGCCCAGGAAGGCGATCATCGAGACCACGGTCATCAGGCTCCTGAGGTCATTGACGTCCATGACGCGCCTCCCTCACTTGGCGGCCGAAGCCGTGCCGAGCACCTGCAGATAGGCGACCACCGCATCCATCTCGGTCTTGCCCTTGACGTCGTCGCCGGCCTTGGCGATCTCCTCGTCGCTGTAGGGCACGCCGACCACGCGCAGCGCCTTCATCTTGGGCGCCATGTCGGCCGGATCGATCGTGGACTTGTTGAGCCACGAATAGGCCGGCATGTTCGACTCGGGAACCAGGTCGCGCGGGTTGTTCAGGTGGATGCGGTGCCAGTCGTCGCTGTACTTGCCGCCGACGCGGTGCAGATCCGGGCCGGTGCGCTTGCTGCCCCACTGGAACGGATGGTCGTAGACGAACTCACCCGCCTTGGAGTATTCGCCGTAGCGCAGCGTCTCGGCGCGGAACGGGCGGATCATCTGCGAGTGGCAGTTGTAGCAGCCCTCGCGGATGTAGATGTCGCGCCCGGCCAGCTGCAGCGGCGTGTAGGGCTTGAGGCCCGGCGCCGCCGTGGTGGTCGACTTCTGGAAGAACAGCGGCACGATCTCGACGAGGCCGCCCACGGCAACCACGAGCAGGATCAGCACGATCATCAGGAAGTTGTTGGTCTCGATCTTCTCGTGCGAGAGACCGGTGGCTTGGTTGTTTGCCATTTGTTCGGTACTCCTCGAGGTTCAGGCGTGGGCCGCGGCGGCGGGCACGGGCACGGGCTCGTACTTGCCGGTGGTGGCCGTCTTGATCGTGTTCCAGCCCATGATCAGCATGCCGCTGAGGTACAGCAGGCCGCCGGTCAGGCGGATCACGTAGAACGGGAACGTCGCCTTCACGCTCTCGACGAAGCTGTAGACCAGCGTGCCGTCGGGGTTGATGGCACGCCACATCAGGCCCTGCATCACGCCGGCGATCCACATCGCGGCGATGTACAGCACGATGCCGATGGTGGCGATCCAGAAGTGCAGCTCGATGGCTCGCGTGCTGTACATGGTCTTGCGGCCGAACATGCGCGGGATCAGGTAGTACAGCGTGCCCATCGACACCAGGCCCACCCAGCCGAGCGCGCCGCTGTGCACGTGGCCGACCGTCCAGTCGGTGTAGTGAGACAGCGCGTTGACCGTCTTGATCGACATCATCGGGCCTTCGAAGGTCGACATGCCGTAGAACGACAGCGAGACGATCAGGAACTTCAGGATCGGGTCGTCACGCAGTTTGTGCCAAGCGCCCGACAGCGTCATGATGCCGTTGATCATGCCGCCCCAGGACGGCGCCAGCAGCACCAGCGAGAACAGCATGCCCACGCTCTGCGCCCAGTCGGGCAGCGCGGTGTAGTGCAGGTGGTGCGGGCCGGCCCACATGTACGTGAAGATCAGCGCCCAGAAGTGCACGATCGACAGGCGATACGAGTAGACGGGGCGCTCGGCCTGCTTGGGAATGAAGTAGTACATCATCCCCAGGAAGCCCGCGGTCAGGAAGAAGCCGACCGCGTTGTGGCCGTACCACCACTGGACCATCGCGTCCTGCACGCCCGCATAGACCGGGTAGCTCTTGGTCCAGCTCACCGGGATCACGGCGCCGTTGACGATGTGCAGCAAGGCGATCGTGATGATGAAGGCACCGTAGAACCAGTTGGCCACGTAGATGTGGCGTACGCGCCGGATGCCGATGGTGCCGAAGAAGACGATCGCGTAGATCACCCAGACGACGGCGAGCAGCAGCGCGATCGGCCATTCGAGCTCGGCGTATTCCTTGCCGCGCGTGTAGCCCAGCGGCAGCGAGATCGCCGCCAGCACGATGACCGCCTGGTAGCCCCAGAAGTGGAGTTGCGCCAGCGTGCTCGAGATCAGCCGGGCCTGGCAGGTGCGCTGCACGACGTAGTAGCTCGTCCCCATCAGCGCGCAGCCGCCGAACGCGAAGATCACCGCGTTGGTGTGCAGCGGGCGGAGGCGCCCGTAGCTCAGCCAGGGGATGCCGAAGTTCAGCTCGGGCCAGGTGAGCTGCGCGGCGATGAAGACGCCGACCGCCATGCCGACCACGCCCCAGACGACCGCGGCGATGGCGAAGTTGCGCACCACGGCGTCGTCGTAGACGGAAGCCCGGTCGGGCACGGCTGGAGCCTGGGTCATGGCGGTTCCCTTCAAGGGCGCTGTGGTTCAGCGGAAGATTGTTCCGGCGCGGCCTCGCCAGACGTTTGATGCGCATCAAGGCGGCGGTCCGACGCGCCTTGATGGATATCAAGCGGCGCGGCATCGAGGATGCGGCGGCCTTCGCCGTCGAGGTCGTCGAACTGGCCGCCCTGTACCGCCCAGGCGAACACGCCGAGGATCGCGAGCACGAGCAGCGCCGACAGCGGGATCAGCAGGTAGAGGATGTCCATCGCTTGCGTCTTCAAGTGCGCGCGAGGCGCAGCGAGTTGCCGATCACGACCAGCGAGCTCGTCGCCATGCCGAGGCCGGCGGCCCACGGCGGGAGCCAGCCGGCCAGTGCCAGCGGGACGCAGGCCGCGTTGTAGAGCGCGGCCCAGGCGAAGTTCTGATGCACGATGCGCACGGCGCGTCGCGCGATGCGGCGTGCCGTGACCACGTCGGCGAGGCGGTTGGACACCAGCACCGCGTCGGCCTGCGTGCGTGCGACGAGCGCGCCCTCGCCCATCGCGATCGAGACATCGGCCTGTGCGAGCACCGGCGCGTCGTTGATGCCGTCGCCGAGCATCGCGACGAGGTCGCCGCGTTGCTGTGCGGCCTGCACGGCGGCGAGTTTCGCTTCGGGGGTCTGGTTGCCGTCGGCGCGGTCGAGCGGCAGCGTGTCCGCAAGGGCTAGCGCACGTGGTTCGGCATCGCCGGACAGCAGATGCACTTCCATGCCGTCGGCGCGCAGGTCGGCGAGCGCATCGACGGCATCGGCGCGCAGGCGCTCGTCGAAGACGAAGCGCGCCAGCGGACGGTCGTCACAGCACAGCACGGCCTGCGGGCCGGATGCGACACCGGCGAGATCGGCTGCTGCACGGCCGAGCCGCCAGCGGCGGCCTTGCGCATCGCGCGCCTCGACGCCGATGCCGGCGACCTCGCGCACGTCGCGCCAGTCGACGGCGGCCGCCGCGCCATCGGCCGCGAGCGCGGCGGCGAGCGGATGCGACGACCAACCGGCGAGCGACGCCGCGGTGCCGCGCAGCGCCGAGTCATCGGCGCCGCCCGTGTCCAGTCGATCGATCGCGACGCAGCGCTGCGCCTCGGTCAGCGTGCCGGTCTTGTCGACGAACAGCACGCGGGCACGCGCCAGCGCGGCGATCGCATCGAGGCGGCGCAGCAGCACGCCATGCCGGCCCATCGCGCCCGCAGCCGCGAGCAGCGCGCTCGGGGCCGCGAGCGACAGCGCGCACGGGCAGGTCACGATCAGCACCGAGACCGCGACCCAGACCGCGCGCGCCGGGTCGATCGCGCTCCAGACCGCGGCGGCCGAGGCGGCGAGCAGCAGCACGGCCCAAAGGAACGGCGCGGCCCAGCGATCGGCGGTCGCGAGCAGGGCCGGCCGCTGGCTGCGCGCGGCGCGCATCAGCGCGACGATGGCTTCGTAGCGCGTATCCGTGCCGACGCGCTCGGCGCGCATGGTCACCGGCGCGCCGAGGTTGATGGTCCCGGCCACCACCGCAGCGCCGCACGGCTTGGCGACCGGCCTCGATTCGCCGGTGAGCAGCGCCTCGTCGGCCTCGGTCGCACCGTCGATCAGCACGCCGTCGGCCGCGAACGCCTGGCCCACGGGGATGCGCAGCAGGTCGCCCGCTGCGATGCGGCGCACGCCGACCGGCCGGACGCTGCCGTCGGCTTCGACGCGCAGTACGCTGTCGGGCAGCGCGCAAGCCGCGGTCTCGAGCGCCTGCTCGGCCCGATGGCGCAGCCGCATCTCGAGATAGCGCCCGCCGAGCAGGAACGCGATGAACATCGTCAGCGAGTCGAAATAGACCTCGCGTCCGAACAGGCCGCCCGGATCGAAGGCCGCCCCGCTGCTGGCGATGAAGGCGACGGCGATGCCGAGCGCGACCGGCACGTCCATGCCGATGCGGCGCCGGCGCAGGCTCGCCCAGGCGCCGGCGAAGAACGGCGCGGCGGAGAACGCCAGCACCGGCAAGGTCAGCAGCCAGCCTGCGGCGTCGAGCAGCCGGCGGTACTCGGGCGCGAGGTCGCCGGGTGCACTGAAGTAGGCCGGGGCCGCGAACATCATGACCTGCATCGCGCAGAACGCGGCGACGAAGAGGCGCCACAGCGCGCTGCGCGCTTCGCGCCGCCGCGCCTCGCGGGCCGCCGCGGCATCGTCCGGCAACGCGTCGTATCCGGCGGCGACGATCGCATCGAGCCACGCCGCGGACCGCGTGCGCCGCGTATCCCAACGCACCGTTGCCGCATGCCCGGCGGCACTGACCTCGGCATCGATCACGCCGGGCACGCCGCGCAGCGCGTCGGCGATCGTCACCGCGCAGGCCGCGCAGTGCATGCCGGCGATGCGCACCGACGCTTCGGCGACGCAGGCCCGGCCCGGCCCGAAGTACGCCGTCGTTCCGATCGCCGGAGCCTCGAAGCCCGCGCCGGCCGCCGCAGCCATGGTCAGCGGATCAGCAGCAGCGGCACGGTGCAGCGCGCCAGCACGCCCATCGTCACCGAGCCGAGCAGGCCGACCGCCGAATAGCCGTGCGCGCCCATCACGATGAGGTCGGCGCGCTCGGCATTCGCATAGGCCGCGATCACGTCGGGCGCGTGGCCATGCAGGTGAGCAGCGTTGAACTTCCAGCCCTGCTGCGCGGCGAACGACGCGATCGGCGCCAGCACCTGCGCCGCGGTCTCGCGGTAGTGCTCCTCGAGCGAGCCCGGAGGCAGGAAGCGCGCCGCGAAGGCCGGCGTCGGCGCCACGACGTGCAGCGCGACATAGTCGTGGGCCGGGCCGAGCAGTTCGTCGTGCGCGGCGACGTAGGCCAGCATGCGCTTGGTGTAGTCGCTGCCGTCCACCGGCAACAGGATCTTCATCGCGGTCCTCGAGCATTCGTCGATCGGATGCCCGATGGTGTCGTCGGCTCTGTCGGCAGAGCTTGATCGGCGTCAAGCGCGCGGTCACGTCGACGCGCGGTTTGACTTGCATCAAATCGAGCGCAGGTTTCTAGCAACTGCACCAGTGCGAGAGGTTGTGCGCGCCGATGCAGCCGTGATGACGGCAACGTCCTACTCCCGATTGCTGATATCGCGCGCAACATGGCGACCGGAAGCGCCCTGCCGCATGGCATCCTCGGCGCTTCCGGGCGCACCGTCCACCGTGCTTCCCATGAACGAGCCGCACGCCTCCACGCCGCGCGAGATGTCGCCGATGTCGTTGCTCGCCGCGATCGTCGACTCGTCGTTCGACGCGATCATGAGCAAGACGCTGGACGGCACGCTGATCAGCTGGAACCGCGCCGCCGAGCGGATCTTCGGCTACGCCGCGGCGGAAGCCATCGGCCGTCCCATCACCATGCTGTTGCCGCCCGAGCTGCTGCAGGAGGAAGCCGCGGCGCTCGCGCGCCTGGCGCGCGGCGAGCCGATCGAGAACCTCGAGACCGTGCTGGTCGCCAAGAGCGGCCGGCGCATCGACGTCTCGGTCACCAGTTCGCCGGTGCGCGATGCCGCGGGCCGCATCATCGGCGCTTCCAAGATCGTGCGCGACCTGTCGCCAGGGCGCGCCACCGCGCGCGCGCTGGCGCGCAGCGAGTCGCGGCTCCAGGGCATCGTCGATTCGGCGATGGATGCGATCGTCACGGTCGACGATCGCGGCAACATCGTGCTGTTCAACGACGCGGCCGCGGCGCTGTTCCGTTGCCCGGCCGACGAGGCGCGCGGCACGCCGCTCGACCGCTTCGTGCCCGAGCGCTTCCGCTTCGGCCATGCGGGCTGGATGCGCCAGTTCGGCGCCGGCACCGTACGCAGCCGCCCGATGGGCCGGACCGGCGAGATCTACGGCCTGCGTCCCGACGGCAGCGAGTTCCCGGCCGAGGCATCGATCTCGCACGTCGAGATCGACGGCCACCGGCTCTACACCGTGATCATGCGCGACGTGTCCGAGCTGCGCCAGTCGCGCGCCGAGCGCCGCGCGCTCGAGGCGCAGCTGCGCGAGGCGCAGAAGATGGAGGCGATCGGCACGCTGGCCGGCGGCATCGCGCACGACTTCAACAACATCATGGGCTCGATCATCGGCAATGTCGGCCTCGCGATGCTCGACGTCGGCCCGGACCATGCGGCGCACGAGAACCTCGAGCACATCGAGCTTGCCGCGATGCGCGCGCGCGACGTGGTGCGCCAGATCCTCGCGTTCAGCCGCAAGCAGCCGCAGGCGCTCGCGGTCCAGCCGCTGATGCCCATCGTCGTCGAAGCCATGCAGCTGCTGCGCGTCACGCTGCCGTCGGTGGTGCGGCTCGAGACCGAACTGGCCGGCGAAGAGATCCTCGCCGAGGTCGACGCGACGCAGATTCAACAGGTGCTGATCAACCTCTGCACCAATGCCTGGCATGCCTTGCGCGGCAGTACCGGGCGGATCGAGATCGGGCTCGACGTGGTGTCGCTCGACACCGCCGCGGCGCTGCGCCTGGGGACGGTCCTCGCCGGCGACCATGCGCACGTCTGGGTGGCCGACAACGGCTGCGGCATGGACGAGGCGACGCTCGCCCGTATCTTCGAACCGTTCTTCACGACCAAACCGCGCGGCGAAGGCACCGGGCTCGGCCTGGCGGTCGCGCACGGCATCATGGTCGCGCTGGGCGGCGGGATCGCGGCCGAAAGCGCGCTCGGTCAGGGCAGCCGCTTCCACCTCTACATCCCGCGCATCGCGGCGCGCGATCCGGCGATAGCGACGGCGGGCGATGCGGCCGAGACGCTTGCGGCCGCGGGCGAGCGCATCGTCTACATCGACGACGACGAGCTGATGGTGCTGATGGTCGAGCGGCTCCTCGGCCGCCTCGGCTTCGCGCCCACCTGCTACCAGGACGCGCAGGCTGCCGTGACCGCGATACGGGCCGCGCCGCAAGGCGTCGATCTCGTCGTCACCGACTTCAACATGCCCGACTGCACCGGCATCGAGGTCGCCGGCGAGCTGCAGACGATACGGCCCGATCTGCCGGTGATCGTGAGCTCGGGCTACCTGTCGGAAGAGCTGCGCGAGAGCGCACGCCGCGCCGGCGTGCGCGCCCTGCTCGCGAAGGAAAACTCGTTCGAGGAGCTCGGCGGGCTGATCCTGCGCGTGCTGCGCAACGGCACGGGCGACATGATCGTGTCTTGAGCCCGCAGGCTCCGCGTCAGGCCGGCGCAGGTGCCGAGCGCACCAGCAGTACCGGCACCGGCGCGCACCGCAGGATCTGCTCGGCGTCGCTGCCGAGCAGCGCCCGGCCGATGCCGCGGCGACCGTGGGTACCGACGACCACGAGATCGGCCTTCCATTCGAGCGCCTGCTCGGCCACGATCTCGGCGATGCGCGCGCCGACCCGCTCGACCAGCACGCTGTCGGCCTCCACGCCGGCGGCGGCCGCGCGCAGCTTGGCGGCGGCCAGCAACTCGACACCGGCCTGCTTCATCAGCGGGACGACGTCGGCGACATAAGTCGCTGCGGGCTCGAAGCCGGACGCGAAAGTCAGCACGTCTAGAACGCACAAGAGCCGCAGGCGCGCGTGGGTCAGGCGCGCCAGGGCGACCGCCTCGTCGAGGCCGCGCGTCGCGGTCGTGCTGCCGTCGATCGGAACAAGGATGCGTTGGTACATGGCGATCTCCTGGCCGTGAAGCGGGCACGCCCAGTGTGGGCAGCGCGCGGCCGGCCGCGTTGATGCCGGTCAACGCAGCGCTTGATCCAGCGCAATCCAACACCGGCAGAACGCTGCGACGCTGTCGGGCAGGACGACCCGGAGATCGCCATGACGCCTGCCACGATCCGAATCATCCGAGACGAGCACGCCGCCCTGGCAGCGATGCTGCGCTCGATCCTGCTGCTGCTCGAGCAGCACCGCCGCGACGCCACCCTGCCCGACTTCGCGGCGCTGCGCGCGATGCTGTTCTACGTCGACGAGTTCCCCGAGCAGCGCCATCACAAGAAGGAAACCGAACTGCTGTTCGCCAAGCTGCGCGCGAAGACGCCGCTGTCGCGCGAACTGCTCGATCGTCTCGACGAGGAACATGGGCAGGGCGAGCGCCGCATCCGCGAACTCGAGCATGCGCTGCTCGGCTTCGAGATGATGGGCGAGGCGCGGCGCGCCGCGTTCGAGGCCGCGGCGGAGCGCTACGTCGACTTCTACCTCGCGCACATGGCGGTGGAGGAGCGAGAGATCCTGCCGCTGGCCGAGCGCGTGCTCGATGCGCGGGACTGGGCCGAGCTGGATGCCGCGTTCGGCGAGAACCGGGACCCGCTGACCGGCCATCCGCCCGACGACGTCTATCGCGCGCTCTACACGCGCATCGTCAATACGGTGCCGGCGCCGATCGGCCTCGGGCCGGCCGGGGGGAACCGGAACCGCGCGGATTGACGCCTGCCGAACCGCCCGCAATCATCGGCCGGTTCGTCACACACCGCGAGGAGTTCGCATGTTCCGTTCGATCACAGCCGGGCGGCGGCTCGCCCGCCGCGGCCTCGGCCTGCTGGCCACGCTGGCACTGGCGTGCAGCGTCGCCCACGCCTCGGGCACCGTCGGCACGACCTTGCCGGAAGACTTCCCGGTGATCCTGGACGCGTCGCTCGGCACGCCGCTGCTCGGCTTCGGCGCGAGCGGTCCGGTGCGGCGCACGCCGGTCGTCTTCGTGCACGGCAACAACGACACGCCCTACCCGACGTCGTGCAACCCGTACGGGCGCATGCAGGCGCTCGCCCAATTCCTCGCCGACCACGGCTACGCGACGAGCGAGCTGTGGGGCGTCGGCTACCAGGGCGATCAGTGCGACCTGCTGGTCGATCCGACGATCCGTTCGAGCCAGGCTCACACCACGGTCGCCAACGTGCCCGACGTCGGCAGCTTCATCGAGGCGGTGCTCGCCTACACCGGTGCACGGCAGGTCGATCTGGTCGGCCACAGCCTGGGTGTCGTGATCATTCGCGAATGGCTGCGCGAGCATCCGCGCGAGCTGCGCAAGGTGCGCCGCATCGTCGGCATCGACGGCGCCAACCACGGCATCATCGACTGCTCGCCCGATCCGGCCAACTACTGGCAGTTGCCGGCCAACGGCGGCTTCACGCCGTCGAGCGCGATCTGCCAGGAGCTCGGTTCGCCGCAGACGCCGTTCCTGCAGCAGCTCAACCGGCACGAGTCGTTCGCGGCCCACCGCACGCTCGTGATCCGCAATGCCGACCGGAGCTTCGTCTACTTCCCGGTGCAGGACGGCTTGCTCGCGCCGGTGCCGGCGATCGACGCCTACGGCAACCCGACCGACTTCTCGGGCAGCGCGCGGCAGCGCGGCGCGCTGACCTTGAACCTGACGAACCAGGGCGTGAACGACCCGATCCTCGGCACGTCGCATCTCGGCATCCTCAACTCGACGGAGACCTGGAACGCGGTGCTGAGCTACCTGCAGCGCCCCTGAGCAAGGAGACGCTGCCGGGGCGAGCGCCGGTCAGGTCGGCGCCGCGTCGGAGCCGATGGCCGCATAGGCGCATCTTCCACTCGGACAAGCGCCGTGCGGTCCGACCGCGACGGTGGACGCGGCATAGCATCGTCGTCCCGACGAACACGATGCGGCCATGCCCCTACCCATCGAAGACTATGCCCTGATCGGCGACGGCCACACCGCCGCACTCGTCGGGCGCGACGGCTCGATCGACTGGATGTGCGCGCCGCGCTTCGACGGCGGCGCCTGCTTCGCCGCGCTGCTCGGCGACGAAGGCAACGGGCGCTGGCAGATCGCGCCCGCCGCCGAGCACTGGCATTCGCGCCGGCGCTATCGAGACGGTACGTTGATCCTCGAGACCGAGTTCCGCACCGACACCGGCACGGTGCGCGTGATCGACTGCATGCCGCGGCGCGGCACCCGGCGCGACATCCTGCGCATCGTCGAAGGCGTGCAGGGCACGGTGACCATGCAGTTCGAGCTGATCGTGCGCTTCGACTACGGCCAGATCGTGCCGTGGGTGCGGCGCGACGACGGCATCCTGCTGATGACCGCCGGCCCCGACACGCTGGAATTGCGCACGCCGGTGCGCACGCACGGCGAGCGGATGACGACGCTCGCGACGTTCGATGTCGCTGCCGGCGCGCGCGTGCCGTTCCTGCTGAGCTATCGGCTGTCGCATCAGGACCCGTACCCGCCGCTCGATCCCGAAGAGGCGCTCGCCGAGACCGAGGCCGGCTGGCGCGCATGGTCGGGGCGCTGCAGCTACGACGGCCGCTGGAAGACCGAGGTGCTGCGGTCGCTCATCACGTTGAAGGCGCTGATCTTCGCGCCCACCGGCGGCATCGTCGCCGCGCCGACGACGTCGCTGCCCGAGCAATGGGGCGGCGTGCGCAACTGGGACTACCGCTACTGCTGGCTGCGCGACGCGACCTTCACGTTGAACTCGCTGCTGCTGGCCGGCTACACCGAAGAAGCGGTCGCCTGGCGTCTATGGCTGGAGCGCGCCGTTGCCGGCCGGCCGGGCGACCTGCAGACGCTCTACAGCGTGACCGGCGAGCGCCGCCTCGACGAGCGCGAGCTCGGCTGGCTCGCCGGCTACGAGGGCGCCGCGCCGGTGCGCATCGGCAATGCCGCGACCGAGCAGTTCCAGCTCGACGTCTACGGCGAAGTCATGGACATGCTGCACCTGGCGCGCGCCGTGAACCTGGAGCCCGAGCCGCACGTCTGGCAGGTGCAACTCGAGCTGCTCGACTTCCTCGAGTCGCACTGGCATGAGCCCGACGAAGGCATCTGGGAGATCCGCGGCGAGCGCCGCCACTTCACCCATTCCAAGGTCATGGCGTGGGTGGCGTTCGATCGTGCCGTCGTGTCGGTCGAGAAGTTCGGCATGGAAGGCCCGGTCGAGCGCTGGCGCGCCGTGCGCGACGAGATCCACGCACAGGTCTGCAGCGCCGGCTTCGACGCGCAGCGCGGCTGCTTCGTCCAGCACTACGGTTCGACCGATCTCGATGCCAGCCTGCTGCTGCTCCCGCTGGTCGGCTTTCTGCCGGCGGACGATCCGCGCGTGGTGGCGACGGTCGATGCGATCCAGCGCGACCTCGTGGTCGACGGCCTGGTGCGCCGCTACCCGAGCGAGAGCGGCGTCGACGGCTTGCCGCCCGGCGAAGGGACGTTTCTGCCTTGCAGCTTCTGGCTCGCCGACTGCCTGGCCGTGATAGGTCGGCGGCACGACGCGGAAACGTTGTTCGCGCAGTTGCTGGCGCTGGCCAACGACGTCGGCCTGCTGTCGGAGGAGTACGACCCGCGCGGCGGCGGCCGCATGCTCGGCAACTTCCCGCAGGCGCTGACCCACATGGCGCTCGTCAACACCGCACGCCTGCTGTCACTTCCGCAACATCAGGTCACGTCGCGTGACAGGCATGCCGGGCATCCGGCGGCGGTCAGACACACCTCGTGGTGGTCTGCACCGCATCGGCGCATGCGTCGCCCCGAAGCGTAGGACAACCCGCACTCGACATCCGCCTGATGTCCGGCCGGCATGCCGCGCCGGCCGTCGGAGCATGGGCAACCTCGACTAGGAGGTTCAGCCATGCAGCAGCGCATGTGCCGGCGGGACGGTCTTGCACGCCCTGCGCGCGAGCGAGGGATGCGGCGATGAAGGAATCGGCGGTGGCCGAGCGCCAGCCGGCAGTGCAGGCCGCGCGCCGCATCGAGATCCACCAGGACGGCCAGATTCGCGGCCAGGTTCGCGCGGTGGTGGATGCGGTGCTTCCGGAGGTCGATGGCGGCCGGTTCGCCGCCAAGGCCATCGTCGGCCGGCCCTACGTTGTCCGGGCGCACTGCTTTGCCGACGGCCATGACCGCATCCGCGTGCGCCTGCAATGGCAGGCCGATGAGGCCCGGAACGTGCACGAGGTCGAGATGGAGCCCGAGGGCAACGACGTCTGGACCGCGTCGTTCACGCCGCCGCAGATCGGGCGCTATGCCTATACGGTGACCGCGTGGGTCGACGCCTTCGATTCGTGGCGCCATGACCTGGCGCGACGCGACGACATCGTCGATGTGCGCGTCGCGCTGCAGGTCGGCGCGTTGCTCGTCGAAGAGGCGGCAGACCGCGCACGCGGCGACGACCGGCGCGACCTGAAACGCTGGGCCGCGACCCTGGCGCGCAGCGCGACCTCGGAACTCGGCCTGCATGCGCTGCAGGCGATTGCCGACGATGCCGACCTGGTGCGGATCGCCAGGCGCCATCCGGATCGTCGTCACGAGGCGCGCTTCGGCGAGGAACGCCAGCTCGTCGTCGATCCCGAGCGCGCCGGCTTCAGCAGCTGGTACGAGTTGTTCCCGCGCTCGGCATCGCCGGAGCCCGGCCGCCACGGCACACTGCGCGACGTGCAGGCGCTGCTGCCCTATGTGGCCGGCATGGGCTTCGACGTGCTCTATCTGCCGCCCATCCATCCGATCGGCCGCGTCAACCGCAAGGGCCGCAACAACGCGCGCGTCGGTGCGGACGGCGACGTCGGCAGTCCATGGGCGATCGGTGCGGCCGAGGGCGGCCATACCGAGATCCTGCCGGAGCTCGGCACGCTCGACGACTTCCGCGCGCTCGTCGAGGCCGCGCGCGAGCATGGCATCCAGCTCGCGCTCGACATCGCGTTCCAGTGCGCGCCGGACCATCCGTGGGTGAAGGCGCATCCGCAGTGGTTCCGGCACCGGCCGGACGGCTCGGTGCAATACGCCGAGAACCCGCCGAAGAAGTACCAGGACATCTATCCGTTCGACTTCGAGACCGACGACTGGCGCGCGCTGTGGGACGCGCTGAAGGGCGTGTTCGACCATTGGATCGCGCAGGGCGTGACGATCTTCCGGGTCGACAACCCGCACACCAAGGCGTTCCCGTTCTGGGAGTGGGCGATCGGCGAGATCAAGCGCGAGCATCCCGACGTGCTGTTCCTCGCCGAGGCGTTCACGCGGCCGAAGGTCATGCATCGCCTGGCCAAGCTCGGCTACTCGCAGTCCTACACCTACTACACCTGGCGCAACAGCAAGGCCGAGCTGATCGAATACTTCACCGAGCTGGCGCACGGACCGGGCGCGAGCTACTTCCGGCCGAACGTCTGGCCGAACACGCCCGACATCCTGCATGAGCGGCTGCAGAGCGGCAAGCGCGCCACGTTCATCGCGCGGCTCGTGCTCGCGGCGACGCTGTCGTCCAACTACGGCGTCTACGGGCCGGCATTCGAGTTGATGGAGCATCAGCCGCGTGAACCCGGCAGCGAGGAGTACCGCGATTCCGAGAAGTACCAGCTGCGTCGCTGGGATCTCGCCGCGGCGCGCTCGCTCAGCGCGTTGATGTCGCACGTCAACGCGATCCGGCGCACCAATCCCGCGCTGCAGTCCAACGACAGCCTCGCCTTCGTGCCGGTCGACAACGACCAGCTGATCGCCTACCTGAAGCACGTCGACGGCAACGCCATCCTGACGGTCGTCAACCTCGATCCCGACCGGGCGCAATCGGGCTGGGTCGATCTGGACCTCGGCCTGCTCGGCCTCGATGGGCAGCGCCCCTACGTCGTCCACGACCTGCTCGACGGCCAGCGCTACGAATGGCGCGGCGGCCGCAATTACGTGCTGCTGCGGCCCGAGGTTTCGCCGGCGCACATCCTGCGCATCGAGGGCAGCGGGCGCACCGAGCGCGACATGGAGAGGTTTCAGTGAAGGCACCCCCCTTGGCCGCGATGCCGTCGGCGGCGCTCGCCGAGGAGACCCGGGCCGACGTAGCGCACGGCGACGACGCGGGCTGGTACCTCGATGCCGTCATCTACCAGCTCAACGTCAAGGCCTACGTCGATTCCGACGGCGACGGCGTCGGCGACTTCAAGGGCGTGACGTCCAAGCTCGACTACGTCAAGGACCTCGGCGTCAACACGATCTGGCTGATGCCGTTCTATCCGTCGCCGCTGAAGGACGACGGCTACGACATCGCCGAGTACGAGAACGTCCATCCGCAGTACGGCACGCTGGACGACTTCAAGGTGATGCTGGACGAGGCGCACCGGCGCGGCCTGCGCGTCATCACCGAGCTCGTCATCAACCACACGTCGGACCAGCATCCCTGGTTCCAGGCCGCCCGCAAGGCGCCGCCCGGCTCGCCGGAGCGCGACTTCTATGTGTGGAGCGACGACGACGGCAAGTACCGCGGCACGCGCATCATCTTCACCGACACCGAGACGTCGAACTGGACCTGGGATCCGGTCGCCAAGGCGTACTACTGGCACCGCTTCTTCAGCCACCAGCCCGACCTCAACTTCGACAACCCCGCGGTGCTCGAAGCGGTGTTCCGAACGATGCGGTTCTGGCTCGACATGGGCGTCGACGGCTTCCGGCTCGACGCGATCCCCTACCTCGTCGAGCGCGAGGGCACGAACAACGAGAACCTGCCCGAGACGCATGCGGTGATCAAGCAGCTGCGCGCGGCGATCGACGCGAGCTACCCGAACCGTTTCCTGCTCGCCGAGGCCAACCAGTGGCCGGAGGACGTGCGCGAGTACTTCGGCGACGGCGACGAATGCCACGCCTGCTACCACTTCCCGCTGATGCCGCGCATGTACATGGCGATCGCCCAGGAGGACCGCTATCCGCTCGTCGAGATCATGCAGCAGACGCCCGACATACCGGCCGGCTGCCAGTGGGCGATCTTCCTGCGCAACCACGACGAGCTGACGCTCGAGATGGTGACGAGCAAGGAGCGCGACTACATGTACTCGACGTACGCGGCCGACCCGCGCGCGCGCATCAACCTCGGCATCCGGCGCCGCCTCGGGCCGCTGCTCGAGAACGACAAGGACCGCATCAAGCTGATGAACAGCCTCCTGCTGTCGATGCGCGGCTCGCCGATCATCTACTACGGCGACGAGATCGGCATGGGCGACAACGTGTTCGTCGGCGACCGCAACGGCGTGCGCACGCCGATGCAATGGTCGCCCGATCGCAACGCCGGCTTCTCGCGCGCCGACCCGCAGCGGCTCTACCTGCCGCCGATCATGGACGCGATCTACGGCTACGAGGCCGTCAACGTCGAGGCGCAGCTGCGCGACGCGTCCTCGCTGCTGCACTGGATGCGGCGCATGCTGGCGGTGCGCGCGACCAGCCGGGCGTTCGGGCGCGGCGGGCTGCAGTTCCTGAAGCCCGGCAACCGCAAGGTGCTGGCGTACCTGCGCGAGCACGACGGCGAGACCATCCTCTGCGTCGCCAACCTGTCGCGCTCGGCGCAACCGGTCGAGCTCGACCTTGGAGCCTTCAAGGGCCGCGTGCCGATCGAGCTGCTCGGCCGCACGTCGTTCCCGCCGATCGGCGAGCTGCCCTACCTGCTGACCCTGGCGGGCTATGGCTTCTACTGGTTCCGGCTCGCCACCGACGTCGCCGTGCCGAGCTGGCACGACGAGCGGCCGGCGATCGAAGACCGGCCGGTGCTCGTGCTGTTCGACGGCTGGACCAGCCTGTTCCGCGACCACGTCGTGCCGTGGCGCATCGGGCTGTCGGTGAAGACGCGCAGCCAGTACGAGACCGACACGCTGCCGCGCCACGTCGAGACGCAGCGCTGGTACGGCGCCAAGGGCACGGCGATCCAGCGCTGCCGCGTCGCCGACCATGCCATATGGGACGAAGGCGACTCGAGCTGGCTGGTGCAGGTGATCGAGACCGACGCCGGCGACGAGACCGCGTCGTACTTCGTGCCGCTGACGCTGGCCTGGGAAGACCGCGACGAGGAGCGCGTGAAGAGCCTGGCCAACGCGGCGGTCGCGCGGGTGCGCCAGCAGGCCGAGGTCGGCATCATGGCCGACGCGCTCGCCGACGAAGCGTTCTGCCGCGCGCTGGTGCGCGGGATCGGCAAAGGCGGATCGCTCGCGACCGAGCACGGCGAGCTGCGCTTCGAGCCGACGCGGCTGTTCTCCGGCATCACCGGCGACGACCTCGCCGGCCTGCCGGTCGGCAAGCCGCTCGGCCACAGCTCCAACAGCGTCGTGCTGTTCGGCGAGCGGCTGTTCCTGAAGGCGTATCGGCGCGTGCAGCCCGGCACCAATCCCGAGGTCGAGATGGGCCGCTTCCTGACCGAGGTGGCGGCGTTCCCGAACTGCGTGCCGCTCGCCGGCATCATCGAGCTGCGCACGCCCGAAGGCGCGCATGCCACGCTCGGGATCCTGCAGGCGCAGGTGCCCAACCAGGGCGACGGCTGGGAGCATGCGGCGGGCTACCTGCAGCGCTTCTTCGAGTCGGCGCGCAGCGGCCTGCAGGCGCTGCCGGACGACGTGCATGCGGCCTACATGGAGCAGGTGGCGACGCTGGGCCGGCGCACCGCCGAGCTGCATGCGGCGCTGGCGCGCAAGAGCGGTCTTGCGGCGTTCGACCCCGAGCCCTATGCGGAAGCCGATCTGGCGGCCGCCCGCACCCGGGCGACGGCCACGGCGCGGAGCGCCCTGGCGCTGCTCGAGCGCCAGTTGCCGCTGCTGACGGGCGATGCGCTCGCCGCCGCGCGCGTCGTGCTCGGCGCGCGCCAGCGCATCGAGCAGCAGCTCACCGAAGCGGCGATCGACACCTCCGGCATGCAGCGCACGCGCATCCATGGCGACTACCACCTGTCGCAGGTGCTGCTGGTGAAGAACGACTTCGTCATCATCGACTTCGAAGGCGAGCCGGGGCACAGCTTCGAGGAACGTCGCATGAAGCAGTCGCCGCTGCGCGACGTGGCCGGCATGCTGCGCTCGTTCGGCTATGCGGCCGCGCAGGGGCTGCGCAGCGCAGCGCCGGCCGCGCAGGAGCTGGCCTCGCTGGCGCCGCTCGCGCAGGCCTGGGAGGACCAGGCGCGCCGCACCTTCGTCGAGGCCTACCAGGCCGCCGGCGGGCCGGCGGCACGTGGGAACGGCGCGGCCTCGCAACTGCTGGCGTTCTTCGAGCTCGAGAAGGCGCTCTACGAATTGCGCTATGAACTGCAGAACCGCCCCGACTGGGCGGCCGTTCCGCTCGTCGGCATCTGTGCGCTGCTCGGCATCGCGCCGTCGTCGCGCTGACACGGCCGGACACTCCGAAGGAACACATCATCATGGATCGCGTCGATGTCTTGCTCGAGCCGGTGCGGGCGCTGCTGGTTCAGGTCGGCGCCTTTCTGCCGCGCCTCGTGCTGGCGATACTGGTCGTCATCGCCGGCGTGCTGATCGCCAAGGCGATCCGCTTCGCGGTACGGCGCGCGCTGCGTGCCATCAACTTCCATGTCGTGACGCGCCGGTCGGGCATGGACGGCTTCCTGCAGATCGGCGGCGGGCAGACCGACGGCAGCGACCTCTTCGCGCTGCTGTGCTATTGGCTCGTGATCCTCGCGTCGCTGGTGGTCGCGGCCAATGGCCTGGGATTGACTTACGTGACCGAGCTGCTCGGGCGCATCACGGTGTTCGTGCCGCGGCTGCTGGTCGCGCTCGTGATCCTCGTGTTCGGTGCGTACTTCGCGCGCTTCGTCGGCGGCCTGGTCGAAGCGCGTTGCCGGCGCGCGGGTATCGGCGATGCGGATGCGCTCGGCGCCGCGGCACGCTATGCGGTGCTGGCGTTCGTCATCATGATCGCGCTCGACCACCTGGACATCGGCGGGCAGGTGATCCGCGATGCGTTCCTGATCCTGCTCGGCGGCGTCGTGCTGGCGCTGGCGCTCGCGTTCGGCCTCGGCGGCCGGGGCTGGGCGGCGGCGCGGCTGGAGCGCTGGTGGCCGACGCGGAGCGACAGCCCCTTGCCCGATGAATTGAAAAGGCGCCGCGAGCGCGACGCTGGATTCTGACGCTGCACCGAGCGCACGGCGCGCGCTCGGTCACGCCGGTCAGCGTGCCTGTCAGTGCATGAGGCCCGACTGGCCCCACTGCTCCGCCGCGATCTCGGGTGCCGTTCCGTGCCACGCCTTGAACTGGTCGACGGCAGCGTCGACCACGGCGCGTGCATCGAGCTCCGGACGACGCTGGGCGAGACGGCAGGCGAAGATGCGCATCCACTCGCTGGCGGACGGGCATGCGATCGAGGCTTCGGGCGGCATGGTGGGCTCCGGTGGAGGTTGCGGCATGCCCAGCAGTGTCGAATCGACGCCGGCGCAGCGGCGTAGGACGGCAGCGCGCTATTGGATCAGGCCGTTCTTCAGCGCGTAGTAAGTCAGGTCGCTGTTCGACTCGAGGCTCATCTTCTCCATGACGCGGGTCCGGTAGGTGCTGACGGTCTTCACGCTCAGCGCCATGCTGTCGGCCATGTGGCCTATCGTCTCGCCCTTGGCCAGGCGCAGGAAGACCTGAAACTCGCGTTCGGAGAGACTCTCGTGCGGCAGCTTGTCGACGCCGCCGCCGAGCGTGTCGGCGAGGCGCTCGGCGACGCCGGCGGTGATGTACTTGCGGCCGCGATAAACGGTGCGAATCGCCTTGACGATCTCTTCCGGGTCGCACTCCTTGTTGAGGTAGCCGGCCGCGCCTTGACGCAGCAAGGTCGTCGCGTAGTGCTCCTCCGGAAAGCCCGACAGGATCAGCACCGGCAGATCGGGCGCGCGCGCCTTGATGGCCGCGAGCGCGTCGACGCCGCTCTGGTCGGGCATCGACAGGTCCATCACCATCACGTCGAGTTCGCCCTGACGCACGATGTTGACGGCATCGCGGCCGTTGGCGGCTTCGCCGATCACGCGCAAGTCGACCTGTTCGGACAGGTACTGCCGCAGCCCGGCGCGCACCACCGCATGGTCGTCGACGATCGCGACGCGGATCATTCGTGGGCCCTCGTAGTCATCGGTTGCTCCTGTCCCGCTCGGGCGGGCTCGAACGAGTCTCGCGCGCGGCGACTGCCGCGCCCAGCGGGAAGAGCAGACGGATCGTTGTAGGACGGCGCCGCGTCGTCTGGGCCGTCGTCGGCGGCGATGAAGCGCACGGTGGAAGGCCACGTGCCGCCCGGCTGAGCGCGTCCCGGCGCTGCGGCACGAAACGGCGCTACGCTTCGCACCTTTGCCGGTGTCGCTGCCCCGCCCTCATGGACGCCATCATCTCCGTTGCGCACGTCTCCAAGACCTATGCCTCGGGCCTCAAGGCCCTGGACGACATCAACCTCGAGATCCGGCGCGGCGAGATCTTCGCGCTGCTCGGGCCGAACGGCGCCGGCAAGACGACGCTGATCGGCACGATCTGCGGCATCGTCAAGCTCGGCGACGGCAAGGTCGGCGTCGACGGGCTCGACATCGTGCGCGACTACCGCAAGGTGCGCAGCCAGATCGGCCTCGTACCGCAGGAGCTCACGACCGACGCCTTCGAGACGGTGTGGGCCACGGTGTCGTTCAGCCGCGGGCTCTTCGGCAAGAAGCGCGATCCGGCGCTGATCGAGAAGATCCTGCGCGACCTGTCGCTGTGGGACAAGAAGGACTCGCGCATCATGACCTTGTCGGGCGGCATGAAGCGCCGCGTGATGATCGCCAAGGCACTGTCGCACGAGCCGCGGGTGCTGTTTCTCGACGAGCCGTCCGCCGGCGTCGACGTCGCGCTGCGCAAGGACATGTGGGCGATGGTGCGCGCACTGCGCGAATCGGGCGTGACGATCGTGCTGACGACGCACTACATCGAGGAAGCCGAGGACATGGCCGACCGCGTCGGCGTCATCAGCCACGGCAAGCTGATCCTGGTGCAGGACAAGGACGTGCTGATCAAGAAGCTCGGCAAGAAGGAGCTGACCTTGCAGCTGCAGGCGCCGCTCCGCAGCATTCCCACGGCACTCGAGCGCCACGGCCTGCAACTCGACGAGTCGGGTCTCGAGCTCACCTACGGCTACGACGCGCACGGACCGCAGGACGCGGTGGCGACCCTGCTCGACGACCTGCACGGCTCGGGCATCCGCATCAAGGACCTGCAGACGACGCAGAGCTCGCTGGAGGACATCTTCGTGAACCTGGTGAAGGAGGCGTGATGGCGATCAACATCCACGCGATGCGCGCGATCTACGCGTTCGAGATGGCACGCACCTGGCGCACCATCACGCAGAGCATCATCTCGCCGGTGCTGTCGACGGCGCTCTACTTCGTCGTGTTCGGCTCGGCGATCGGCTCGCGCATCGCGAAGATCGGCGACGTGCCGTACGGCGCCTTCATCGTGCCCGGGCTCATCATGCTGTCGGTGCTGACGCAGAGCATCTCGAACGCGTCGTTCGGCATCTACTTCCCGAAGTTCACCGGCACGATCTACGAGCTGCTGTCGGCGCCGATCTCGCACGTCGAGACGATCGCCGCCTACGTCGGCGCGGCGGCCACCAAGTCGGTGATGATCGGGCTCATCATCCTCGCGACCGCGAGCATGTTCGTGCCGCTGCACATCGAGCATCCGGTCTGGATGTTCCTGTTCCTCGTGCTGACGGCGGTCACGTTCAGCATGTTCGGCTTCATCATCGGCATCTGGGCCGATGGCTTCGAGAAGCTGCAGCTGATCCCGATGCTGATCGTGATGCCGCTGACCTTCCTCGGCGGGCCGTTCTATTCGGTCACGATGTTGCCGCCGCCGTGGCAGAAGCTGTCGATGCTGAACCCGTCGGTCTACCTGATCAGCGGCTTCCGCTGGAGCTTCTTCGATACCGCCGAGATGCACGTCGGCATCAGCTTCACGATGACCCTGGTGTTCTTCCTGGTCTCGCTGTCGGCGGCGGCGTGGATCCTGAAGACCGGCTACCGGCTGAAGACGTGAGGACTACCACGTCGTCGCCGGATAGGTGCGCCGGCCGGTCCAGCGCACGATCGTCGCCGACAGCTGCGCGCTGCTCACCGGCTTGGTGAGGAAGTCGTCCATGCCCGATTCGATGCAGCGTTCGCGATCGACCGCGAGCGCATCGGCGGTGAGCGCGACGATGGGCACGTGCGCAGCGAGCAGCTCTGCAGCGCGTATGCGGCGCGTGGCCTCGTAGCCGTCCATCACCGGCATGTGGCAGTCCATGAAGACGATGTCGTAGCGCGCTGCCTGCAGCGCCGCGCAGGCAGCAGCGCCATCGGCTGCGACGTCGACTTCGCAGCCGAGCATCGTCAGCATGTCCTTCACGACCATCTGGTTCACCGGCTCGTCCTCGGCGAGCAGCACGCGTGCGCCGATGCGCGTCTCGTCGTCGCCCGCGTCGGCCACCGGCAGCGTCGGCGCAGCGGCTTCGACGAGCGGCAGGTCGACCCAGAAGTGCGACCCGATGCCGAGCCGGCTTTCGACGCTGACGCGGCCGCCCATCAGGTCGGTGAGCTCCCTGACGATCGCAAGACCCAGGCCGCTGCCGCCATGGCGGCGCGTGCTCGATGCGTCGACCTGCGTGAAGGCCTCGAAGATCGTGTCGAGCTTGTCGGGCGCGATGCCGATGCCGGTGTCGCGCACCGAGATGCGCATGCGTCGGTCGCCGGCCGGCTCGAGCACCGCGATGTCGAGGCGGACGCTGCCGCGCTCGGTGAACTTGACGGCGTTGTGCAGCAGGTTGACGAGGAGCTGGCGCAGGCGCAGCGGATCGGCGAGCACGCGCTGCGGCAAGGCCTGGTCCACGTCGCCCGAAACGCTCACTGCCTTGTCGCCGGCGGTCAGCGCGACCAGGTCGACGGCGTCGGCCGCGAGGCTGCGCAGATCGATCGCCGTCGGCGTCAGCGTGAGCCGGCGCGCCTCGATGCGCGACAGGTCGAGCACGTCGTCGATCAGCGCGAGCAGCGCCATCGCCGAGCGGTGCGCGGTCTGCACATAGCGCTGCTGGGTGCGCGTCAGCGGCGTGGCCATCATCAGCTCGGCGGTGCCGAGGATGCCGTTCATCGGCGTGCGGATCTCGTGGCTGGTGACGGCGAGGAATTGCGACTTCGCGATGTTGGCCTCCTCGGCGCGCGCACGCGCCTGCTCGAGCTCGATCGCCTGCGCCTCCAGCGCGGCGTTCTTCTGCTCGAGGCTGTCGACGAGCTGGCGCGCGGTGCGGACCGCCTGGCGCGTACGCTGGCGCAGCCGCTCGGTGACGAGCCCGGTCATCGCGAGATAGATGCCGAGCAGGTACATCGTGCCGGCGGTGCTGAGACGGTCCGGCCAACGCGCCGTCTCGGGCGAATGCCAGGCCATCCAGGTCGAATAGGCGACGTACGCGAGCACGGCGACGTGGTCGAAGTAGAGCGCGCGCTTGAAGCCCTCGCCGAGCTGGTCGACGACGCGCACGAGCAGCAGGTAGGCGAAGAAGAGCTGGCCCCGTTCGAGCTGGTGCAGGTTGGCGAGCCAGAACGCGAGGTCGACGTGCAGGAAGAAGAGGTTCAGGTCGAACCGGCGGGTACGCCCATAGCCGAACTGCAAGGCCACCCAGGCGACGGCGGCATAGGCGAGGTTGATCCCGACGAGCCACGGCACGGCCGGGTCATGCCCGGGTGCGACGCCGCGCGAATCCTCGAGCAGCAGCATCATCGACAGGATGGCGAAGCCTGCCGCGCGCAGCGCAGGGATCTGGACCGTATACAGGCGCCGTGCGCTGGCGGAGCGGCGTTGCTCGAGCAGCGTGGAGTCGAGCGTGAAGCTCGCATCGAAGTCCGGCAGCACTGCGGTCACCTTTCTCGACCTCCCGGCCGGCTACAGGCGGCTATGGTGAGGGGTCGGCGGATCGGCGGCAATACCCGCGCCCCCGTGATCGCGGGTTCAAGACGCCAGCAGCTTCGCAGCGTGCACGTGCCGACGTCAGCGACCGGCGACGCGCCCGCCCGGGCGCGTCAGGCCGGCTGCTGCGTTGCCAGGCGCCGCAGCGCCTCTTCGAACACTTCGGGCGGCTGGCCGCCCTGGATCAGGTGGCGACCGTCGATGATCACGGCCGGCACCGAATGAATTCCGCGCTCGAGGTAGTAGCCCTCGCGGTGGCGCACGGCGGCGCCGTACTCGCCCGAAGTCACTATCTCGCGGGCCCGCGCGGGGTCGAGTCCTGCGCGCTCGGCGGCACGCGCCAGTACCTCGGCGTCGCCGGGGTTCTCGCCGCGCGTGAAGTAGGCCTCGAGCAGCGCATGCTTCAGGGCCCGCTGCCGGTCACCTTCGAGGCCCGCCCAATGCAGCAGCCGGTGCGCGTCGAAGGTGTTGTGGATGCGCGTGCGCTTGTCCATCGCGAACGTGAAGCCGACCGCTGCGCCGCGCTCGCGGATCGCCTCCTGGTTGCGCCGCGTCTGCTCGGGCGTCGCGCCGTACTTGCGGCCGATGTGCTCGATGATGTCCTCGCCCTCGGGCGCCATGTCCGGGTTGAGCTCGAACGGCTGGAAATGCCATTCGGCCTCGACCACGCCCTGCAGCCGCGTCAGCGCGATCTCGAGCGAGTGCAGGCCGATCGCGCACCAGGGGCAGGCGATGTCGGAAACGAAATCGATCCTCATGCGGGCTCCGTTCAGCGTCAGGCGATGGAGCGGACGACGCCGCCGTCGACGCGCAGCGCGGCGCCTGTCGTCGCCGCGGCCGGGCCGCTGCAGACGTAGGCGATCATCGCCGCGACCTCGTCGGTCGTGGCGAAGCGCTGCAACACCGACGACGGCCTCGCGGTCGCGAAGAACTCGCGCTCGACGGTTGCGGCATCGACGCCGCGCGTCTTCGCGAGATCGGCGACGAAGCCGCCGACGCCTTCCGACGCGGTCGGCCCGGGCAGCACGCTGTTCACCGTCACGCCGGTGCCGGCGAGGGTCTCGGCGAGGCCGCGTGCGACCGCGAGCTGCGCCGTCTTGGTCATGCCGTAGTGGATCATTTCGGCCGGAATCTGCAGGCCCGATTCGCTCGACACGAAGACGATGCGGCCCCAGTTGCGCTTGCGCATTCCGCCGACGTAATGGCGCGCCATGCGGATGCCGCTCAGCACGTTGACTTCGAAGAAGCGCAGCCAGTCGGCATCCGGGATGTCCTCGAACGGCTTGGGCTCGAAGATGCCGAGGTTGTTGACGAGGATGTCGACGTCGGGCAGCGCTTCGACCAGCGCGGCGCAGCCGGCGGCCGTGCCGAGGTCGGCGACGATGCCGTCGACCTGCGCACCGGGCACGTCGGCGCGCAGCCCGGCGAGCGCGCCGTCGACACGCGCCAGGGTGCGGCCGTTGAGCGTGACGCGCGCGCCTTCGCGGGCGAGCGCGCGTGCGGCGGCCAGGCCGATGCCGGCGGTCGAGCCGGTGACGAGCGCGCGGCGCGCTCCAAGTTGCAGGTCCAAGGCGATCCTCCGGTGGTCGTGAGCCGCGCCGTTGTAACGTCGGCGCGCCGCCGGCACGCCACGGGCCGCGCTAGCCCCGACGCGGCGTGCGGTCTTGGGGACGCCGGTCCTCGGCCGGCGCCGCCTGCTGGCCGGGCGACGGACGGCGCGGCCCGGGCTTGCCCGGCGGCCGATCGTGACGCCGCGGCGGCCGATCCTCGGCACGATTCGGCGGGCGCTGCATGCCCGGCTCAGGGGCGTTCGGCCGCGGCATCGCGCGAGCCTGATTCCGCTCGTCGCGGGCGAGCGCCAGCGTCGCGTCGAGCGTGGCCTCGGAGACGCCCTTCAAGGCGCAGAAGTTGGCGCGCGTCAAGGTGGTCGTCTCGAAGGCGCGCAGCAGCTGCGCACGCTCGCGGCGCTCGGGGTCGTCGAGCACGCGCACCTGCCGTTCAGCCTCGTTCGCGCGCCGTTCGGCAGCGGCGGCGCGGCGTTCAGCCTCCTGGGCGCGGCGCTCGGCCTCGTGGATGCGCCGCTCCGCGTCACGCGTGCGACGGTCGGCATCCTGGGCCTGGCGTTCGGCTGCACGCCGTGCGTCGTGCAGCACGCGGCGCCGCTCGAGCTCGGCAACCGCGGCGGCACGATGCTCGTCGTTGATCGGCCCGGCCGGCTGGCCGTCGAGGTCGACGCGCTGCTCCGCGGCGATCAGCGCCTTCAGGTACGCCGTCGACGTGGTGTGCCGGTGCAGGAAATTCGACAACGCCTTGCGCGTGAAATCTCCCGGCGCGCGCTGCTGGATGTCGGCCTGTATGCGCAGCTTCAGCGGCCGCGCGACGCCGGATCCGAAGACCGCGGGGAAGCGCTCCCCCAGGCGTGCCGCACAGGCCGCAGGCGACAGCTCCGGCGTACTGGCGGCGGCCCGGCCGTGCGTGGGCTGCGGCGCCGGCTGCGCGGGCACCGCCTGCTCGGCCGGGATGGCAGCGGTCGGATCAATGGTGCCGGTCGGTTCGAGAGACGCAACGGGTTCGGACGCGGCCACCGGCTCGGGAACCGCAGCCGACTCCTGTACGGCAACGGCCGCGGGGGCGGGCACCGGCTCAGACTCGGGCGTGCCGCTGCCGGCGGGGACGCCGAATGTCTCGGGCGTATCGGGGAGGTCGGAATTCATAGGCATGCGATTGTCGCCGGAGTCGCACGGCATGGCGATCCCACACGCCGCGCCGGAAGTGCGTTGGGTGCGCATACGCCACGGCAGGCCTGGAGCTCTAGGGATTTCCCGGGACCGTGTCCGCCCTTAACTTGCAGGCCATGCACGTCGCTGACGCGCGCCGTTGCAAGCGCAGGGAGCATGGATCGATGAAGTCTTCGATATGGGCATCCGTCCGTCAGCATGTCCTGGTGGCTGCCGTGGTGCTGTTCGCATTGGCCTGCGCTTGTCTTCCGCCGTCAGCGTCGCTCGATGCCGACGGCGCCGACGTTCCGCGGCCTGCCGTTGCGGATGTGACGCAGGCCCCTCCCGAAGCCGGGCAGCCCTTGCCCGACGCGCGAGAGCCGCTCGACGGCGGCGTGCAAGTGCCGCCGGGCGGCCACCAAACGAAACGCCCGTCCTGAGGACGGGCGTTCCGCATGGGGCGCCGCGACGCGCGGCGCGCGCGATCGCAATTCAGTGGTGGACGCGGAAGCTCTCCTCCCACTCGACTTCAGCCACTGTCTCGGGCGCAACGGTGTTCAGGTCGGGATACAGCTCGAGCGCGAGACTGCGGAACTGATCCGCGGCGCCGTCGGCGCCCAGACTTCCGAGCTTCGTGACGAAGCGGTCGACCCATAGTGCGTCGGGGTTCGTGAACATGTTTCCTCCGGTCAACGTGCAAGAAGTGGCGATTCAAGTGGCTGTCGAAGTGCCGCCGGGCGGCTGGTCCCGTGCGGTTCGTTCAGGTAGTCAGCGTATGCCTCCGCCAGACCGCCCGCCACCCTCCAAACGTGGTGGATCGCGCCTTCTTTTTGG
>JAFEEF010000097.1 GCA_018241265.1 Pseudomonadota bacterium | reverse complement strand
GCGTCGGCATGCAGATGCTGCTCGCGCACAGCGATGAAGGCCCGACGCCGGGCCTCGGGCTGATCGCCGGCGACGTGATCCGCTTCGAGCTCGAGGGCCGGCTGCAGCCCGATGGCAGCCGCTACAAGGTGCCGCAGATGGGCTGGAACGAGGTGCGGCAAGTGCCGCACGACGGCCGCCCGCATGCGCTCTGGACCGGCGTGCCGGACCGGGCCTATTTCTATTTTGTTCACAGTTACTATGCACGCCCGTCGGACCCGCGCCACAGCGCCGGTGAAACCGACTACGGCGGCAGCTTTACGTCGGCAGTGGCGCGCGATAACATTTTCGCGACCCAGTTCCACCCGGAAAAAAGCGCGGAACATGGGTTGGCCCTGTACCGCAACTTCCTGCACTGGAATCCTTGACCGCGCTGCGCGACGCCGGCCTGCTAGCCCCGAGCTGACCGGCTGCCGAGTTTCCCACTCCGCCCTTCGGCCATGCTGTTGATTCCTGCAATCGATCTTCGAGACGGCCGCTGCGTCCGTCTGAAGCAGGGTGACATGAACCAGGTGACGACGTTCGGCGACGATCCCGCCGAAATGGCTCGTCGCTGGGTCGACGCCGGCGCACGTCGCCTGCATCTGGTCGATCTGAACGGTGCGTTCGCCGGCAAGCCGGTCAACGAGGCGGCGGTCAAGGCGATCCTGGCGGAAGTCGGCGACGAGATCCCGGTGCAACTCGGCGGCGGCATCCGCGACCTCGACACGATCGAACGCTTCCTCGACGACGGCCTGTCGTTCGTCATCATCGGCACCGCCGCGGTCAAGAGCCCGGGTTTCCTGCGCGATGCCTGCACCGCATTCGGCGGTCACATCATCGTCGGCCTCGATGCGAAGGACGGCAAGGTCGCGACCGACGGCTGGAGCAAGCTGACCGGCCACGAGGTCGTCGACCTGGCCCGGAAGTTCCAGGACTACGGCGTCGAAGGCGTGATCTACACCGACATCGGCCGCGACGGCATGCTGACCGGCATCAACATCGACGCCACCGTGAAGCTGGCACAGGCGCTGACGATCCCGGTGATCGCATCGGGCGGGCTGTCGAACATCGCCGACATCGACCGCCTGTGTGCGGTCGAGGAGCAGGGCATCACCGGGGTGATCTGCGGGCGCGCGATCTACAACGGCGATCTGGACTTCGCCGCCGCCCAGGCGCGCGCCGACCAGCTCGCCGAGTAGATCGTCAGCGCCTCGACAATCAAGGTCTCCAGGTCTCTCTTTCGGCTGTCCCGACATGCTCGCCAAACGCATCATCCCTTGCCTCGACGTGACCGGTGGTCGCGTCGTCAAGGGCGTCAATTTCGTCGAGCTGCGCGACGCCGGCGATCCGGTGGAGATCGCGGCGCGCTACAACGAGCAGGGGGCCGACGAGCTGACGTTCCTCGACATCACCGCGACCAGCGATGGACGCGACCTGATCCTGCCGATCATCGAGGCGGTGGCGTCGCAGGTGTTCATCCCGCTCACTGTCGGCGGCGGGGTGCGTGCCGTCGAGGACGTGCGGCGGCTGCTGAACGCCGGCGCCGACAAGGTGAGCTTCAACTCGGCCGCGGTCGCCGATCCGGACGTCATCGCACGGGCGTCGCGCAAGTACGGTGCGCAGTGCATCGTGGTCGCCATCGACGCGAAGCGCCGCGCCGGCGCTGCGGACGATGTGCCCGGCTGGGATGTCTATACGCACGGTGGACGCCGCAACACCGGCCTGGACGCGGTCTCGTGGGCGCGCCGCGTCACCGAACTCGGCGCGGGCGAGATCCTTTTGACCAGCATGGACCGCGACGGCACGCGCAGCGGCTTCGATCTGGCGCTGACGCGCGCGGTCAGCGACGCGGTGCCGGTGCCGGTCATCGCATCGGGCGGCGTCGGCTCGCTCGACCATCTGTCCGAAGGCATACGCATCGGCGGCGCCGACGCGGTGCTCGCCGCGAGCATCTTCCACTTCGGCGAATTCAGCGTCGCGCAGGCCAAGGAACTCCTGGAGCGCGACGGCGTGCCGGTGCGGCGATGAAGCGCGGCGCTGCGCCGCCCCACGAGGTGCGCATCATCGGGGGGCTTTGGCGCCGCAGCAAATTGCCGGTGGCCGCCGATGTACCGGGCCTGCGCCCGACGCCCGACCGGGTGCGCGAGACGCTGTTCAACTGGCTCGGCCAGGATCTGACCGGCTGGCGCTGTCTCGATGCGTTCGCCGGTTCCGGCGCGCTCGGCTTCGAGGCGGCGTCGCGCGGCGCGGCCGAGGTCGTGCTGCTCGAGCGCGACCGCGCGCTGGCGCGCAGCCTCGGCGCGAGCCGCGAGCGTCTGCATGCCGGCAACCTGCGCGTCGAACAGGCCGATGCGCTCGCCTGGCTGGCTCGCCGCGCGCCGGATTCCTTCGAGCTCGTCTTCATCGATCCGCCGTTCGATTCGGATCTCGCCGCGCCGGCGCTGGCAGCGGCCGCGCGTGTGCTCGTGCCGGGCGGGTATGCCTATCTCGAGGCGGGCACGGCAGCCGATGCGGAACAGTTGACCGCGCTCGGCTGGCAGGTCCAGCGGCAGGGCCGCGCCGGCCAGGTGCACTTCGTGCTGCTGCAGCGAGCCTGAAGCGATCGTGACCGCACGGCTACACTGCGCCCGAAGCCACTGCGTGGAGGGCGCATCGTGACCTCTGTGACTCGCCTGACCGCCGTCTACCCCGGCACCTTCGATCCGATGACGCTGGGCCACGAGGACCTGATGCGCCGTGCCGGTCGGCTCTTCGAGCGCTTGATCATCGCGGTTGCCGCCGGCCACCACAAGCGCACGATGTTCACGATCGCCGAGCGGCTCGACATCGCGACCGAGCTGGCATCGAAGTATCCGAACGTCGAGGTGATGGCGTTCCGCGGCCTGCTGCGCGACTTCGTCGTCGCCAATGACGGCAAGGTCGTCGTGCGCGGGCTGCGCGCGGTCAGCGATTTCGAGTACGAGTTCCAGATGGCCGGCATGAACCGCCAGCTCATGCCGGACGTCGAGACCGTCTTCATGACGCCGAGCGACCAGTACCAGTTCGTCTCGGGCACCTTCGTGCGCGAGATTGCCAGCCTCGGCGGCGATGTTTCCAAGTTCGTGTCACCCTTCGTGCTGGAACGCCTGCAGCAGCGGGTGACGAAGCCGGAGGAATCCTGAAGACATGGCACTCCTGATCACCGACGAATGCATCAACTGCGACGTCTGCGAGCCCGAGTGCCCGAACCAGGCGATTTCGATGGGGCCGGACTACTACCGCATCGATCCGAACCGCTGCACCGAGTGCGTCGGCCACTTCGACGAGCCGCAGTGCGTGCAGGTCTGCCCGGTGAGCTGCATCCCGGTCGATCCCGACCACGTCGAGACGCGGGACACGCTCTGGGCGAGATACCGCCGGCTGCAGCCGGCCGGAACCTGAACCGCCGTCAGTGCGCCGCGGGCGCGGCCTTCTTCTTTTTGGCGGGCGCGAACGCGACGAAGTCGCCGCTGTCTGCGCCCGCCTTGCGCGCCTTCTTGGACGTCTTCGCCGACTTCCTGGTCGACGGCTTGTCGCCATGGCCGGCGTTCGGCGTCGCAGCGATGCCGATCGCTTGCGACGGCGTTGCCTGCGCCTCGCGTTCGGCGCGGTCGCGCGCCAGCGCATCGCCGAGCTGCCGGTCGCGCGCAGCGACGTCTTTCGCGGCCGCCACCTGATCGGCGCTCGGCGCGGGATCGGTCGCGACCGCGCTGCCGCCGGCGCACGGCTCGGCCTGATAGGCGTTGCCGCAGCGATAGACGGTCGGACCGCCGGCTGCCGACGCCGCCGTATGCGGTCCGACCGCCAGCAACGCGATCAGCGCGATCGAACGGAAGCTCGGCATCATGATGCCGCGTCGGCCTTGTCGTCGGCCGGCCGCGGCGCCGGCTTCAGGCGCGGAGGGCGCGCATGGATCTTCATGATCGCGTTGTCCATGTCGCCGCTCATCAGCAGATCGAGCGCCGACAGCGACTGCGCGATCGCCTTCTCGATGTCGCCGAGGTGATCGAGCGACGGCTTGCGCAGCACGTAGTCGACCACCTCCGCCTTCACGCCCGGATGGCCGATGCCGAGCCGCAGCCGCCAGAAATCCGGACTGCCGAGCTGCGCCTGGATGTCGCGCAGGCCGTTGTGGCCGGCGACGCCGCCGCCGAGCTTGATCTTCACTTGCCCGGGCAGCAGGTCGAGCTCGTCGTGCGCCACCAGGATCTCGCCCGGCGCGATCTTGAAGAAGCGCGCCAGCGCCGCCACCGACTTGCCCGACAGGTTCATGAAGGTCATCGGCTCAAGCAGCCAGAGCGGGCCGTCGGGCCGGTTGACGCGGGCCACGAGACCCGAGTAGCTGCGCTCGGGCAGCAGCGACGCGCCCAGCTTGCGCGCCGCCTCATCGATGAACCAGAAGCCGGCGTTGTGGCGCGTTGCCGCGTACTCCGGACCCGGATTGCCTAGACCGACCAGCATGCGAATCATGGTGACGATTATCGAGTCGGTGCGGGCGCAAAAAAGCCCCACCGTGGGCGGGGCTGGTCCGTCTTTTGAGGGACGTGGAGCGCTTACTTCTTGTTCTGCTTCTCGCTCTTCTTGGCCTTGGTCGGCGCCGCCGCCGGTGCGGCCACGACCGGTGCCGCAGCCTCTTCCTCTTCGGCGGCCTGTGCCGAGACCGACACGATCACCGGATTCGGCTTGCCTTGCGTCATGACCTTGATGCCGGCCGGCAGCTTGATGTCGTTGGCGTGCAAGGTCTGGCCCTTGGCCAGCTCGCCCAGGTCGACGGTCAGGAATTCGGGCAGTTGCGAGGCCAGGCACTGCACGCGCAGCTCGGTGACGACGTGGTTGACGAGGCACTTGTCGGTCTTGACGGCCGGCGAGTTTTCCTCGTTCACGAAGTGCAGCGGCACCTTCTTCGTGATCTTCGTCGTCGGTCCGACGCGCTGGAAGTCGATGTGCAGCACGATCGGCCGGAACGGATGCATCTGGTAGTCGCGCAGCAGCACCTGCTCGCTCTTGCCGCCCATTTCCATCTCGAGGACCGACGAGTGGAAGGCTTCCTTCTTCAGCGCGAAGAAGAGCGCGTTGTGATCGAGCTCGATCATCGCGGGGTCGCCCCCGCCGTAGACGATGCCCGGAACCTTGTCCGCATTGCGCAGGCGGCGGCTCGCTCCGGTCCCCTGCAACGTGCGCTCGTAAGCGACGAATTTCATGTTCACTCCACTTGAAGTCGAAGCCCCGCGACCAGGTGCTTCTTTGCCGGGCAGGATTGCCCTATACGAAAGCGGGGTTCGCGCAGCGAACCACGTCCTCCATCAGAAGTTGCTGTTTTGCTCGGCGAACAGCGACGTCACCGATTCGCCGTCGGAGATCCTCCGTATCGTCTCCGCGAACAGGAACGCCACCGACAGCTGCCGCACCTTGGCGCAGTTCTTGGCGGCATCGCTGAACGGAATCGTGTTCGTGACGACCACTTCGTCGAGCTGCGAACCCTTGATGCGCTCGATCGCCGGCCCGGAAAACACCGCATGCGTGCAATACGCGAACACGCTGCGCGCGCCGCGCTCCTTCAGCACCTCGGCCGCCTTCACCAGCGTGCCGGCGGTGTCGATCATGTCGTCCATGATCACGCAGTTGCGGCCGTCGATGTCGCCGATCACGTGCATCACTTCGGACACGTTGGCCTTCGGCCGCCGCTTGTCGATGATCGCGAGGTCGCAGCCGGCCTGCTTGGCAAGCGCCCGCGCGCGCACCACGCCGCCGACGTCCGGCGACACGATCACGAGGTCGCGGTAGCGCTTGGACTGCAGGTCCGACAGCAGCACCGGCGACGCGTAGATGTTGTCGACCGGGATGTCGAAGAAGCCCTGGATCTGGTCGGCATGCAGGTCCATCGTCAAGAGCCGCTCGACGCCGACGGCTTCGAGCATGTTGGCGACGACCTTGGCGCTGATCGGCACGCGCGTCGAGCGCGGCCGGCGATCCTGTCGCGCATAGCCGAAGTACGGGATCACGGCCGTGATGCGGCGCGCCGAGGCGCGCTTCAACGCATCGACCATGATGCAGAGTTCCATCAGGTTCTCGTTGGTCGGCGCGCAGGTCGGCTGCACGACGAAGATGTCGCGCGCGCGGACGTTCTGGTAGATCTCGATGTCGACTTCGCCGTCGGAGAATCGTCCGACCTTGGCCTTGCCCAGTTCGATGCCGAGGTTGGTCGCGATCTCCTGGCCGAGGGCCGGATTCGCGTTGCCGGTGAACAGCACGGTATTGAACAGCACGGCTCCTCCGACGAGGTCTTGCGGCACGTAACTCAAAGGATCAGGCCTCGACACATGGACGGAGGCACTGCGATCTTGGGCGACAGACCTCGCGTGCGTCAACCGACGCACCCGGATTCAAATGGTTTGGCAGGGGAGGAAGGACTCGAACCCTCGAATGTCGGAATCAAAATCCGATGCCTTAACCAACTTGGCGACTCCCCTACACAGGTCCGCGGCGCGAGCCGCGAACCTCGAAACTCAGCGGTCCTCGGTCCATCCGACGAGCGGATGCGCATCCAGACCTCGGCACATTCGGCCCAGCCACCCCGGCGGAAGGTTCGCCGGCACCGCTGCCCCGGGCTGTGCCGTGTCGCCGCCCGCTCTGGCGAAGACCGCGCTGCCCGAACCCGTCATCCGGCTGTTGCCGAAATGCGCATCGAGCAGTGCCGCTGCATGCCCCACATCGGCCACCAGCGCCGCTGCCGGCGGCTGTAGGTCGTTGCGGCCGTATCCGGGCGCAGAACAATGCTCGAGAAACGGTGCATGCTGCTTCGCAGCAGAGCCCGAGATCATAACAGACTCCGTGTCGCGGACGAGCAGCGAACTGCCGAAGATCGCCTTCGTCTCGATCGCCGCGGCAGGCTTCACGACCGCATACCAGGCGCCGGGCACACGGATCGGCAGGATCTGCTCGCCGATGCCGGAGACGAAGGCATTGCGGCCGCGCACGAAGAACGGTACGTCGGCGCCCAGCGTCAGGGCCAGCGCTTCCAGGCGTTCCCGCGGCCAGCGCAGCCGCCAGAGCCGGTTCAGCGCGAGCAGGGTCGACGCCGCATCGGAGCTGCCGCCGCCCATCCCGGCGCCCCATGGGACGCGCTTGGCGATCGAGATGTCGGCGCCGTCGCGCGTGCCGCTGGCCTGCTGCAGCGAGCGCGCCGCACGCAGGCATAAATCGTCTTCGGGCAGCGGGGCCTCGAGATCGTGGCGCTGCAGGCGGCCGTCCGCGCGCCGCTCGACATGCAGCACGTCGCACCAGTCGATCAGCACGAACACCGACTCGATCAGGTGGTAGCCGTCGGCGCGCCGGCCGACGACGTGCAGGAACAGGTTCAGCTTGGCCGGCGCCGGAACGTCGTAGAGAGCGGCGAGCGCCATGAGCGTCGTTCAGGACCGGTCGAGCTTGGCGCGCACGACGACGACCGGCGCCTGGGCACGCCGCGCGGCGATCGATGCCTCGTCGAAGTGGGCGAGGCTCACGGTCCAGCCGAGTTGCTCGAAGCCTGGTTCTGCGGGTGCCTGCGTCGCCACGCTGGGCGCTCCGGGCCACGGCCGGCCGCGCAGCCAGTCGAACAGCGCGGCGACCGGCAGGCTTTCGCCGACGACCTCGCGCGTCAAGGCGTCGAGGTCGTCGAAGCGCTGCTCGCCCTGCGGCGTGACCAGCACGACGCTGCCCGGCGCCCAGCGCGCCTGCGCGATCAGGCTGCCGAGCGGCGTCGACAGCGACAAACGCCCGCTGCGCGCGTCGCCTCGCAGTTCGAACGCCCCGGTGAGGGATCGTGGCCCGGCGCCGTCCACCCCGTCGACGCGCACCGACAGCCTTCCGCTGAGCGATACGCCGGCCGGCGGCGGCTCGGGCGGCGGTGTCGCACAGCCTGCCAGCACGGCGGCGGCCAGCAGGAGCGCGGCGCGGTGACGCCAGCCGTCAAGGACACGCGAAGCGGCCGCCCCGAAGCTTCCTCGACCGCCCCGGGCCGCTGGCCGCGCGGCGGCAGGTCGGGGAGCCGTCACAAGCCGACGCGCAGCCGGACCAGCGTCTCGCGCAGCACGTCGTTGCCGGCATCGCGCGCATGCGCTTCGCGCCAGACGCGCTTGGCCTCGTCGGTCTGTCCGTTCATCCACAGCACCTCGCCGAGGTGCGCGGCGATCTCCGGATCGGGGCGCGACTGGTAGGCGCCGCGCAGCAGACGGATCGCCTCGTCGCGATGGCCCATGCGGTATTCGACCCAGCCGAGGCTGTCGGTGATGAACGGCTCGCCCGGGCTCAGGTCGAGCGCCTTCTTGATCAGGTCGCGCGCCTCGGGCAGACGCAGGTTGCGATCGGCGAGCGAATAGCCGAGCGCGTTGTAGGCCTGCTGGTTGTCGGGCTTGAGCTCGATCACGCGGCGCAGCAGGCGCTCCATCTCGTCCATGCGATCGAGCTTCTCGGCCATCATCGACTGCTCGTAGAGCAGGTCGACGTCGTCCGGGAACTTGGCGTTGGCGTCGGCCAGCACGGCGTTCGCTTCGGTCCACATCTTGGCGTCGCGCAGCAGCGCTGCCTCGGCGAGCAGCTTGGCGCGCGCGTCCGTCGGGTTCTGCTCGGGCGCGCGGCGGATCAGCTCGCGGGCCTCCTTCATGCGTCCCTGCTTGGCGAGCAGCGACGCGCGCCGCACCTGCACGTCGAGCGCGCGCTGCGGGTTGTCGATCTTGGCGAGCCAGGTCTCGGCGCCCTTGAAATCGTTCTGCTGCTCGGCGGCCTGCGACAACAGCAGCCACGCCTGCGTCAGCCCTTCGTCGCCGGCGGCCGGATGAGCGTCGTCGCCGTCGTCGTCGGCCGTATCGCCGTCGGGTGCGGATGCAGACGCGGAGGCGGCTTGCGCCGGCGCCGCCGCGCCGGCAGCCTGGGCGAGCGCGACGTACTTCTTCAGCGTTGCGGTCGCTTCGGCCGGGCGCTTCATCTCGACCTGCAGCGCGCCCAGCGTGAGCCAGGGCTGCGCCAGATCGGGCTGCCGCTCGGTGACGACCTGCAATTGCGCCATCGCGTCGGCATAGCGCTGCGATTCGGTCAGCGCGCGCGTATAGAGCAGGCGCACCGCGTTGCTGTCCGGCTTGGCCTGCAGGTGGGCGCGGACGATGGCTTCGGCATCGACGTTGCCCGGCAGCATCTCGAGCGCCAGGCCGACCGGCGCATCGGCGGTTGGATCGATCGCATGGGCGCGCTGGGCCAGCGCGAGCGCCTTCGCCGTGTCCTTGGCGGCGAGCCACATCTGGCCTTGCGTCACGAGTACCGGGATGCGCGTGTCCGGTACATCGGCATACGGCTGCAGCGCCTGCTCGACGGCGTGCGCCGCGGCCGGCATGTCGGTCGCGCGCGCGAAGAAGCGCGGCGATGCCAGGATCAGTGCCGCGCGCTGATCGGCCGGCGTCGCTTGTACCAGCGCGCGCAGCGGCGCCTGCGCGTCGGCCGGCCGGTTCAGCGCGACCAGGAGCTGGATCTGGTAGCGCATGGCATCGAGCGAGCCGGGCACCGCTTCGCGCCATGCCTGCACCGCGCTCAGCGCCTGCTCGCCGGCGCGCGCTTGCAGCGCGATGTCGGTGGCGCGCTTGTACAGCGCCTCGTCCTTGCTGCGCCGCGCGGCATCGAGGATGACCTGATAGGCCGCGCCGGCTTCGCCGGAACGCAGTTCCATCTCGCCGACCAGGAGCTGGTAGAAGAGCGTCGCGTCGAGATCGGAGTTCTTGATCTGGAAGGCGCTCGGGTTCGGCGGCGTCCCGGCCGCCCGCGCCGTCGGGCCCGCCATCAGCAGCGGAACGATCAGCGCGAGCAGGCGAGTCGGCTTGAAACGTACGGCTGGCATCGGCAACTCCTGAAACCGCAATTTTAGGTCGGACGCGCCGACCCCGAGAGGCGCTCCGACTCGGGCCGCTGACGATAATTCCCCGCATGCCCGAACTTCCCGAGGTCGAGGTCACCCGGCTCTCTTTTGCCGATCGCATCCGCGGCGCGCGCATCGAGGCGGTGCGACTCGGCAAGCCGCTGCGCTGGCCGCTCGGCTGCGAGCCGGCAGCGCTCGCCGCGCAGACCGTCGGCGACGTGACCCGACGAGGTAAATATCTGTGGCTGGCACTCGACCGCGGCGGGCTGCTGATGCATCTCGGCATGTCCGGCTCGCTGTCGTTCGGCAGCGTGGCCGTGCCGGCCGGCCCGCATGACCACTTCGACCTCGTCACCGGTCGCGGCACCTTGCGGCTGACCGATCCGCGCCGCTTCGGCGCCGTGGTCTGGTCGCCAGCGCCCGATGCCGGCATGGCCGGCAAGCTGCTCGCGGGCCTCGGACTGGAGCCGTTCGATCCCGCCTTCGACGGCGCGCACCTGTATCGCGCACTGCGCGGCCGGCGCGTCGCGATCAAGCAGGCGCTGCTGGCCGGCGATATCGTCGTCGGTGCCGGCAACATCTACGCCTGTGAAGCGCTGTTCGAGGCCGGCATCGACCCGCGCACGCGCAGCGACAAGCTGTCGCGACCGCGCTGCGCGCGCCTGGCGGCCGCGGTGCGCCAGACGCTGGCGCGTGCGCTCGATCTCGGTGGATCGACCCTGCGCGACTTCCGTGATGCGCACGGCATGGCCGGCCAGTTCCAGCTGCAGGCGCAGGTCTACGGCCGGGCCGGCGAGCCGTGCAGGCGCTGCGGCACGACGGTGCGCCGCATCGTCCAGGGCCAGCGCGCGACCTACTGCTGCCCGGGTTGCCAGCGGCGCTGAGTCGCCGGAGCGAAGTGCCCCCTGAGCAGGAAGTCGCGCCTGGTTGCAGCTGTGCGGCTTACCCGACGCTATCGGGCGGGCCTTGCGCTACCATGCCCCGCACCTGGCCTGCCGCCTGCCGTTGCACGCATGACGCCGAACTTCGCCGAACGACTCGACGCGCTGGCCGTCTGGCGCGGCGCGCTCGCACGGCGTGTCGACGAGGTGGCGCGCTTCCTCGCCGACCACGAGCTGGCCGATCCGGCCTCGACGGCGCAACTCGACGGGCTGCGCGAGCGGCTCGGTAGCGAGCAACTCGTCGTTGCCTTCGTCGCCGAGTTCTCACGCGGCAAGTCGGAGCTGATCAACGCGGTTTTCTTCGCCGACACCGGCCGGCGCATCCTGCCGGCGACGCCGGGGCGCACGACGATGTGCCCGGTCGAGCTCGCCTGGCAGGCCGACGAACCGCCGCAGCTCAGCCTGCTGCCGATCGATACGCGCCGCGAGGGCCTGTCGCTCGGCGAACTGCGCCTTCAGCGCCGCGCCTGGACGGTGCGTCCGCTCGACGTCGGCCATCCCGAGCGGCTCGCCGAAGCGATGCAGGAAGTGACCGCCACGCGCCGCGTCACCGTCGCCGAGGCGCGCGCGCTCGGCTTCTGGCATGACGCGGCGACCGACGACAACCCGATGCCCGATGCGACCGGTCGGGTCGAGATCCCGGCCTGGCGGCACGCGCTGATCAACTATCCGCATCCGCTGCTGAAGCAGGGCCTCGTCGTGCTCGACACGCCGGGCCTGAACGCGCTCGGCGCCGAGCCGGAGCTGACCCTGAGCCTCCTGCCGCACGCGCATGCGACGCTGTTCGTGCTCGGCGCCGATACCGGCGTCACCAAGTCCGACTACGCGATCTGGCGCGACCATCTCGGCAGCCCGGCGATGACGCGCTTCGTCGTGCTCAACAAGATCGACGCGCTGATCGACCCGCTCGCGCGGCCCGAGCAGGTCGAGGCGCAGATCTCGTCGCAATGCGCCGGCACCGCAGTGACGCTGGGCGTCGAGCCGGACCGTGTGTTTCCGATTTCGGCGCGTCAGGCGCTCGCGGCGCGCATCGCCGGCGATGCCGCTGGACTGGCGCAAAGCCGCCTGCCCGAACTCGAACAGGCGCTCGCCGGCCAGCTGCTGCCGCAGCGCCGCGCCGTGCTGGCCAACGTCGTGCACGATGCGGCGCGCCAGATCGACGGCCACGTCGCGCGGCGCCTCTCCGACCAGCGCCGCCAGATGGCCGAGCAGATGCTCGAGCTGCGCGGCCTGCGCGGCAAGAGCAGCGGCAAGCTGCGCCTGATGCTGCAGCGCATCGAGAACGACGGAGCGGAGTTCGAAGAGTGCGCGACGCGCCTGCAGGCGCTGCGCTCGGTGCATGCCCGCATGCTGCGCGATGCGCTCGCCGTCGTGTCCGGCGAGCGTTTGCGCGAGGAGGTGCACCAGGGCCTGCAGGCGATGACGGCGTCGCTGCTCAACCTCGGCGCGCGCAAGGCCTTCGCGGCGCTCTGCGCTCGATTGCAGGCGCAGCTGGCCGAGGCGCAGCGCCGTGCGGTCGAGATCCGCGAGATGCTCGCCGGCTCGTTCGCGCGGCTCAATGCGGAATTCGGCTTCAGCCTGCAGACGGTGTCGGGGCCGGAGCTCGAGCGCTTCATCGACGACCTCGCGGCGTTCGAGCAGGGCTGCATGAAGTACCTCGGTCTGGTGCAGGCGATGCGGCTGTCCAACGCGCCGGCGATGGAGCAGTTCCGGCGGCTCCTGATGACGCGGCTGCGCAATATCTTCGAAGGTGCGAGCGGCGAGGTCGATCTGTGGAGCCGCCAGGTCTCGGCGCAGATCGAGGCGCAGTTGCGCGAACGGCGGCGCGGCTTCGCGCGGCGCCGCGAAGCGGTCGAGCGCATCCAGACCGCGGCCAGCGAACTCGAGCTGCGCATCGCCGAGATCGAGGCGCAGGACCAGCGGCTGCAGCAGTTCCTCGGACGTGCGCGCGATCTCACCGAAGGCCTGCGCACGCATGCCGACATCGAGGTCGCGACCGACGAGCGCCGCGAGGCGGTGCAGGCTTGACGGAGGAGCCGGCGGGCCGGGTCGCGTCGCGCGTGATCGACTGGCAACGCGAGCATGGCCGCCACGATCTGCCGTGGCAGGGCACGCGCGTTCCGTACCGCGTCTGGCTCTCGGAGATCATGCTGCAGCAGACCCAGGTCGCGACCGTGAAGGCTTACTACGCGCGCTTCCTCGAGCGCTTCCCGGACGTGGCGGCGCTCGCCGAAGCAGCGCTCGACGACGTGCTCGCGCTCTGGAGCGGTCTCGGCTACTACAGCCGTGCGCGCAACCTGCACGCCTGCGCGCGCGCCGTGATGACCGAGCACGGCGGCCGGTTTCCGCGCAGCAGCGCCGAGCTCGCCGGGCTGCCCGGCATCGGCCGCTCGACCGCCGCGGCGATCGCGGCCTTCTGCTTCGGCGAGCGCGCGGCGATCCTCGACGGCAACGTCAAGCGCGTGCTGACGCGCGTGCTCGGCTTCGACGGCGATCTGGCCGAGGCGGCGCAGGAGCGCGCGCTCTGGCAGCAGGCGACGCGGCTGCTGCCCGAGCACGGGATCGAAGCCTATACGCAGGGCCTGATGGATCTCGGCGCGGATGTCTGCGCGCTGCGCCGGCCGCTCTGCCTGGTCTGTCCGCTGCGGGACGATTGCCGCGCGGCGCAAGCCGGCACGCAGGACCGCTATCCGGTCAAGACCCGCAAGCTCCGCCGCGGCGCGCGCGAGCACTGGTGGCTGTGGCTCGCGTGGCGCGGCTCGGTGTGGCTGCTGCAGCGGCCGGAACGCGGCGTCTGGGCGGGTCTTTGGAGCCTGCCCGAATTCGACTCGGCCGATGCGTTCGATGCGGCCACGAGCGATTGGCCGGGCCGCGGCGAGACGCTGCCGAGCTTCGTCCACGTGCTGACCCACCTCGACTGGACCTTGCATCCGCGCCGCTGGCGGCTGCCCGACCGAACTGCGCCGACACGCGCCGGCGCACTGGCCGCAGCCCTCGGCGACGGGCGCTGGTGCGCGCTCGACGAGGCGCTCGCGATGGGTCTGCCGGCGCCGCTGCGCAGGCTCCTGACCACCGCCTGAAGCGCTACGCGCCGACGACGCCCTGGCTGCGCAGGTAGTCGTCGACGAGCTGCAGCCGCAGCAGCGGGTCGGGCAGCGCCATCAGTTTCTGCTTGGCAGCCTGCGGTATCGGCAACAACTCGCACCAGCGGTTCGCCACCCAGCCCGCATCGTCGTAGCGATAGGGCTCGAGGAAGGGTCTCAGGTCGCGCGCTGCGAGCCCGGCGATCGCTTCGGTCAGGCCGCGCACGCAGCCGGCCTGCGCATCGGCCGGCGGCAGCACGGGGTCGTCGGGCAGGTCGAGTACATCGCCGAGCCACAGGCCGTCGGCCTGCTGACGGCTGGCCTCGACTTCGAAGCGACGCGTGCCGCGGCAGCGGATCCGCAGGATGCCGGTCTGCTCGCTGTCGACGTCGATCAGCTCGGCGTGCACGCCGATGGGCTCGAACTCGACCGCCGGCCGGTCGGGCCGGTGCACGTCGCTGCCGCTGCGCAGCGCGACGACACCGAACGTGCGCTGTTCGCGCAGGCAAGTGCCGATCAGGTCGAGGTAGCGCGCCTCGAAGATCTTCAGCCCGAGCAGCCCGCCCGGAAACAGCACCGCCTGCAGCGGAAAGAGTGCGAGCGCATGGATCGTCGCCATCACTCGCGCGCGTCGAGCTCGCGGTGCCGGATCAGGGTCGACGCGCGGTCGGCGAACCGGCGTGCCAGCGTCTCGGCGAAGTAGACCGAGCGGTGCTGGCCGCCCGTGCAGCCGATCGCGACCGTCAGGTAGCTGCGCTGGTCGTCCTCGAACGACGGCAGCCAGCGCGCCAGGAAGGCCTCGATCTGGCCGAGCATCTCGACGACCTCGGGCTGCGCGCGCAGGTAGTCTGCCACCGGTTCGTCGCGTCCGGTCAGCGGCCTGAGCTCGCGCACGTAATGCGGGTTGGGCAGCACGCGCACGTCGAACACGAAGTCGGCGTCGAGCGGCACGCCGTGCCGGAACGCGAAGCTCTCGAACACCAGGGTCAGCCGGTTGCGCTCGGCACGCACGATATCGCGCATCCAGATGCGCAGCTGGGTCGGGCGGAGCTGGCTGGTGTCGAGCACCGTCGAGACGTCGCGCAGCCCGGCGAGCAGTTCGCGCTCGAGCTCGATCGCGTCGATCAGCGCACGGCGGCCCGCGGTCTCGTGGTCGTCGCGGCGCCGCGCCTGCGACGCGCCGGCCTGTTGAGCTTCGGACAGCGGATGGGTGCGCCGCGTCTCGGAGAAGCGCCGCACCAGCGCGTCGGTGCTTGCGTCGAGGAAGATCGACTGCACGCCGACCCCTTCGTAATGCAATTGCTCGAGCAGCCCGAGGAGCTGAGGCAGCGACCCGGCGCTCCGCCCGTCGACCGCGATCGCGAGGCGCCGGTCCTCGCGCTCGCTTTCGAGCGCGAGGAAGTCGCGCAGCAGCTCCGGCGGCAGGTTGTCGACGCAATAGAAGCCGGCGTCCTCGAGCGCATGCAGCGCCACCGACTTGCCCGAACCCGAGATGCCGGTGACGAGTACGACCTCGCGGGTGGGCCGCGGCGCGGCGGCAGGATCCGGCGACAGCGTCATGTCGGTCAGTCGTCGGTCAGTTGCGCTTGCGGGGCCGTGGCGCGCCGCCGACCGCAAGCAGCTCCTGCGCATGCGCGACGCTCGTGCCCGACAGCCGCTCGCCGCCGAGCATGCGCGCGATCTCGGCGACGCGCGCTTCGCCGGTCACCGGATCGATGCGGCTCAAGGTGCGGCCGTCGTGCGCCTGCTTGGACACCAGGAAATGATGGTCGGCGCAGGCGGCGACCTGCGGCAGGTGCGTCACCGCCAGCACCTGTGCATCGCGGCCGAGCTGCTTCATCAGGCGGCCGACGGTTTCGGCGACCGCGCCGCCGACGCCGGCATCGACCTCGTCGAAGATCAGCGTGCCGGCGCTGCCGTAGCGGCTCGTCGTGACCGCGATGCCGAGCGCGATGCGCGACAGCTCGCCGCCCGACGCGACCTTGGAGAGCGGGCGCGGGCTGCTGCCGGCATGGCCGGCGACCAGGAACTCGGCCGACTCGAGCCCGTAGGACTGCGGTGCGGGCGCGTCGACCAGCGCGACCTCGAAGCGCCCGCCGGCCATGCCGAGCTGTTGCATCGCCTCGGTCACTGCAGCGGCGAAGCGTGGCGCGGCATCGCGGCGCGCCGCCGAGACGCGGCGTGCCTCGGCATCGAACTCGGCCGTCGCCGCATCGAGCGCGCGTTGCAGCGCATCGGCATCCGATGCCGCATCGAGCGCGCGCAGTTCGTCCTGCCATTGCGCGAGCAGCGCCGGCAGCTCGGCCGGCGGCCGCCGGTAGCGTCGCGCCAGGCCGATCCACGACGACATGCGCTCGTCGAGCGCCTGCAGTCGTTCGGGGTCGAGATCGGTGTGGTTCAGGTAGCCGGCGAGCGTGTGCGACGCGTCTTCGAGCTGCGCCATCGCGCTCTGCAACGCTTCGATCGCGCCGCCGAGCCGGGCATCGAAGCCGGCCACCGCCTGCAGCGCATCGACCGCCCGGCCGGTGAGCGCCTCGGCGCTCTCGTCGGCCTGCGATACCGCATCGAGCGCCCGCTGCGCGGCATCGATCAGCGACTGCATGTTGGCCAGCCGGCGGTGCTCGGCATCGAGCTCGTCCCATTCGCCTTCCTGCGGCGCGAGGCGGTCGAGCTCGCCGATCTGCCAGACCAGCCGCTCGCGTTCGCGCTCGAGTTCGGCCTGGCGCGTACGTGCCGCAGCCAGCGCCTCGGCCGCGGCCTTGCGGCGCGCCCAGTGCTCGGCGAGCGGCTCGGCGGCGATGCCGGCATAGGCATCGAGCAAGGCACGCACCGCCGGGGCACGCGTCAGGCTCTGCCAGGCGTGCTGGCCGTGGATGTCGACGAGGTGGTCGGCCGCCTCGCGCAACTGCGCGACGGTTGCCGCGCCGCCGTTGATCCAGGCGCGGCTGCGCCCGGCCGCATCGATGCTGCGCCGGAGCAGCAGCGTGTCGTCGGCCGCGAAGCCGCCTTCGTCCAGCCAGCCGGCCAGGCTCGCCGGCGTGTCGAACTCGGCGCCGATCTCGGCGCGCGCCGCGCCTTCGCGCACCACGCCGGCATCGCCGCGGCTGCCGAGCGCCAACTGCAGTGCATCGATCAGGATCGACTTGCCGGCGCCGGTCTCGCCGGTCAGCACCGAGAAGCCGGCGTCGAGCTCGACATCGAGCGACTCGACGATGACGAAGTCGCGCAGGGACAGGCGGCGCAACATCAATTCACGCCGGAGTTCCAGTGGAGCTTGCGACGCAGGGTCGCGTAATAGCTCCAGCCGCGCGGATGCAGGAAGCGCACCTGATGGCTCGACCTCCGCACCTCGACGCGATCGCCGTGCAGCAGGCTCGCGAGCGTCTGCATGTCGAAGCTCACGCTGGCTTCCCGGCCGGCGACGATGCCGATGTTGATCGAGCCGGTGTCGGGCAGCACGATCGGCCGGTTCGACAGATCGTGCGGCGCGATAGGCACCAGCACCCAGCCGGCAATGCCCGGATGCAGGATCGGTCCGCCGGCCGACAGCGCATAGGCGGTCGATCCGGTCGGCGAGCCGACGATCAGGCCGTCGGCCCGAAAGTTCGCGACGAACTCGTCGCCGATGTCGACGCGCAGCTCGACCATGCTGGCGGCGCCGGCGCGGTTCACGACCACGTCGTTCATCGCCAGGCCCTCGAAGATCACTTCGCCCTCGCGCCACACATGGCCTTCGAGCATCGTGCGGCGCTCCTCGTCGAACTCGCCGTCGAGCAGCGGCGCGAGCGCGTCGGCGAAGCTGCCGGCGGGCACGTCGGTGATGAAGCCGAGGCGTCCTTCGTTGATGCCGACGAGCGGCGTGCCGTGGCGTGCGAGCTGGCGCGCGATGCCGAGCATCGTGCCGTCGCCGCCGGCGACGACGGCAACGTCGCATTGCCGGCCCAGCTCGTCCGGCGTCAATGCGCCGTATTCGGTGATGCCGGTGTTGAGCGCGGTCTGCTTCTCGAGCGAGACCTCGAGTCCCTGACGGTGCAGGAACCGGGCGACCTCGTCGAGCAGCCCGCGCATGCCCTGGGCCTGGTACTTGCCCACCAATGCTGCATGACGGAAGCGGCCGGCCATGCGAAGGATTACACCACAGCACCCCCGCTCGAAGAGGTCGCGGGCGCCCCGCCGATCGGGTGCCCAGACCTACAATCCGCGCCATGCTGGACGAGCGCGCGCGCACTCTGCTGAAGGCCCTGGTCGAACGCTACATCGCCGACGGCCAGCCCGTCGGTTCGCGCACGCTGTCGCGCGCCAGCGGCCTCGAGCTGTCGCCGGCGACCATCCGCAACGTGATGGCCGACCTCGAAGACCTCGGCCTGATCGCGAGCCCGCATACCAGCGCCGGCCGCATACCGACGGCGCGCGGCTACCGCCTCTTCGTCGACACGATGCTGACGGCGCAGCCTTTCGGTCATGCGCCGGTCGATGCGACCCTGCTGGCCGATCAGCCGCAGCGCGTGATCGCGAATGCCGCGCAGCTGCTGTCGAACCTGTCGAGCTTCGTCGGCGTCATCACCGCGCCGCGCAAGCAGAGCGTGTTCCACCACATCGAGTTCATGCGGCTGTCGGAGCGGCGCGTGCTGGTCATCATGGTCGCGCCCGATGGCGACGTGCAGAACCGCGTGATCTTCACCGCGCAGGACTACACGCAGGCGCAGCTCGTCGAGGCCAGCAACTACCTGACGACCCACTACGCGGGCCTGACGATCGAGACGGTCCGCGAGCGCCTGCACACCGAAGTCGATGCGCTGCGCGGCGAAATCGCCACGCTGATGCAGGCGGCGGTGCAGGCCGGCACGCAGGCCCACGAGGACAGCCGGGAGCAGGTCGTGATCTCCGGCGAGCGCAACCTGCTGGCGGTGCAGGACTTCTCGTCCGATATGCGCTCGTTGCGCAAGCTGTTCGACATCTTCGAGCAGAAGACCCAGCTGATCCGCCTGCTCGAAGTGAGCAGCCGCGCCGAGGGCGTGCGCATCTACATCGGCGGCGAGAGCCAGGTCGTGCCGTTCGAGGAGCTGTCGGTCGTCTCGGCGCCTTACGAAGTCAACGGCCAGGTGGTGGGCACGCTCGGCGTGATCGGGCCGACGCGCATGGCCTACGACCGCATGATCCAGATCGTCGACATCACGTCGAGGCTGGTCTCCAACGCCCTGAGCGCGAAGTGAAGCGGGTCTATCGGGACCCGCGCTTGCGGCAGGCTTCGTTTCCGGCGCGTTCGACCATCGCATGAAGCCGGCCCAGCCGTCGCGCCTGTTCGGCCGAGAGCACGAGCGGCACGCCGCTCGTGCTCTTCATCGACAACTTGCACTGGGCCGATGCCGCCTCGCTCGAGCTGTTCGAGCCTACACCGGATGTTCGAGGCCATCGCGCGCTCGGTGCCGAGCTGCGACACGGCGTCGCGTGCTTGACGGCGTGGGTGGACGGTGCCGGCCGAAGCATGGGCTGCGCTGCCTACAATGACCGGCTTCGGGCCGTTAGCTCAGTTGGTTAGAGCAGAGGACTCATAATCCTTTGGTCGTTGGTTCGAGTCCAACACGGCCTACCAAGTATTCATGCGGGTTTGCGGGCGATCTAACCGATCGCCGACGTACCGAAGAATGGCTTCCGGTACAGTTTCGGTACAGTGCTCAGCTTAGACGGGGTGAGCACGACCATGCCGACCATCGTCAAGACGCCTTCTGGCACCTGGAAGGCCGTCATTCGCAAGACCGGTTTCCCGACCACAGTGAAGACGTTCCGCTTGAAGCGGGACGCGGAGGACTGGGCCCGCCGCACCGAAGATGAGATGGTGCGCGGGCTGTTCCTACAGCGTGGTCCGTCCGAGCGCATGACGTTCGAGAAAGCAATCAACCGGTACTTGGCGGAGGTCACGCCGACCAAGCGCCCGTTCACGCAGGTCGGCGAGAAGCGACGGGCTGTGCCACTGACAGCATTCTTCGGCAAGTACTCGCTCGCCGGCATCACGCCTGAGCTGGTTGCCGAGTACCGAGATAAGCGATTGGCTGGGGAGGACCGTGCTCGCGACGGCAAGCCCAGGCCACGCGCGGGCAATACCGTGCGCCTGGAGCTGGCGCTCATCGGCCACCTGTTCACCATCGCCATCAAGGAATGGGGTTTGGGTCTGGCCGTCAACCCTGTCCTCAACATTCGTCGGCCTTCGCCGGGCGCTGGACGCAACCGGCGGCTCGCGGAAGCCGAAGAGCGGCGACTCATGGCTCTGGTCGACGACTACTCGAATCCAATGATGAGGTGGATCGTGCGCATCGCGATCGAGACCAGCATGCGTTCATCCGAGATCACCGGACTTCGCAAGGGGCAGGTGGAGCTTGGCAAGCGCGTGGTCAGGCTGCTGGAGACCAAGAACACGATGCCTCGAACGGTGCCGCTGACCAAGGTGGCGACAGAACTGTTCTGCGAGGCGCTGGCCTATCCGCTGCGACCGAAGGACTGGGACCTCATCTTCTTCGGTGAGCCGGGACGCGACGACGTTCGGCGACCCTATGCGTTCAACAAGGCCTGGCTGGAGATTAAGGCCAAGGCCGGCCTGAAGGACCTGCGATTTCACGACCTTCGGCACGAGGGCGTCAGCAGGCTGGTGGAGGCGGGGCTGACCGACCAAGAGGTGTCGGCCATCAGCGGGCACAAGAGCATGCAGATGCTGAAGCGGTACACGCACCTTCGCGCAGAGGATCTTGTGGGGCGACTGGATGCGATTGACAGGAAGCGCAACGGAAGGTGATGGCGCGCTACTGCATTCAGCGTCAAAAGGGCGATGTAGTCGGCGGATCGACCTGACCTACCGGTCTCGACCCGTTGCGGTATTCCTGACTGCGCATCTCGGGGCCGCAAACCAGACACCCGATATCGAGCGGACCGCCGACATCAGGGAGGAGGAGGGCCATCTAAGTTCAAAGGTTCGCTGCCATCACACGCACGCGTGGGTGTGTCTCCGTCAAGTCCACATCGAACCTCACTGGCAGGAACTTTTCGATCACCCCGATGTTCGTCGTGGCATGTCCAGTCAACTCGGTGCAGGTGAAAGACGCCGCGCCGCCTCGTTCCACGACGGCGAGTGCCAGCGGCAACATCCACTGATCCGCCAGATGCTGGCCCAGCGCGCCTTCGCTCGCTTGGAAGACCCTGACCTCCTTGACCAAGGCGCCCGCAACCTGCTCTGCACTCACGCCCTTCTCACCGAAAACGGTGACGACCTCACTCACATGCGCATAAGCAATCGTGGCCAACAGCGCATTGCCAGGGCCCTCGTTCTGCCGCACTGCCGGCGTGCGAAGCTGCTCACCCGACCAACCCAGCGCGCGCGCCAGCGCCGCGAGTTCGCGCACCGCCACGGCACTCGGCAAGGCCGGCGCGAAGCACTCCGCATACGCATCCTGCACAGGGCCACGATCGGTCAGGTCGAAGGGCTGAAGACCTGCGGTGGCCGGATGCACCACCGCTGAAACCTCGCCCCCGCCGGCCGGATAGAAGCCCATTCGACGCAGTTCCAGGTCGAGACCCACACCGAGGCGCCGAAGCAACGGCGCGAAGCTGCGCTCCAGGAAGTGGAACGGCGGCGCCATCGGGTTGTGCGTGCCGCCACTGAGCGACACCCGGCTGGACTCAGCGCACAGCATCAGCGCTGGCAGCACCGTCTGAAGGACGAGGGTGCAGCTGCCCGCCGTGCCGACGTTGAAGGCATAGTCGCCGGCGCGCACCGGCCCGGGCTCGAAGACCAAGGTCTGCGAGCCGAGTTCCGCCCCTTCCACCGCGCCGCCGCAGACGGCCACAGCCGCCTGCACGCAGGTCAGGTGCTGACGCATCAATCCCGGCTTCGGACGCTTCGCGCGGATGCGCTGGATCGCCATCGGCCGCCCCGTGCACATCGACAGCGCCAGGCTCGTGCGCAGGATCTGGCCGCCGCCTTCGCCGGTCGAGCCATCGAGTTCAATCAGTTCCATTCTTCTCTCGTTCGTTCTTCTGGACCGTCTCGTACAGAAACGCGTCAAGCATCGAGGTCTCCGGTCGAGACGCATCTGCGACCATCTGTGCGCCAGCAGCCGCGAGCTCGCTCTCGATGAAGTCGTGGATGCCCACCCATCGCGGACTCGTCGCGGCTTCACCGGCACGCATCTTCACTTCGAGCAGTCGGTTGATCTCGTCGAGCAGCACACGATCGTCGAGCGTCGCCTCCGCCAATGCCGCAAAGCGCATCGGCGGCACACCTCGCCCGTCGCGAATCCACCGCGCCGCCAACAGCGGCCGCAGCACGTAGAGGTACTTCTTGTAGCGAACCTCTTCCCCGCGCAGGTGCTCGCGGAAGTTCTTCTTCGCCATCGACACGTAGTGGTGGTAGCCACGCACGGCCGAGAAGCCGTCTTCCGCCAGCGCACGCAGACGCGCCACCGTGTCGACCTCTTCGCGATAGACGATCGGCGAGCGCAGCCACTCCAGCAGCGTCGGATTCGACTGGCGCAGGAGCTGCAGCGTCTTGCGCAGGTCCCAACCGTTCACGTCCAGTTCGCCGCTGATCGGTTGCTCGATCACGTCGCGGCCCGATTCCACCGTCAGGTACCACGACAGGCGGTTCACGTAGATGAAGCGCGCGTCGTAGTCGCTGTCCGGTGAGGCGAACCCCCATCCGCGACTTCCGGATTCGCAGGCGAACAGAACCTTCACGTCGTGATCGGCCTCGAGTCGCTGCAGGCAATCGAGAATCTGCACCCGCATCCCCGGGTCGATCGGGTGCGCGCTGATCAGTGCTTCGTTGTTCATGACTCCCTCCCATTCATGTCGAAATCGGGTGAGAGCCGCGCGGCCCTCACCCCTTCACACACACCACCTGCTTCAAGGTGTGGACGACTTCCACCAGGTCCTTCTGCGCTTCCATCACCGCATCGATGTCCTTGTAGGCCATCGGGATCTCGTCGATCACGTCCTTGTCCTTGCGGCACTCGACGCCTTCGGTCGCTTTGATCTGGTCGTCGACCGTGAACAGCTTCTTCGCCTTGGTGCGGCTCATCACGCGGCCGGCACCGTGGCTGCAGCTCTCGAAGCTCTCGGCGTTGCCCAGGCCGCGTACGATGTAGCTGCGTGCACCCATGCTGCCGGGAATGATGCCCAGCTGACCGCGCTTCGCACTCACCGCACCCTTGCGGGTCACGAACACATCCTCACCGAAGTGGCGCTCCTGCTGCACATAGTTGTGATGGCAGTTGACCGCCTCGACGTGCGACTCGAACGGCTTGCTGATGACCTTGCGAACCGTCGCGATCAGGTTGGTCATCATCACCTCACGGTTGCGCGCCGCGAACTTCTGCGCCCAGCCAACCCCGCGCACGTAGTCGCCGAAGTACTGCGCGCCTTCCTCGAAGTACGCCAGGTCCTGGTCCGGCAGGTTGCGCTGGTGCAGTTCGGCATCCTTCTTCGCCAGTTCGATGAAGTGGGTGCCGATCGCGTTGCCCACGCCACGCGAACCCGAGTGCAACATGAACCACACGAAGCCGTCCTCGTCGAGGCAGACCTCGATGAAGTGGTTGCCGGTGCCCAGCGTACCCAGGTGCTTGCGGTTGTTCGTGTTCTTGATGCGCGGGTGCAGTTCGCACAGTGCGTCGAACTCGTCCACCAGCGTCGCCCAGACCTGATCCACCGCGTCTGGCGGGTTCTCCCAGCTGCCTTGGTCGCGACCACGGTTGCGCGGCGACGAGCCGTGCGGCACGGCACGCTCGATCGCGGCACGCAGCGGCGCCAGGTTGTCCGGCAGGTCGTTTGCGTGCAGCGTGGTCTTGCAGGCCATCATGCCGCAGCCGATGTCCACACCGACGGCGGCCGGGATGATCGCGCGCAAGGTCGGGATCACCGAACCGACCGTCGCACCGATGCCCAGGTGGACATCAGGCATCGCCGCGATGTGCTTGAACACGATGGGCAGGCGCGCCGCGTTGGCGAGCTGCTGTTTCGCTTCGTCTTCCACAGGCACGCCGCGCGTCCACATCTTGATGGGTACGCCGCCTTCGGGTTGCTCGGTGTTGTAGTTCTGTTCCATATTCATCTCACTTCATCTCACACCAGAAAACGGTGACCAGGGTCGATGAAACGCTGCTCCGCCATCCATTGCTGGACCGGGATTCGGACCCGGGCGCCCCACGCATCTCTGCGAAGGGCACGCGCCAGCTCTCGAAGAGCCAGCGCGTGCGTCTACCTGTAGTTCCATCTGCATTCACCGAAAAAATGGTGCCTCGTTGCGACAAGGGTTGGTGAAACGATCGTGCTCTACCGGACTGAGCTACGGTCCCCCTGATGTGGGACCGGCGGGATTCGAACCCGCGACCACGAGCTTAGTAGGCTGTAGTTCCACCTGCATTCGCAACGCGACATCAAAACAAACGCGACAAGGGACGGCAGGACGATTTGCCAGTGCCGGTTACCCGGCATCGGGGGGTCGAACCCCATGGCTCCCGATGTAGTCCTGCCTGCATTCGCGTCAAAACTCTCTTCCTTCGAATGTTCTCGGGTGGCGACTAGAAATCCGGTGAAACCTTGGCGATTGGAACGATGTAGTTCCACCAGGCATTCGCCACTCGACAACACTCACGGCGAGGTTGGTGCCGCACGCGACCAGATTCGCAGGAGGTGCCGGCCAGTTTCCTGGCGGCGGGCCTGCCGGCCCGCGTGGCAGTGTGGTGCTGTACTCCTGCGCGCATTCGCATGCGGCACCGTCCTTACTTCACTTCGTTCCTACTGCGCGGCCAGCGAGACCTTCTCGATCTCGCCCACCCAGTGCTCCGGCCCCGTCTTGCCTTCGGCGAACGAGGCCATCACCGCGAACACCGCATCCGAGAAGCCGCCGACATTCATGATGTCGCGCCGCTCCGCCGCCTGCGTCGTGCCGTGCGGCTGGATGTCGATGCACACCAGGCGAGCCTGCGGGTTGCGCTTCTTCAGCACTTCCCACTCGCGCAGCGTCTGCGTCGCACCACGGCGGGTCGCATCGACCCACGACTCGTTGTCCGAGACGAGGATCACTAGATCCACCTTCGCGCGTTCCTTGTTCAGCAAGGCGAGCGGCGCGCTGCAGTTGGTACCACCACCCCCGATGGCAGCCAACGCTTGCGCATTGGTCATCACCGAGTCGCGGGCATTCAACGACAGCTTCACCACCTCCTGCTCGAACGGCAGAACACGTGCCGCCGGGTTCTTGCGCAACACCGCTGCCGCGACCAGGGCCGCGACATCGATGCAACGCACGCTCGACGTTGCCGAACCGCGGTGACCCGTCACCGCCGAGCTCATCGAGCCCGACACGTCGGGGCACACCACCACCTGGCCATCAAATGCCGACACATTGGCCAGCGCCGCCTCCATCGCGTCCTGCAGCGCGTCGCGGACCACCGCCGGCACACCTTCTCCCGTCGCCTTGAAGGCCGACAGCAACTGGTACGGCAGCACACGTGCCTGGGCAACAGCCTTCGGGTCACGCAGCTTGGCTGCGATCGCTTCGGCCATGCCGTCAAGCTCGAACACGCCGTGACGCGCGAAGGTGTTCAGGTTCTGACGCACCATCTGCCACGAACCCGCCCGCGCGACCTGTGCCCACTGCGCAGCGCTCAGCTCCAGCGCGGTCAGCATCTGGAACGGCACGTCGGGCGCCTCGCACGCCACGCCCTCGGCCGCGCTCCGCTTGAAGCGCTCGAAGGCCTGCGTGATGGGCGGCAGCGCCGCCTCATCGACGGCCTTGCCGATCAACCACGCGAACCACGCGGCGCGCCAAGCCTCCGTCGGCTTCGGGTGAACCATCTTGACCACGTCGGCCAGCGACGGCGTGTTGCCCACCGAGGCGTTCAGCAGCTGCTTCTCGCTGGCGGTCAGCAGCCAGTGCTGAACCAACTTCTTCGGCCGCGAACCCAGCGACTTGCGGCCCACCGAGCCACTGCGCACGATCTGCACGAAGTTGCGCAGCATCTTGCCGTTGTCGACCACGCGACCGAACACCTGGCTCAGTAGCGCCACATCGCGCACCGCGAGGGTGGCGGCCAGCAGGGCCGGCATGTCCTTCATGTGGCCGGCCTGGCGCGCATAGACCGCCGTCTTGGCCACGAACTCGGCGTCCACGGTTTGCGCCAGAGCACGCACCGTGTCCAGCTGCGACTCCGCGCTCGCATAGAAGGTCTGGTTCAGGCAACCGGTCGCAGCGAGCTGCGCCAGTTGATGGCGTGCGCTCAGGGCATATGCCGGTGCCTGCTCGTGATTGCGAGCGGTGGCATCGGGCAGCAGCGCGCCCTTCAGCGACTGGAAGAGTTGGGTGTTGACCATGAGTGTTCTCCTCTGTGCATTCAACTTGTGTGGTTCTCTTATCGCAATCGATGTGCCAGGTGCCGCCGCGTTCATGAGCGCAGCCTCTAAGTAGCTGATATCAAAAGGCTTTCTGCGTCTTGTCGCTCAACGAAGGTACTCAGCAAGCCTGCCGAGGTCGCACTTGATATAGACTGTTGGCTAGCAATTTATCTAACGGTCTATGGCCAAGAAGACTGTCGTGATCGGCTTTCTCGGCACCCAACTCGATTCCGGCCAGGGCGCGGGACGCTGGGAGAAGTGGCGCCCGACCGTCTCGTTGGTCCAGCACGAGGACACCGTCGTTCACCGGCTCGAGTTGATCTACACGCCGCGGCACGAGGCGCTCGCGCAAGGCGTGAAGCGCGACATCGCCTCGGTGTCGCCAGAGACCGATGTCCGCCTTGTGGCGATGGACATCGCCGACCCGTGGGACTTTGGCGAGATGTATGGCGCGCTCTATGACTGGGTGCGCAGCTACACCTTCAAGCCCGACACGGAGCAGTACTGGACGCACATCACCACCGGCACGCACGTGGCGCAGATCTGCATGTTCCTGATGGTGGAGTCGCGCTTCATTCCGGGCGTGCTGCTGCAGACGGCTCCACCGAAGAAGCAGACCCGCGCGCAGCCCGGCACCTTCGCCCTCATCGACCTGGACCTGTCACGCTACGACGTGCTGGCCCAGCGCTTCGAGCAGGAGCAGCGCGACGCGCTGGACTTCCTGAAGAGCGGGATCGCCACGCGCAACAAGGGCTTCAACGCCCTGATCGAAGAGATCGAGAGGGTGGCCGTGCGCTCGAAGGCGCCCATCCTGTTGACGGGGCCCACGGGCGCCGGCAAGTCGCACCTGGCGCGCCGGATGTTCGAGCTGAAGAAATCCCGGCACCAGGTGAAGGGCGAGTTCGTGGAGGTCAACTGCGCGACCCTCCACGGTGACGGGGCCGCGTCCACCCTGTTCGGCCACAAAAAGGGTGCGTTCACGGGCGCGGCTGCCGATCGCGCCGGGCTGTTGCGCACGGCGCATGAGGGCGTGCTGTTCCTCGACGAGATCGGCGAGCTCGGCGCCGACGAGCAGGCCATGCTGCTCAAGGCCGTCGAAGAGAAGCGGTTCTTTCCGATGGGCAGCGACCGAGAGGTGTCGAGTGACTTCCAGTTGATCGCAGGGACCAACCGGGACCTGCGTGTGGACGTAGCGCAAGGCCGTTTCCGCGAGGACCTCTACGCTCGCATCAACCTGTGGGCGTACACCCTGCCCGGACTGGCGCAACGGCCCGAGGATCTGGAGCCCAACATCGAGCATCTGCTGGCTCGCGCCGCGGCAGAGACCGGACGTGCGGTGCGCTTCAATGCCGAGGCCAAGGCCCAGTACCTGCGCTTCGCGCAATCGGCCGAGGCACTCTGGAGCGGGAACTTCCGCGACCTCTCGGCCAGCGTCACCCGACTGGCCACGCTCGCAGACGGCGGGCGGATTTCGGCCGCGCAGGTCGATGCCGAAGTGCAACGGCTGCGTTGGCTGTGGCAGCACACCGCCACCGGGGAGACGGTCGCTCAGCAGGCCTCCCTCGACGGCCTCCTCCCTGCCGAATCGTTGGCGGAACTGGACCTCTTCGACCGCGTCCAGCTCGAAGCAGTCGTGAGCCTCTGCCGGCAAGCTCGAACCTTGTCCGAGGCGGGTCGCAAGCTGTTCGATCGGTCACGCATGCAACGCACGGTGGTCAACGATGCCGACCGCCTTAGAAAGTACCTGCAGAAGCACGGCTTGAGCTGGGAAGCGGTCAGCGCGCGACCGTAGCGCTCAAAGGTGGCGCCACACTCGGCGTCGCCTTCCCAGAATGCAAATGGGCGACCCGAAGGTCGCCCATCCATGGCGCGCGGCTCAGTTCAGTCGCGAGCCCTTCGGCAGCCTCGCCGCGAGCCACTCGTGCACGTCGGCCCGGATGTGACGGCCTTCGAGCAGGAAGTCCTCGAATCGGCTCGGCACGTACGGCAGGTACACCAGTGGCATGCCCGCTTCGTCCGGCGTGCGGTCGGCCTTGCGTCCATTGCAGCCACCGCAGGCCGTGACCAGGTTCATCCAGGTCCAGGCGCCACCGCGCGACTCCGGGACGATGTGTTCGCACTGCAGGTCACGCTCGTTGAAGCGCTGGCCACAGTACGCGCATGTCAGCCGGTCACGCCGGAACAGCTTGCCCTTGCTGAGCGCCGGCACCACGTCGAACAGGTTGACCTTGGACGCGCCGTGCAGCGCGATGATCGGGTGCACATCGATGATGGACTGCCGGCCACGCTGGACATTGAAGCCACCCCGCAGGGTCGCCAGCGGGCCATCGCCGTCGACCCACGCCACCGAGCCCGTCGCCACATGCAGGGCCGCGTGCTCGAGCGAGATCCACGCCTGCGGCGTGCCCTGGATGTCGAGTTGCAGCACGTGGCTGTGGTGTGGGTGCATGGGTGGCCTCCTTTGTTGGCCGCTTCGTGGGTGACTTCGCTATGGCACGTCCGGGTGGGTTCGAACCACCGGCCTCGACCTTCGGAGAGTCGCGCTCTTCCAGCTGAGCTACGGACGTAGAGGTGGATTGGTAGCCCCTGACGATTTCGAAACGTCGACCGTCGCTTTGTAGGAGCGCTGCTCTGCCTCTGAGCTAAGGGGCTGGTGGATGGCAGGGGTGACAGGATTCGAACCTGCGTGCACCGGTTCAAAGCCGGCTGTCTGAGGCCACTCGACTACACCCCGTCAGATCTAGGACCATGGTGCGGGCGCAGGGAGTCGAACCCTGGCCTGCCGGTTAAGGGCCGCGTGCCCTGCCTCTGAGCTACACCCACGTGGCCTGGTGGCGGAGAGCGAGCGAATCGAACGCCCGCGGCGACTGCGTCGCCGGCCTTGGCTTAGCAAGCGAGCCCCTTCCCACTCGGGCAGCTCTCCTCGTTGGTCATCGGCATCGTTGGTTCAGCGCCGATAGTGATCGCGGTTCACGCCGTCAAAAGCATCCACTGCGAAGGCAGCAGCGCTTGAAACGACCTCGCTGAGCCGCACGGGCACGGATCGTTGCGG
>JAFEEF010000096.1 GCA_018241265.1 Pseudomonadota bacterium | reverse complement strand
ATGCTCCTCGCCGAGCACGCGCCGGCGGACTTCGAGCACGCTCTCCTGGAGCGCGCGAGCCGCCGCCAGATCGCCCTGGGCGGAGAGCGTCACAGCGAGGTTGTTGATCGACGTGAGCGTGTCCGCATGCTCCTCGCCCAGCTTCTCGCGACACATCGCTACCAGGCGTTCCTCGATCCTTCGGCTCTGCGCGTACAACGCCGGGCCGGCGCGGAGGTATTGGGCCACGTACAGCAGCAACTCGACCGGTTCGGCGAGGCCTTCGGGTGCAAATTCCCGCTCGGCAAGTTGCTGGACGTGCGGCAGCAACCGGGCGTAGAGCGGCCAGTGAACAGGCGATTCAGGTGCTCGCGGCAACAGCTTGCCCAGCAACGCGGTGAGCGTGCGCACTTCCCGCTCAGCGCCGATCGATCGATGACGCGCGACGTTCAGCGTCAGGCGATGCAGTTGCAGCGCTGGCGCAGCCCCCACCACGCGGTCGGCGATGCCGTAACGGCGCAGTTCCTGCACCACGTCGTTCCACGCGATCACGTCGCTCGCGGCCTCGGCGAGTTCGCCGGACAACAAGTCGGCACCTCCGACGAACAGGCGCTCCGGGACCGGCTCCGGTGCGCACCAGGCCAGCAGCCCCAGCAACTGGCGCGTCGCGGGCCGCAGCCGCTCGAACGCGAGCGCCAGCGTCGCCCCGACCGATGCCTCGTAGCCGGTCGCGATGCGTCCGTAGTCCAGCAGCGCCGCCGAATGCCGTGCCGCGCCGAGCAGTTCCAAGTATTCGCCCGCCTGCATCGCCGTGGCTTCGAGGTAGCCGGCCGCCTGCTCCAAGGCGAGCGGCAGCCCGCCGAGTGCGTCGGCCAGCGCCTGCCACACATCGCGGTGGTCGCGGGCGGCGATGGGGCCGCAGCGCTCGATCAGGAAGTCGGCTCCCTGTTCGCCGGTCCACGTGCCGGCCTGCAGCGGCGCCGCCAGGCTCCCCCAAGCCGGATCGCGCGAGGTGATCAGCACATGGTGCGGGCCTGCCTCCGGCAAGTGCTCGTGCAGGCTCTCCAGGCTTTCGGCGTTGTCGTAGACCAGCAGCCACGCGTGCTCCTGCCGTTGCAGCCAGGCGTTCAGCGCCTGTGTCGGTGCCACCCGATCGGGCAGCGGCGCGCCCGCGGCCTGGCAGCAGGCCTGCGCATCGAGTTGCAGTCCTTCCGGCGTCTGGGCGCGCAGCCACCAGACGCCGGCGTATTGGTCGCGGTAGCTGTGGCTGTACTTCAGCGCGAGCTGCGTCTTGCCGACGCCGCCCATGCCGTAGATCGCGGCCGGCGCCAGCACGGCGGTGCGGCCGCTGGCCGACAACGAATCGTGCAGCCGCTCGAGCAGCCCGGTGGGATCGTGGAAATGCGGGCTCAGTCGGTTGCCGATCAGATGGAACGGCCGGTCGACGCCGTCCGGCGCGCGCCAGCGTGGCACCGGCACGCCGGGCGCTGCGGCGATCAGCGCGCGCAGCCGCACGAACTGGTTGTTCCAGTCGGCGTTCTTGCCGTGGAAGGCGTGCATGTCGAGCTCGCAGAGCGGCGCGAGCGCGGCGCGCAGCGGCGCTTCCAGTGCAGTCACCGCCGGGGCGGTCGCACCGCCGAACAGCACCGGGATCACGCACGGCCGGCCGGCAGCGGCGCGACGCGCCAGCGCACGTTCGACTTCATGGCGCACGAAGTCGACTTCGGCCGCACCGGCGCGTCGATTGAGTTCGGTGACCCAATCGGGACCGATCAGCACGAGGACGACGACGGCCGCGTCGAGCGCTTCCGCCAGCCGGACCGGGAACACCGCGCCTGCCTCGATCGCGTCGAGGTCGTAGAACACGACGCCGGCATCGAACCATTGCGACAGCCGGTCATGCAGGCGCCCGGCGTGGCCGCCCGCGTCGCTGCGCCGATAGCTGATGAAGATCTGCTCCGCCACCCCGGTCCCGTCGCTGCGACAGACCGCGCATTCTCGCCGCCCGGACGACGCCTGCCATCACCCCGCGAGGGGATGGCGCGCGACCGGATCGGCTACGCGGCGGCCTGATGCCGATGCGGCAGCCGCCGCGGCCGGAGCGTCTGCCACACCGCCACGACGATCATCACCGCCGTCGTCAGCGCGCCGGCCACCAGCCGGTTGGTCTGCAGCGCGACCGGGAACGTCATCATCAGCAGCACCGACCCGACGAGGTGCGACAGCGGAAACCCGCCGTACACGATGCGCTTGTAGACCGCATTGCCGACCAGGTAGATCAGCGGTCCGGCGACGAGCACGCAGGCGCTCGCGAGGTCGGTCTCCTCGCCCGGATGGTGCAGCACCAGTTCGTCGGCCACCGCCGCGACGATCACGCCGGCGATCAGCGTGACGTGCACGTAGTGGAAGAGGGCGCCGATGCGACCCGGGTCGTCGGACTGCTCGATGGTCTCCGAGCCGTCGCGGCTGCTGGTATCGAAATAGACCCACCACATCGCGACGCTGCCGATGAACGCGACGACGAAGGCGGCGACGACCGGCAGGTCGAGGTGCGGCGACGCGCTGAACGATGCGCCGGTGGCGAGGATGGATTCGCCCAGCGCGATCATCACGAACAGCTGGTTGCGTTCGGCGAGGTGGCCGCCGGCGATCGTCCATTCGGCGGTGCGCGAGCGGCCGAGGCCGGGCAGCGCGAAGCCGATCATCGGCGCGACGTATTCGCACAGCACCGCGGCGATCCAGCAGGCCAGGCGCGCGGTGTCGTGCAGCAGGCCGCCGGCGATCCACAGCACCGCGGCGATCACGACCCAGCCGAGGATGCGCCGGAAGTTCGGCTTCAGCTCCGGCGCGGTGCCGAGGTTGGCGAGCACGACGAGCGTGCGGCCGACCTGGATCGTCGCGTAGCAGAGCGCGAACGCGAGGCCGGCTTCGGCGAACGCCGCCGGGATCGTCGCGCCCATCACGAGGCCGATCGCCATCAGCACGAACAGCAGCAGCCGCATGCGCGGGTTCTCGGGGTTGAACCAGTTGGTCACCCAGCAGGTGTATTGCCAGCCCAGCCAGACCGCGAACCACAGCACCAGCGTCTGCAGCGCGTTGACGATGTCGAGGCCTTCGAGCAGCCGGTGCGACAGCTGCGTCACCGCGAACGCGTAGATCAGGTCGAAGAACAGCTCTTCGTTGGTGACGCGCGCATGGCCGCGGCGGTCGCGCACGAACGGCGGACCGCCGGCCGGGCGGTGGTGACGGGTCGGCGTGCTCAAGGCGGCGGGTCTCCAGGCGGCAGCCCTGGCGGCGCGACGAAGCCGCCGCATGCCTCCTCGACGAGCCGCGCATAGGCGAGCGGCGTGCGGTCTTCGAGGCAGGGGCCGATGACCTGCACGCCGATCGGCAGGCCGGACTCGCCGAGACCGATCGGTATCGTCGTCGCCGGCAGGCCGGCCAGTGTCGCGAGGCCGACCCAGAAGGACTGCTCGACGTAGCCGACGTCGACACCGTCGATGCGGGCGCGGCGCGCGCCGATGTCGGCGCTCTGGTCGTGCGCGAATGCCGGGGTCGGCCAGACCGGGCAGACCACGACGTCGAAGTTGCGGAACAGCTCGCGCCAGCGGTTGGCGATCTGGGCGCGCGTGCGATCGTGGCGCAGCCAGTCGCGGTGGCTGAGCACGAGCGCGCGCAACTGCATGGCCGCGGGGCTGCGGTCGTCGGGCGCGAGGCGCTCGGCCGCGGCGCGCACGTGCGCATGCTCGGCGTCGGGCTGCACGCCGCCGAAGAACGACATCAGCAAGGTGCCGTAGGTCTGCACGATCCCGGGCAGGTCGGGCAGCAGCGGGCTCGACGTGGCGACCGTGCAGCCGGCGCTTGCCAATCGGTCGGCGTGCCGCCGCAACGCCGCACCCACCTCGTGCGAGGTGGGCACGAGCGGATGGCGATCGAGCACGAGCACGCGGAAGTCCGCGAGTCGTTCATGGCGCGCCGGCGGAAGCGTCAGGCGATAGGCGGTCGCGGCGACCTCGTCCGGCCCGGCAAGCACGTCGAGCGCCAGCTCGAGGTCGGCGGCGCTGCGCGCCATCGGACCGGTGACGGCGAAGTCGACCCCGCGTGCCGTCGGCAGTGCCGGCGTGCCGGGCGGCGCCACGCCGCGCATCGGCACGATGCCCCACGTGGGCTTGTGCGAGTAGACGCCGCAGAAGTGCGCCGGGACGCGCAGCGATCCGCCGATGTCGGTGCCGAGTTCGAGCGGCACGTAGCCGGCTGCCAATGCCGCTGCCGATCCGCCCGACGAGCCGCCCGGCGTCAGCAGGGGGTTCCATGGGTTGTTGGTGGTGCCGTAGATCGCGTTGTAGCTCTGCCAGTCGGCGAGGTTCAACGGCACGTTGGTCTTGCCGACGATCACCGCGCCCGCGGCCTTCAGGCGCTCGACGACCACGGCATCCCGCATCACCGGGATGCGCTCGGTGCCGGGGATGCCCCAGGTGGTCGGCAGGCCGGCGACGTCGATGCATTCCTTGACCGTCATCGGGATACCGAGCAGCGGCCGGCGCTCGCCGCGCGCCAGCGCTTCGTCGGCCTGTGCGGCGGCCAGGCGCGCCCGCTCGAAGTCGCGAACCACGACGGCATGGATGGCCGGATCGACGCTGTCGATGCGGGCGATGGCCTGCTCGACGAGTGCGCGGGCCGAGGTGCGGCCGGCGCGCAGGTCGGCGACGAGCCGGAGGGTGGTGGCGTACATGGGTGATCGCTCAAGTGCAGGCATGCCGCACCGCGGCGCCGTGCGGCCAGTGCATCGTCATGCGCGGAGCCGGACTTGTCGTGCGTGCGCTCAGGCGGCGGCGACCGGGATGCCTCGGATCGAGCCCGATGCGATCTTCCGCTGCCACTCGGCCGGGCCGGTGTCGTGTACCGACGTGCCGTTCGCATCGACCGCGACCGTCACCGGCATGTCCTTCACGTCGAACTCGTAGATCGCTTCCATGCCGAGGTCGGCGAAGCCCAGCACCTTGGCGGTCTTGATCGCCTTCGACACCAGATAGGCCGCGCCGCCGACCGCCATCAGGTAGGCGCTGCGGTGCTTCTTGATCGCCTCGATCGCGACCGGCCCGCGCTCGGCCTTGCCGATCATCGCGATCAGGCCGGTCTCGGCCAGCATCATCTCGGTGAACTTGTCCATGCGCGTCGCGGTGGTCGGGCCGGCCGGGCCGACCGCTTCATCGCGCACCGGATCGACCGGGCCGACGTAGTAGATCACGCGGTTGGTGAAGTCCACGGGCAACGGCTCGCCCTTCGCCAGCATGTCCTGGATGCGCTTGTGCGCGGCGTCGCGGCCGGTCAGCATCTTGCCGCTGAGCAGCAGGGTGTCGCCGGGCTTCCAGCTCGCGACCTCTTCCTTCGTCAAGGCATCGAGGTCGACCTTCTTCGACCGGTTGTAGTCGGGTGCCCAGGCGACGTCGGGCCACAGGTCGAGGCTCGGCGGCTCGAGGTAGGCCGGGCCCGATCCGTCGAGCACGAAGTGCGCATGGCGCGTCGCCGCGCAGTTCGGGATCATCGCGACCGGCTTGCTCGCCGCATGGGTCGGCGCCATCGCGATCTTCACGTCGAGCACGGTGGTCAGGCCGCCCAGGCCCTGCGCGCCGATGCCGAGCGCGTTGATCTTGTCGCACAGCTCGATGCGCAGCTCCTCGACCTTGTTCTGCGGGCCGCGGCGCTTCAGCTCGTGCATGTCGATGTCGTCCATCAGGCTCTGCTTGGCGAGCAGCATCGCGCGCTCGGCGGTGCCGCCGATGCCGATGCCGAGCATGCCGGGCGGGCACCAGCCGGCGCCCATCGTCGGCACCGTCTTCAGCACCCAGTCCACGAGCGAGTCGCTCGGGTTCATCATGATGAACTTGCTCTTGTTCTCGCTGCCGCCGCCCTTGGCCGCGACCTGCACGTCGACCGTGTCGCCGGGCACCAGGGTCATGTGCACGACCGCGGGCGTGTTGTCCTTGGTGTTCTTGCGCTCGAACTGCGGGTCGGCGACGACCGAGGCGCGCAGCACGTTGTCGGGGTTCAGGTAGCCCTTGGCGACGCCTTCGTTGACGGCGTCCTCGATGCTGCCCGGGAAGCCTTCGAAGCGCACGTCCATGCCGATCTTCAGGAACACGTTGACGATGCCGGTGTCCTGGCAGATCGGCCGCCGGCCTTCGGCGCACATCTTCGAGTTGGTGAGGATCTGCGCGATCGCGTCCTTCGCCGCCGGGCTCTGCTCGGCCTCGTAGGCGCGTGCGAGGTGCACGATGTAGTCGGCCGGGTGGTAGTAGCTGATGTACTGGAGAGCCGCGGCGACGCTGTCGACGAGGTCGGCGTGGCGGATGGTGGTCGGCATGGGCGCGTTGTGTGCGGCTGAAGGGCGGCAATTATCGATCTGCGGCCGGGTCGCGCGAGCAATTCACGAGCGGAACGGGTTTTCTATGCGCAGCGTTCCGATGCGCTGTCCATGCTGCAGGTCTTCGGTCAGCAGGCGTTTGCATTTGGCTTCCACCGCTGCGGCGACGATCAGGCTGTCGTAGAACCCGAAACCTTGCTTCTCGTGGATTTGCATCGCACTCGCGTAAAGCTCCACGCTCGGAAAGACGTGCCACAGGGGCGCCAGCACGTTTCGCAGCAAGTCGTCGCGATCGGATCGGCTCGCCGAGACCTTGAACTTGTGGCCGAGCACGTTCAGCGTCTCCTGCACCACCTGGTGGCTGATCACGCCCGACTGGGTGGCCAGGGCTTGGCCGATCAGCTCTCTCGCGATCGTCTGCTTCGCCGGGTCCGCAGGGTCGACGGCGTAGATGAAGACGTTCGAATCGAGGAAATCAGCGCCGCTCATTCCGTTCTTCGCGGGTGTAGCGGCGGCCGCCGCTGTCGACATAGCCGTGCAGGCGATCGATGACATCGAGGCCGCGGGCGACGCGGCGCTTCGACGCATAGTCCTTCAGCCAGCGACGGAACTGCTCGTTGAGCGTGCTGTTGTCCGCGGCCGCCTGCTCTCGCGCCGCCTCGATCAACTGTTCGTCGGCGCTGAAGGTGATGTTTTTCATCGTGTAGAATATCTCGTGCTGTAGAGCTAGTGTAGTATTGCTCGTGTCGGAGTACAAGTGTTTCGACCTGCCACAGGGGCATCTCTCAGGCTTCCAGTGATCACCAGCATCCGCCGCTTCATCGCCTCCGAATCCGCCGGCGGCATCGTGCTCGCGCTGGCCGCCGTCGTCGCGCTCGTCGTCAGCAATTCGCCGTTGGCGGCGCCGTACCGGCAGTTCCTCGAACTGCACGGCGAGGTGCGCATCGGCGGCGATGCGCTGGTGCTTTCCAAGCCGTTGCTGCTCTGGGTCAACGACCTGTGGATGGCGGTGTTCTTCTTCGTCGTCGGCCTCGAGATCAAGCGCGAAGTGCTGGCCGGCGAGCTCGCATCGGTGCGCCAGGCCTTGCTGCCGATCGTGGCCGCGCTCGGCGGCATGATCGCGCCGGCGCTGATCTACGTGGCGCTGAACCACCGCGACGCCGTTGCGTTGCGCGGCTGGGCGATCCCGACCGCGACCGACATCGCGTTCGCGCTCGGCATCCTGATGCTGCTCGGCCGCCGCGTGCCGGCATCGTTGAAGGTGTTCCTGACGGCGGTCGCGATCATCGACGACCTCGGGGCCATCGTCGTGATCGCGCTCTTCTACACGACGAGCATCGCGTGGCCGATGCTGGTCGCGGCCGGCGCCGCGGCGCTGCTGCTCGCGCTGCTGAACCGTGCCCGCGTGACCGCGATCGGGCCGTACGTCGTCGTCGGACTCGTGCTCTGGGTCTGCGTGCTGAAGTCGGGCGTGCACGCGACGCTGGCCGGCGTGATCACGGCGCTCGCGATCCCGCTGCACGATGCCGATGGCGGCTCGCCGCTCGAGACCGCCGAGCATGCGCTGCACCCGTGGGTGGCGTTCGCGGTGCTGCCGATGTTCGCGTTCGTCAATGCCGGCGTCTCGCTGGCGGGCCTGTCGCCCGGCGTGCTGCTCGAAGGCGTACCGCTGGGCATCGCGCTCGGGCTCGTCGTCGGCAAGGCGGTCGGTGTCTACGGCGCATCGCGGCTGATGATGCGGTTCGCAGGCGCCGCGTTGCCGGGCGGCGCGAGCCTGCGGCAGTTCTTCGGCGTCTGCGTGCTGTGCGGCATCGGCTTCACGATGAGCCTGTTCATCGGCGGGCTGGCGTTCGCGGCGCAGGATCCGGTCTACGAGATCGAGGTCAAGCTGGGCGTCCTCGGCGGATCGTTGATCGCCGGGATGCTGGGCACGCTGCTGCTGTTGATGGACACGAACCGGACGCAAGGCTGAGCGATCCGGCGCGCGCTCGTCGGACGTGTCCTGCACTGCGGCAAGCGTTCGGCTGCCGTCACGGGGCCGGCGCTGCGCACAGCATGACGCCCACGCGCATGGCCGTTGGGGGCTGCGCGCGTCTTCCACCACCTGGAAGTTCGAGATGAATGTTCGCCTGGCCAGACCCGGCTCGAGAAGTCCTAGGCCTAGGCGGCCGGCCGGATGCCGAGCGCATCGATCACGTCTGCGATCAGCCGGCATACGGCGTCCATGTCGTCGCGCGGCGTGAACGCCGGCCCGAGTCGCACGACGACGAGCTGCCGTGACGGCACGATGACGACGTACTGGCCGTAGCTGCCGCGCATCATGTAGGCGTCCGCCGGCATGCCGTGCGCGATGCGGTACTGCGCGCCGTAGCCCGGTCCGCGATTGGTCCAGAAGCCGGCGCCGTAGCCGACGTAGTCGGCGCCGGGCGTCATGCGCGCCGATGCGTCGACCCAGCGCTCGGGCAGGATGCGCTCGCCGCCGACCACGCCGTCGTGCAGGAACAGCAGGCCCAGACGCGCCCAGTCGCGCGCCGGTGCCCACAGATGGCTGCCGCCGATCGGCGTGCCGGCGGCGTCGAACTCGAGCGTCGCGCCGCGCATGCCGAGCTTGTCGAACAGCGCGCGGTGCACATAGGCCAGCACCGACGCCGGATCGCCGCCGGCGCGGTCGGCGATGAGACGCGACAGCAGCATCGTGTTCGCGTCGCTGTAGTTCCAGTGCGTGCCGGGCGGATCGGCGAGCGGCGCACGCGCTGCCCGCTTCGCCATGTCGTGCGATGCGAACAGCATCTGCGCCGCCGGATCGAACGGGCTGACGTCGTGCAGCGTCTGGCCCATCGCGAGGCCGCTGGTCATGCGCAGCAGCTCGTCGGGCGTGATCGCATGGCGCGGGTCATGCGGATCGGCCCAGGCCGCGACCGGTGCCGGCGCCTGCATGTCGAGCCGGCCCGCGCGCACCAGGATGCCGAGCAGCGCGTTCGTCATCGACTTGGTCGCCGACCAGCCGGGCAGCGGCGTGTCGACGCCGATGCCGTCGGCATAGCGCTCGGCGATCACGCGATCGTCGTGCAGCACGACGATGGCCTGGGTGTTGGGATGCGGCGGCTGCGGCGTCTCGTCGAAGGCGCGGGCGAGTGCGGCTTGCAGCGCCGGCATCGACGGTTCGACGACCGCCGGCCCGGCGATCGGCGGCAGCAGCGGCGGCGCGGAAGCGGCGGGCGGTGCCGCCACCGGCGGCAAGTCGCCGGTCGGCAACCCCGTGGCGTTGACGCAGCCGAGCGGCGGCCGATAGACCGCGCGGCTTTCGGCGAGGCCGGCGAGGCTGGCGCGGACCTCGCCGTGCGCTCGGTCGACCTCCTGCCGGAACAGCCCTGCGAACGGACCGCCGAGCGGGGCGATCGCCTGCCGGAAGTAGCGGTCCGGTTCCAGCCCGCCGACGAAGACCGCCGAGCAGAGCTGGTGGCTGACGTAGCCGGTGGCGGTCAGCGCGGCGCGTTCCGGAGCGGCGCAGCCGGCGAGCAGCGCGGCCGTGCCGCAGGCGGCAAAGGCGGCGGCCGCGCGCAACAGGCAAGCAAGGCGACGAGGCGGCGTCATCGGCGGATTCCGGTGGTGGCGATGGCCGCACTGTCGGCCTGGCCCCCCTTGGCGGTCGCGCCGAAAGCCGTCGCCGGCTAGCCGATTCCGGATTCGGCGAGGGTTTCGGCCGCTGGCGAGGGATTGGCTGCGCCTGATCGCGCCCGCCGGTATTCGGTCGGCGTGACGCCGGTGTCGGCCTTGAACGCCCGGTTGAACGGCCCGAGCGACTGGAAGCCGGCGTCCATCGCGATGGTCACGATCGGCGTGTCGGACTGGGCCGGGTCGGCCAGCCATCGTTTCGCGTCGGCGAGCCGGTAGCCGTTCAGGAAGGCGCTGAAGTTGCGGTGTCCGAGCCCCTGGTTGATCAGCCGGCGCAGCTTGTGCTCGGGCAGCGCCATCCGGTCGGCCAGCGCCGCGATCGTCAGGCGGGGTTCGCGGTGGATGTGGTCGACGGTCATCAGGGCTTCGAGCGCCGCGACCTGTGCCGGGTCGGGCGGCCCGCCGGCGATCGATGCGGCGGGAACTTCCAGGATGGGCTCGTCGGACGCCGGCACGGTGGCTGCCGGCAGGATGGTCGAGTCGCCGAACAGCGATGCGCCGCCCGCGCGCAGCAGCTCCCACGCGACGAACAACGCCAGCAGGGCCGTGCCCGCCGCGGCCCAGGTGCTGTCGGACACGGCGCGCAGCGACAGCCCGTAGGCCAGCGCGGCGACGAGTTGGGCGAACGTGTAGGCGCCGGTCGCTGCGACGATCGCCGTGCGCAGGTGCCGCCGGCCTTCGACCAGATCCTCGCGCCAGCTCGCGATCGACTGCGCGACCGCCAGCGCCGCCCAGGCCACCGGTGCCGCGCCCAGCCACAGGCCCGCGGGTTCGGCGAGCGGCGAGTGCCGCGGCACGAGCAGCGCGCAGTCGACGATGCCGATGGCCGCCATCGCCAGCCACAAGCCGATGTGCCACCCGCGCAACCGGAACGCGTCATCGAACAGCGCCCGCGTGAACAGCCAGAAGCTGCACATCGAGCCCGCCGCCAGGCCGGCGGCGATCGCATGGCCGAGCTGGGCCGACGGCGCGTAGCCCGGCATCGATGTCCAGGTGGAGGCGGCGACGCCGATCGCGAACCACGCGCCGAGCCGGCCTGCCAGGCGGCGCCTATGGTCGCGCCACAGCGTCGCCGCGAGCAGCAGGCACAGCGCCATCGACCCGCCGCGCAGCAGCAGGTTGAGGCTGGCGTCGGTCGCGCTGTCCAAGCGATGGAGCGATCAGTGCCGCGGCGGGCCGCCGGCCTGTGCGTCGTTCAGCAGCTTGTCGGTGTAGGCGATCGCGATCGCCGACGCGAGGAACGTCAGGTGGATGAGCGTCTGCCACATCAGCACCTTGGGCTCGTAGTTCGCCGCGTTGATGAAGCTCTTCAGCAGATGGATCGAGCTGATGCCGATGATCGCGGTGCCGAGCTTGACCTTCAGCACCGATGCGTTGACGTGGCTCAGCCACTCGGGCTCGTCGGGATGGCCTTCGAGGTTCAAGCGGCTGACGAAGGTCTCGTAGCCGCCGACGATCACCATGATCAGCAGGTTCGAGATCATCACCACGTCGATCAGCGCGAGCACCGCCAGCATGATCACCGTCTCGGTGAGCTTGGGCGCTTCGGCGCCGACGATGTTGCCGGCGGCGTCCTTCACGTGCGGGAACTGGTAGCCCATGCTGCTCACCAGCGCATCGAGCGCGCCCTGGCTGCCGAACGCCGCCTGGATCAGGTGGATCAGCTCGACCCAGAAGTGGTAGACGTAGACGCACTGCGCCAGGATCAGCCCGATGTAGAGCGGCAGTTGCAGCCACCGGCTCATGAAGATCAGGTTCGGCAGCGGACGCAGCGGTTGCGACATGCGCGGCGGCGGGTTGTTGGCCATGGATTCGGTGCTTCGCTCGGTGCGTCGCTCGGTGCGTCGAATCGGGATTCGGCGGACGGCGGCGCGCGATTGTGCCGTAACGAAGCGTCCCGATTTCGCACAGAGACCTTGCCGGCGCTGCGCGAGTAGAGTAGGCAAGTCGGTCGGAAGTAAGCCCGTCGTAAGTGCATCTGCCTAAGGTGCGCGACGCAGCATCCGCACACTCAGATCACAAGGAGACTTTTGCCATGAGCGCCGCCGAGACCGCCGTCTACATGCCCAGCGACACCGCCGTGAAGGGCGCGCACGTTTCCGGCATGGAGGCCTACCAGAAGCTGCGCGCCCAAGCCGAGGCCGACTATCCGGGCTTCTGGGCCGAACGCGCCCGCGAGATGCTGACGTGGAAGCGGCCCTTCACGCAGGTGCTGGACGAATCGGACGCGCCGTTCTTCAAGTGGTTCGCCGACGGCACCCTGAACGCGTCGTACAACTGCCTCGACCGGCAGGTCGAGGCCGGGCTGGGCGACAAGGTCGCGATCATCTTCGAGGCCGACGACGCCAAGGTCACCCGGGTCACCTATGCCGAGCTGCTCGAGCGCACCTGCAAGCTGGCCAACGCGCTGAAGGCGCGCGGCATCCAGAAGGGCGATCGCGTCATCATCTACATCGGCATGTCGATCGAAGGCGTCGTCGCGATGCAGGCCTGCGCGCGCATCGGCGCGATCCATTCCGTCGTGTTCGGCGGCTTCTCGGCGCAGAGCCTGCGCGATCGCATCGCCGATACCTGCGCGGTGGCGGTCATCACCGCCGACGAGCAGCTGCGCGGCGGCAAGCAGCTGCCGTTGAAGGCGGTCGTCGACGAGGCACTCGCGCTCGAAGGCTGCGGCTCGATCAAGGACGTGATCGTCTACCGGCGCACCGGCGGCAAGATCGCCTGGAACGACGGCCGCGACCACTGGCTGCACGACGAGGTCGCGTCGCAACCGGTGACCTGCGAGCCCGAATGGGTCGAGGCCGAGCATCCGCTCTTCCTGCTCTACACGTCGGGTTCGACCGGCAAGCCCAAGGGCGTGCAGCACTCGACCGGTGGCTACCTGATGCATGCCGCGCTGACGACGAAGTGGACCTTCGACCTGAAGCCCGACGACATCTTCTGGTGCACCGCCGACATCGGCTGGGTCACCGGCCACAGCTACATCACCTACGGGCCGCTCGCGCTCGGCGGTACCGAGATCGTGTTCGAGAGCGTGCCGACCTATCCGGACGCCGGCCGCTTCTGGAAGATGATCCAGGACCACAAGGTGACGGTCTTCTACACCGCGCCGACGGCGATCCGCTCGCTGATCAAGGCGGCCGAGACGACGGCTTCGGTGCACCCGCGCAACTACGACCTGACGAGCCTGCGCATCCTGGGCTCGGTCGGCGAGCCGATCAATCCGGCCGCCTGGGTCTGGTACCACAACGAGGTCGGCGGCGGCCGCTGCCCGATCGTCGACACCTTCTGGCAGACCGAGACCGGCGGCCACATGATCACGCCGCTGCCCGGCGCGACGCCGCTGGTGCCGGGCTCGTGCACCTTGCCGTTCCCCGGCATCGAGGCCGCGATCGTCGACGAAGCCGGCCACGACGTGCCGAACGGCACCGCCGGCATCCTGGTCGTGAAGAAGCCGTGGCCGAGCATGATCCGCACGATCTGGGGCGACCCGGAGCGCTTCAAGAAGAGCTACTACCCGGAAGACTTCAAGGGCAGGTACTACCTCGCCGGCGACGGCGCGGTGCGCGATGCCGAGCGCGGCTACTTCACGATCACCGGCCGCATCGACGACGTGCTGAACGTGTCGGGCCACCGCATGGGCACGATGGAGATCGAGTCGGCGCTGGTGTCCTGCACCGAGCTCGTCGCCGAGGCCGCGGTCGTCGGCCGGCCGGACGACACCACCGGCGAGGCGATCTGCGCGTTCGTCGTGCTGAAGCGCCCGCGCCCGACCGGCGACGAGGCCAAGGCGATCGCGAAGCAGTTGCGCGACTGGGTCGGCAAGGAGATCGGTCCGATCGCCAAGCCCAAGGACATC
>JAFEEF010000095.1 GCA_018241265.1 Pseudomonadota bacterium | reverse complement strand
GCGTTGACGATCGCCGCGCTCTACCGAAGAACCAGCCGGTCCCATCGGTCTAGTTCCATCAGGTTGCCGTGGCAGCGTCCTTCCGGATCTCTCTACCGACTGTCAGGTTGGGCCCTGAGGTTTTCGACTCTATTGGCCTGTTTACGACTATTTTTCTTCGGAACAACTGCCCCGCTCAACTGCAACCACCTACTCCACCGTCACGCTCTTCGCCAAATTCCGCGGCTTGTCCACATCCGTCCCCCGCGCGCAAGCCGTGTGATACGCCAGCAACTGCATCGGCACGACGTGCAGGATCGGCGACAGCGTCCCGTAGTGCTCGGGCATGCGGATCACGTGCAGGCCGGCGCCGGATTCGATGCGCGTGTCGGCATCGGCGAAGACGAACAGCTCGCCGCCGCGCGCGCGGACTTCCTGCAGGTTGCTCTTGAGCTTCTCGAGCAGGGCGTCGTTCGGCGCGACCGTGACGACCGGCATCGCCGCCGTGACGAGCGCGAGCGGCCCGTGCTTCAGCTCGCCTGCCGGATAGGCCTCGGCGTGGATGTAGCTGATCTCCTTGAGCTTCAGCGCGCCCTCGAGCGCGATCGGGTAGTGCATGCCGCGGCCGAGGAACAGCGCGTTTTCCTTGCGCGCGAACTCCTCGCTCCACGCGATGATCTGCGGCTCGAGCGCCAGCACCGCCTGTACCGCGACCGGCAGGTGGCGCAGCGCCTGCAGGTGCTTGGCCTCGGCCGCGTCGTCGAGGCGGCCGCGCGTCTGCGCCAACGCCAGGGTCAGCAGGAACAGGCCGACGAGCTGGGTCGTGAACGCCTTGGTCGACGCGACGCCGATCTCGACGCCGGCGCGCGTGATGTAGGCCAGCGCGCATTCGCGCACCATCGCGCTCGTCGCGACGTTGCAGACCGTCAGCGTGTGCTCCATGCCGAGCGACCGCGCATGCTTCAGCGCGGCCAGCGTGTCGGCCGTCTCGCCGCTCTGGCTGATCGTGACGACGAGGCTGTTCGGGTTCGGCACGCTGTCGCGGTAGCGGTATTCGCTCGCGACCTCCACCGACGTCGGTATCCCGGCGATCGATTCGAGCCAATACTTCGCCGTCAGGCCGCTGTAGTAGCTCGTGCCGCAGGCGAGGATCAGCACCGAGTCGACCTTCTGGAACACGCGGAACGCGCCGTCGCCGAACAGCTCCGGCGAAATGCCGCCGACCGCCTCCAGCGTGTCGGCGATCGCGCGCGGCTGCTCGAAGATCTCCTTCTGCATGTAGTGGCGGTACGGGCCGAGCTCGGCCGCGCCGGTGTGCGCCTGCACGGTACGCACCTCGCGCTGCACGCGCTTGTAGCTGCCGTCCGCCGCGCGGTGCGTGATCCAGTACTTGCCGAGCTGCAGATCGACGATGTCGCCTTCGTCGAGGTAGACGATCTGGTCGGTGACGCCGGCCAGCGCCATCGCGTCCGACGCGATGAAGTTCTCGGCCGCGCCGACCGGCGTGCCCACGCCCATCACGAGCGGCGAGCCTTCGCGCGCGCCGACGACGCGGTGCGGCTCGTCGCGGCAGAACACCGCGATCGCATAGGCGCCGCGCAGCCGCGGCACCGCGTGCTGCACGGCTTCGAGCAGGTCGCCCTGGTAGTGGAAATCGACGAGGTGCGCGATGACCTCGGTGTCGGTCTGGCTGGCGAAGCGGTAGCCGCGCGCGATCAGCTCGGCGCGCAGCTCGTCGTGGTTCTCGATGATGCCGTTGTGCACCAGCGCGATCCGGCCGCTTCCGAGCTGCTCGGTATCGGGTGCGGTGCCCGGGCCGTGCGAGAAGTGCGGATGCGCGTTGTGGACTTCGGGTGCGCCGTGGGTCGCCCAGCGCGTGTGCGCGATGCCGGTGCTGCCCTGCACGGCGTCGGCGGCCACCGCCGCCTCGAGCTCGGCGACGCGAGCGGTGCTGCGCGTGCGGCGCAGGCCGCCGTCCTGATGCACCGCGACGCCGCAAGAGTCGTAGCCGCGGTATTCGAGGCGGCGCAGGCCTTCGGTCAGGATGGGAACGATGTTGCGCGTGCTGACGGCGCCGACGATGCCACACATGGAGGAGTGCTTCTGGTCGTTGAACGTGGCGGAATGCTAGTCAGGGTGTGGAGAAATTTTTCGGCACAATTTGGCGCTGCGTGGATGAATTCTTCGATCGACACGATGGTTGATCTATTTCAGCCAAAATGGTTGAAGTCATGGAAGAAACTTTCCCTCCTCTCGACGCGACGGATCTGCGTCTGCTGAGCCTGCTGCAGGCCGATGCCGCGCAGTCGAACCAGGCGCTCGCCGATGCGGCGCATGTCTCGCCGGCGACGGCGCTGCGCCGCGTGCGCCGCCTCGTCGACAGCGGCGTGATCGAGCGGCAGATCGCCGTCGTCGCGCCGGCGTTGATGCCGACGGCGCTCACGGTGCTGGCCGAAGTGACGCTGGACCGTCAGGGTGCCGAGCACCTGCAGGCGTTCGAGCAGCGTGCGGTGGTGGAAGCTGCGGTGCAGCAGTGCTATCGCGTCTCGCCCGGGCCGGACTTCGTGCTCGTGCTCTGGCTGCCCGACATGCCGGCCTATCACGCGTTGGTGCAGCGCCTCTTCACCGACGATGCGAACGTTCGCAATGTGAAGAGTTACTTCGCCGTTCATCGAGCAAAGTTCGACCCCAAGGTCACGGTGCCGACCACGGTTGCTTGAAAAGCACGACGCCTCCCGGGTGGGAGGCGTCGCGGATGACAGCTGTTGTTGGAGTCCGGACCGGGGCGTACGGCACCCGGGGATAAAAAACGGGGGCTCGGCGAAGCGGTCGCCGAGCCCCAATGGCGTCCCCCTCCGGACGCAGAAACAATGTAGCAACATTCTTTCTGCTTGTGTAGCAAGAACCGGCGCGGCGCGGGGTTTTATCCCGCGAATTGGGGACGGCGCGGCCTGACTCGCGCCGCGGCGCGATGCGCAGCCCCACGGCCGTGCGCGTCGCCGATGGGCGTGCCGGTCTCGAGCAGCAGTCCCTCGAGAGCCGCAGCCCTCAACGCCGCAGCAGCGCCAGGCCCTTCAGGTACTGCCCCTCGGGGAAGAACAGCGTGGCCGGGTGGTCCGGCGCTTCCTGCAGGCGTGCGTGGATGCCGGCGTCGACGCCGGCATCGACCGCCGCCCCGGCGACGATCTTCTGGAACAGCTCGGCGCCGATGGCGCCCGAGCACGAGAAGGTCAGCAGCAGGCCGTCGGTCTCCAGCAACTGCAGCGCCAGGCGGTTGATGTCCTTGTAGGCGCGCGCGGCGCGCTCGGCGTGCGCCGCGGTCGGTGCGAGCTTGGGCGGATCGAGGACGATCGCGTCGAACCTGCGCCCTTCGGCGAGCAGCCGGCGCAGCGTCTGGTTGACGTCGGCGTCCAGCGTCGCATGGCGCGCGGCGTCGTAGCCGTTGCGTGCGACGTGCGCGGCCGCGCGCTCGAGGGCGGGCGCCGACGAATCGACGCTCGTCACCTGCTCGGCGCCGCCGGCCAGCGCCGCGACGCTGAAGCCGCCGGTGTAGCTGTAGCAGTTGAGGACGCGGCGGCAGCGGCGCTCGCCCACGAGCCGGGCGAACAGCACTCGGTTGTCGCGCTGGTCGAGGTAGAAGCCGGTCTTGTGGCCGCCCTCGAGGTCGACGTCGAACGTCCAGCCGTGCTCGCGGATCCCGACCCGCGTGTCGCCGTCGCCGCGCAGCCAGCCGGTGCGCGGCTCCAGGCCTTCGAGGCCGCGCACGCTGGCATCGCTGCGCTCGTAGAGGCGCGTGACGCCGGGCTGCGCACACAGCGCGTCGGCCAGCACCTCCTTCCAGCGCTCGGACCCGGAGGACAGGAATTGAGCGCACAGCGTGTCGCCGTAGCGGTCGACGACGAGGCCGGGCAGGCCGTCGGCTTCGCCGTGCACCAGTCGCATGGCGTCGCTGTCGAGTGCGAGCTGCGCGCGCAGCGCGATCGCACGCGCGATGCGCCGCGAGAAGAACGCCGGATCGATGCGTTCGGCTTCGTCGAAGCTCCAGACGCGCAGCCGGATCATCGACTGCGGGCTGTAGGCCGCCCAGGCCAGGAACTGCCCATCCTCGGCGACGACCCGCACCGTCTCGCCGGGATCGGCGCGGCCGCCGGCGATGCCGCCTTCGAACACCCAGGGATGACGCCGCAGCAGCGAGCGTTCGCGGCCGGCGCGGATCCGGATCGATTTCATGCGGCGATTCTCGTCGCGGCCGCTCGCTCAGCGCCGCTTGGCGCGCGGATGCGCCGCGTCGTAGACCTTCGACAGATGGCCGAAGTCGAGCTGCGTGTAGATCTGCGTCGTGCCGATGTGGGCGTGCCCGAGCAGTTCCTGCACCGCGCGCAGGTCGCCGCTCGATTGCAGCAGGTGCGTCGCGTACGAGTGGCGCAGCATGTGCGGATGGACGTGCGTCGGCAGCCCGGCTTGCAGCGCGTTGGCCTTCAGCCGCGAGCGCACCTGGCTGGCGCTGAGCCGGGTGCCGCTGCGGGTCACGAACAATGCGGTTTCGTCGGACCGCGCATGACCCGCACGGGCGGCCAGCCAGCGGTCCAGGGCCGCCAGCGCCGGCCCGCCGACCGGAACGCTGCGCCGCTTGCTGCCCTTGCCGAGCACATGCGCGGTGCGGTCGGCGACATCGATCCAGCCTGCGCCGCCGGGCCGCAGGTCGAGCGCGACGAGCTCGCCGACGCGCAGCCCGCAGCCATAGAGCAGCTCGACGATGCAGCGGTCGCGCAGCGCCAGCGCATCGTCGCGGCGTGCTTCGTCATCGCCGGTGCGTTCGACCAGCGCGACGGCCTGGTCGACCGCCAGGGCCTTCGGCAGCGGCCGGGGCACCTTGGGTGCGCGCACGCCGTCCACCGGGTTCAGCGCGACGCGACCGGCGTTGCCGAGCCACGCGTAGAAGCCGCGCCAGGCCGACAGCAGTTGCGCGATGCTGCGCGGCGCCAGGCCGCGCGCGTGCTGCTGCGCGGCCCAGCGCCTCACATGGTGCGGTTGCACGGCCTCGAGCGCGACGCCCATCTCGTGCGCGTTGCCGTGCAGCCGCGCCAGCGCATCGCCATAGATCGTCAGCGTGCGATCGGCGACGCGCCGCTCGACGCGCAGGTGCTGCAGGTAGCGCTCGATCGGATCGTCGTCGGCGCTCATGGAACAGGGTCAGGCCGCCGTCGGCGGCAGCAGCCGCGACAGCGCCGCGCTCGCGATCTCGCCGATGCGCGCGAGGAATTCGGTGCCCATGTCGGCGGTGTAGCGCGTCGGATCGGGCGATGCCAGCACGAGCAGGCCGAACGCCGCGTCGTCGCCGGTGCGCTTCAAGGGGATCAGCGCCATCGACATCGCGCTCGCCGGCTCCTCCAGCCACCGCGCTGCCTCGAAGCCGGAGTTGATGCCGCAGTACGGCAGCGTCAGGCTGCTCGCGAAGCTCTTCACGTCGTCGCTGACGCCGTGCGCGAAGCCCGTGTCGGCGTATGCCGCCGCGGCGCCCCAGACGCGCACGCCGGCCTGCGGGATCATGAAGTGATGCATCAGCTCGCGCACCAGCACGCCGGGCAGCGCCGCGGCCTCGCCGGTCAGCATCAGTGTGCAGGTCCAGCGGTGCAGGCGGTCGGCGATCGCGACGTTCTCCTGGCCGTGGCGGATCATCTCGATCAGCCGCATCTCCAGGCCCTTCACCTTGTCGCGCAGCAGCTCCATCTGGCGCTCCTGCAGCGACACCGCGCGCTGGCCGTGCGGGCTGGTGAGCTGGACCGTGCCGAGCAGCTCGGCATTGCGCTCGAAGAAGCCGGGGGTGTTGGCGAGGTAGTTCGCGATGTCGGCCTCGGTGATGCCTGCAACGCCGGTGTCGGATTTCATCGTGCTCATGTCGGTTGGCTCATAGCTCTATTGCGCCTTCGAACACCGGCTCGGCCGGGCCGGTCATCATCACGTGGCTGTCCAGGCCCTCGTGCATCGCCCATTCGATCGTCAGCAGGCCGCCGTGCGTCTCGACGTCGACACGCTCGTCGAGCAGGCCGGCGCGGATGCCGGCGACGACCGCCGCGCAGGCGCCGGTGCCGCAGGCCAGCGTCTCGCCGGCGCCTCGTTCGAACACGCGCAGCCGGATGCGGCGGCGGCTTTCGATCTGCATGAAGCCGGCATTGACGCCGTTCGGAAAGCGCGCGTGGCGCTCGATCAGCGGCCCTTGGACGCCGACCGGCGCGCGATCGACGTCGGCGACCCGTTGCACCGCATGCGGATTGCCCATCGACAGCACCGCGACCTCGACGCTGCCGTCCGGCAACGCGAGCGGCCACCACGGCATGCCGTTCTGCTCGCGCGGGACGAGCCCGGCCGGATCGAACGGTGCGCGCGCCGGATCGAAGATCGGCGCGTTCATGTCCACCGTCACGCGGCCGTCCGGCTGCAGGCGCAGCTCGATCAGGTTGTTGACGGTCTCGACCTTCAGCACCGGCTTGTCGCTGAGGCCGCGGTCGCGCACATAGCGCACGAAGCAGCGCGCGCCGTTGCCGCAGTGCTCGACCTCGTCGCCGCTGTTGTTGTAGATGCGGTAGCGGAAGTCGACGCCCGGCGTGCGGGCGGGCTCGACGATGAGGATCTGGTCGGCGCCGATGCCGAGGTGCCGGTCGCCGAGGCGGCGCAGCTGCGCCGGGCTCAGCTCGATCGGGCCGCGCGTGGCATCGAGCACGACGAAGTCGTTGCCCGCGCCTTGCATCTTGGTGAACGGCAGCCGCATGGTTCGATTATCGCCCGCGGCCCTCGGCATGCGGCTCAATAGACCGATGGCTCGCCCGGCGGCCGCGTCTTGAAGCGACGGTGCACCCACAGGTACTGCGCCGGGTTGCGCCGGATCTCCGATTCGATCCAGCGGTTCATCGCCGCGGTGTCGGCGATCGCATCGTCGGTCGGGAAGCCGGTCCACGCGTCGAGGAAGCGCACGCGGTAACCCTGGCCGCCCGGCAGCGCTTCGGCGACGACCGGCTGCACCACCATGTCGAGCGCGCGCGCCAGCCGCGAAGGCGCGAGCAAGGTCGCCGCCGGCACGCCGAAGAACGGCACGAAGGCGGCGTCGCGCAGGCCGAAGTCCATGTCCGGCAGGTTGAAGAAGGCCTTGCCGCGGCGGATCGCCTTGACCAGCGCCGTCGACTTGTCGCTGCGCGGATAGATCTCGACCTTGCCGAGGCGCAGCCGTCCCTGGCGCAGCGCCGCGTCCATCACCGCACTGCTTTGCGCCTGGTAGATCGACACGCCGGTGTGGTCCTGGAAGAGCTGCAGCGCGGTCGCGGCGACGTCGAGCGACATGAAGTGCGGCACGAGCCACATCACCGGACGCTCGCTGCGCTCGGCGAGCTTCACGTCGCCTTCGATCTGGATCAGCCGCTTCAAGCGCTCGGGCGAGGCGTACCAGAGCAGGCCGCGCTCGAGCAGGCTGCGGCCCAGCCAGCCGAAATGCTCGCGCACCAGCGCGTCGACCTCGGCGGTGGTTTTCTCCGGAAAGCACAGCTGGACATTGCGCCGCGCGATGCGCCGGCGCGAACCGCCGATCGCATGCGCCAGCGCGCCGATCGCGCGGCCGAGCGCTGCCTGCCAGGCGAGCGGCAGCCATTGCAACGACCACAGCAGGCCTAGCAGCAGTCGGGCACCCAAGGCGTCGCGCGGTGGTGATGTTGATCGAGGAGGCGGAGCGCTACGGCAATTGCCGCGGCGTCTTGTAGCGGTGGTAGCCCCACAGGTACTGCTGCGGGCGCTTCAGGATGAGCCGCTCCATCGCCCGGTTGACGATGGCGGCGCATTCTGCCTGAGCCTCCTCGCCCTCGGGCAGGTGCTCGGCCAGCGGCAGCACGTGGACGACATAGCCCGCGCCGCCCGGCAGCCGTTCGCCCCAGGCGACGAGCGGCGTCGCGCCGGTCTGCTGGATCAGGCGCGCCGCGAGCGTCATCGTGTAGGCGTCGCGGCCGAAGAACGGCGCCCAGACGCCCAGCCCTTGCGGCGGCACCTGATCGGGCAGCAGGCCGACGGCCTCGCCGCGGCGCAGCGCGCGCAACATCTGCCGGATGCCGGCGAGCGTCGCCGGCGCCGCCGCCAGACCCGGCCGGTTGCGCGACTGCGCGACGATCTCGCGCAGCCAGGGCTTGCGCGCCGGCCGGTACAGCACCGTGATCGGACCGGCGGTCCGCGAGAATCTTTCGGCATACGCTTGCGCGGTCACCTCGAAGCAGCCGAGGTGCGGCGTCAGGAAGACGATGCCGCGGCCGCGCTCGACCGCCGCCTCCACGAGCGCCAGGCCATCCCACTGCAGCGGCGGCCGGATCGGCGCTTCGTGCGGCCGCATCCAGAGGTAGGGCAGTTCGAAGAGCTGGCGCCCAGCCTCGGTCACCGCGGCGCGCGCGGCGGCGCGCGGGATGCCGGCCTGCGCCGCATTGGCCGCGAGCCGGCGGCGGTAGGTCGGCGACAGCGCCCAGACCAGCCAGCCGATCCAGCCGCCGATCGCGTGAAGAAACCACAGCGGACGCCCTGCCAGCCAGCGAATCAGTGTCAGCATTCCTTCTACAATAGCGGCGTCGCCGAGTTATTCGAACTACTTGCGGGGCGACGCGCTTCAAGGCGCCGGGTGACCCGAGCCATCGTCGATACGGCGATCGGGCCGCTCAACAAAATCCGCTAAAGCGTTCGCCGCTCCTCCACCATCAGGGCCGGCAACGCAGTTGCTGATCCTTACCAAGTTGGAGTTTAAGAGTGGCGAACGATTTCCTCTTCACGTCCGAATCCGTTTCCGAAGGCCATCCGGACAAGGTCGCCGACCAGATCTCGGACGGCATCCTCGACGCGATCTTCGCGCAGGACCCGCGCTCGCGCGTCGCGGCCGAGACGCTGACCAACACCGGCCTCGTCGTGCTGGCCGGCGAGATCACGACCAACGCGGCGGTCGACTACATCCAGGTCGCGCGCGACACGATCAAGCGCATCGGCTACGACAACACCGAGTACGGCATCGACTACAAGAGCTCCGCGATGCACGTCACCTACGACAAGCAGAGCAACGACATCACCCAGGGCGTGGATCATGCGTCGGACGGCTACCACAACATGAGCGCCGGCGACCACGGCCTGC
>JAFEEF010000094.1 GCA_018241265.1 Pseudomonadota bacterium | reverse complement strand
CCGGCCGACCTACTGGGACGGCGTAGACCTGGTGCCCTCCTCCTCTCCCCTCTTCTCGGCCGAGTTCATCCTGCCGACGCGACAGTTGAAGGAAGCCTCGTTCCAGTTCTGGCGCACGCTCGACTACGGGCTCGACCCCATCCGGTCGAAGTACGACGTGATCATCTGCGACACGCCGCCATCGCTGTCGTTCCTGACCGTGAACGCTCTCATGGCGAGCGACGGCATCATCATGCCGCTGCCCCCGAGCAACCTGGACTTCGCGTCGAGTGCCCAGTTCTGGGATCTGTTCAAGGACCTGGCCGACGACTTCGCCGGTCGCGGTGCCGGGAAGGATTTCGCGTTCATCAACATCCTGCTGTCCAAGGTGAAATACGCCGCGCCCAAGGACAACACGGGGCAATCGACGGCGATCATCCGGGAGTGGATCCAGGCCGCTTACGCCGAGCGCGTGCTGCCGGTGGAGATTCCGGACGTCGAGGCTGTCCGCACCGCCAGCAAGGAGTTCGGAACCGTCTACGACGCGAGTCGCGACAACGCCTCGACGCGCACGTTCAAGAGCGCCTTCGAGGCCTACGATCGGTTTGTGGACCTGATCGAACAGCAGATGGAAACGTTCTGGCAGCGCCAGGTGGGAGGTTGAGGTGGCCACTCAAAAGAAGGGGCAAGGGATCGCCTTCAAGATTCCGGACCACGTCGAAGAACCCGAAGTGACATCCGAGCCCCAGGCCGAGGTCAAGCCAGCGCTGCCTCGCACCGGGGTGGGGATGCTGTCCCGAATGCTTTCCGGTGCAGCGGCCGACACGGAAGCCGTCTCGAAGCTCAACGCCGAGATCGAGAAGCTCAAGCTGCAGGTCGGCGAGCAACTCATCGACCCTCGCCAGATCACGCTGACGCGCTGGGCCGATCGCCATCCGGACTCGTTCTCGAGCCAGGCTTTCGCGGAGTTGAAGCAGGAGATCGAGAGTGCCGGCGGCAACGTGCAGCCGATCAAGGTACGTCCCGTTCGTGGGGCTGCAGCGGAGCAGCCGGAGGGGCCGCGGTTCGAACTGGTCTACGGCTCGCGCCGGACGCGCGCGTGCCTCGAGCTGGGCTTGCCGGTGCGTGCGGTCGTCGACGAGAACGTCGATGACCAAGCGCTCTACGTCCAGATGCAGCGGGAGAACCGCGGGCGTTCGAACCTGTCGGCCTGGGAGCAGGGCGTCAGCTATCACAAGGCTCTGAACGAAGCCTTGTTTCCCAGTGCGAGGCGGCTGGCCGAACAGATCGGACTCGACCACAGCAACGTGGCCAAGGCGCTTCGTGTGGCCGAGTTGCCGCAGGAGATCGTCGGCGCGTTCCGCAGCCCGGTCGACATTCAGTTCCGCTGGGCTGTCGCGCTGGACAAGGCCTACCAGCAGGATCCGGACGCAGTGCTGTCGGCCGCCCGTTTGCTCGCCGGCCGGTCGCCGAAGCCGGCTGCTGCGGAGGTGTTCCGCTGCCTGACCGAGGCGGTGTCGGCGAAGGGCAAGGCCAAGGCTAAGGAGGCTTCGCGTGCCTTCGTGATTGCCGATGGCAAGAAGGGCGTGATCCGAGCGGGGAAGGGTGGTGCGGTCACCGTGGAATTGCCTCGTGGGGTCCTGCCTCCGGCCCGCTGGGCAGCCTTCGAGACGGCCCTCCAGAAGTTGCTTTCGGACCTCCCGGAAGCACCGTAAGGGGTGTCCGTGGTTCCGTACCACGGACACCATCGAATCCCTCGCCGAAGCTCAATGCGGAACCAATTCCGGCGAGTCAGGGGGGCCAGAAGCGCGGCCTCGATCGGCCTCCAAATGCGCTCCGTGGTACCGTACCACACCGCTCCGGAATGCCCCTTCCAGGTGCCGCCGACCGGGGGGTGTGGTTCCGTACCACACCCCGCCTCCGCAGGCCTACTTTTGGGTGGTGGACGCCGCTGATGCCCTGCGGCGCGGCGCTTCTTCAGTCCCCGAGCCGGCCGCCCGCTGCATCGCCCGCATGCCCCGCACGAGGTCCACAGCGTCCGCCTTCACGTAGACCGAGGTCACGCGAAGGTCGGAATGCCCAAGCAGGCTCTGCAGCACCTGAGGCTGCATCTGCTTCACGGCGGAATTGGCGAAGGTGTGACGCAGCCAGTGAGTCGATGCGTTCAGAAAGTCCGCCGAACCGGGGGCGCCATCGCGCGCAGCGGCGGCAACGGCCACCTCGCGGAAGAACCGGCGCAGCGCCTTGTAGATCGCCGAGCGCTCCAAGGCGCCGTAGCGGTCAGCCTGCGACGGCAGTTCGCGATTCAGGAACGGAACGCCGAGCCGATCCAGATTGCGCCGCGGGGGAGGGCGCTTGAGGATCCCGACGAGGGGCCGCCAGGCCTGTTGGTGCTCTGCCCGCAACGCGTCCTGCAATGCCTGCCCCACACCCTCATCGGGCCTGCTGTCGAGTTCGTGGCCAGTTCCTGCCATGCGCTCGCCTGCCGCGGTAGTCGGAAGGCTGTTGGCCGCCTGGACTCTCTCCACACGTGAGTCGAAGCCCAGGCCTGCAGCGTCCATGTCCCGGTGGTGCTGCTCGAGCAGCGTCTTGATCTCGTCGAAGACCATCACCGTCCGGGGCTTCCCGCCCTTGCCGATGACGTCCAGCAACCATGCCTCCTGGCCATCCACCAGTTCCCGCCGGAAGCCCTTCAGCCGGGTCGTGGCCAGCTCCGACAAACGAAGGCCGGTGGTGCTGCCGAGTTCCAGCATCAACTGCAGGCGCCGCCGCTCGGGAGTGTCCGGCTTTTCATGCAGCACTTCCATGGCGAAGGCCCACTGGCGCTCGCTCAGGGAACGGCGAACGTCGATGCTCGGCTTCAGCAGGCCCAGCGTCCGGCCCAGGTTCGCCATGGCATTGGCCCGTAGGTACCCTTTCTCGTGCATGGCGGAAAACATACTGCCCAGCACGGTGAACTCGTGGCGCTGGCTGTTCCGCCCCAGCGGGCCGCGGAAAGGCCTCCAGGAGGCGTCCTCGCGCCTCACCTTGCGCTCCTGCACCCAATCGGCCGGCGGAGCCGCCAGGAAGGCCTGGTAGGCCTGCAGATCGGGCTCCTGGAGCGAGGAGAGGGCCTTGCGCCGCACATGGATGCACCAGAGGTAGAAGCGCTCGGCGATGCGCGTGTAGTCTCGCCGGGTCTGCCCCTGGTACCGGCTCAGCCACTGGCTGATTGCCTGAACATCGGTCTCCGCGCCCCAGACGTTGGCCTCATGCGATCGGAATTCGCCCTGACGGCCAGACAGGGCATCGGATAAGGCGCCGTCGACGATCGGGACCAGGGCGAACGGCTCTGCACCGGCCACCCCCCGACCCGCCAGTTCCCGCCGGCGCAGTAGCGCCAGGTCGGTCTCGGGGCGCCGGGCCGACTCCTTGAAGGGCCGTCCGCCGGCCTCGGCGATGGGAGTCAGCCACTCGAGCAGCCGCCGGGCCCGAACGACGCCCATCCGGGGTACACGGCGGTGCCACCGGAACCCGTAGATGTTGATGTAGTTGACCAGGTCGCCAAGCGACTTGACTCCGACCTTGGCTAGGTCGCGCGGGATGCCGGAGCCGAGCCAGAAGCCAGCCTCGTCTTCCAGACTGGCCTCACGCGACAGCACGCGCTCGAGCGCCGCAAGTGCCTCGACGACCGCCTTGCGTTGGATCGCAGATAGCCGCGGGGCGGCCGCGGCAGACGACCCCTCGACGAGTCGCGAATGAGTCGTGGCGGACAGGGCAGGGGAGGGCGGGGCGGCCAAGTGTCCGGCTTTTCCTGCCCCGGTCTGGCCCGCCGCCGCGCCTGCGCCGAACTCCTCGCCGTAGAGCTCGAGCCACTCCGCTTCCGTGTAGAAGTCCTCGTCGATTCCGGTCGCACCGCAATACTGCGAGCGCCATTCTTCAAGGCTAGGGGAGGGTGGCTGGCTCGATGCTGACCTCAGCGCCGCCTCGGGAGTGCTGATGTGTCCGGCTTTTCCTGCCCCTCGTCCAGCTTTCGCTACGGCAAAGTCGGGCAGGGCGCGCAAGGCCGGTAGTGCCACCGACAACTCCGAACCGCAACCCCGCGCCTCGCCGGCGAGCTCGATCGCCGCGACGACCAGGCGCAGACGGGTGGCGAAGTGGCGACGGTCGCTGGGTCCGCCAGTGAAGGAGAGGTAGAGCCGCCAGGCGCGCTCAAGGTCGACCCCGTCGAGGAGGGCGCGCAGAAATGCGAAGTGATGGCGACCGAGCTCGCCGCTGCCTTCGCGCAGCAGGCGGGTCTTCGCGCCACGCGGGCGGCCACGGCGCCGCGGCGGCACGCCGGCGTTGGCGGTGAACTGGCCAGGGACCGGCGCTACCTCTGAAGCCACCACCTCCGTAGGCATGAAAAAGGGGTCCCCCATGAGCGGTACCCCCACTATAGAAGAATTTTCGTGATGTCCTGAGAAGTGTTCTTATCAGGACGTCATTTGCTAGACATAAATTCATCATGGCCGAGTTGGCCGCTCGTTCAACACAAGTTGTGCTCAAGCGGCAAGAGAAGTTGTGTTCTATACGGCGAGGGGACGAGCAACCGTGCACGCTACGCCGATTCGCTCGGCACAGCAATGTCGCCGGTCGGCGGCCGATCATCAGGGTTGCCCTCGCCAGATCGGCCTTGGACCGAAGCCAGATGCTCCTGGGCGATATTGCGGAACATCCAAGGCCTTCGCCAGAAGCCGTGCGCGTGCAGTTCACGACTCACCCGCAGCTCGTATTCAGGTTGGTCTTCCGGCGGCAGGGGCTCAGGTTCGGACGACGGCAGGGACGGCGCTGCGTTGACCTGCGGACATTGCCTGCTGTGCTGCCGAACGGCCGACCTCAGTGCGTCGATGGCTTCGCGGGCCGTGGCGCCGAAGGCCTGGACCCTGATCTCGCACATCGTCGCTGCAAAGCCGCCTGCCCATGCAAACACCCAGAACCGCGGCGCGCCGGCGACGCCGAGCAGCCGGTGACGCTTGACCGGCGCAGTCGCGGGGCTGGCTGACGGGAGCACTTCCCAGCCGGCGTGCGCCGACCAGGTGAGGCATGGGCCGCCGCAGGCCCCGCGCAGCTCCGAGACCCTCCGCCGTTCGGCCTCGGACCAGGTTGCCTGCCGCTGGGCCTTGCTCGAACGCGGCAGCGTCCAGTCGATCCTGGGCATTGCCGGTGCACTGACAAAGCGCAGGTGCTCGCCGCTGACCACCGCCGCCCAAGTCACCTGGTACGGCGGTGGGGCGTCGAACCAGAAGGCCGTCCCGCTCGGCTTGGGCCGATCGATGTGCGTTGACGAGATGGCCCCAACCGGCAAGTACCTCTCGGTGGCTGCACTCCAGTCAGCGAATCCGGTGGCGGCCGCGTGAACGGCGAGCATCTGTGCCCGTCGCCAAGCGTGCGTGATCGCAGTTGCGGCCGCCTGCCTGCGCACCCAGGCCAATCGCGCTTCGCGTAGCGCCGGCGGCCAGTCGTGACCGCCGTCGAGGCTCAGATGGGCAAGCCCGTCCCGGACCCTGCTGGTCGCACCTGCCCGCGGGTCGCGATAGGGCCACCGCCGCAGGCCCGCATAGGTCTCCATGCACTCCGTGAACATCAGATCGGCGAACGCCACCATCGCCGGGTGCTGCGCGCGCATCCTGGCGCCCATCTGCAGAGGATCCGGGTTCAGCATGAAGTCGATCGCGTGCGCCTCGGCGCCCCTGGCCACGTGTCGCCTGATGTGACGCGCCAATGATCGGTAGGTCGTCGTCGCATCGTCAGTGGACCAGTAGATGCTGTGCCGGCCGCGAGTCGACGCTGCGCCCTGGCGACTGTGCGTTGCTGGACGGACGGCGTTTGCGCACTCGATGGTGGACAGCCGCGCCACGCTGATGCTCACTCGCAGAGGCTGCGGGTCGCGGGTGATCGCCGAGCCAGGATTGCCGAGGTTCAACTCAGCGCACCAGGCGCCGACGGAGTCCAGAAGGATCCGGTCGTGTGCCCGCTGGGCCTGGTGATCGCCCGGCGATGGCCGAATGACACCCGCCAGCCGTTCCAGCCACGTCGCGACCACCGACATCGGCGCCGTCTCATCGTGCCGCATGGTCGGACGACGGCACGTCTGGCCGGTGAAGTACGCCATGCGGCCACACCGGCAGTAACCAGCGTTCATGTGGTGCAGGACCACCTGGTCGTCGGCGAAGAGCTCCCCGCAGTTGCAGCGGTCGTCGAGTTCGCAGCCGTGAATCGGGCAGGTCTGCAGCAGCCTCAGCGAGTACAGCGCGCTGTGGTACCCCCGAGCCATGCACGTCCTGCAAACACGAATACCCGGGGCGATGAGCGAGCGAACCGACCTCGGCAGGCGGCCCAGGTGAGCCCATGCGAACACCGCTTCCTGCTCGCCCAACGCCTGCGCCAGGGACCGCATCGACAGCGCTTCGACGCGAGCGCCGCACAGGCCGTCAACCGCTTCGTTGTAGAGCAGGTTGACGTGCCGTGGGATGCCGGCTTGGTCAGCCCCGCGGCCGCAGAACGCCAACTCCTTGGGCCGCAGCGCGTTCAGCGACATCGCTCGTTGAACCGTGTGCCAGAGCGAGGAGTAGGGCAGGACACTGCCCTGGTGCCAGGTCAGCCGCGCGGATGGGCCGGTGGTCATGCACGCGATCCGCTGCGCTTCAAGCGCGGCGACAAGGCCGTCACGATGGCCATGAGTGCCTGATGACCGCAGCCGGCGACGATGCGTCGCCACGAGTCGATGGACATCACATCCCGAGGTTCAGCGCCGCCGGCGATGCGCAGCAGGGCATGCCGGGCGGCCTGTGCCACCGTCTTCATCGGGAACTCGATGGGGCCCTCGTACTTGGCAGGCAGTTCGAGCACCATCGCCTGCATCAGGCCTTCGGCATGGTGGGCCATCCTGAACCCACCGGCCCACGCTTCGGGCGCGAGGCCCGCCGTGAACGAGATTCCAGAGCGGGGTGGCCACTCGGTCCCCTCGTCGTAGCCGGACAGGACGAAGCGAAGTTCGTCGACATCCCGGATGCCGTGGAACGGCGCCGAGGCCAGCATGAAGCGGGCCGCGACGTGCGCACCGCCGGACATGGCCATGCCAACCGGTTCGTCGAACACCTGGAGCGAGGCGACCGAGAAGACGCACAAGCGGATGCGCTCCTTCTCGAGCAGGCTGTGCAGCTCGACCAGCCACAGCCACTCCCGCTGCGTCATGCCCTGCGCTTCGTCGATGACCAGGACCAGGAAGCGCCCGCCGCCCTGAGACGCCAGCTCTGCCCAGCGCTCAATGAGCATGTGCTGACGGTCGAGGGGGCTGCGTGCTGCCTTGGCCAGGGGGTGTCGGCTGGCGTGCAGCAGGTGGGCATGGAAGCGCCCGACCGAGGCTGCGCCGCCGGAATCCGTGTGACTCCACACGATCATCGGGACGTGCCCACCACAGCGCTGCGACAACAGCGTCTGCAGCCAGTGGTCCACGGCGCTTGACTTGCCGAAGCGCGACGGGCCGAAGATGGTCGCGCCATCGACCTGGTCGTCGATCCAGCGGCCCACCGTGTCCACCATCTCGGAGATGGCCGGGGTGAAAAGCGAGTAGTCGCGCGTGACCACCGGGTGGTTCCTGGGCAGGTGCTCCGCGACCAGCGGGCTGGACGAATCGGCCTCCATCACCAGGTCACCAGGTCTTGGCCATCTGCATGGATGGCAGCGGACGTCGGGGTTCATGCGTTACGCCGGGCGGAGGATCCGATGCCTCGCCATGGGGTGCCGGCGTGCCAGGCACCGGTTGGCCCGCCAGCGCCTGGGCGTGCTTTTGCAGCACCCTTCTGGCCTCCAGGTACGCCGGGTGTGGCGGCAACTTCTTGTCCTTCGAGCCTTCGGCATAGCGGATGAGTTCTTCGACCGCATCACATTGCCCGCTGAGGTGCAACATGCGGCGCTTCTCGAGCCCCCGGATGGCCTGGCGCATGTAAAGGGTGTGCGGCGACCGGTTCCACGGCGGCGCGGCCCGGACAACGCCCAGGAACTCGCCGCGCTCGTTCGACACGCTTGCGAAGCGGGCGTCGTCCTCGTCCTCCAGTTGCAGCCACAGCAACTTGCCGAGCAGGTCCGTGCGCAGGGCGAGCCATTCGGCCGAGTAGCGTGCGCTTGCGAACTGGAAGTACGGCCGTCGGCCTGTGCTGACGCCTCCCTTCAGGGTGCACAGCTTGCGGACGCTCACCATGCGCTGGACCTCGCCGGCATCGGCCTGGCGGATGCGTTCTGGTTCACGGCTGGTCAGGAAGTCGAGCTGGGCCAGCGGGCTGCGCCAGCCCAGGCCGGAGTGCGGGCGCACGTTGTAGTTGGCGATGAGGGTGTCGAGGAGCTCTTCGGCGTACTCGAGCTGGAACTGAGTCTCCGCCGCCGTCTCGCAAGGGTCCGCGCCGCGCTTGTCGCTCGGCTTGCTGCCGGTCGTGGTCGACAGCCGATGAAAGCCTCCCCTGGCGAGCTGGCCGAAGAAGGACTCGATGAACGGGCGGTCGTCCTTGCTGCGCCGGCTGGTGTAGCTGGTGGGGTCCTGCGGCTTGAGAATGGTCGAACCGACAACCTCGCGCAGCTGCCGTTCGACTCGGTCGCAGATGTTGGCCATCGCGCCATCGACGCTGAACTCGTCCCAGCAGGCGCCCAGGTAGCGCTCGTGGTGCGCCGACGGTAGGCCTGCGCCCTCGACGTGGGGTAGTCGTACTTTTCGTGCA
>JAFEEF010000093.1:222-4364 GCA_018241265.1 Pseudomonadota bacterium | reverse complement strand
TGCGCCTCCTTCAGCGCGGTCGAGTTCATCACGCCCCAGCCCCACAGCAGCACGTAGTCGGGCCGGCTCTGGCGTACCTGCAGCCAGGTCGCCTTCTGCTCGACGCCGGGCGCCGTGACCGGCAGCATCTGCACCTCGAAGCCGTGCATCTTCGCGCGCTCCTGCAGCACGGGGATCGGCTCCTTGCCGAACGGCGAGTCGTGGTAGACGAAGGCGATCTTCTTGCCCTTGAGCTTGTCCATGCCGCCTTCGCGCTTGCCGATCGCCTGGATCAGCACGTCCATCGCCGTCCAGTACGAGCCCATCAGCGGGAAGTTCCACTTGAAGGCATTGCCGTCCTGCGATGCCGCGAGGCCGTAGCCGAGCGTGATCAGCGGAATCTTGTCGGTCGGCACCTTGTCGGTCAGCGCGAAGGTGATGCCGGTGGCCTGCGGGTCGAACGCGGTCACGCCCGGCTTGCCCTTCAGCCGCTCGTAGCATTCCACGCCGCGGTCGGTCGCGTAGCCGGTCTCGCATTCCTCGAAGGTCAGCTTGACGCCGTTCACGCCGCCGTCGCGGGCGTTGATCATCTTCAGGTAGTCCTGCTTGCCGTTCGCCCACGGCGTGCCGTTCGGCGCATACGGGCCGGTGCGGTAGACCAGGAGCGGGATGAACTGTTCCTTGGCCTGCGCCTGCGCGGCAGGCGCGGCGCCCAGGCCGGCGAGCAGCCCGAGGCCGGCGAGTGCGAGGCCTTTGAGCCCCATCAGCGATCTCTTCATGTCCATGTCGTGTCTACCTCCAGGTGGAATGGATGAGCGCGTTCCGTACGACGCGTTGCCGGGATCAATGGGGGAAGGGCCACAGGCGGAGCTTCTCCTTGGCCGTCGACCACAGCCGCGCCAGGCCGTGCGGCTCGACGATCAGGAAGAACACGATCAGCGCGCCGAAGATCATCTGCTCGAGGTGCGACGCCGCCGCGGTCGACAAGGGGATGCCGAACCAGTGCGGCAACTGGCTCAGCACCAGCGGCAGGATCACGATGAACGCGGCACCGAAGAAGCTGCCCATGATCGAACCCAGGCCGCCGATGATCACCATGAAGAGCAGCTGGAACGAGCGCTCGATCGAGAACGCCGCCGGCTCCCACGAGCCGAGGTGCACGAAGCCCCACAGCGCGCCGGCCACGCCGACGAAGAACGAGCTGACCGCGAACGCCGACAGCTTGGCCGCCGTCGGCCGGATGCCGATCACCGCCGCGGCGACGTCCATGTCGCGGATCGCCATCCATTGCCGGCCGATCGCGCTGCGCACGAGGTTCTTCGCGACGAGCGCGAGCAGCGCGACGATGACGAGGCAGAACAGGTACTTCTGCACCGGCGTCTGCACCGGCAGCCCGAACGCCGACAGCGCCGGCACGCTGACCGAGCCCGACGACGAGTCGTGCGTGAACCACTTGATGCGCTGGAACGCCCAGTCGATGAAGAACTGCGCCGCCAGCGTCGCGACCGCGAGGTAGAGGCCCTTGATGCGCAGACTCGGAATGCCGAACAGCACGCCGACGACGGTGGCCGCGACGCCGCCTAGCAGCAGCGCCGCGACCAGCGGCAAGCCGTCGATGCGCACCGTGAAGTTGTAGGCCGCATAGGCGCCGACCGCCATGAACGCGCCGGTACCGAGCGAGATCTGGCCGCAGTAGCCGACCAGGATGTTGAGGCCGATGGCTGCGAGCGCGAGGATCAGCGACGGAATCAGGATCGCGCGGAACAGGTATTCGGGCGCCGACAGCGGCACGACGACGAAGGCGATCGCGAGCAGCCCGAGGATCGCGATCCGGTCCTGCAGGATCGGGAAGATCTGCTGGTCGGCGCGGTAGCTGGTCTTGAACTGGCCGTTCTCGCGGTAGAGCATGGTCAGACCCGATCGATGATCTTCTCGCCGAACAGGCCCTGCGGACGAACCAGCAGGAAGACCAGCGCCAGCACGTAGGCGAACCACACCTCGATGCCGCCGCCGAGCATCGGCCCGAGGTAGATCTCCGACAGCTTCTCGCCGACGCCGATCAGCAAGCCGCCGACGATCGCGCCCGGGATCGACGTGAGCCCGCCGAGGATCACGACCGGCAGCGCCTTCAGCGCGACCAAGGTCAGCGAGAACTGCACGCCGAGCTTGCTGCCCCAGATGATCCCGGCGACCAGCGCGACGATGCCCGCGACCGACCAGACGATCACCCAGATGCGCGCGAGCGGTATGCCGATCGATTGCGCGGCCTGGTGATCGTCGGCCACCGCGCGCAACGCACGGCCGGTGGCGGTCTTCTGGAAGAAGAGCGCGAGCAGCGCGACCAGGGTCGCGGCGATGGCGGCGGCTGCCAGGTCTTCCTGATTCACCAGCACGCCGCCCTGGAAGGTCCGCTCGAACAGGAAGATCGGATCCTTCGGCAGCCCGATGTCGATCTTGTAGATGTCGTTGCCGAACAGGCTCTGGCCGACGCCTTCGAGGAAGTAGGTCACGCCTATCGTCGCCATCAGCAAGGTGATGCCTTCCTGGTTGACGAGGCGGCCGAGCACGAGCCGCTCGATCAGCCACGCGACCGCGACCATCACGAGCGCCGCGCCGGCGAAGGCCAGCACGTTGACGGCCGCCTTGTTCGCGATGCCGGTCCAGCCCGGGATCCATTCGGCCAGGCGCGCCATCGCGAGCGCCGCGAACAGCACCATCGCGCCCTGCGCGAAGTTGAACACGCCGCTCGCCTTGAAGATCAGCACGAAGCCGAGCGCGATCAGCGCATACAGCATGCCGGTCATCAGGCCGCCGAAGAGGGTTTCGAGGAAGAAGCCCATGGTCAATGGGCCGTGCCCAGGTAAGCCGCTATCACGTCCGGATTCGAGCGCACCTCGTCCGGCGTGCCGTCGCCGATCTTCTTGCCGTAGTCGAGCACGACGACCCGATCGCTGATGTCCATCACGACGCCCATGTCGTGCTCGATCAGCACGACGGTGGTGCCGAACTCGTCGTTGACGTCGAGCACGAAGCGGCTCATGTCCTGCTTCTCCTCGACGTTCATGCCGGCCATCGGCTCGTCGAGCAGCAACAGCGTCGGTTCCATCGCGAGCGCGCGGCCGAGGTCGACGCGCTTCTGCAGGCCGTACGGCAGCCGCCCGACCGGCGTCTTGCGCCACGGCTGGATCTCGAGGAAGTCGATGATGCGCTCGACGACCGCGCGGTGCGCCACTTCCTCGCGCTCGGCCGCACCCCAGCCGAACGGGTTGCGCAGCGCCTGCTGCAAGAGGCCCGCCTTCATCTTCAAGGTGCGGCCGGCCATGATGTTGTCGAGCACGCTCATGCCCTTGAAGAGCGCGAGGTTCTGGAACGTGCGCGCGACGCCGAGCGCGGCCACCTGGTGCGGGTCCATGTGGCGGAAGGTGCGGCCGCCGAGCAGCACCGCGCCCTGCTGCGGCTGGTAGACGCCGTTGATGCAGTTGAGCAGCGAGCTCTTGCCGGCGCCGTTCGGTCCGATGATCGCGCGCACCTCGTGCTCGCGCACGTCGAAGCTGATGTCGGTCAGCGCCTTCACGCCGCCGAACGACAGCGAGATGTTCTGGACTTCGAGCACGACCGGCCCGATGCGGCGCTGCCGCGCGGCGCCCGGCGCTACGAGCGGCAGCGTTTCACGCAGCATGGCGTACCGCCGGATGGACGTCGGCGTCGGCCAGCCGCAGGTCGGCATCGACGGTGCCGCTGCGGCCGTCCTCGAAGCGCACCGCGGTCTCGATGTGCTGGTGCGTCGCGCCGGCGTAGAGCGCATCGACCAGCACGCGGTAGCGCTCGGCGATCGCGCCGCGTCGGACCTTGCGCGTGCGCGTCAGCTCGCCGTCGTCGGCGTCGAGCTCCTTGTGGAGCACGAGGAAGCGCGTGATCTGGCTGTCGGCCAGGCGTTCATCGGCTGCGAGGTCGGCGTTGACCTGACCGATGCAGTCGCGCACGAGCTCGTAGACCTCGGGCTTGGCCGCCAGGTCCGCATAGCCGGCGTAGGCGAGGTTGCGCCGCTCGGCCCAGTGGCCGACGGCCTCGAAGTCGATGTTGACGAAGGCGCAGACGCGCTCGCGCGCATCGCCGAACGCGACCGCTTCCTTGATGTACGGAAAGAACTTGAGCTTGTTCTC
>JAFEEF010000093.1:0-172 GCA_018241265.1 Pseudomonadota bacterium | reverse complement strand
GCCGGTGCGGTACCAGCCGTCGGCACCGAGCACGTCGGCGGTCGCGTCGGGATTGCGGTAGTACTCGCGCAAGAGGCCGGGCGACTTCACCAGGATCTCGCCGTGATCGCTGACCTGGATCTCGACGCCGTCGATCGGTATGCCGACGGTGTCGGCGCGCGCCTCGTGGTCG
>JAFEEF010000092.1 GCA_018241265.1 Pseudomonadota bacterium | reverse complement strand
CTTCATCCACCAGCTCTGCAGCGCCGGCACGAGCGGCTGAATCTCCTGCGCGTCGCGCGCCAGCGTGTACCAGATCAGGAAGCCGACCGCCGCGCTGACGACCAGCATCACGAAGCCGCCGAGCGCGCGCGTCCGGTAGTGCTGCTCGTAGTACAGGTAGAGCAGCGACGTCAGCCAGGCGAACAGCACGAACACTTCGTACAGGTTGCTCACCGGGATGTGGCCGATGTCGGGGCCGATCTGATGGCTCTCGAACCAGCGCACCATCGTGCCGGTGAGCGCCATGAAGATCGCTGCCCAGGTGAGCCCGGAGCCGATGCGCAGCGCGGCGTTGTCGTCGGCGCGTGCCGCCAGGCCGATCCAGTAGAACGCCGTGCTCATGAAGAACAGCACGCTCATCCACATGATCGCGCTCTGGCTCGACAGGAAGTACTTCAGCAGGAAGACGTGGTCGGCCTGCGCGAGGTCGGCGCCGTAGCTGCCGGGATGCTGCTGGTAGAGGCTGATGGCGAGCAGCGCCGCGGCGCCGACGCCGATGAACAAGGTACGCAACGCACCCCAGAACCAGCCGAGCCCGATCGCGACCGGCATCGCGCAGAGCAGGATGCCCTTCTCGTAGACATCCATCGACGCGTGGTAGCGCTGGAACGCATAGGCGCCGGCGCTGAGCACGACGGCGGCGAACAGCCAGTCGTAGGCCGAGCGGCCCGAGAAGGCGCCCGGCCTGGCGAGCGTGAGGGCGGTGGTGTTCATGGGCGTTGCCTCGTGTAGATCAGGGCGGGAGCGGCTCGGCGCGCGGCGCGGCGAGGATCGCTTCCTTCAACCGCTCGAATTCTGCATCGGCGTCGAGCGTGCGGCGCGTGGTCGACAGCGCGGTGGTGACTTTGCTGCCGTCGGCTAAAGCCGGCGCGATCCAGATCCAGAGCCGACGCTCGCGCACATAGAGCATCGCGAAGACGCCGATGATCAGCAGCGCCGCGCCGAGGTAGACGAGCGTCTTGCCCGGCGCGCGCGCGACCTGGAACACGCTCGCCTGCACCTGGCGGTAGTCGGTGAGCTGCAGCAGCACCGGCGCCGGATAGAAGAAGCTGTCCGACAGCGCGAGCACCGACTGCGTCATGAAGGCCTGCGTCTTGTCGTCCGCGGCGAGCGGCGCGAGGCCCTGCTGCTCGCGGCTCAGGTTCAGCAACTCGAACAGGCTGCCGTCGAGGATGCGCAGCAGCACGTCGGAGATGCGCGTGCGGTCGGCGACCGGCACGCTCAGCTCCATGAAGTCGGAGATCGCCTGCAGCCCGCCGACCGGCTTCTTGCCGGCCTGCACCGGCTCGGCGCCGGCGAACAGCGCGAGCGCGCGTCCCGCGGTGGCTTCGAGCTGCTTGGCCATCTCGGGCTTGTCGGGGGGCGTGGCCTTGGCGACGTAGCGCGCCACCGCCTTGTTGCGCAGGTCGGCATCGAACAACGCCGCGTGCAGCCGCATCCAGCCCTGCATGCCGTCCTGGTCGTCGGCCGGGATGCGCAGGTAGCGCATCGCGTCGTCGGGCTTGTCGCGCGCGCCGACCAGGTACACGCGCTGGCCGTCGAGCGTGACCGGCTGCATGTAGTTGTTGAACTCGTGCGCCTGCCCGGCGGCGTCGCGCAGCTTGTAGCTCACCGACGGGCCGATGTTGTGCAGCTCGCGCTTGTCGCGCACCTTGATGCCGGAGCCGAGGTGCGCATCGAGCGCGCCCTTGAGATCGACCTTGCGCACGTCGGTCGCGCTGCCGGTGCCGCTGCCCGCGAGGTTCTCGACGTTGATCGCCCGAAAGCCGGTGAACTCGAGCGTCAGCGCGTCCTGGCCGTTGCCGAGCCGCGTCGCATTGCCGACGACACCGGCGATGTCGAACGGCTGGCCCTGCGTGCCCATCGGCCAGGCGCGCATCTTCAGCTCGGAGCCGCCGTCGTCGAAGCTGCTCTGGTAGATCGCGACGCCGCGGTGGAAGGCCGGCTTGTTGACCTCGACGGTCGCAGGGATCGCCGCGCCGGTGTCGTGGTCGTGGATCACGATGCGGCTGGCGAACAGCTTCGGCATGCCGGTCGCGTAGTACTCGACGATGAACTTCTGCAGCTCGATGTCGAACGGCAGGTCCTGCAGCACGACGCCGTCCTGCAGGTTGATCACCGCGGTGCCGGCGCGCGCGCCTTCGGGCACGAGCAGGTTGGCGCGAAACGTCGGCGTGTTGGGGCCGAGTCTATGGTCGGCGGTGACGTCCTTCAGCAGGCCGCCGCCGGCGTAGGTGCGCTTGCCCTGCAGCGCCATCTGCGCGCGCACGATCAGGTCGCCGTCGAACAGGCCGCCGAGGCAGATCAGCACGATCGCCGAGTGCGCCGCGAGATAGCCGAGCCGGTTGGCCGCGCCGCGTCGCGCCGCGATCATCGTGCCGTGGCTGCGCCGGTCGACCTTGGCCTTCCAGCCGGCGACCACGAGCAGCTTCGAGATGCGCTCGAACGCCGCTTCGGGCGTTTCGGCCAGCTCGGCCTGCCCCTTGTGGTGGAACGCGGCGAGCGCCTGCTCGCGCACGTGCTCCTTGTAGCTGCGCAGGTCGGCGACGATCTTCGGCGCATTGCGCGCGATGCACAGGCTCGTCGATACGACCAGCACGCCGAGGATCAGCAGGAACCACCACGTGCTGTAGACGGTGTACAGCCCGGCTGCATCGAGCACCTGGGCCCAGAACGGGCCGAACTGGTTGACGTAGTTCGGGAACGGGTCGTGCTGGCGCACGACGGTGCCGATCACCGACGCGATGCAGATCACGCTGAGCAGCGAGATCGAGAAGCGCATCGACGACACCAGTTCGACGGCATCGCGCACCCAGGCGGAACGGGCGCGGACTTCGATGCCGGTGGTGGCGGTGTTCATCGCCGGATTATCCGATCGCGACGTTGCGGTCGTCGTCTCCGAAACGAAAAGGCCGGTACGCGACCGGCCTTGGGTTGACGCGGCACAAATGTCTCGTCAGCGCAGGCCGGCGATGTAGTCGGCCAGCGCCTTGATCTCGTTGTCGTTCATCTTCGCGGCGACGCCGGTCATCGGGGCGCTGTTGGTGCGGGCACCGGCGCGGAACGCGACGAGCTGCGCCTGCGTGTAGTCGGCATGCTGGCCGGCGAGGCGCGGGTACTGTGCCGGGATGCCGGCGCCCGACGGCCCGTGGCAGCCGGCGCAGGCCGGGATCGAGCGGTCGGCGATGCCGCCGCGATAGATCTTCTCGCCGAGGCTCGCCAGGTCCTTGCTCTTCGCAAAGCCCGGCTTGGCAGACTTGCCCGCGTAGAACGCGGCGACGTCGCGCATGTCGCTCTCGCTCAGCGGCGCCGCCATGCCCTGCATGATCGGGTTGACGCGCTTGCCTTCCTTGAACTCGGTGAGCTGCTTGACGATGTATTCGGGATGCTGACCCTGCAGGATCGGATAGGCCGGGCTGCCGCGGTTGCCGTCGTCGGCGTGGCAGGCAGCGCAGACCGCGGTCGCCTTGGCCTGACCCTTCGCGACATCGGCCTTCGGCGGCGCCTTGGCCTCCTCGGCGGAGGCGGCCGATGCGGCAACGGCCAGGAGACTCGTGACGAGCAGGGCGGCAAGCTTCATGTTGGGCGGCGTTTTCCGTGCAAAACCCGGCGATTTTACAATGATCGATTTGGAACCCCGATGGCTGCGCACAACGACGTCGAAGAACCTGCCGCCGCCGCGGATGCCGAGAAGCGCGCGTTGTCCTGGGCGCACACCGCGCGTTTCCTCACGACGGCGAGCCGCCTCGACCAGTTGCCGGTGACCGAACTGCCCGAGATCGCGTTCGTCGGCCGCTCCAACGCCGGCAAGTCGACCGCGATCAACACGCTGACGCAGCACAAGCGCCTGGCGTTCGCATCGAAGACGCCCGGCCGGACGCAGCACATCAACCTGTTCGAGCTCGGCCCGAAGACCGGCCCCGACGCGCTCTTCGCCGATCTGCCCGGCTACGGCTATGCCGCGGTCGAGCGCGGCGCGAAGGAGCGCTGGCAGCGCGTGATGGCCGACTACCTCGAGGTGCGGCGCAGCCTGTCGGGCGTCGTGCTGATGGTCGACGTGCGGCACGGCTTCACCGAGCTCGACGAGCGGCTGCTCGACTTCATCGAGCCGCGCGTCGCGACCGGCGCGGTCCGGTTGCTGGTCCTGCTGACGAAGGCCGACAAGCCGAGCCGGCGCGACGCGGCAACGGCGTTGGCCGCGGCGCAGACCGCGCTGGCGCGCGTTGCGACCGACGCGGCGGACGTCGGCGTCACGCTGTTCTCGGCGCTCAACCGGACCGGCGTCGGCGACGCGGCCTGCCTGCTGTACGACTGGGCGCATGGCTGAGGTCGAGCGGTTGTCTCCGAGGTGACGCCGACGACCGCAGCACGCCCGCGATACTGCGGCGCGATCCGCCAGGAGACCGCGATGATCGAGACCTTCCGCGCCGAGCTGCCGCACGGCATCACGCTGTCGTGCCGCGCCGCCGGGCGACCCGGTGCGCCGCTGCTGCTGTTCCTGCACGGTTTTCCCGAGGCGGCGTTCGTCTGGGACGACCTGCTGGAGCATTTCGCCGGCCGCTATCGCTGCGTCGCGCCCAACCTGCGCGGCTTCGCCGATTCGTCGTCGCCGGCCGAAGCCGAGGCGTATCGCCCCAAGCACCTGATCGCCGACATCGATGCGCTGATCGAGCAGCAGGGCGGCGGCCATGCCGCGGCGCTGATCGCGCACGACTGGGGCGGCGCGGTCGCGTGGTCGTATGCGGTCCAGCACGCGACGCGCCTCGATCACCTCGTGATCGTCAATTCGCCGCATCCGGCGATGTTCCTGCGCGAGCTGCGCGACAACCCGGCGCAGCAGGCAGCGAGCGCCTACATGAACTTCCTCTGCCGCCCCGACGCCGAAGCGCGGCTGGCGGCCGACGACTACGCCCGGCTGTGGCCGATGTTCGAGGGCATGGGGGCCGCCGATCCGGCGCATCCGGGCGGCGGCTGGCTGGACGATGCGGCGCGCGAGCGCTACCGCGAGGTCTGGCGCGCCGGGCTGACGGGCGGCTGCAACTACTACCGCGCGACGCCGCTCAAGCCGCCGCTGACGCCCGATGCGCCGATCATGAAGCTCGCGTTCGCGCCCGAGCAGGTGACCGTCGCGCTGCCGACGCTCGTCGTCTGGGCCGAGGCCGATCTGGCGTTGCCGACGTCACTGCTCGACGGTCTCGAGGCGTACGTGCCGCGCATGCATCTCGTGCGGGTGCCGCAGGCGACGCACTGGATCGTGCATGAGCGGCCGCAGTGGCTGGCGGCGCAGATCGAGGCCGAGCTGGCTCGCAGGGAGCTGTAGACGACTTGTGTCTTGGCGGCAGCCGGCGTCGCCGCTCAAACCACGACGTAGTGCCCGTGCAGCATCGGCAGCGCGGACTGCAGATGCTCGCGCAGGCGGGGAAACAGGTCGGAAGCCGATTCGCTCGCGTAGATCTCGCGCGCCCGGCCGGCGTCGCGATAGCCCACGTTGACGAGGCACGCCGCCTCGCCGCTGCGGTATTCGATGAGCTCGGGACCGAGGACGTGGACCGCCCAGCCTTCGCTGGACTCGACGCCTCCGCCGCTCGCCTGGATCAGGACATTCGCTCGGACCTGGACACTGGCCATGCACTGCCCCTCGTGGACTGGCGCGTTCTTGGCGCTCTGCGGCCGAGTCTAGGCCGCAGAGCGAACGCGTCTACCCATCGCCACGGGGCGACCCCGCAAATGGGGGTGACGGTTTTTCACGATGGGGTGTGGGCCCGGCGTGGCGTCCTCAAACGGCGGCAAGTTGGCGTCGCAGCGAATCGATCGAGCGTTGCACCAGCCCCGGTTCGGCGAGCGGCTTGATCAACTGGGCCTCTTCCAGCCGCTCGAGCGCGCGCCGGGTGACCGAATGGGTACGCTGCGGATCCTCGCCGGCGAACAGCAGGAGCCGGCCTTGCGGGCTGCGCCAGAGCAACTGCGTGCGGCGCCAGCGTCCCTGCAGGAAGAGGCGGTAGCGACGGCCGGCCGACATCGCATCGACAAGCGGATGGCCAGGCGCGGCCGAAGCCGCCGTCATCAGCTCGGCCGGCACGGTCTCCATCGACGGGACGTCGATCAGCGAATCGGCGAAGGCCGAGGGCTCGTGCGCCGGTCCGGCTTCCGCCTGCAGCCGGCGCATCACTTCCTCGGTGCTGGGCTGCGGCGCCGGTACCGCGCGCGCGCCGGGGCGCAGCGCGTCGGTGTGGATATGCATCAGCGCGTCGAGCACCGCGCGCTGCTCGGCGGCCGGCAGGTCGATCATGGCCATGCCGGCATGCAGCCGTTGCAGCAGCGCCGGCAGCAGCGCGACGAGGCGTTGGCGGCTCTGGGCGTGATCGGGCGGCGCAAGGCTCCAGATCAAGTCCTCGGTCGTGCGCAGGTAGGCCCGCGTCAGGTCGCTGTCCTCGCCGTGACGCAGCATCGCTTCGGCCAGCACCTGGGCCCAGGCGCCGGTGACGAAGCTACGCACCAGCGGACTGGCGGCGACGCCGCGCAGTTCGCCTGAAAGGCGCTGGCCGAGTTGCTGCTCGAGCAGCTCGCGGCGCTCGGTGCGCGCCATGGCGTCGGCGGTACCCTGCGCGGCCTGGATCGCCTGGTGCAACTGCTCGGTGAGGAAGATGTCGAGGCGCGCGAGGCTGCGGCGGAACGTGCCGGCATCGGGCGTCGGCGTGCGTGCCAGATCCTCCGCGAGGACTTCGCAGACCGACTGCAGGGCGGCCGCGCGCGGATCGCCGGGCTGCGGATAGGCGAACGACGCTTCGCCGATCCGATCGACGAGCTGCCAGGCCGGATGCTGCCCACCGTCGAGCAAGGCCGCGTCCCGCAGTCCGACGCGCAGCACCGAGACCTGCAGCCGCGCGAGCGCCGGCCGGAACGCCGGCTGGAGGTCGCTGTCCGACAGCACGGTCTCGAACAGGCGCGTCACCAGTTCGACGATCTGATGGTCGACGCCGCCGACGCTCGCCGCCACCGCCTTGCGCTGGTCGCCCAGGCTGCGCAGCAGTGCGGCGGCGGCTTCGCGATCGGTGCCCGGCTGGCCCGGAAGCTGGCGCAGCAATTCGTCGAGCCGCGCGAGGGCGGCTTCGAAGTGAGCGCCGTGTTCGGCGGTGTCCGCTACCGGTGCGTTCGCCGGCAGCGGCGGCAGTCCACCGAGCAGGCTGCCCAGCGTGCCGGCGCGCGTCGTGCCGGCTTCGTTGCGTGAGCGGCCCGGCACCGCGCCCGGCGCCAGCAGGACCGTGCGGTAGACGCTCGGCTCGACGCCCTGCTGCTCCAGCCGCGTGCAGGCAGCGGCCCAGGCGCCTTTCAGCAGGCCCGCGATCACCTCGGATGAAATGCGCAGCAAGGCCGCGCGTTGCGCATGCGCCGGCGTCACCGCCGAGGCGGCCTGCCAGAGCGCCCGCGCAACCATGATCGGACGGAACGGATTGCTCTCGGCCGACACATGCGTTTGCCCGATCAAGGTCGAGGTGTAGGTCTGCAGCTCGCGCAGCTCCCATTCGGCGGCGTTGTCGATCGTGCGCATCGCGCGCGAGATCTCGATATCGACCTCGACGCGCGACTCGTCCATCAGCTCGAGTCCGCCCGGGCCGGCGGCCGCCGGTGCCGCGTGGGCCTGGTCGTTCGTCAGCTCGCGCAGCCCGTCGAGCACTTCGGCACGCAGGCTCTCGACGAAGGCGCCGACGTACGACCTCGCATGGCGCCGCAGCGCTTCGATCAGCGGGCCGAGCTGGCCGCGCTCGGCGGCGGTGAACCCACCCTTGCCGCTCGTCAGCGCTTCCAGCGTGCCGTTCACGGTCTTTTCGGCCAGCGCCGCAGAACGTGTCAGTTCGTCGTCGACGAAGCGTTGCAGGAGCGGGGCGATCGGCATGAGGCTTATATCGGCTGATGCGGCGGATTATCTCGCCCGCGCCGCGGCCATGAAAAAGGGCTGCCGCAGCAGCCCTTTCATGCAAGCCGGAGGCCTGGACTTACATGTCCATGCCGCCCATGCCGCCCATGCCACCCATGCCGCCGGGCATGCCGCCGGCCGCGGCTTCGTCCTTCGGCGCTTCCGCGACCATCGCTTCGGTGGTCAGCATCAGCGAGGCGACCGACGCGGCGTTCTGCAGCGCGGTGCGGGTCACCTTGGTCGGATCCAGGATGCCCATCTCGATCATGTCGCCATACTGGCCGTTGGCCGCGTTGTAGCCGTGGTTGCCCTTGCCGCCGAGGACGGCGTTGACGACCACGCTCGGCTCGTCGCCGGCGTTCTGCACGATGATGCGGATCGGCTCTTCGATCGCGCGCAGGATCAGCTTGACGCCGGCGTCCTGGTCGGCGTTGTCGCCCTTGATCTCGCCCGCGGCCTGCTTGGCGCGCAGCAGCGCGACGCCGCCGCCGGCCACGATGCCTTCTTCCACCGCCGCACGCGTGGCGTGCAGGGCGTCTTCGACACGCGCCTTCTTTTCCTTCATCTCGACTTCGGTCGCGGCACCGACCTTGATCACCGCCACGCCGCCGGCCAGCTTGGCCACGCGCTCCTGCAGCTTCTCGCGGTCGTAGTCGCTCGTCGCTTCCTCGATCTGCACGCGCACTTGCTTGACGCGCGCTTCGATGTCGGCCGCGGCACCCGCGCCGTCGATGATCGTGGTGTTTTCCTTCGCCACTTCGACGCGCTTGGCCTGGCCCAGATCGGCCAGCGTGACCTTCTCGAGCGTCAGGCCGACTTCCTCGGCGATGACCTTGCCGCCGGTCAGGATCGCGATGTCTTCGAGCATCGCCTTGCGACGATCGCCGAAGCCCGGCGCCTTGACGGCGACGACCTTCAGGATGCCGCGGATCGTGTTGACCACGAGCGTCGCGAGCGCTTCGCCTTCGACTTCTTCGGCGATGATCAGCAGCGGACGGCCGGCCTTGGCGACCTGTTCGAGGGTCGGCAGCAGGTCACGGATGTTGCTGATCTTCTTGTCGAACAGCAGCACG
>JAFEEF010000091.1 GCA_018241265.1 Pseudomonadota bacterium | reverse complement strand
GTGCTGTTCGTCGACGAGGTGCACCGCTTCAACAAGGCGCAGCAGGACGCCTTCCTGCCGCATGTCGAGTCGGGCCTGCTGACCTTCATCGGCGCGACCACCGAAAACCCGTCGTTCGAGGTCAACTCGGCATTGCTGTCGCGTGCGACCGTGCATGTGCTGCAACCGTTGGGCGCCGATGACCTCGAGACGCTGCTCGCTCGGGCGCAGGCGCTGCTCGGCGCGCCGCCGCTCGGCGATGGCGCACGCGACCGGCTCGTCGGCTATGCCGACGGCGATGCGCGGCGTCTGCTCAACGCCTACGAGAACCTCGTCGCGACCGCCGGCGACGCGGCGCGCATCGACGAGGCGCAGCTCGAGAAGTCGCTCGGCGAGCAGATGCGCCGCTACGACAAGGGCGGCGAGCAGTTCTACGACACGATCTCGGCGCTCCACAAGTCGGTGCGCGGCAGCGATCCGGATGCGGCGCTCTACTGGTTCGTGCGCATGATCGACGGCGGCGTCGACCCGCGCTACGCGGCACGCCGCATGGTCCGCATGGCGAGCGAGGACATCGGCCTCGCGGACCCTCGTGCATTGCGCCTCGCGCTCGATGCCGCCGAGACGTACGAGCGTCTCGGCTCGCCGGAGGGCGAGCTCGCGCTGGCCGAGGCGGTGGTCTATCTCGCGGTCGCGCCGAAGAGCAACGCGGTCTATGCGGCCTTCAATGCCGCCAAGGCGTTTGTAAAGAAAGACGGTACGCGGCCGGTGCCGCTCCGGCTGCGCAATGCGCCGACGTCGCTGATGAAGCAGCTCGACTACGGCCGCGGCTATCGCTATGCGCACGACGAGCAAGGCGGCTTCGCGGCCGGCGAGCGCTACGGCCCGGACGGTATGCAAATGCCGCGCTTCTACGAGCCCGTCGATCGAGGCCTCGAAATCCGTATCGGCGAGAAGCTGGCCGAGCTCCGGCGCCTCGACGAAGAGGCCGGCTCACCCCGTGATTCCGGCTCCGCGCCCCAAGGGAAAGCCTGAGGCGGACGCCTGTAACCGCACTCCTAGAATGCCCCAGCCTTGGGCATGACGCAGGTGGTTGCGGCCCATGGCCGGCTTATTGCTACTGGATGACGACCCGATGCGGCGGGCCGCGCAAGCGGCTTCCGGCCGGACAAACCGAGGAGATAACAGCGCATGGACACCTTCATCCAGCAGATCATCAACGGTCTCGTGCTCGGCAGCGTGTATGCGCTCGTCGCGCTCGGCTACACGATGGTCTACGGCATCATCAACCTGATCAATTTCGCGCACGGCGACGTGCTGATGGTGGGCGCGCTGACGAGCTGGACCGTCGTCACCGTGCTGGCCGATTCGGGGCTGCCCGGCTGGGCGCTGCTGCTGATCTCGCTGATCGCGGCGATCATCGTCTGCGCCGCGCTCAACTACTCGATCGAGAAGATCGCCTACCGGCCGCTGCGCAACGCACCGCGCCTCGCGCCGCTGATCACCGCGATGGGCATGAGCCTCTTGCTGCAGACGCTCGCGATGATCATCTGGAAGCCGAACTACAAGTCCTATCCGATCCTGCTGCCGGGCGACCCCTACAACATCGGCGGCGCGGTGATCAACAACGTGCAGATCCTGATCCTCGCGCTCACCGCGATCACGCTCGCCGGGCTGATGTACCTCGTCAACAAGACCAAGCTCGGCCGCGCGATGCGCGCCACCGCCGAGAACCCGCGCGTCGCCGGCCTGATGGGCGTCAAGCCCGACACCGTGATCTCGGCGACCTTCATCATCGGCGCCGCGCTCGCCGCGCTCGCCGGCGTGATGTACGCGGCCAACTACGGCTCGGTGCAGCACTCGATGGGCTTCCTGCCCGGCCTCAAGGCCTTTACCGCGGCGGTGTTCGGCGGCATCGGCAACCTCGCCGGCGCGATGGTGGGCGGCGTGCTGCTCGGGCTGATCGAATCGTTCGGCGCCGGCTACATCGGCGACCTGACCGGCGGCGTGCTGGGCAGCAACTACCAGGACATCTTCGCGTTCATCGTGCTCATCATCGTGCTGACGCTCCGGCCGCAGGGTCTCCTGGGCGAACGCGTGGCCGATCGCGCCTGACCACGGGAGTACGGACATGGCCTCCCCATCGTCGCAAAAGAGCAAGCTCGGCACCTTCCTGATCGCCGCCGTCGCGCTGATCGCGCTGCCGCTGGTCGCGCAGTACTTCGGCAATGCGTGGGTGCGCATCATCGACATCTCGCTGCTGTACGTGCTGCTCGCGCTCGGCCTCAACATCGTGGTCGGCTACGCGGGCCTGCTCGACCTCGGCTACGTCGCGTTCTATGCGGTCGGCGCGTACATCTTCGGCCTGCTCGCCAGCCCGCACCTGACCGAGGAATTCCCGGCGATCAACGCGATGTTCCCGGGCGGCCTGCACATGCCGTGGTGGCTGATGCTGCCGATCGGCGCGGCGGTCGCCGGCTTGGCCGGCGTGCTGCTCGGCGCGCCGACCCTGAAGCTGCGCGGCGACTACCTCGCGATCGTGACGCTCGGCTTCGGCGAGATCATCCGGGTGTTCATGAACAACCTCGATGCGCCGGTCAACATCACGAACGGCCCGAAAGGCCTGTCGCAGATCGACGACTTCACCGTCTTCGGCTTCCCGCTCAGCAAGACGCACACGGTCCTCGGCATCGATCTGCCGGCGGTCACGAACCATTATTTCGTGTTCCTCGTGATGGTCATCTTCAGCGTGGTGGTCTGCTACCGCCTCGAGCAGAGCCGCATCGGCCGCGCCTGGATGGCGATCCGCGAGGACGAGATCGCCGCCAAGGCGATGGGCATCAACACCCGCAACATGAAGCTGCTGGCGTTCGGCATGGGCGCCACCTTCGGCGGCATGTCGGGCGTGCTGTTCGCGAGCTTCCAGGGCTTCATCTCGCCCGAGTCGTTCAGCCTCTCCGAGTCGGTGATGATCGTCGCGATGGTGGTGCTCGGCGGCATCGGCCATCTGCCGGGCGTGATCCTCGGCGCGCTGCTGCTCGCGGCGCTGCCGGAAGTGCTGCGCTACGTCGCCGGCCCGCTGCAGGAGATGACCGGCGGCCGCCTCGACGCGGCGATCCTGCGCCAGTTGCTGGTCGCCCTCGCGATGATCGGCGTGATGCTGTCGCGCCCGCGCGGCCTCTGGCCATCGCCCGAGCACGGCAAGGTCGAGCAGGTGCCCGACCATGCCGCCAACCTGCATCCCTCGCCGCCGGAACAGATACCGCCGACGGTGAGCCACATCGTCCCCACGACCGAGTGATGGAGCTGCAGCCATGAGCGAAACCATCCTCGAAGTCTCCGGCGTCTCGAAGCGGTTCGGCGGCCTGCAGGCGCTGTCCGACGTCGGCATCAAGATCACGCGCGGCCAGGTCTACGGCCTGATCGGCCCGAACGGCGCCGGCAAGACGACGTTCTTCAACGTCATCACCGGTCTCTATGCACCCGACTCGGGCAGCTTCCAGCTCGGCGGCGCGCCTTACAAGCCCACCGCGGTGCACGAGGTCGCGAAGGCCGGCATCGCGCGCACCTTCCAGAACATCCGCCTGTTCGCCGAGATGACGGCGCTCGAGAACGTGATGGTCGGCCGCCACGTGCGCACGCACTCGGGCCTCGTCGGCGCGGTGTTCCGCACGTCCGGCTTCAAGGCCGAGGAGCAGGCGATCACCCAGCGCGCGCAGGAGCTGCTCGACTACGTCGGGATCGGCCGCTTTGCGCAGCAGAAGGCGCGTACCCTGAGCTACGGCGACCAGCGGCGCCTCGAGATCGCGCGCGCATTGGCCACCGACCCCAAGCTGATCGCGCTCGACGAGCCGGCCGCCGGCATGAACGCGACCGAGAAGGTCGTGCTGCGCGAGCTGATCGACCGGATCCGCAAGGACAACCGCACGATCCTGCTGATCGAGCACGACGTGAAGCTCGTGATGGGGCTGTGCGATCGGCTCACCGTGCTCGACTACGGCAAGCAGATCGCCGAAGGCACCGCGGCCGAAGTGCAGCGCAACGAGAAGGTCGTCGAGGCCTACCTCGGCACGGGCCACAAGCCGCATTGAGGAAGAACCGACGATGGCAAAGACTCTGCTCAAGGTCACCGGCCTGAAGGTCGCCTACGGCGGCATCCAGGCGGTGAAGGGGGCGTCGTTCGAGGTCAACGAAGGCGAGCTCGTCAGCCTGATCGGCGCCAACGGCGCCGGCAAGACCACGACCCTGAAGGCGATCACCGGCACGCAGCCGCCGAAGGACGGCTCGATCGAGTTCCTCGGCCGCAGCATCAAGGGCCAGGGGCCGTGGGATCTGGTCAAGCAGGGCCTCGTGATGGTGCCGGAAGGGCGCGGCACGTTCACGCGCATGACGATCACCGAGAACCTGCAGATGGGCGCCTACATCCGCAACGACACGAAGATCGACGAGGACATCGAGAAGGTCTTCGTGATCTTCCCGCGCCTGAAGGAGCGCCGCAACCAGCTCGCCGGCACGATGTCGGGCGGCGAGCAGCAGATGCTCGCGATGGGCCGCGCGCTGATGGCGCAGCCCAAGGTGCTGCTGCTCGACGAGCCGTCGATGGGGCTGTCGCCGATCATGGTCGACAAGATCTTCGAGGTCGTGGAAGACATCCACAAGCGCGGCACCACCGTGCTGCTGGTCGAGCAGAACGCGAGCCGCGCGCTGCAGCTCGCGTCGCGCGGCTACGTGATGGACTCGGGCGAGATCACGATGGGCGGCGACGCCAAGAAGCTGCTCGAGGATCCGAAGGTCCGCGCCGCCTACCTCGGCGAGTGACGGCACGACGCCGACCCTGGTGCCGACCATAACGCCGGGGTAACGTCCGCGCGCCTATCCTCGTCGCACACGATGCCCGGCGGATGAGCCGGGCACGGCCACGACGAGGAGGGCTTGGATGAATCAGCGATATGCCTGGCGGGCCCTGGCCGCCTGCGCGCTGGGGGGCGCGCTTGCGGTGCCGGCGAGCGCGCTCGGAATGAATGCCGACGTGATGCATGAATACGGCGGCCTCTATTCGTCGCGCTGCGGCGATGCCGCCGCGCCGCGTCTGCAGGTGGCGGCCGACCGCCTCGTCATCGAAGTGAACGGCCGCACCATCACCGGCACGCAGGCGCAGGCGGCGGCTTCCTACCTCGGGCCGGAGCCGGGACCGGACTTCCGCATGGCGCTGCTCGCCGACCTGCGCGGTGGGCAGGGGCTGGTCTTCATCGTCCGGCGCGACGCCGCCGGCCAGTACATCGAGATCGACGGCGATCCGAAGCTGCTGGCAGCGCTGGCCAAGAGCGTGGGCGTACGCCAGTACCGCGACTGCGACCCGGCGCGCAACCGGCGGGTCGCCGATCAGCGCGCCGCCGAGCAGCGCCAGCAACGTGCGGCCACGGCCGCTGCAGCGTCCGATTCGACCGATCCGATGAGCAACCGCGCGTTGAAGTCGGCCTATGTGAAGGCGCTCGGTGCGCTCGCCAAGGAGCGCTGGCTCGTGACGATGGAAGGTCCGCGGGCGGAGCCGCGGCAGGTCCGCGTCGGCGGAGTCGACTACCTGCTGTTCGGCGCCTGCAAGCCGCACGACTGCGCCGACAACAACATCGTCGCGCTCTACGCCGCGGGGCAGGGCGTGGTGTACGCCAAGGTGCTGCGACAGGCGAACCAGACCGCGTACCTCGGTGCGCCGCCGCCGGCCGTGGTCGCCGAGCTCGACCGCCTGTGGCGCGCGCAATGGCGCCAGTGAACCGGCCCCGTCCGTGATCGCCGGTCGCGCATCGGCAAAGCCTAATGAAGTAAAGAAGTGTGGGTATCGACGCGTCGCCATCGCGTCGCCTATGCTTCGGCGCCCGAACTCGGCGAGCACGGGCGGTTGCCGCAGGGCCGCTGGACGGCGCCTCGCCTACTAGCCATGCCGACTCTCCTCGACGATGCGCTGGCCCGGCACCGTGCCGGCCAACTCGACGAAGCGGCGGAGGCGTATCGCCGGCTGCTGTACGCTGCGCCCGACCGTGCCGACGTGCTGCACCTGCTCGGCAACGTCGAGTACCAGCGCAACGACGCCGCCGTGGCGATCCGGCTGATCGAGCGCGCGATCGCGCTCGAGCCGCGCATCGCGGTCTATCGCATCTCGCTCGGCAACGTGTACCGGCGAGGCGGCGACCTGACGTCGGCGGCCGCGAGGTACCGCGAAGCGCTGGAACTGTCTCCCGATTCGTTGCTGGCGGCCGCGAGCCTGGCCGGCGCACTGCACGGCTTGGGCGACGTGGCCGGCGCTGCCGACGCCTGGCGCGCGGCGCTGCGCATCGATCCCCGTCATGCGGAGGCCTGGACCGGGCTCGGCGATCTCGCGCTCGAGCTCGGCCAGCCGCGCGACGCCGCCCGCTGCTACCGGCAGGTCGCGATCATCGATCCGGAATCCGCGCCGGCGTGGCTGAAGCTCGGCGTGGCGTCGGTCCGGCAGGGCGACGCGCCTGCGGGGCTGGCAGCGTTCGAGCGCGCGCTCGCGCTGAATCCTGCGTTCGCCGCGGCCCACTACAACATCGGCGTCGTGTCCGCGGAGCGGCTCGAGTTCGAGGCGGCCGAAGCTGCGCTGCGCCGCGCGCTGGCGATCGCGCCCGACTACGTCGATGCGCACGTCAACCTGTCGGCGGTGTTGCAGAAGACCGGTCGAGCCAGCGAAGCGCGCCGGCATCGCGAGGCGGCTTATCGCCGCGTTTGCCTCTTCGTGCGCCGCTCGCCGGTGGCGCGGCGCAGCGTGCTGATCCTGTTCGATGCCGGCACCGGCAACATCAACCTCAGCCACCTGTTCTCGCCGGTGCACAACACGGTGATCGACTGGTTCATCGAATATGCCCCGGCCGGTCAAACGCTGCCGCCCCACGACCTCGTGTTCAACGGCATGGGCGATCCGGACATGACCGGCCCTGCCGCGGCGCCGGCCGAGCGCTACGTTGCCGAATGCGGCAAGCCGGTCCTCAACCTGCCGTCGCGCGTGGCGCGGACGGCGCGCGACCAGCTCCCGGCGCTGCTGGACGGCATCGAGGGACTGTGCGTGCCGAAGGTCAGGCGCGTGGAGCCGGGCGATCCGTGGCCCACCGATCTGGCCTGCCCGCTGCTGCTGCGGCCGATCGCGACCCATGGCGGCAGCGGCTTGCAGCGTGCCGCGGATGCGGAAGAGCTCGCCCGCATCGGCAGCGATCGGGCCGGCACGGTGTTCGTCTCGGAGTTCCACGACTTCCGCTCGGCGGACGGCTGCTGGCGCAAGTACCGCGTCATCTTCGTCGGCGGGCGTCCCTATCCGTACCACCTCGCGATCTCTCCGCACTGGCTGGTGCACTACGCGACCGCCGACATGCCGGCGCACCCATGGAAGCTCGACGAGGAACGGCGCTTCCTCGAGGCGCCCGAGCAGGTGCTGGGCGAGCAGGGCATGCGCGCGCTGGAGGCGGTGGGCGCGCGGCTCGACCTGGCCTATGCCGGCATCGACTTCTCGCTGCTGCCCGACGGCCGCATCCTCGTCTTCGAGGCCAATCCGGTGATGCTGGTGCATCCCGAAGATCCTGCGGGCGTGCTCGCGCACAAGAACGCCTGCATCGCGCGCATCCTCGATGCGTTCGAGGCATTGCTCGAGCAGACGGTGGCCGCCGGCCGCTGAAGCCTTGCCTTATTCGACCTGCGCGCCGCTCGCCTTCACGACGGGCCCGTATTTCGCCAGTTCGCGCTTCACGAAGCCCGCGAACTGCACCGGCGTCATCGGCATCGCCTCGGCCATCAGCGTCGACAGACGCGCCTCGAGCGCCGGCGTCGCCAGCGCATCGACGAAAGCCTTGTTCAGGCGTCGCGTGACGTCGGCCGGCAGGCCCGCCGGCCCGAACAGGCCGAACCAGGTGTTCACGTCGAAACGCCCGAGGCCGAGTGCGGCGCCGCCCTCGGCGATCGTCGGCACGTCGGGCATCGCGGCCGAACGGTGCGCGGTCGTCACCGCGAGCGCCTTCAGCTTGCCCGAGCGGATGTTGGCCGCGGCCGATGCGAGGTTGTCGAAGGTCAGGTCGACCTCGCCGCTCAGCAGCGCGAGCTGCGCCGGGTTGCCGCCGGCATACGGTATGTGGACCATGAACAGGCCGGCCTGCGACTTGAACATCTCGCCGGCGAGGTGCCCGGCGCTGCCGTTGCCGCCCGAACCGTAGTTCAGCTTGCCGGGGTTCTTCTTCGCATAGGCGACGAGGTCGGCGACGCTCGCGATGCGCAGGCGTTCTGCCGTCGCGACGTTCATCACCAGCACGTTAGGCACCTGCGCCACGCCAGTGATCGGCGTGAAATCCTTGATCGGGTCGTACGGCAGGTGTCGGTAGAGCCACGGGTTGAT
>JAFEEF010000090.1 GCA_018241265.1 Pseudomonadota bacterium | reverse complement strand
GGCGGCCGCGCGGACGGCAGGTTCAGGACGTCAGGGGTTCCAGTGGAGGAAGTTTCGGTACAGCTGCAACCCGTGGTCCGCACTCTTCTCGGGGTGGAACTGGGTCGCAAAAATGTTATCGCGTGCCACCGCGGCGGTAAAGCGCGCGCCGTACTCGGCCTCGCCCACGCTGTGCGCCGCGTCGCGCGGCCGCGCGTAGAAGCTGTGGACGAAATAGAAGTACGCGCCGTCGGGCACGCCCGCCCACACGGGGTGCGGCCGGGCCTGGAAGACCTGGTTCCAGCCCATCTGCGGCACCTTGTACAGGCTGCCGTCGGGCTGACGCTGCCCTTCGAGCTGGAAGCGCACCACCTCGCCGGGGATCAGGTCCAGGCCGGGCGTGGGACCCTCGTCGCTGTGCGACAGGGTCATCTGCATGCCCACGCAGACGCCGAAGAGCGGCTTGCTGGCCGCCGCCTCGAGCACCGACTCCTGCAGGCCCGAATCGCGCAGCTCGCGCATGCAGTCGGGCATGGCGCCCTGCCCCGGCAGCACCACGCGGGTGGCCTTGCGCACCACCTCGGGGTCGGAGGTGACGAAGACTTCGACGCCCGCCGCATCGGCTGCGTGGCGCACCGCCTGCGAGACGGACCAGAGGTTGCCCATGCCGTAGTCGACGACGGCGACGCTGTTCATAGGAAGTGGTATTTCGCTACTGGATTGATAGCTGCTCGCGCAGGCGGGACGGGCGCTGCAGCCCGATTTCTTTCAAGAACTAGAGCGAACCCTTGGTCGAGGGGATGACGCCGGCCGAACGCGGGTCGAACTCCAGCGCGGCGCGCACCGCGCGCGCGAAGGCCTTGAACACCGTCTCGCACTGGTGGTGCGCGTTCACGCCCTTGAGGTTGTCGATGTGCAGTGTCACGCCCGCATGGTTCACGAAACCCTGGAAGAACTCGTAGGTGAGCTGGGTGTCGAAGGCGCCGACCATGCCGCTGGTGAAGGGCACATGCATCACCAGGCCGGGGCGGCCGGAGAAGTCGATCACCACGCGCGAGAGCGCCTCGTCCAGCGGCACGTAGGCATGGCCGTAGCGGCGCAGGCCGCGCTTGTCGCCGACCGCCTTGGCCATCGCCTGGCCGAGCGTGATGCCGACGTCCTCGACGGTGTGGTGGCCGTCGATGTGCAGGTCGCCCTTGGCATCGATCTCGAGGTCGATCAGGCCGTGGCGGGCCAGCTGGTCGAGCATGTGGTCGAAGAAGCCGATGCCGGTCGCAAGCTTCGCGATGCCGGTGCCGTCGAGGTCGAGCCGGACGCGGATCTGCGTCTCGGCGGTGTCGCGCTGGACTTCGGCGATGCGGGTCACAGGCTCGCCTCCAGCGCGGCCAGCATGCGCTCGTTCTCCTCCGGTGTGCCTACCGTCAGTCGCAGGCAGTTTGCGAGCAACGGGTGCAACCCGGCAATGTTCTTCACGAGTACGCCGCGAGCGCGCATGCCCTCGAAGGCCCGCCTGGAGTCGGGAACGCGGACCAGGATCATGTTGGCCTCACTCGGAAACGCCGTCACGCCGGGCAGCCCGCCGAGCCAGCCCAGCAGCTTCGCCCGCTCTGCTCGCAGGATCCCGGCCTGTGCCGCGAACTCGGCGGCGTGTTCGAGTGCGAACAGGGTGGCCTCGCAATTCAGTGCGCTGATGTTGTAGGGCGGCCGGACCTTGTCGATCTCGTCGATCAGCGCCGCCGCCCCGGCCATGTAGCCCAGCCGCACCCCGGCCAAGCCGAACTTGCTGAGCGTGCGCATCACCAGCACGTGCTCGTGCTGCGCGACCCGGCCCATCCAGGTGCGCGAGGAGAACGGCTGGTAGGCTTCGTCGAAGATCACGAGACCGTTCTGCCGGCCGACCGCCGCGACGATGCGTTCGACCACGGCGTCGTCGAACAGGTTGGCGGTCGGGTTGTTCGGGTAGGCGATATAGGTGAGCGCCGGGCGGTGCGTCTCGATCGCCGCGAGCATCGCCGCCTCGTCGAGCTCGAAGTCCGGCGTCGTCGGCACGCCGACGAACCGGAGTCCCTGGAGCCTCGCCGACATCTCGTACATCACGAAACCCGGCACCGGCGCGAGGATCGTCGCGCCCGGCACGTCGCACGCCAGCGCGAGCAGCGAGATCAGCTCGTCGGACCCATTGCCGAGCATCAGCTTGCAGCCCGGCGGCAACTGCACGTACTCGGACAATGCCGAGATCACGTCGGCTGCACAGCCGACCGGGTAGCGATTGATCGCGACGCGACCGAGCCGCTCGCCGAGCGCGCGCTGCAGGTGCTCGGGCAGGCGAAACGGGTTCTCCATGGCGTCGAGCTTGACGAGACCGGTGCTGTCCTGGATCGCGTAGGCATGCATGGACTTGACGTCCTGGCGGATCACGCGCGCGAGCCGCTCTTGCAAAGGCGTCGTCATGGTGCCGCGACCTCGAGGATCTCCGGGCCGACCCGAAACGGGCTGACGATCTTCACGCCGTCGATCTGCTGATCGTGCTGCAAGTCTTCGGTCAGAAGCAGCGAGCAGCCGAGGTGCTGGGCTGCAGCAACCATCAATGCATCCCCATAGTTGATGCCATAGCGCGTTTCGACCGCCCATGCCGTCTCGACCGTCGGGTGGTCGATGAGCCACGGCCGCCAGGCCTGATATCGCCGTATCTCGGCGCGTGCATCGCCCGCCGATACCGGCCCGGGAAACTTCTTGCGGACATTCACGTAGAACTCGTTCAGCACCTGCGTGCTCAACCGCCCGCAACGATGCTTCCAGCATGCGGCAAGCCATTCGCGGGCACGGTCGCGCTTGCCGGGATCCTGGTCGTCGATGGCGTAGACCAGGACGTTCGTGTCGACGAAGATCTCGCTCACCACTTGGTGGTCCCTATCTGGTGGTCCTGTCGTAGATCTCGTCGCGCGTCAGATACGGCCCGTCGGACTTGCCGAAGCTCCTGAACTCCAAAGCCTCGCGCATCGCCCGCTCGTAAGCATCGTCATGCCGCATCTTCTCTGCGAGCAGTTCGCCCACCAGGCGCGACACGCTGGTGTTGCGCCGCGCGGCCTCCATACGAGCCCAATCGGCTACGTCGTCTTCCATGGTGACCGTCACATTCTTCATCATTTCGCCACAAAGCTCGTGTTTCACGATTTTCGTGATACACGAACCTCGTGTCAACGCCTCAAACGCAGTTCCGCAGCCTGGGCGTGAGCCTGCAAGCCTTCGCCATACGCCAGCTCGGCGGCGATGGGCCCGAGCTTCTGCGCGCCACCGGCGCTCACCTCGATAAGGCTGCTTCTTTTCTGGAAGTCGTAGACGCCGAGCGGCGACGAGAAACGCGCCGTGCCCGACGTCGGCAGCACGTGGTTCGGCCCGGCGCAGTAGTCGCCCAGGCTTTCGCTGGTGTAAGCGCCGAGGAAGATCGCGCCGGCATGCCGCAACAGCGGCTCCCAGCGGCCCGGGTCGGCCGAGCTGACCTCGAGATGCTCCGGTGCGACGCGGTTGCTGATCTCGCAGGCCTCTTCCATGCTGCGCGTGCGAATCAGCGCGCCGCGCCCCTCGAGCGACGCACGGATCACGTCGCGGCGCGGCATCGCCGGCAGCAGCCGGGCGATCGCTTCCTGCACGCGGTCCAGGTAGCCGGCATCGGGGCACAGCAGGATGCTCTGCGCCAGCTCGTCGTGCTCGGCCTGGCTGAACAGATCCATCGCGACCCAGTCCGGCGGCGTCGTGCCGTCCGCCAGCACCAGGATCTCGCTCGGCCCGGCGATCATGTCGATGCCGACCTGCCCGAAGACGCGCCGCTTCGCGCTCGCGACGTAGGCATTGCCGGGCCCGGTGATCTTGTGGACTGCGGGTACCGTCGCGGTGCCGTAGGCCAGCGCAGCGACCGCCTGCGCCCCGCCGATCGCGAACACGCGGTCGACACCGGCGACGGCGGCCGCCGCCAGCACCAGCGGGTTGCGCTCGCCGCGCGGCGTCGGCACGCCCATCACGATCTCGCCGACGCCGGCCACCTTGGCCGGCAGCGCGTTCATCAGCACGCTCGACGGATAGGCCGCCTTGCCGCCGGGCACGTAGATGCCGACGCGATCGAGCGGCGTCACCTTCTGGCCGAGCAGCGTGCCGTCGGCGTCCCGATAGCTCCACGAGCGGCCGCAGGCGTCGAGCTGACGCGTGTGGAACTCGCGGACGCGCTCGGCGGCGAACTCGAGCGCCTGGCGGCGCGCCGGCGCGAGGCCGGAGAGCGCAGCGAGCAGCTCCGGCTTCGGAATCTCCAGATCGGCGACCGAGGCGGCGGCCACGCCGTCGAGCTGCGCGGTGTACTCGAGCAGCGCCGCATCGCCGCGCGCACGCACGTCGGCGAGGATCGCGGCAACGCGCGCCTCGATCGCCTGATCGGTCTCGGCCGACCAGTGCAAGACGCGAGCGAACGCGGCTTCGAAGTCGCTGTCCGACGTGTCGAGCCGGCGCACCGAGACCGTCATGTCGACCCTTTCACCGCGTCCGCGAACGCGTCTATCAGCGCGCGTATCGGCTCGCGCTTCAGCTTCAGCGCCGCCTGGTTGACGATCAGCCGCGACGAGATCCGCATGATCTCCTCGACCTCGACCAGATGGTTGGCGCGCAGCGTGCTGCCGGTCGACACCAGGTCGACGATCGCGTCGGCGAGGCCGGTCAGCGGCGCCAGCTCCATCGAGCCGTACAGCTTGATCAGGTCGACGTGCACGCCCTTGTCGGCGAAGTGATCGCGCGCGATCTGCGTGTACTTGGTCGCGACGCGGATGCGCGAGCCCTGACGCACCGCGCCGGCATAGTCGAAGTCGGCGCGCACCGCGACGCTCATGCGGCAACGCGCGATGTCGAGATCGAGCGGCTCGTAGAGGCCCTGCCCGCCGTGCTCGATCAAGGTGTCCTTGCCGACCACACCGAGGTCGGCGCCGCCGTACTGCACGTAGGTCGGCACGTCGGACGCGCGTACCAGCACGAGCCGCAGGTCGGGCCGACTCGTTCCGACGATCAGCTTGCGCGTCTTCTCCGGGTCTTCGGCGACCTCGACACCGGCGCGCGTGAGCAGCGGCAGGATCTCGTCGAAGATCCGGCCTTTGGACAAAGCAAGCGTGATCACGCTTGCCCTCCTGATGCTTCAAGCGTGATCACGCTTGCCCTCCTGATGCTTCCAGCGTGATCACGCGATGCGCTCGACGTCGGCGCCGAGGCGGCGCAGCTTCACCTCCATGCGGTCGTAGCCGCGATCGAGGTGGTAGATGCGGTCGACGATGGTGTCACCGTCGGCTACCAGCCCGGCGATCACGAGGCTCGCCGACGCGCGCAGGTCGGTCGCCATCACGGTCGCACCGGACAGCTTCGGCACGCCGTGCACGAGCGCGGTGTGGCCGTCGAGCTCGATCCGCGCGCCGAGCCGCATCAGCTCGTCGACGTGCATCATGCGGTTCTCGAAGATCGTCTCGGTGATCTTGGCGCTGCCGTCGGCGATGCAGTCGAGCGCCATGAACTGCGCCTGCATGTCGGTCGGAAAGCCGGGGAATTCGGTGGTGCGCAGGCTCACTGCCTGCGGGCGGCCGTCGCGTGCGACGCGGATCGCCTCGTCCGTCACATCGATGCGGACGCCGGCTTCGCGCAGCTTGTCGATCACCGCGTCGAGATCGCCGGCGCGCGTGCCGCGCAACAGCGCATCGCCGCCGGCAGCAGCCACTGCGCACAGGAACGTGCCGGTCTCGATGCGGTCGGGGATGATGCGATGCGCCGTCGGCCCTTGCAGTCCGTGCAGCGCCTCGACGCCGTGCACGACGATGCGGCTGGTGCCGTGGCCTTCGATGCGCGCGCCCATCGCGATCAGCATGTCGGCGAGGTCGGTCACTTCCGGCTCTTGCGCGGCGTTCTCGAGCACCGTCTCGCCATCGGCCAACGTCGCGGCCATCAGCAGGTTCTCGGTGCCGGTCACCGTGACCATGTCGGTCGTGATGCGTGCGCCGCGCAGGCGGTCGGCACGCGCGACGATGTAGCCGTGCTCGACCGTGATGTCGGCACCCATCGCCTGCAGGCCCTTGATGTGCTGATCGACCGGTCGCGAGCCGATCGCGCAGCCGCCCGGCAGCGACACCGTCGCCCGGCCGGTCCGTGCCAGCAGCGGCCCGAGCACGAGGATGGACGCACGCATCGTCTTCACGAGGTCGTACGGCGCTTCCGGCGCAGTGATCCGGCCGGCGTCTATCGTCACGCGGTCGGGGTTCGTCCGGCTGCGCTCGGCGTGCACGCCCATGTTGCGCAGGAGCTTCAGCGTCGTCGTCACGTCCTGGAGCTGCGGCACGTTGGCGAGCGTCACCGGCTCTGCGGTCAGCAGCGCGGCGCACAGCTCGGGCAGCGCTGCGTTCTTCGCGCCGGAGATCGTGATCTCGCCGTGGAGCGGACGGCCGCCGCGTATCAGGAGTTTGTCCATGCAATCGTCAGGATGGGTCGCCCGTCGCCGCGGAGCCGGCCTGCGGGAACGCCGGCCGTCGCCTCGACCGCGCCGGGCGCGGTTCAGGTCAATGGTGCGGTTGGATCGAGCCGCCTTGCGGCGCGCTCGCGGCCCATTCGGCCGGGGTCAGCGTCTTCATCGACAGCGCGTGGATCTGCTCGCGCATTCTATCGCCGAGGGCCCGGTAGACCCGCTGGTGGCGGGCCACGCGGCTCGCGCCTTCGAACTCCGCCGACACGATGGTCGCGAAGAAATGGCGCCCGTCGCCGTCGACCTCGACATGCTCGCAGGCCAGCCCCTGCGCGATGTAGCGCTGGAGTTCGGCGGGGGTCGGGTCGGCCATGGTGCGGCGATTCTAAACAGCCGATCAATGCCGCAGCTTGTAGCCGGTGCGCAGCAGACGCAGCGCCAGCGCGCATACGACGACGAGACTGCCGCTGACGACCGCGAGGCTCAGCCGCGGATCGACGTCGCTCTGCCCGAAGAAGCCGTGCCGGAATCCGTCGATCATGTAGAAGAACGGATTCAGGTGGCTCACCGCCTTCCAGAACGGCGGCAGCGTGTGCACCGAATAGAACACGCCGGAGAGGAACGTCATCGGCATCACGATGAAGTTCTGGAACGCCGCGATCTGGTCGAACTTCTCGGCCCACAGACCGGCCAGCAGCCCCAGCGTGCCCATCATCGCCGCGCCGAGCACGGCGAACACGATGATCCAGAGCGGCGCGGTCCATTGCAGGTCGGCGAACCAGACCGTCACGACGAGCACACCGATCCCGACGACGACGCCGCGCACGATCGACGCGCCGACATAGGCGAGGAACCACGCCCAGTGCGACAGCGGCGTGACGAGCAGGAACACGAGGTTGCCGGTGACCTTGCTCTGGATCAGCGACGAACTGCTGTTCGCGAAGGCGTTCTGCAGCACGCTCATCATGACAAGCCCGGGGATCAGGAAGCTCGTGTACGACACCGTGTCGTAGACCTTCACGTGGCCTTCGAGCGCATGACCGAAGATCAGCAGGTAGAGGATCGCGGTGAGCACCGGCGCGGCGACGGTCTGGAAGCTCACTTTCCAGAAGCGCAAGGTCTCCTTGTAGAGCAAGGTGCGACAGCCTGCCAGGAAGCCTCCGGACGGCGCGGCGGCCGCGAGCGTGCTGCGCACCGCCGCCGCCGAGGCCGGCGGGCGATCGGTCGGCGCGAGCATCAGGCGGCCTCCTTGCGAGCCGGGGCGGCGTTCATGATCTCGAGGAACACGTCCTCCAGGTCGGCACGGCCGATCTCGAGGTCTTCCGGCTCGCAGCCCGCACGGCGCAAGGTCGCGAGGATGGTCTCGACCTCGTGCGCGTCGTGCGCGGTGACCTGCACGATGCGCCCGGTGACGCGCGACTGCGCCGCGAGTTCGGGCGGCAGCGGCCGGTCCAGCTTGAATCGCAGCATCGTACTCGCCGTGCCGGCGAGCAGCGCCGACGTGCGGTCGAGCGCGACGACGCGGCCGAGCTTGAGCATCGCGATGCGGCCGCAGAGCGCCTCGGCCTCCTCGAGGTAGTGCGTCGTCAGCAGCACCGTGTGGCCTTCCTTGTTGAGGCGCGCGACGAACTGCCAGAGCGTCTGGCGCAGTTCGACGTCGACGCCGGCGGTCGGCTCGTCGAGCACGATGACCGGCGGCCGGTGCACCAGCGCCTGGGCGACCAGCACGCGCCGCTTCATGCCGCCGGACAGTTGGCGCATGTTCGCGCCGGCCTTGTCCGCGAGGCCGAGGTTGGCGAGCAGTTCGTCGATCCAGTCGTCGTTGCGGTGGACGCCGAAGTAGCCGCTCTGGATCCGCAGCGCCTCGCGCACCGTGAAGAACGGATCGAACACCAGCTCCTGCGGCACGATGCCGAGGTTGCGGCGCGCGGCCGCGTAGTCGTCGACGACGTCGTGGCCGAGCACGCTGACCTGGCCGTGACTGGCGCGCGCCAGGCCGGCGAGGATGCTGATCAAGGTGGTCTTGCCGGCGCCGTTCGGTCCGAGCAGGCCGAAGAACTCGCCCGGCTCGATGTCGAAGTGGACGTCGTCCAGCGCCTGAACGCTGCGCTGCGCACTCCGGTAGGTCTTGCCGACGTGCTGAAACGATATGGCGGGCATGAGGCCGCGGATTGTAGGCAGCGCGCCGCGCCCGCGCCCGAAGGACTGCGGCACGGCCCCATGGCAGATGCGGATGGAGCGCGATCGGCCCTCGGTGTACCGTTCGCTCATTCGACCCATCCCGCGCCGCCGCGACCCATGGCCAAGCCCCCGAAGAAGCCGCGCCGCACGGCCGAGCGCATCCTGGAGGTCACGCTCGAGCTGTTCAACCGGTTCGGCGAGCCGAACGTGTCGACGACGCTGATCTCGGCCGAGCTGGGCATCAGCCCCGGCAACCTCTACTACCACTATCCGGCCAAGGACGAGCTGATCAACACGCTGTTCGGCCGCTACGAACGCGCGCTCGACGAGCTGCTGCGGGCCGCCGACGACGTCGCCAACGTCGAGGATGCGTGGCTCTTCTTCCACATGCTGTTCGAGCTGATCTGGTCGTATCGCTTCCTGTACCGCGACCTGAACGACCTCCTGTCGAAGAACCGCCGGCTCGAGACGCACTTCCAGGGCGTGCTGCGCGACAAGACGCGCGCCGTCGAACAGATCCTCGGCGGCCTGGCGCGGAGCGCTGCGATGCGGATCGACGCGCGCGACGTGCCGCCGGTGGCCACCGCGATGGTCGTGCTGCTGACCTACTGGCTCAGCTACGAGTACGTGCGCGACCCGCGCCGGGCGCTCGAGCCGTCGGACGCCGGCGCCGCGCTGCTGCGCGGCGCGTTCCACGTGCTCGGCCAGTTGCTGCCGTACCTCGAGCCGGCGCAGCGCGACCATCTGCACGCGCTGGTCGGCCACTACACTGACCGCTGACCGCCCGCGAACGAACACACATAGAGGAGACATCGCATGGCCAAGTGGACCGCGTTCCCGTACGACGCCGCCGCCTACACCTACGACGCGGCAGCTCTGAAGAAGCAATGGGCGCGGCTGCATGCGGGCGACGCGGAGCCGTATCCGAAGGAAACGGCCGCGCAGGCGGCGTGGGCGCTGTTCCATGCCGGTCAGTTCCAGAAGGCGGCGGAGGCCGGCATGAAGGCCGGCGGCAGCGGCGCGATCGCCGCGCTGAAGGCGCAGGCGATCTATGCCAACTACCTCGAAACCAGCGAGAAGACCAAGCTCGCGCTCTTCCTCGAGGTGTCGCAGCGCGCCGAGGCGCTGATCGCCGAGGATGCCGGCAACTACAACGCACACTACTTCCTCGCCTATGCGCTCGGCCGCTACAGCCAGGGCATCAGCATCACGAAGGCGTTGGCGCAGGGCCTGGGCGGACGGGTCAAGAGCGCGCTCGAGACGACGATTCGGCTGGCGCCCAAGCATGCCGACGCCCACATCGCGCTGGGCGCCTTCCACGCCGAGGTGATCGACAAGGTCGGCGCACTGCTCGGCCGCACCCAGGGCGCCAGCAAGGATGCCGGCCTGGCGATGTACAAGACCGCGCTGAAGCTCAACCCGACGTCGGCGATCGCGATGATCGAGTACGCCAACGGTCTGGTCATGCTCGAAGGCGAGAAGCGCATGAAGGAAGCGACCAAGCTCTACGAGGACGCCGCTGCCTGCGAGCCGCTCGACGCGATGGAGCGTCTGGACGTCGAAGCGGCCAAGTCCGAACTCGAGGAGTAACGAAAGCCCAGGGTCTACCCTGGTGGGCGGACACGATTTATTTCAACCCCCCTCATTCGCGGGGGCTTATCCTGTCACATCGCGATGAGACACTCATTTGCCTTTCAATCCATGGCTCCGCAGGGAGGAGCCGCGGTCATCCACAGACACACGAGGACCAAGCGCATGAAGAAATTGGCAGTGTTGGGCCTGATGACGCTGACGGCAGCCGTCGCGCAGGCCGATGTACTCTTCGACAACGGCCCGGTCGTGAACGCGAACGGCAAGTCGGTGATGGGTGGCACCAAGGCCTACCGGGTGAATACGTACGGGGTCGGCGACCAGTCGGCATTCGGCTACTCGGTCGCCGACGACTTCACCGTCAGCAGCAGCAGCGGCTGGAACGTCACGGACCTGGACTTCTTCAACTACCAGACCAGTGCCGGCGCCTTCACGTTCACCGACGTGACCTGGAGCATCATTTCCGGTACGAATCCGAATTCGGGATCGGTGGTCGCGTCCGGCACCACGGCCGTGACGAACGGTGGACTGGTGGGATATCGGGTCGCCTATCCCACGCTCAACAACACGGATCGCGCGATTTACGATCTCAAGGCCGACATTCCGGACGTGACATTGGCCGCGGGCAGCTACTGGCTGACGTGGTCGGTGAGCGGCACCGGCAGTTCCGGTCCCTGGCAGCCGCTGACGTCCGACCGCCGGACCGGCAACTTCATGCAGAACCTCAACGACGGAAACGGCTACACGATGGTGAACGTCGCTGTCAGGCCAGGCATCGTGGATCGCACGGCCGAGGCGCCGTTCGTGATCAACGGCACCGTTGCCGCCGTTCCGGAGCCCGCCACCTGGGCGAGCCTGGCGGCGGGCCTTGGACTGCTCGGCTTCTTGCGCTCGCGTCGCCGGGCCGACTGAAGCGGGAGAAATCCCGCCCCCCGAAGGAGCGCCCAAGGGCGCTCTTTTCATTGGGTTTCCCCATGCGCTCGCTCAGGCCGATTCACCCCACGGCAGCATCAAGGCCAGCGTGAGCAGCGCGTCGAACTCCGGCTCGAAGCGATCGATGATCTGCTGCGGATCCGGGCAGAGCGCGCCGTCGGTGATGAGTCCGAACTGCACGCCGCCGCCGTACGACAGGATGCTGACGCCGACGCCGATGTCGCCCGACGCCGGCACCCAGAACATCGTCTGGCGCAAGGTGGAGCCGCAGAAGTGCAGCGGCTTGGCCGGGCCCGGCACGTTCGTCATCACCGCGGTGGCTTTCTTCGCGAACAGGCCGAGCAGCGCATCCTGCACCGGCTTGATCGTCAGCCCGGCGAGCGCAAGCACCGCGAACGCCAGCAGCGGCTGGTAGCTGTTCTTCAGCACGTCCATGCGCGCACGCACCGCATACGCGCGCTCCACCGGGTTCTCGATGCCGATCGGCAAGGTCAGCGGCGCCAGGCCGAAGCGGTTGCCGAGCTTCCAAGCCTCGTCGAGCGGCCGCAGGTTGACCGGCACCATCGCGCGGATCTCGCTGCCGTCGGTCGCGTCGCCCTGGTCGCGCAGGTAAGCGCCGATCGCACCCGAGACGGCCCCCAGCAGCACGTCGTTGACCGAGCAGCCGAGCGCCTTGCCGACCGCCTTCACACGATCGAGCGCGATCGGCTCGCCCCAGGCCACGACCTTCGCGCCGGCCGGCTGCCCCTTCAGGCGCGTCGGCGAGTCGTCGGCCATCAGCGCCATCGCCGCGACGTCGCCGAGCACGCGCGCGCCGCTGCGCGCCGCCTCGATCGAGCCGAGCACGCCCTGCTGCGGGTTGGAAAGCACCTCCATCGACTTGGCAATGCCGCTGCCGTACATGCCGGCCGCCTTGGCCGCGAGGTCGGTGAGCGGCTTGACGACGGCATCGGCCAGCCAGTCGGGCTCGGCGTCGGCCGCCGCGGCCGCGCGGCGGCGCGGCGGATCGCTGCCGCCGTCGGTGATCGACAGCATCACCGAGATCAGCGCGATGCCGTCGGCGATGCAATGGTGCACGCGTGCGATCAGCGCACCGCCATCTTCATAGCCGTCGATCAGGTGGAACTGCCACAGCGGCCGCGCAGGGTCGAGCGGCTGCATCGCCAGCTCGCCGACCAGCCGCTGCAGCGCCGCGCGGTCGGACTCCCCTGGCGCCGGCGTCAGCTCCATCTCGACGATGTGGGCGTCGAGATCGAACGCGTCGTCATCGACCCAGCTCGCGCCGATCGCATCGGTCACGACCTTCTGGCGGAAGCGCTCGTACTGGAGGAGCTTTTCCTCGACGCGCGCGCGCAAGGCATCGACGGCGATCGCCGGCTGCAGCAGCCAGACGCCGACGATCATCATCAGATTGACGTCGTTGTCCATGCGCAGCCAGGCCGTGTCGACGCGCGACATGCGTTGCGCGGCTCTGGGCATCGGGATTCTCCTTGGGCTGGCGACGTGGACTGGCGGCGACGATGCCGGGTAGCATGGCCTTCCGTCAATGCCGGTTTTCGCTAGCGCACCCGGCATCACCGCACAACGCACACGGGAGCACGCCATGGCCGACCTGAAAGCCCGCTTCGAGCAAGCCGTCGCCGAATCGAAGTCGTTGCCGGAAAAGCCCGACAACGCGACCCTCTTGAAGATCTATGCGCTCTACAAGCAGGCCACCGGCGGCGACGTCGACGGCAAGCGCCCGGGCTTCTCGGACATGGTCGGCCGCGCGAAGTGGGACGCGTGGAACGAGGTCAAGGGCACGGCGTCCGAGCAGGCGATGCAGGACTATGTCGACCTGATCGAGTCTTTGAAGTAGCGCGTCAGCGCCGCGGCGTCTTGGGTGGCGCCGCCTTCTTCGCTGCCTTCTTCGCTGCCTTGGCGCCGCCCGTCCGCTTGCCGGGCGCCGCCAGCAAGGTGTCCAGGTTGCGCACGATCTCGGCCTCGATCGTGCGCGCGAAAGCCCCGATCAGGAGACCGAGCTTCGCATCGAGCTCGAAGTGATCGGCCGCGACGACGAGCTGGCCGTGGACGCCGGAGCGCGTGAACTCGACGACGTCGCTCGTCTCGCCTTCGATCACCGTGCACTCCATCCCGAACTTGCCTTCGGCCTCTTCGGCCCACTTCCAGGCGACTTCGCGTGCGCGGTCTAGGCCGAGGGCATGGTCGCGCCGGACGTGGATGCTGGGCATGGCGTTCTACGGTGGTGAGTTCAGCTCGGCGCGGCGCTCGACCTTGGGCAGCGCCGCGAGGCGCTTCACGTCCGCATAGAAGCGCGTGTAGTCGCCGCCGTCGCGCTCGAACAGGCGCTCGAAGCGAGGCACCAGTTCGTTGTACGCGGCCAGCACGCCGAGCGCCGCATTGTTGGCGTGCTCGAACCAGGCGTCGTACCCGGAATACCCTGACCATCGATCGCGCTTCAGCGCCGCGTAGTCGGCGCGCATCGCCGCCATCAGCGCCGCCTTGCCGACGCGCTTGCCGGCATCGTCGCGGTCGCTCGCGTAGAGCTCTTCGAAGCGCCTCCGGTAGTCCATCGTCAGGGTGCGGAAATCCCGGCGGCGCGCGTCGTAGCGCTCGTAGGCCGCACGTGCTTGCGGCGTCGCGCGCTCGGCCAGCCAGCGCGCGCTGCCGAGGCGTTCGACCGCGGTGGCGAACGACTCGTTGAAGACGGTGTCGTCCGGCGCATAGGCGATCTGGTGCGCGAGCTCGTGGAAGATCAGCCGCGCCAGCTCGCCTTCCGGGTAGTCGATGAAGGTGTTGAGCAGCGGATCGGCGAACCAGTCGCCCGGCAGCTTGCCGAGCGTCGAATAGGCCGGCACCGGATAGACGCTGACCTCCCAGCCTTCGTCGCGCAAGGTTTGCGCGTAAGCGTCGGCGGCGTGCTGATCGAAGTAGCCGCGGTAGCCGACGCAGCCGAGCAGCGGATAGCACCAGGTCTTCAAGGTCAGCGACAGCTCCGGCGCCGCGACGACGTTCCACACGGCCGCCGAGCGCTTCAGGTCGGCATAGCGGCGGTAGCTCGCGTTGTCGGGCTCCTTCAGCTCGGCGACCGCGAAGTCGCGCATGCGCTGGCTCAGCTCGAGGCGCTGCTTCACCGCCGGCGGCGTGGCCGGATCGGCAAGCCACCGATCGACCGGCTGCGCGGCGCGCACGATCGCGAGATGGCCGTCGACCGCCTGCGCGTAGTAGCCGATCGTGCTGCAGCCGCCCGTCAGGCAGATCGCGGCTCCCGCCAGCAGTGCCGTACCGGCCAGACTCCAACCTGCCATCCGTACCCAGCGTCTCACGCCGCCGCGGCTTCGGCGTCAGCGGCGGCGGCTCGCACCTCGACCAGGCAGTCGTAGAAGGCCGGCGCGCGGCCGATGTCGGTGAGCCGCTGGTGCGTCAGCTCGTTGACGTTGGTGCCGGCCACGCCGAGCTTGCGCCACCAGACGCCGAGGCCGTTGACGACGCCGGGCCGCGCGCGCGCGCTCACCACCGCCTTGCAGCGGTAGCGGCCGCGATCGTTGTAGACCTCGACCATCTCGCCCGACACCAGGCCGCGCGCGGCGGCGTCGTCGGCATGGATCTCGACCAGCGGCTCGCCCTCGATGTCGCGCAGGCTCTTGACGTTGACGAAGCTCGAGTTGAGGAAGTTGCGTGCCGGCGGCGAGATCATCGCGAGCGGATAGCGCCGCGCGAGCTCGGGCGCGCTCGACGGCGATTCGTAGTTCGGCACGTAGTCGGGCACGCCGAGTCCGGGCGCATCGATCACGCAGCGGCCGTCTGCGGTCGGGAAGCCGCCCTCGGCGAACGGCAGATCGGGGACCGGCAGCTGCACCCAGCCGCGCGCGCGCATCTCGTCGAAGCGGACTTCGCCGTGGTAGACGGTGCGCGCGAGCTGCTCGTCGCTGTCGCCGAAGCACGGCTCGTCGTACCCCATGCAGCGCGCGAGGTCGCGGAAGATCTGCGTATTCGATCGCGCCTCGCCCAGCGGCGCGATCGCCGGCTCGTTGCAGAGTGCATAGGTATGACCGTAGCTCGCGTGCACGTCGAGGTGCTCGAGCTGCGTCGTGGCCGGCAGCACGTAGTCGGCGACGTCGGCGGTGTCGGTCATGAAGTGCTCGAGCACCACGGTGAACAGATCGTCCCGTGCGAAGCCCTGCGCGACCTTCGGCGATTCGGGCGCGACGGCCACCGGATTGCTGTTGTAGACGACGAGCGCCTCGATCTTCGGTCCGAATGCCGGCGACGCGTCGCGCAGCAGGTCGTCGCCGATCGTCACCATGTTGACGGTGCGAGGGCGGCGCCCGGCCAGCAGGTCGGGGCGGGCGAGCGCAGCGCTGTCCATGTGGCGCTTGAACCACCCGCCCGACGACAGCAGCAGGCCACCGCCGCGCTGCCGCCATGCACCCGTCAGACACGGCAGGATCGCCGCGAGCCGCACCGCATTGCCGCCGCCGCGCACCCGCTGCATGCCGTAGTTGAGGCGGATCGCGGCCGGTCGCGTCGTCGCATAGTCGCGCGCGAGTCCGCGCACCTCGTCGGCGGTGATGCCGCAGGTCTCGGCGACGCGCTCGGGCGGCCACTGCGACGCGCGCTCGCGCAACGCGGCCCAGCCGGCCACGTCGACATGCCGCTCGAGATAGTCGTGGTCGAGCCAGTCGTGCACGACGAGCTCGTGCATCAGCCCGAGCGCCAGCGCGCCGTCGGTGCCGGGCCGCAGCGCGATGTGCTGGTGGCATTTGTCGGCGGTCTCGGTCTTGCGCGGGTCGATGCACACGAGCTTGGCGCCGACCCGCTTGGCAGCCTGCGCGAAGGTCCAGAAATGCAGGTTCGATGCGATCGAGTTGCTGCCCCAGACGACGATCAGGCGGCTGTCGACGAACGCCTCGACGTGCATGCCGACCTTGCCGCCGTAGGTCGCCAGCAGCGCCTCGCCGCCGGCGTTCGAACAGATCGTGCGGTCGAGGAACGATGCGCCGAGCTTGTGGAAGAAGCGCGCCGCCATGCCCTCGCCCTGGATCAGCCCCATCGTGCCGGCATAGCTGTAAGGCAGGATCGCCTGCGGGTCGCGCGCCGCGATGGCCTGGAGCCTCGAGGCGATGTCGGCCAGGGCGTCGTCCCAGCGCACGCGCTCGAACCGGCCCGATCCTTTCGGCCCGACGCGGCGCAGCGGATGCAGCACGCGCTCCGGATGGTAGGTGCGCTCGGCATAGCGCGAGACCTTGGTGCACAGCGCGCCGTGCGTCGGCGGATGTTCCGGATCGCCCTGCACCTTCACGGCCCGGCCGTCGACGACCGTGACGCGCAGCGCGCAGGTGTCGGGGCAGTCGTGCGGGCAGGCGCCGCGCGTGATGGTCGTGGTCATGGAACGGACTATTGCACAGCCGCCTCGGCGCGGCGACAGCGCCGGGCGGTCACCGCGACGGGCGCGCCGGTATCCGTGCGCCACGACACGCAGCACCCAGGGGTAAACTGCCCCGCGCCCCCGTGGAGACCGTCATGCGCCTGATCGAATCCATCCTCGCCGACGCCGCCGCCATCGCCAAGGTGCGCCGCGACATCCATGCCCATCCGGAGCTGTGCTTCCAGGAAAAGCGCACCTCGGACGTGATCGCCCGGCAACTCACCGACTGGGGCATCCCGATCCACCGCGGCATGGGCACGACCGGCGTCGTCGCGATCCTCAAGAACGGCACCAGCGACCGCGCCGTCGGCCTGCGCGCCGACATCGACGCGCTGCCGATGACCGAGCACAACACCTTCGCGCACGCCAGCCGGCATCCCGGCAGGATGCACGCCTGCGGCCACGACGGACATACCGCGATGCTGCTGGCGACGGCCAAGCATCTGTCGCAGCATCGCCACTACGACGGCACGGTCTACCTCGTGTTCCAGCCTGCCGAAGAAGGCGGCGGCGGGGCGCGCGAGATGATCAAGGACGGCCTGTTCGAGCAGTTCCCGATGGAAGCGATCTTCGGCGCGCACAACTGGCCCGGCATGGCGGCCGGCCAGTTCGCCGTCAAGAGCGGCCCGTGCTTCGCCAGCAGCAACGAGTTCAGGATCACGATCCACGGCCGCGGATCGCATGCCGCGCTGCCGCACAACGGCATCGACCCGGTGCCGATCGCCTGCCAGATGGTGCAGGCCTTCCAGACCATCATCACGCGCAACAAGCGGCCGATCGATGCGGGCGTGATCTCGGTGACGATGATCCATGCCGGCGAGGCGACCAACGTCGTGCCCGACTCCTGCACCCTCGAAGGCACGGTGCGCACCTTCACGCTCGAGGTGCTCGACCTGATCGAGCAGCGGATGAAGAAGATCGCCGAGAGCACCTGCGCGGCGTTCGAAGCCGGGTGCGAGTTCTCGTTCCACCGCAACTACCCGCCGACGATCAACCACGACGCGGAGACCGCGTTCGCGCGCCGGGTGATGACCGATCTGGTCGGCCCCGAGAACGTGCTCGAGTTCGAGCCGACGATGGGCGCCGAGGACTTCAGCTACTTCCTGCTCGAGAAGCCCGGCTGCTACCTGCTGATCGGCAATGGCGACGGCAGCCACCGCGACGGCGGCCACGGCATGGGCCCGTGCATGCTGCACAACCCGAGCTACGACTTCAATGACGAGCTGATCCCGCTGGGCGCGACGCTCTGGGTGAACCTCGTCGAGAAGTGGCTGGCGACGCCGCGCTGAGGGCCATCGCACCTTCCGCCTTCCGGCCGCCCTGGAGAGGCTGAGGCGGCTCAAGTCGGGACGCGTTCGGCCGATATCGCCGAGCGGCCCGAACGTTTCCGTCGCGCGTCGCGCGGCGGCAGGTCGTGCGGCACCGCGCCTGCGCAAGGTCGAGGTACGCCAGCCGCAGCCCATCCCGGGTCCTCCGACCGCGACAAAGCGCACACCGTGGCCCCGGGTCGCGACGCCTGTCCGCGTATCGATACCGCCTATCGGCAACGCCTCTCAAGTCGCGCAGTCGCGCGTCGATAGCCACTCGACACGCCGCATCCAGGACGGCTGTCGCATTGACGAACTGCAGAGGTCCGCGCCCATGAACATCATTTCGCACGCAAGCGACCGCACGAGCGGCCGCCGCGCCATGCCGGCGTACGCGCGTGCCGCCGGCTTCACGCTGATCGAGCTGATGGTCGCCGTTGCGGTCGTCGGCATCCTCGGCGCGATCGCGTATCCGGCCTACACCGACTACGTCACGCGCGGCCGGCTGATCGATGCCACCAATGCGCTGTCGGCGATGCAGGCGAGCCTGGAGCAGTACTACCAGGACAACCGCACCTACCTGTCGACGGCCAGTGCCACGAGCCCGTGCGCATCGAACTCGACGGCCAAGACGTTCACGATCTCCTGCAGCCTCGCCGCCGGCACCTACGCGATCACCGCGACCGGCAGCGGCGCGACGAACGGCTTCGTCTACACGCTGAACTACCAGAGCACCAAGAGTTCGACCATGCCGACCTCCTGGGGCGGCGCCACGAGTGCCTGCTGGATCATGAAGAAGGGGGACACATGCTCCTGACGACCTCCCGCCCGCCGCGCCGCGCGCGCGGCTTCACGCTGATCGAGCTGGCCACGGTCGTGACCGTCGCCGCGCTGCTGATGACGGCAGCCATCCCGGCCATCGCCTCCTGGCTCGGCAACGCGCGTGCCCGCACCGTCGCCGAGATGCTGCAGAACGACCTGCGCCTCGCGCAGGTCGAGGCGCTGCGCCGCAACCGCCAGACTGTCTTCGCGCTGACCAGCTCGACGCCGGCATGGAACACGACGCCGGCACAGAACGGCACCGATTGGTACGTGCGCGCGCAGCCGATGCTCAACAGCACCGAGACCGCATCGAGCGCGTCCTTCGTGACCGGCACGAACTACGGCAACCAGGCCGGCGTGACGATCAGCGGACCGGCGCTGTCGTGCTTCAACTCGATGGGGCAGCTGACGTCTGTGGATTCGGCATCCACAGGCCTCGGGGTGGGCTGCAACACGGCCGATGCGACCGATCCCACGAAGCCGGTCAGCTACGTCGTCAGCAAGACGGGCGCCGACCGCAGCTACAAGGTCATGGTCTACCTCGGCGGCCGCGTGCGCATGTGCGACATGAGCAAGACCCTGTCCAGCACCAACCCCGACGGCTGCCCGGCATGAGCCTCCGGAGCGCCATCCGACGTCGCGCCCGCGGCTTCTCGCTGATCGAAGTGCTGATGGCGCTGCTCGTCTTCTCGCTCGGCATCCTCGGCCTCGTGGCGCTGCAGGCCAAGGCGGTGACGTACTCGATCGATGCCGAGGACCGCACGCGCGCGGCGCTGCTCGTGGACGACCTGGTGTCGACGATGTGGGCCCAGCAGTCCGCGACCGTCGCATCCGACACGCTGAGCTCCTGGGCGACGCGTCTCGGCGACACGACGCAGTTCGGCCTGCCCGGCAGCCCGACCTACTCCATCACCACGACCAGCGGCCTGACGACGATCACGGTCACCTGGGCCGAGCCGACCCGGCTCAACGCCGCCGGCGCCGCCGCCTCCAGTTCCTACTCGACGACGGTGGCCATCCCGTGAACACGCCGCCCGCAGCCGCCCGCGCGCATCGCGCGCACGGCATGACGCTGATCGAGCTGATGGTCGCGCTCACCGTCGGCATGTTCCTGTCGCTCGCCGCATTCGGCGTGCTGCAGGTCGCCGAAGGCCGCAAGCGCTCGCTGACCGCGGTCAACGACATCAACCAGTCGGGCAGCTACGCGCTCTACCTGATCGACAAGTGGGTGCGCAGCGCGGGCAACGGCTTCGTCCAGACGGCAAGCTTCGGCTATGGCTGCGCCCTCTATGCGGCGACGTCGTCCAGCGGCACGCAGACGCAGGTGCTGCCGCGCACCACGGCGTTCCCGTCGCCGTTCGATACCGTGGTGAGCGGCGTCTCCGGCACGCTCCGCCTTGCACCGGTACTGATCCTGCCGGACCAGACCACGCCCGGCGTCAGCGGCCACACGTCCGACGCGCTGGTGGTGATGGCAGGCACGTCGGGCACCAGCAATGTGCTGAGCCTGTTCAGCGGCTTTGCCGCCAGCGGGGCGAGCGGGAGCGGAACCATTTCGCTCGTCAACACCGTCGGCTTCAACGCCTCCGACCTGGTGCTCGTCGCCGACCAGCAGAGCACGAGCGGCGGCGGTCCCGCCAACTGCATGATTCAGCAGGTGGCGTCGGGTTTCAGCGGCGGGACGGCCACGACGCTGAACTTGTCGGGCTCCTATTCCACCAACACGGTGGACACCCAGTCGCTGACCGACTTCACCGAGACCAGCGTCGCGATCGACCTCGGCAACGGCACCAACAGCCCGCCGCAGTTCCAGCTCATCGGCGTCGGCGACAACAACACGCTCTACACCTACGACCTGCTGCAGACGCAGAGCACGCCGCTGCAGCAGGTGGCCGACGGCGTGTTCGAGTTGCATGCGCTTTACGGTATCGATACCAACAACGACGGCAAGATCAGCGACAGCGAATGGTTTTCGCCGACCGCCACCGGCTACACGCCGTCCGACCTGATGAACGGCAGCGAGAGCGCCAACAGCGTGCTGCAGAAGATCAAGGCGATCCGCGTCGGCCTGATCCTGCGCACGGCACTGCCCGAGAAGGCAGGCTCCGCGCAGGCGCCGACGGCCACGTCGATCACGCTCTTCGATGACTTGTCGTCCCTGAGCTACACGCGCACCTTCAGCAGCGCCGAGCAGCTCTATCGCTATCGCAAGCTCGAGCTGACGATCCCGCTGCGCAACAACCTGCTGCTGAACTGAGCCCGGCCACGACCATGCACGTCCGTCGCCACCTTCCTGCACCGCGCCGCCGCCAGTCCGGCGTCATCATGGTCATCGCGCTTCTCGCGCTCGTCGTCCTGCTGGTCGGCGCAGTCGCGCTGATGCGCTCGTTCAACGCCTCGTCGCTCGTGGCCGGCAACATCGCCGTCAAGCGCGACTTGCAGAACCAGGGCGAGCGCGGTATCGCCGCAGCGGCCGGACTGTTCGCCAGCGGCGGCGCGCTGGCCGACGACAACACGCGCGCCAACGACCAGAAGGCCTCCAACTACATCTCCTACCAGCTCGCTTCGAACGCGCAGGGCATACCGCTCGTGCTGGTCAACGATTCCACTTACGCGACGCTCGGGCTGACGGCTTCCGACATCACCGACAGCACGACCGGCGTCGTGATCCGCTACGTGATCGACCGCCAGTGCGTCTCGACCGGTACCTACGATCCGGCGTCCTGCCAGGCCATCTATGCGCCGCCGGACAAGCGCGGGTCGGCGCAGCTGCTGAAGCCGGGCGGCCCATCGATGCCCGCCTACCGCATCACGGTGCGCGTGACGGACACGCGCCGCAACACGCAAACGTACCTGCAGACGATCGCCGGCATCTGAGCCGCCGGCCCGCCACCTACCTCCACCGTCGAGCCACGCCATGATCCACGCCCGAGCCTACCCGGCGATGCGCCGGCTGTTGCGTACCGTGAGGCGCCTCGGTGCGCTCGCCGTCTGCGCGGCAGCGGCGCACGCCGCCCCGATCGACCTGGCCGACCAGCCGCTGTTCTCGACCGTCTCGGTCCCCGGCAACCTCATCCTGGCGCTCTCCGTCGAGTGGCCGACGGCGACGACGCCCGCGTACCCGAGCACCACGGCCTATTCGGCGTCCAGCACCTTCCTCGGCTACTTCGATCCGGCCAAGTGCTACAGGTACGTCTACAGCTCGACGACGCCTTCGAGCAGCTACTTCACGCCGGACAGCGCAGCGACGAGCCACGCGTGCACGACGACCTCGTCGAAGGCGCTGTGGAGCGGCAACTACCTGAACTGGTCGTCGATGCAGACGCTGGACGCGTTCCGCTGGGTGCTGACCGGCGGCTACCGCAGCACCGACACGACATCGGCGACGATCCTGACCAAGACCTATGCGGCGCAGGACACGACGGTGATGCCGCACAAGACGACCACCTCGGGCGTCAGCGGCGCGACGCCGTTCACGTGGAACGCCTCGTCGACCAAGCTGCGCGCGATCGGGACGCAGATGTACGTGACCGGCGCCGCCTCGTTCGACTGCAGCACCATGACCACGGCCACCAACGGCACGGTCTCGTTCAGCTGCAACTCGGGCGCCACCGTGCTGAGCTGCTCCTACAGCGGCAGCTCCACCAGTTGCACGCAGAGCATCAGCGGCGGCCAGACGCTCAGTTGCGCGCGCACCGGCTCGAGCTCCGCCTACACCTACACCTGCAACACGCTGAACAGCAGCAACGCGATCAAGAGCCAGTGCGTCGGCAGCGGATCCGGGACGAACGCCACGAGCTGCAAGGCAGCCACCAGCGGAACCTACACGGTCGTCGACTACAACGCCCAGAGCTCCGCGGCCGCCACCGCCGATGCGGCCGCCATCTACCGCGTCTACGTCAACGTCAAGGTCTGCGACTCGACGGTCGGCCTCGAGTCCAACTGCGTCGCCTACGGCAACACCGCGGCCAAGCCGGAGGGCCTGATGCAGTCCTATTCGTCGAAGCTGCGCTATTCGGCGTTCGGCTACTACAACGACGGCAACATCAACCGCGACGGCGGCGTGATGCGGGCGCGGATGAAGTACATCGGCCCGACGCGGCCGGTGCCGGGCTCGACGGCGGTGACGAACAGCAACACGGAGTGGGATGCCACGACCGGCATCATGGCCACGAATCCGGACCCGACCGACGCCACGGCGACGCAAGCCCTGGCGAGCGCAGCCGGCTGGAGCGTGACGATCCCGAACAGCGGCGTGATGAACTACCTGAACAAGTTCGGGTACAGCGCCCAGTCGTACAAATCGTACGACCCCGTCGGCGAGCTCTACTACGCCGCGCTGCGCTACTTCAGGAACCTCGGCAACGTCGCTTCGTACACGACGCTGGCGGGCGCCGGCAGCTCGGGCACGGCATCGACCTGGCTCGACGGCTTCCCGGCGATCACGAGCGACAGCGTCTGGAAGCTCGCCAGCACCGACTCGGCCGCCTACTACGGCAGCCCGATCATGTACAGCTGCCAGAAGAACTTCATCCTCGGCATCGGCGACGTCAACACCTGGCGCGACAACAACCTGCCCGGCAGCACGATCAACACCTACGAACCGACGGCGCCTGCCGAGGTCACCGCCGACACGACCGTCAACGTCAAGACCGCGACCGACATGGTCGGCAAGCTCGAAGGCCTGTCCGGCAGCAACACGCTGGGCAGCATCTACTTCGACCAGAACGCCACGACTTGCACGACCAGCAGCCGCTGCGACTCGTACTACATGGCGGGTCTGGCCTACGACGCCCACACGAACGACATCCGGTCCGATCTGAGCGGCAGCCAGACCGTCAACACCTACTGGATGGACGTGGAGGAGAACCAGGTCTACCGGCACAAGAACCAGTACTGGCTGGCGGCCAAGTACGGCGGGTTCGACTTGCCGACCGGGTTCTCTCCGTACGCGACCACGAACGGCACGTCCACGATCCCCACGGCCAACTGGTACACCAGCACCGACACGCTGCCGAACGGCGCGACCTGGAACGGCTCGCTGACCTACAGCACCGACAGCACGAACTCGACGGACCTGCGGCCCGACAACTACTTCCCCGGCAACCGGCCCGATGCGATGCAGACCGGCCTGACCAAGGCCTTCTCGAAGATCAGCAGCGAGCTGTCGTCGGCGACCAGCACCGCGTTCTCCACCACCTCGCCCAACGTCTCGAGCGGCACGGCCAGCTACGCCGCGACCTACGATCCGAAGACGTGGACCGGCGACGTCGTCGGCTCGTCGGCCGCCTACGACGCGAACGGCAATCCGACGCTGACGCCGAAGTGGGACGCACGCTCGCTGCTGGAGTCCAAGGGCGCGAGCAACCGCGTCATCGTGACTTGCTGCACCAGCACCGGCGCGGGCCTGCCGTTCGAATCGAGCAACCTCGGTACCGCCACGCTGTCGAGCCGCACCTACTACACGTCGTTCTCGAACGTGCCGGGCGTGTCGTCGCAGTCGGCCGCCAACTACGTCGCCTACCTGCGCGGCGACCGCACTCAAGAGCTGGCCAACGGCGGCCAGTACCGGACCCGCTCCTACCTGCTGGGCGACATCGTCGGCGCGAAGGTCAATCCGGTGGGACCGCCGAACGCGCCCTACTACGACCTCCACAACGCGGGCTACAACGCCTACAAGAAGAAGTACGTGAGCCGCAAGACGGTGGTCTACGTCGGCGCCAACGACGGCATGATGCATGCCCTCGACGGCACGCTGCCGACCGGCAGCACGGCCTGCAGCACCTGCGGCACCGAGCTGTTCGCCTACGTGCCGAGCTTCACCTACGGCAACTCGAGCACGGCGGCGACGACCGGCCTGGCATCGCTCGGCAACCCGAGCTTCACGCACCACTACATGGTGGACGCGAAGCCGCTCAATTTCGACCTCGACTTCAACAAGACCTCCGGTTCCACTGCCACCACCAGCGACTGGCACTCCGTCATCATCGGCGGCCTGGGCAAGGGCGGCACCGGCTACTACGCGCTCGACGTCACCGACCCGACCGCGTGGACCGGCGAGACCGCGGTGGCGGGCAAGGTGCTGTGGGAGTTCACCGACTCCCGCATGGGCTACAGCTACGGCGCGCCGATCGTCGTCAAGACCGCGAAGTACGGCTGGGTCGCCATCTTCACGTCCGGCTACAACAACAGCGACGGCATCGGCTACTTCTTCATCGTCAATGCCAAGACCGGCGCGCTGCTGGCGACGCTCGCGACCACCGAAGGATCGACCGCGGCGCCGATCAACCTCGCCCAGGCGTCGGCCTACATTCCCGACTACACCGACTTCACGGCCGACGCGGTCTACGCCGGCGACCTGCAGGGCAACGTCTGGCGGCTCGATCTGACCGGCACGGGCACGTATTCGCAGCCGACCAAGATCGCCAAGCTCGCCTACACCGGCAACGTCGCGCAGCCGGTGACGACGCGCCCGCTGATCGAAGTGGACGAGACGACCCAGAAACGCTATGTCCTGATCGGCACCGGTCGCCTGCTGGCCGACAGCGACAGCTCGAGCACGGCCATCCAGACCTTCTATGCGATCGCCGACGGCACGGGGGAGGCCGGCAAGTTCTATACATCGAGCACGCTTCCTTCCGGCACCAGCTTCCCGCTCACGCGCGACCAGTTCACCGCCAACACGAACCTGCTGACCGGCGTCTCGTCGGCGCCGCTGGGCTGGTATTTCGATCTGTCGGCCGATCAGACCACGAGCATCGCCGAGCGCGTCAATGTCGATGCGACCGCGAACGCCGGCATCGTCGCGTTCGCGGCGAACCTGCCCAACGGACAGGCCTGCTCGCCTTCGGGCAGCAGCCGCCTGTTCGGCGTCAACTTCGGCACCGGCCAGACCGTGCTCCAGGACAGCAGCGGCAACCTCATGACCGCGTCCACCGCGTCGGCCGGCGTGATCACCGACATCGCGTTCCAGCGCGTCAACGGCAATCTGCGGGTGATTGCCGGCGACAGCACGGGGGCCACCTACGCACCCGGCGCGAAGCTCGTCGCCGCGACGCCGCTGAAGCGACTCAACTGGCGCGAGGTGCCGGCGCAGGATTGAAGCACCGATCGCGTCGAATCCGGCACGGCGCGCCGTTCAAGCGCTGCCGCGCCTTGCCGACATCACGGCCATGAGCACACGCATCGCCCATCCCGCTCGTGCCGCGCGCGGCTTCACGCTGATCGAACTCGCGATCGTCGCCGCCATCGTCGGCATGCTCGCCGCGGCCGGACTGCCGGCCTTCTACAAGCATGTGCAGAAGTCGCGCCGCGCCGATGCGAAGTCCGCGCTGCTCGATCTCGCCGCGCGCCAGGAGCGCCACTACGCCGCCAACAATGCCTACGCGACCAACCCGTCCGCGCTCGGCTATGCCGGCACGGCCTTTCCGGTCGACGTGGCGACGGGCGGCACGGTCTACTACAGGCTGAGCACGAGCGTCGGCCAGCACGGCACGTTCATCGCGAGCGCGATACCGACCGGGCTGCAGGCCAGCGACGCCTGCGGCGTCTACACCGTGAACCACGACGGCGCGCGCGGCAACGTCGACAACACGACGCCGAGCGCATCCTGCTGGTAGCGGCGGGCTAACCCGGATATTTCACCGTCCCCCCG
>JAFEEF010000008.1 GCA_018241265.1 Pseudomonadota bacterium | reverse complement strand
CGCCGGCGCCAACGCGGCTTCGATCTCGGCCCAAGGCATGCGCGCCGCAAGCACCGCCAGCGGGTGCCGCAGATCGATCATCGAATCCAGTCGGGCGCGGAAGAAGTCGTCGGTGGCCATCGCGATGAAACTCCAAATCTCCCGGAAACTGCGCCTCATTGGATCGGTTCCTGGGAGATCGCGCCATCGGCGTTCACCCCGCCACGCGAGTGTTCGTGCGGGTTGCGGGCGTTCTGCAGGGGCGACTCCGTAGGTGGTCGCGGGTGGCTTCGCCGGCCTGCCACGTCCAAGCGGTGGCCGCAAAGCTCAGGAGCCTGGCCCGGACTTGCCCGAGTCGCCGACGCAGGCCACGAGTTCTTGCAGCCAGTCGCGGTCTCCTGGATGACTCGGCTTGGTGAGCCAGAGATCGAACGGCGCCGGGACACTGGCGGGGCGATCCTGGCCCGAGAGCGCTACGATCTTCCTGAGACGACCAAGACCGAGGTCGGTCACGAGCTTGGCCAGCTTCAGCCCTTCCCCGTCGCTGTTGATCGACATGTCCGTGACGAGGACGTCGTAGCGGTCGGTCCCGAGTTCGCGTAGCGCCGTGTCGCAGTCGGGCGCGGTCTCGACATCGAATCCGATCGCACGCAACTGTTCGCTGGACACGATCCGGCAGACCGGATCGTCATCGACCAGCAGAATGCTCAGCGCCGGCGCTCCGAGGGGCTCGCTCGCTTCGGCAGCTTCCTCGGCCAGGATGCGAACCGTGAAGACGGTGCCCTTGCCTGGTTCGCTGCGAACATCGATGAGTCCCCCCGCATTGCGGACGATTTGTGCGCTGATCGCCATCCCCAGCCCGACGCCACCGTAGCGCTCCTGGGTCCCGGGCGCTTGCGAGTAACGCTCGAAGAGCGACCGCACGTGCTCCGCTTCCATGCCGATACCCGTGTCCTCGACTTCCAACCTCAGCTTCCAGACGCCGCTCGAGGCCTTCTTGCCCGTCAGCCGGACCGAGACGGTGCCGCGCTCGGTGAACTTCACGGCATTGCTGATCAGGTTGTTGATCACTTGCTGAGTCCGAGGCGGGTCGAGGAGCAGCAGCGGCAGCGGCCCGATGGGCTCGATCACGATGCGCGTGCCCCGCTCGCTTGCCAGGGGCCCGAACGGCGCGACGCACGCGCGCAGCAGGCTTTCGAGATCAGTCGACTTGCGATGCAGCTCGAAATGGCCGGATTCGAGCCGCGCCATGTCGAGCAGCCGGTTGAGCAACGCAAGCGTCCGCTCGGCCGAGCTGGTCAGCGATCCGAGGATGTCGATCGCGTCCCGGGACAAGGTTGCGCGCGCCAGCAGGCGCAGCCCGCTCGCCAGGGCGGCCAGCGGCGTGCGTACGTCGTGCGCGAGCTCGGCGATGAATTCCTCGCGCGCGTCCGCCGCGGCCCGGGCCTGGTCCCGCTCCGCCTGCAGGTGGGCCTGAGCTCTGCGCAGACGCCGGGCATACAGCAGTCCTCCGGTGAGCAGCCCCAGCATCGCGCCTGCGAGCGGTACCAATACCCAGGCGGCGTCACGCCAGCTCATGCCGACTCGAACGGTCGTGCGCAACAGCGTGTTCGCCAGCATCCGCCGGTCGTTGACGGGGACGGCGTCGAAGCCGGCCCGGATCGCCTGGGCCAGCTCCGGTCGGTCGGCACGCACCATGAAGCTGAGCTCGCTCGGGTTGTCCTCGACGAGGCCCGACACCTGCAAGCGCCCGGCGAATTCGCGCTCGACATGCGCCGCGGCCACTTCGACGTTGGTGATGCCGGCGTCCGCCTCGCCCGCCTCCACGGCATCGAGCACGCCGGACGCGGTGCGGACGATCACGAGACGCAGGCTGGGATAGGCCCGCGAGATGTACGGTATCAGGTAGTGGCCGGCATCGATCGCCAGCCGGTGGCCGGCAAGCGCGCCGAGCGATGGCCATGCGACGCCCCTGAGGCTGACGATCGCGGCCGGTTCGGAGTAGTAGGGCCCGACGAACACGGCGGAGCGCTCGCGCTCGAGCGTACGGACCGCCGCCAAGATCACCTCCGCCTTTCCCTGAATCAGGTCCGCTTGCGCGTCCTCGAACGAGGGCCTCGGGATCAGCCGGTAGTGCAACCCGATGGCGTCCGCGGCGCGTTTGAACAGCGCCGGCGCCAGCCCGGTCGGCGTGCCGTCGTCCGCGACAGCGCTGATCGGCCCGAACGAGGCATCGAAGAGCACCCGCACCTCTCCCAGCGCTGCCACCGCGCCGTGCGAAGGCAGCACCGGCCTGAGCTCGGGCGTGAGGGCGAGGTATTCGGGTTGCCAGCGGCCGGCGACCGTTCGCAGACCGGCCGCGCCGATCCAGTCGAGCGCTGCATCGAGCGCTGCGCAAGCGTCCTGGCTTGCGCTCGCGAACGACAGGGCGGTCGTCGCGTTGAGTCCGGTGGACAGGACCTCGAGATTGGCCAGCAACTCGCGTTCGATCAGGTAGTGCGCCGGCGTGAGGGCACCTCGATAGACATCGGCCCTGCCCTCGGCCACGGCGCGCAGCGCTGCAAGCGTATCGTCGACCACGACGACGCGGGCGCGCGGATGCTCGCGCAGCAGCCACTCATGGGTCGGATAGCCGCGCTCGACTGCAATTCGCAAGCCCCCGAACTCGCCCGTCTCGGAGAAATCGGCGAGCCCGCGCCGCCCGATGTAGACGACCGGCATGACGAGGTAGCTCTGCGTGAAGGAGAGCGTCTTCTCGCGCTCTGGAGTGCGAGCCGTCGAACTGAGGATGTCTACCCGTCCCGCGGCCACCGCAGCGATGGCTTCCTGGAAGTCGTCGAACCGCACGACCCTGGTTCGCAGCCCCAGCACCTGGGCCACGCGCGCGAGCACGTCGGCGGAGACGCCCGTCTGGGCGCCGAGCTCATCGATGCCATCGATCGGGGGCCACTCGGGAACGACGCCGACGACGACCTCGGCATGCCGGCGGACCCACTCGCGGGCCGGCGCCGAGAGCCTGATCGACATGCCAGGCGCACTGGCTTGCGGAGGAAGACCCGAGGCCCCTGGAAGCGGCGGAGCGGCCGCGCCGGCGGCCACCGACGTCAGTGCCCATAGCCACGCGCCGAGGAGCAAGCAGACGTTCCAAACCATCCCCGCGCGCTTGCGCGGGGGCCGAAGGTGCCCAAGCCGTCTCGGCTTGGGGCACCCGGCGCAGTCGGGCAGGACACCCATGATCAGCACTCCGGCAGCCGACGTGTGCCGCCCGCAGCGGAACTCTACGCGCCCCGTTGCTCGCGCAGCAACGGCGTTCGGATCTCCGGCTCATCGCACACGTCGCCCGAGATGCCCGAATCCGATCGCGCGTCGGCGAGGTGCCGTTGCTAGTCAGAGGGTCGAGGCGATCTGGCGTCTGACCTCGTCGGCCAGCGGGTGCAAGTTCTCCGGCGCTTCCGGCGCGACCACGCTGAAGCCCAGGCCTCGGGTCGCCCACGTGAAACCGGCGAGAGGGCCTGCACTGCGCTTCATCATGGGTGTGTCCTGCTCGATGGACATCGGTCGCACGATCATCGCAAGTCTGGTCCCACCGGCGCCGTCGTAGATGAACATGCCAGCCGGGCCATGTTCAGTGGAGACCAGACGACCTCCGATGAACCGGAAGCCCGACTTGGTCAGGTCCGGGATGGAGACCTGCCGCTGCAGTCGAGAGGAAACCCACGTCACGAGTTCCGCCTTGCTGTCGGCACCCATCTCGACGGGCCGAGTGGGGTCGGCGGCATACACCGCGTAGCTGCTCGTCGCCTCGCGCGCCAGGGCCGCAATGCCGGCGGAGGACCGTTCCGGCGACAACGTCCGGGCGTACCAGCCGCCGAACCCGCCCAGACCGAAGGCCATCAGCACCGCTGCGGCCGCCCGCCACGGCCAGGGAGAAGGAGCGCGGTGTTCGGCGACCATGCGCTCCAGGTTCAGACGTGCCGGGACGGGCTCCTCGGCGACGCTCGCCAAGGCATTCCGCAAGTCCTGGCGCCGAGCGGCGAACCCCGCCACCTGACGCGCCTCCTGCGGGTGCCGATCGAGGTAGTCCTGGACTTCGCGGCGACGGTCCGCATCGAGATGGCCATCGACGAACGCGTGCAGGTCCTCCTCGCGAATGGGTGCAGTCGGGAACGAATCGGAGCTCATCTACTTCAATCTCCGCAGGGCCGGCGGCGAACCCGCTTCAGGCCGTTGGACGGGTACTCCATCCATCAGTCGCGAGAGCCGCTCGCGACCGCGGGCAAGACGCGACATGACGGTTCCGACGGGAATGCCCAAGGTCCGCGCCGCTTCGGCATAGGACATGTCTTCGACCGACACCAACAGGATGACGCTCCGCTGCTCGGGCGGCAAGGCCTCGAGGAATCGCAGAACCTCGTTGCCGCGGATGCGGTCCTCTTGAGTTGCGGGCCCAGCCATCTCGCGCTCCTCGATGTCCTCGATGGCAACGTGAACGCCGCGTCTCGACTGCTGGCGAATGCAATCCACGGCCAGGTTGTGCGCGATCGAGAAGACCCACTGCCGAGTGTCTTCGTCGCGCCGACGCTGGTCCCAGCGCTTCACGACGCGCTCGAGGCAGTCTTGCACGAGGTCGTCCGCGAGGTCGGCATCGCGCACCAGCGCGCGAGCGTACCGCCGCAAGGCCGGCACCATCGGTTCGACTTGCGCGAGCAGGTCCTTCATCGGCGGGAACCGATGGCCGTCCGAGCCGGTGTCACTGCGCCTGGACCTGCACCGGCGCGCCCAGCTTGTCGCCCGCGCGGGGTGCGATCACCAGATAACGGCGCTTGTCGTCCCCGCCACCGCCACCGCCTTGTACGACTTGGCGGATCGGACCGATGGCGTTGACGATGGCTGAACCAGCCGGGTTGGTCATGAAGTTGGCCAGAGATTGCAAGGTACCGCTGCCATCCGCATGGTCTGCGAGCGCGAGCGCATACGGCTGCTTGGGCTCGAGTCCCGTGGCGGATGCTTGCAGCACCTGCAGCAGACCTTGGTCGAACAACGCGACGCTCGTGGGCGCGTCCGCGGCGTTCTTGCCGGCCGCGGCGGGCGCGAGCGCGAGATGAGCTGCCTGCCCCGCGACGCCGAGTGCCTGGAGGTTCTGCATGCCATCGCCTTCCGGAACGGCGTTCGGTACGTAGACCAGTGCTTGCGGCGCCTGGCCGACGGCGACGTTCGTGACGACCTTGTTCGTGGCGGTGTCGATCACCGCAAGCTCGTCGTCGTTTTCGAGGCCGACGTAGACCCGCGTGCCGTCACCCGAAGGCCACACGCCGTGGGGGAGCTTGCCCACGGGGATCGTGGCCACCGGGGAGAAGTCGTCGGTGCGGAAGACCTTGACCTGGTTCAGACCCCCGACGGTGATGTACGCGAACTGGCTATCCCCGACCCGGGCGAAGTTGACGTGGTTCGTGATGGGGCCGGTATCAAAGGACTTGATGACATCGAACGGCGGCTTCGCGTCGAGAACCATGGTGCGGCCGACGTCCTTCAGCGTGAGCCACACCTGTTGGCCATCGGGCGTCGCGGCGATGTTGGGGCAGAAGGGGCTGTCCTGCTTCACCCTTGCGACGATCTCGTGGCGGGCCAGCGAGACGACAGCAACCTCCGGGTTGAACGAGGAGCAGATGTAGCCGTACTGGCCGTCAGGCGAGAAGATCTGCATGCCCGGTCCGGCCGCAGTGGTGATTCGGGTCTTCTCGTTGAACGATGCGGCGTCGATCACCGAGATGTAGTTCTCGCCGCGCACCGTGACCCACACCTCCTTGCCGTCGGGCGTGTAGAAGGCTTCATGCGGCGACCGCCCGACGTAGGTGGTGTGCTTGACCGAATTGGTCGCCGTGTCGATGAACGTCACCGAGTTCGAACCGATCGAGACGACAGCCAGCGTGCGATGGTCGGGTGAGAACCCCATGCCGTGGACGAGCACCTGACCACGGTACAACGGACTGAAGTTGCCCGGAGCCGGATCGCCGAGGCGGATCACGCCGAGCAGCTTGTTGTCCGCGGGATCGGTGACGGAGACGGTATTGGAGAACTGCTCGGCGGCGTAGACACGGTCCTTGTGGCTGATGGCGATGTCGGGCGTGCTTGCGGCGAGGGGCGCTTGTCCCGCATGAGCCGGGACAAGCATGCTCATGCACGCGGCGTGAACGAGGCAGACGGCGATACGAAGCGGCTTCATTGTGAGCGTGCAGTGTGGGTGTGGGTGTGGGTGTGGGGATCGAGCGGAGTTGCTTGCGCCTGATTGCGCGTGGTGCAGATGCCGCCCTGCGTCGGCGCGGGGGCCTGGGTCGACGCCGGCAGGCCAACGGCCAGGCGCATGGCGTCGATCTCCTGCTGCTGCTCGACGATGATCTCTTGCGCGATGCGGCGAAGCTGCTCGTTGCGGCCGTAGCGCAGTTCGGCCACCGCCATGTCGATGGCGCCCTGGTGGTGCGGGATCATCATCGTCGCGAAGTCGCGGTCGATGTCGCCGGACGGTTCGACGTGCATGGCCGCCATCATCTTGTCCATCGCAGCGTCGTTCTCGGCCGCAAACGCGGCTTGGGGAGACTCGGCGGCTGCGCCGCGGACGGATACCAAGGCAGCGCTGGCCGCGGCGGCGGTGATCAAGATCGGGAGGAAGCGGCGGATGGCGGTCGGTCTTGGCATGGGAGGCCTGCGGAGCTTCGGTTGCAGGCGTAGACGACGCGCGGATCGATCTATTCCATCGGCGGCGGCCTTCTTCGCGGAAGGCGCCGCACGTGGCATGGTCAGTCGTCAGGCAACTCCGCGAATTTCCTGACCAGGAAGTCGAGCAAGGCGCGCACGGAAGGCAACAAGCCCCGCCGCGACGGAAACACCGCATGCACCACGGCGCCCTTCGAGCACCACTCGGGCAGCAAGCGCACGAGGCGGCCGCTGCGCAGTTCGTCCGCCATCAGCATGGCCGGCAGCTGCACGACGCCAAGGCCGGCCACCGCGGCAGCGCGCAGCGAGTACATGTCGTCGGTCACCAGGCGCGGTCGATGGCTGATCGTCGCCGTCGCCCCCTCCGGGCCGACGAGATGCCAGCGGTGATCGCGCTCGGCGAGGCTGTCGCCCAGAGTGGGCAATCGATCGAGATCGGCCGGAACGGCGGGCAGCGGATGACGCTCGCAGAAGGCGGGACTGGCGACGAGGTACCAGTCGCGCTGCGCCAGTTCACGCATCGCGAGGCTGGAGTCTTCGAGCGGCGGCGTGCGCGCGCGGATCGCGATGTCGAAGCCGTCGGCAACCAGATCGACGCGGCGGTTCGTTGCCTCCAAATGGATTTCCACCTGCGGGTTCGCGGTCATGAACTCCACCAGCATCGCGGCCACGCGCGCATGCAGCAGCGCGATCGGGCAACTCAGGCGCACCACGCCGCGTGGCGTCCCGGTGGCCTGGGCAATCGACTCCTGCGCAGCCTGGGCCTCCACGATGATGGCCTTGCAATGCCGGTAGTAGCTCTCGCCGACATCGGTGACCGAGAAGCGCCGCGTCGAACGCTGCAGCAGGCGCACGCCCAGGCGATCTTCCAGCTGCGCGACGCGGCGACTGAGCTTGGACTTCGGCACGCCGAGCGCCCGCGCGGCGGGCGCGAAGCCGCGGTGGTCGACCACGTGGGCGAAGTACACCAGGTCGTTCAGGTCTTGATCGGGCGCCAGCATCTCGTCCTATCGATGGAACGCTGAAGCGCGATTCTAGGCACTACCGGGGTCATCGTCCCACACGTACATTCACTCCACGCGCTGCACGGCTTGCAGCGCCCGCAAGGAGCGAACGATGAAGAAGGTACTCGGCATCTACGGCAACCGCAGCCGGCACTGGGTCGGCGACGGATTCCCGGTGCGCAGCCTGTTCTCGTACGGCACGCTGGGCCAGCATGCCAGCCCGTTCCTGCTGCTCGACTACGCCGGCCCGGCCGTGTTCGGCCCGGTCGCCACCGCGCGCGGCGTCGGTGTACACCCGCACCGCGGCTTCGAGACCGTGACCATCGTCTACCAGGGCGAGGTCGAGCACCGCGACTCCACCGGCGCGGGCGGCCGCATCGGCCCCGGCGACGTGCAGTGGATGACCGCGGGCAGCGGCATCCTGCATGAGGAGTTCCATTCGCAAGCCTTCGCCCGGCAAGGCGGCACGCTGGAGATGGTGCAGCTGTGGGTCAACCTGCCGAAGGCGCACAAGATGACCGCGCCGGGCTACCAGACGCTGCTCAACGCGAGCTTCCCCTGCGTCGAGTTGCCGGCCGACGCGGGCACGCTGCGCGTGATCGCCGGAGAGTACGGCGGCCGGCGCGGCCCGGCGCGCACCCATACGCCGATCGACGTGTGGGACCTGCGCCTTGCAGCCGACCACGTGGTCGAGCTCGAGCTGCCCGAAGGCCGCAACGTCGGCGTCGTGGTGCTGCGCGGCACGGTGCAGGTCAACGAGGAGCACACCGTGCAGGAAGCGCGCATGGCGCTGCTCGACCGCGCCGGAAGCACGCTGCGCCTGCGCGCCGACGGCAACGCCATCGTGCTGCTGCTCAGCGGCGAGCCGATCGACGAACCGATCGTCGGCCACGGCCCGTTCGTGATGAACAGCGTCGAGGAGATCGAACAAGCCTACGCGGACTTGCGCGAGGGGCGCTTCGGGAGCATCGTGCCCGGCGTCACGGCACCGTCGCTCGAGCCGACCCACTGAGTTTCGAACCCGGCCCGCCGCGTGAAAGGTGGCGGGTTGACCGCGGCAGCTGCCGCATCTTCATCCCGAGAGGAGTCCACCATGCCCACCGCCGCCCAACCTGCCAACTTCCACGGCCGCGCCCCCGTCATCGATCCGGCCGACACCGCGATGCTGCTCATCGACCACCAGAGCGGCCTGTTCCAGACGATCCAGGACATGCCGTTCACGCAGGTGCGCGCGCATGCCGCCGCGCTGGCCAAGATGGCCACGCTGGCGAAGATCCCGGTCATCACCACCGCCTCGGTGCCGCAGGGCCCGAACGGCCCGCTGATCCCCGAGATCCACGCCAACGCGCCGCATGCGAAGTACGTGGCGCGCAAGGGCGAGATCAACGCCTGGGACAACCCCGACTTCGTCGCCGCGGTCGAGGCCACCGGCAAGAAGACGCTGATCATCGCCGGCACCATCACCAGCGTGTGCATGGCCTTCCCGTCGATCGCCGCCGCGCATGCCGGCTACCGCGTGTTCGCGGTGATCGACGCCTCGGGCACCTACTCGAAGATGGCGCAGGAGATCACGCTGGCGCGCGTGATGCAGGCCGGCGTGGTGCCGATCGACACCGCCGCCGTCGCCTCCGAGCTGCAGAAGACCTGGAACCGCGAGGACGCGCTGCAATGGGCGCAGATGTACGGCAGCATCTTCCCCAACTACTCGCTGCTGATCGAGAGCTACATGAAGGCGCAGGAAGTGGCGAAGAACAACGAGCAGCTCGACTCGGCGCGTTGAAGCCGCCGCCGGGCGCTGCTGCTCGGCGGTGAACCCTTCGGCCCGCCGCCGCCGCTGTGGTGGAACTTCGTGGCGCGCACTCAAGGGCCAGCTGGAGCAGGCGCTGGCCGACTGGAACAGCGGCGATGCACGCTTCGGCGCAGTACCGGGCGCCACGTCGGCGCGCCCGGTTGCACCTGCGATCGGCGGGCTCGGGCTCAAGACGGCGTCCTGAGCATGCCGGGCGATGATGCTCTCACCGCCCGCCGCGCCCGCGACCCGCACGAGGCGCATCGCCACCCGTGCGCTTGATTTGTGCAGACGTCGAAGGGGCCCGAGGGCGAATTCGTTCTTTTGAGCAAACGCCGGCACGGGCAAACCCTTGGCGGGGCGTTCGCAGCCCGCATCGCGGACCTGGCACGGTGATTGCGCTTGGAGGGTGACCGAAAGGTCCGCCCGATGAGCCTGCGATCCGCCACCACCCCCACCGAAGCGCCGCCGCTGCCCTGCTTCGTCCGCGTGACGGGCACGCTCGCCGAACGCTTCGTCGAGTTCGAGTTCGCGATCGGCGACCCCGAGTTGTCGATCGACATGGTGCTGCCGTTCGAGCCGTTTCGCGAGTTCTGTGCCGCGCACCGCGTCGCGCCGCTCTCCGCCGAGGACGGCGCGCGGCTCGACCGCGAGCGCATGAAGTGGCGCTGGGGCGCGCCGGGCATCGACGGATGAATCCAGTACCGATCGAGGAGACGACATGCACATCGACATCAGAACCGCCGATTCGCAGCCGCTGCGGCACACCTTCGCCAACCTGCAGCGCCGCTTCGGCAACAAGGAAGCTTCGCGCTACCAGGAAGCGACCTACGACCTGCAGGAGGCCGAGAACTTCCACTACCGGCCGCTGTGGCAGGCCGACAAGGAGTTGTACGACGCCAGCCGCACAGCCATCGTCATGGCGGACTGGTACGTGCTGAAGGACCCGCGCCAGCTCTACTACCAGACCTACACGAATACACGGGCGCGCCAACAGGAGGTGGTCGACGGTCATTTCGATTTCGTCGACAAGAAGGGGCTGATGGCGACGCTGCCGGCCGACGTGCGCGAACTGGCGCTGCGAGCGCTGCTGCCGCTGCGCCACTACGAATGGGGCGCCAACATGAACAACGGCGCGATCACCGCGTGGGGCCACGGATCGGCGCTGACCAATGCGACGACGTTCGCGATGACCGACCGGCTGGGCCTGGCGCAAAGCCTGTCGCGCATCGGGCTGCTCGCCGACGGCAATTCGGGCTCGTCGCTGAACGACGCCAAGGCGCGCTGGCTCGACGACCCCGCCTGGCAGCCGCTGCGCGCCGCGCTCGAACACCTGTTCGTCGAGCGCGACTGGTTCCGGCTGTTCGTGGCGCAAAACCTGGTGTTCGACGGCCTGCTGTACCCGCTGGTCTACCAGCGCTTCGAGCAGCGGCTGGCGGCGCTCGGCGGCGGCGCGATCGCGATGCTGCTGACCATGCAAAGCGAGTGGTACGCCGAGACCGTGCCCTGGGTCGACGCCGTCTGCCGCGCCGCGGCCGACGAATCGGCGGCCAACCGCGCGCTGATCGTGCAGTGGGTCGGCGACGCGCGGCGTGCGGCGCGAGAGGCGCTGGCGCCGCTGGCCGACGCGATGTTCGGCGCCGGCGCCGATACCCAGATCGACGCCGTCGAAAGCGAATTCGATGCGCGGCTGCGCCGCATCGACGTCATCAGCCCCAGCGGAGATCAATCATGACGAAAGACAACGTGTTCCTGGCTTTGCAGGTCAACGACGAGACGCGGCCGCTGGTGCAGGCGATCGAACAGGACAACCCGAACGCGCGCGTCACGTCGATGCCGGCGCTGCTGCGCATCGATGCGCCGGGCCGCCTGATCGTGAAGCGCGAAACGGTCGAGGCGATCACCGGCCGGCCGTGGGACATGCAGCGCATCCACATCAACCTGATCAGCCTGTCGGGCCACGTCGACGAAACCGAAGAGCACTTCGCGATCGCCTGGCGGCATTGACCAACGGAGACCTGCGATGACGAACACGACGACGACCCCGCGCGCGAAGAAGCTGAGCCTGAAGGACAAGCACGCGCTGATGACGCGCGGCCTCGGCTGGGAAACCAATTACGTGCCGATGGACGAGGCATTCCCTTACGACAAGTTCGAAGGTATCCGCATCCACGACTGGGACCAGTGGGAAGACCCGTTCCGGCTGACGATGGACGCCTATTGGAAATACCAGGCCGAGAAGGAACGCAAGCTCTACGCGATCATCGACGCGTTCAGCCAGCACAACGGCCACCTGAACCTGAGCGACGCGCGTTACCTGAACGCGGTGAAGATCTTCCTGACCGGCATCACGCCGGTCGAATACAACGCGCACCGCGGCTTCGCGAGCCTCGGCCGCTCGCTGCGCGGCGTCGGGCCGCGCGTGGCCTGCCAGATGCAGGCGCTCGACGAACTGCGCCACGCGCAGACGCAAGTCCACACGATCAGCCACTACAACAGGCACTTCAACGGCTTCCACAGCTGGACGCGGAACTTCGACCGCATGTGGTACCTGGCGGTGCCGAAGTCGTTCATCAACGACGCGATGACGGCCGGGCCGTTCGAGTTCCTGATCGCGACGTCGTTCTCGTTCGAATTCGTGCTGACCAATCTGCTGTTCATGCCGTTCATGAGCGGCGCCGCCTACAACGGCGACATGGCCACCGTGACCTTCGGCTTCTCGGCGCAGAGCGACGAGGCGCGGCACATGACGCTCGGCCTGGAGGCCATCAAGTTCCTGCTCGAACAGGATCCCGCCAATCTGCCCATCGTGCAGAAGTGGATCGACAAGTGGTTCTGGCGCGGCTACCGGCTGCTGACCATCGTCGGCATGATGATGGACTACATGCTGCCGAAGAAGGTGATGTCCTGGCGCGAAGGCTGGGAGATCTACTTCGAACAAAGCGGCGGCGCGCTGTTCGCCGATCTGTCGCGCTACGGCATCCGCATGCCGAAGTACGCCGACATTGCGGTCGCCGAAAAGGAGCACATCACGCACCAGGCATGGCTGATGCTGTGCCAGTACAACTGGGCCGCCGGGATTCACACCTGGCTGCCGTCGGCCGACGAAATGGACTGGCTGGCGGCGCAATACCCCCATACCTTCAACCGTTACTACCGGCCGCGCATCGAGCACTGGAAAGCGCTGCAAGCCGCCGGCACGCCATTCGTCAACACCAATCTGCCGTGCCTGTGCCAGGTGTGCCAGATTCCGCTGGCGTTCACCGAAACGAGCGACCCGACGCGCATCGCGCACCGCGAAAGCCGTTACCTCGGCGAGTTGTTCCACTGCTGCTCCGACGGCTGCCGCGACATTTTCGAAGCCGAGCCCGAGAAGTACGCGCAGGCGCGCCTGCCGGTGCAGCAACTGCTGCAAGGCAATCTCGGCGGCCCCGAGCTGCCCGACATGATCCGCTTCTGGGGCTTCGAGCCTGGCCGCGACACCGGGCCCTACGAGGCTTCCGAAGACGCGCGCCGCTGGGCGCAGTGGAAGGACCAGCCGCAAACCACGGCCGCCTGAATCTCCCGCTCCACGTCCATTCAAGGAGACCGCTATGCCCGTCATCGCACTCGAGCCCGGTTACGGCGGCATCGTCCGCGACAAGGTCGAGGCCTTCAACGGCGCCCAGTTGCTGTTCGTGCTGTGGGAACGCCATTTGATGATCGCCTGCCCGATCGCATTGCCGGTGCCGCCGACGCTGCGCTTCGGTGAACTCGTGCAAGGCGTGCTCGCGCAATCGGTGTTCGCGCGCCACCCGGACTGGAGCGCGATCGACTGGTCGCAGGCGCAATGGCTGCTGCACGGCAAGCCGCTGGCGGTTGACGTGACGGTCGACGAGGGGCGCACGCTGGCCGAACTCGGCATCGGTCACAAAGCCTTTCTGACGCTGCGCACGCCGGGGCTCGAAGGCCTCGACGGCAGCGGCAACTGAAACCTCCGCAGCGAGGCGACGATGAGCTACCGCCTGACGATCGAGCCGCTGGGCCAGACGGTCGAGTTGCGCGCCGGCCAGACCTTGCTCGACGCCGCGCTGCGCGCGGGGGTGTGGCTGCCGCACGCCTGCTGCCACGGCCTGTGCGCGACCTGCAAGGTGCAGGTGCGGTGCGGGGCGGTCGACTACGGCCAGGCGTCGCCGTTCGCGCTGATGGATGGCGAACGCGACGATGGCAAGTGCCTGGCCTGCTGCGCCACCGCCGACAGCGACGTCGTCATCGAGGCCGACATCGACGAAGAGCCCGACGCGCTGTGCATCCCGCTGCAAGACCACGAAGGCGTGGTCGAGCGCATCGCCGACCTGACGCCGACGATCAAGGGCATCTGGCTGCGCGTCGACGGCGAGGTCGCTTTCCAGGCCGGCCAGTACCTGCAGCTGCAGGTGCCGGGCATCGACGCACCGCGCGCGTTCTCGTTCGCCAACGCGCCATCGCAGCGCGGCCTGGTCGAACTGAACGTGCGCAAGGTGCCGGGCGGCGCGGCCACCGGCTGGCTGCACGAGCAATTGCAGCTCGGCGACCGGCTGCGCTTCAGCGGCCCGTACGGGCGCTTCTTCGTGCGCCGCTCCGACCCGCGGCCGCTGATCTTCGTCGCCGGCGGATCGGGGCTGGCGAGCCCGAAATCGATGCTGCTCGACCTGCTGGAAGCCGGCGACGCGCGCGAGATCCACGTGTTCCACGGCGCGCGCAACGAGGCCGAGTTGTACGGCGCTGAAGCGTTGCGCGAACTCGAGGGCGCGCATCCCAACGTGCATTACGTACCGGCGCTGTCGGAGTCGGCCGGTGCCGATTGGCGCGGCTTCGAAGGCTTCGTCCACGACGCCTTGCATGACCGCTTCGACGGCGACTTCCGTGGCCACAAGGCCTATTTGTGCGGACCGCCGCCGATGATCGAAGCAGCTATCCGCACGCTGATGCGCGGCCGCTTGTTCGAGCGCGACATCCACGTCGAGAAGTTCGTCACCGCCGGTGACGCGCCCCAGGCGTGCAGCCCCCTGTTCCGCAACCTGTGAGCTCGGGCCATGGCGCACACCGTCGTCATCGACAACACCGGCGAGCACTACGACTGCGCCGCCGACCGCAGCCTGCTGAAGGGCATGGAAAGCCTCGGCCGCAAAGGCATTCCGGTCGGCTGCCGCGGCGGTGGCTGCGGCATTTGCCGCGTGCAGATCGTCGCAGGCCAGGTCGCGACGCAGCGCATGAGCCGCGAGCAGGTCAGCGCTGCCGACGAAGCCAGCGGCATCGTGCTGGCGTGCAAAGCAATGCCGCTGACCGATGTGCGGCTGCGCGTGATCGGTCTGAAGACAGGCCTGAAGAAATGTTTCGCTTCAACCCCTGCGTGCCGATAGACACGCGCCACTGCACCACAGCAAGGAGACCGACATGGGCATGAATGGCGTATTGCGACCCGGCCACGCGGCGATCCGCGTGCTCGATCTCGAACCCGCCGTCACCTACTACATCGAGGTGATGGGACTGATCGAAACCGCGCGCGACGACCGCGGCCGCGTCTATTTGAAAGCCTGGGACGAGCACGACCACCACAGCCTGGTGCTGCGCGAGGCCGATTCGCCCGGACTCGACTACATGGGATTCAAGGTCGTCGACGACGCGACGCTCGACGCGATGGCGGCCGGGCTCGCCGCGCGCGGCGTCGCGATCGAAGCGGTGCCCGCGGGTGAGCATGTCGGCACCGGCCGCCGCGTGCGCTTTCGTGTACCGACCGGCCATGCCTTCGAGCTGTATGCGCACAAGGACATCGTCGGCAACGGCATGCCGACCATGAACCCGGGAATCAGGCCCGATGCGCTGAAAGGCATTGCGCCGGTGCGGCTCGATCACGCGCTGATGTACGGCGCCGACCTCGACGGCACCGTGGCGCTGTTCACCGAAGTATTGGGCTTCCAGGTCACCGAAAGCGTCGCTGCCGGCGACACGGTGATCGCCGCGTTCCTGTCGTGCGGCGCCAAGGTGCACGACATCGCGTTCGTGCGTCAGCCCGCCGACGGCAAGCTGCACCACATCGCCTTCTACGTCGATTCGTGGGACGACGTGCTGCGCGCGGCCGACACCATCGCCGCCAACGACGTGTCGCACGACCTGGGGCCGACGCGGCACGGCATCTCGCGCGGCCAGACCGTGTATTGCTTCGACCCCAGCGGCAACCGCAACGAAGTATTCACCGGCGGCTACATGTGGTACCCCGACCGGCCGCCACTGAAGTGGACCGCCGACGAGCTGCCGCGCGCCTTGTTCATCCACGAGCGCAAGCTGCGCGACAGCTTCATGAGCGTCGTGACCTGAGCCGCCTCGAGCTTCGATATGAATTGGATGGAGCAACCACGATGAGCATCAAACAAACCACCCTCGGCGATACCTTTTTGACGCGCTCCGGCAGCGGCCGGCCGATTCTGTTGCTGCACGGCTCGGGCCCCGGCGCCACCGGGATGTCGAACTGGACGCTCGCGATGGACGAACTGGCGCGTGACTACGACGTGCTGGTACCCGATCTCGTCGGCTACGGCCAAAGCGCGCATCCGGACCCGAGCCCGCAGGGCATGCGGCGCTGGATGCGCGTCTGGGTCGACCAGTTGATCGGCCTGCTCGACCGGCTCGACATCGCGCGCACCCACCTCGTCGGCAATTCGCTCGGCGGCGCGATCGCGCTGCACCTGCTGATGGAAGCGCCCGAACGCTTCGACAAGGTCGCGCTGATGGGCGCGGTCGGCGCGCCGACGCGGCTGACGCCGGAACTCGACCGCATCTGGGGCTTCTACGACGACCCGACGCCGGCGGCGATGAAGAACAGCATCCGCTGGTTCTCGTACGACGAAGGCTTCATCGCCGACCGCCTCGACGAGGTTGCGCGCATGCGGCTGGAAGCGGCGCTGCGCCCCGAGGTGCGGCGCTCGTTCGAGTCGCTGTTCCCGGCGCCGCGCCAGCGCCACCTCGACGAGCTGGTGGTGCCGGCGTCGGCGCTGAAGCGCATCCGCAACCCGGTGCTGCTGATCCACGGCCGCGACGACGCGGTGGTGCCGCTCGACACCAGCCTGCATCTGCTGCAGCACCTGGCCGACGTGCGGCTGCACGCGGTCGGCCGCTGCAACCACTGGACGCAGATCGAGCACGCCGACACCTTCCACGCGCTGCTGCGCAGCCATTTCGCAGGATCAAAGCCATGAGCGCCTACCTGATCGCCCGCGTGCGCATTGCCGACAAGGACGCCTATGCCCGCTACGTCGCCGTCTCGGCGCAACTCGTCGCGCAATACGGCGGCGAGTTCATCGCCCGCGGCGGGGCGTCGTTCTGCCTCGAAGGCGACGGCTTCGACGGCCGGCTGGTGATCGTGCGCTTCCCCAGCGCCGAACAGGCACGCGCCTGGTACGAGTCGCCTGCCTACGCCGAGGCGAAGGCGATCCGCCAGCCGGTCTCGCAAGCCGAGCTGATGGTCGTCGACGGCATTGCCTGACGGCACGAGAAGCCGCGATGGACCTCGGACTGCAGGGCCGATGTGCGCTGGTGATGGGCGCTACGCGCGGGCTCGGCCGCGCGATCGCGCAGACGCTGGTCGATGAAGGCATGGCGGTGGCGATCGCCGCGCGCGACCGCGACGTGCTGGCGCGCACCGCGCAGCAACTGGGTGCACGGCCGTATGCGGCCGACTTCAACCGGCCGCAGGCCGTGCGCGAGCTGGTGCGCGACGTGCACGCCGACCTCGGGCCGCTCGACCTGCTGGTCGTCAACTCCGGCGGGCCGCCGAAGGGCAGCGCGCTCGATGCCACCGCGGCCGACTGGCGCGCCGCCTTCGAGCAGGTCTGGCTGCCCGCCACCGAGGCGATCGCCGCGGCGCTGCCGGGGATGATCGAACGCCGCCGCGGCCGCATCGTGATCGTCACCTCGGTGGCCGCGGTGGAGCCCGAGCCGGGACTCGTCTACTCGAACAGCCTGCGGCCCGGCCTGCACGGGCTGGTCAATGCGCTGAGCCGCGACGTCGCGCATGCCGGCGTCACCGTCAACGCGGTGATGCCCGGCTACATGAACACGCAGCGCGTCGCCGACATCGGCGCCGACTTCGAGGCGATGCAGCGCCGCATTCCGGCCGCGCGCTACGGTAACCCCGATGAGCTGGCGGCGCTGGTCGCGTTCCTGGCATCGGCGCGCGCGGGCTACATCACCGGCCAGGCGATCGCCTGCGACGGCGGCTTGCTGAAGAGCATCTGACGGCGACGGCCGACGCCGCGGCGCGGACGCTCACGTGCTGCGTTTGCGCAAGCGATACGCCAGCTGCCCGCGCGTGATGCCGAGCAGCCGCGCCGCCGCGCTCAGGTTGCCGTCGGCGCGCTTGACCGCTGCTTCCATCACCACGGCCTCGATGTCGTCGAGCCCGATGTGTTCGCCGAGCACGTGGTCGAGGAAGCGGTCGACGGTGTCGGCCGAGGTGCCGCCGACCGCGAGCTGGCCGCGCTTGCCGACCGCGACTTCGCGCGCTTCGGCCGTGCGCGTCGGCGGCGTGCCGGCGAACAGCGCGTCGACGTCGACCAGCTCGCCGTGCTCGGTGAGGATCAGGCCGCGCTCGACGACGTTTTCCAGCTCGCGCACGTTGCCGGGCCAGTCGTGCGACAGCAGTGCATGGCGCGCCTTGTCGGTCAGCCCACGCACGCGCTTGCCTTCGCGCGTGCCGATGCGCTCGATGAAGCGCTCGGTCAGCAGCGGGATGTCTTCGCGCCGCTCACGCAGCGGCGGAATCTTCACCGGGTAGACGTTGAGCCGGTAGTACAAGTCCTTGCGGAAGCCGCCGCGCTCGACCGCCTGCGCGAGATCGACGTTGGTCGCGGCGACCACGCGCACGTCGATCTTGCGCGTCGCCGTGCCGCCCAGGCGGTCGATCTCGCCTTCCTGCAGCACGCGCAGCAGCCGTGTCTGCGCGCTCAAACTCAGCTCGCCGACCTCGTCGAGGAACAGCGTGCCGCCGTCGGCGCGCTCGAAACGCCCGGGCCGCGATTGCTGCGCACCGGTGTAGGCGCCGCGCTCGACGCCGAACAGCTCGCTTTCCAGCAGCTCGCTGGGTAGCGCGCCGCAGTTCAGCGCGACGAAGGGGCGCGACGAGCGCGAACTGGCCTGATGCAGCGCGCGCGCGAACATCTCCTTGCCGACGCCGGTCTCGCCGAGCAGCAACACGGTGGTCTGGCTTTTCGCGGCACGCTCGGCCAGCGTCCACGCGGCGCGGAAGGCCGGCGCGCGGCCGATCAGGTCTTCGGGCAGCAGCGGCCGAGTGCCGATCGACGCCGTGAGGTCGGCAGTCAAGTCGGCAACCCGGCTGCGCAGCGCCAGCAGTTCCTCGACCACCGAATCCGGCTGGTAGTAACGCAATTCGTCGGCGGCCTCGTCGCCCCAGTCCTCCAGCGGCTTGCCGATGACCCGGCAGGTGCCGTCGACCCCGCACTCGATCTCTTTGTGCAGCACGAAGCGGCCGAGCATGCGCGTGAGAAAACCCGATGCGTGGCCGCATTCGATCCAGCACACCGGGCCGTCGTGGCCGCCGAAGTCGCGGTCGTGCACGTGGGCCTCGATCGAATGATTCCAGCGCGCGTCGGTGTAGTAGTGGCCGCGCGCGATGTCGAACTCGACCCGCGTCGGCTCGACCTTCATGACGCCTTCGAGCGAGCGCAAGAGCATGCCCCGGTGCAGCATCTCGGCATCGGGCGCGCCGGGGTAGCGGCGCAGGATCAGCTCGGCGTCGCGCTGGCCGCTGGCGAAGCCCACGCGCGTCAGCACGCCGCGCGCGCGCTCCAGGCCCAGCATGTCGATCAACTGGCGGCGCAGCGAGCCGAGCGACGACGAATGCATCAACAGCATGCGTTCTTCGTCGAGCCAGATCTGCGCCTCGTCGAAAGCGAAGCGCACGCGCGTCGCCAGCTCTTCGATGCCGGGCGCGATGCTGTCCCAGCCGGGCGGCATCTGCGGCTTGGCGGGTTTCATCTACGTACCCTCATTCGCAAATACGGCCACTTGATGAAATCGATGCATTTCGGGTCAGGGCAAGGCGCAAACCGCAGCGATACCTCATGGTATCGCGAGGATTTGCAACGCCGCCCTGGCCCGAAAGGCGCGATTTCATGTGGCCGTATTTGCGAATGAGGGTACTAACCAAGGAGCTCGAGGTCGATGCGGTCGAGCGTCAGGCCCAAGGCGGTGGCCATCGTGCAGCGTGTGCGGGCGGCAGCGTAAGACAAACAGCCTGCAGGCGTCAATTTGCGCGCTTCAGTCCGGCAGTGCTTGCGCTGCGGCACGGCCCGAACGCCTTGCACCTGATCGACGGCCAAACCGGAAGCGGTCGCGGCCCCGCAGCGCGCAGATGCGGTGACTTCAGAGCCCCGAGTGCTTCAACATCGCCTCGGGGTAGCCGCGCCCCCTCGATGACGATCGACGCGGCGGCGGCTTCGAGCTCCCGCAGATCGTCCTGCGTCAGCGTCGAACGCCGATCGACACGGCGGCCGTTCGTTGCTGTCGCCGCGCGAGCTGACTGCTGCCGAGGCGAAAGCGCGCAAGCGCTGCGGAAATCGACGCCGGCACATGGCCGGCCTGCCGAGGTGAGGATCAAGCGATGACGAATCCACCGCCGCCGGCATTGACGTGCGCACCGCTGACCAGGGACGCATGGTCGGACAGCAGCCACACGGCCACTTCGCCGATTTCCTCGGGCTCGCCCATGCGGCCCAGCGGGATGGACTTGTCCATGTGGGCGCGCTGCTCGGGCGTGGCGGTCATCGCGGCGGTCATGGCGGTGACGATGGCACCGGGGCGCACGGTGTTGACGCGGATGCCCTGATTGGCGACTTCGCGCGCCATGCCGGTGGTGAAGCAGTCCACCGCGGCCTTCGACGCCGCGTAGGCCGCGGCGCCCGGGCGGCCGCCGATGGTCACGGCCAGCGACGAGATGTTGACGATGGAGCCGCCCTGGCCGCCGCTGGCGGTGGACATGCGGCGTGCCGCTTCGCGGCAGCAGACGATCAGGCCGACGATGTTGACCGTCATCATCTTCTCCAGCGGCGCGAAGGCCAGCCCGGTGACCGGCCCGCCGTAAGGCATGCCGGCGGCGTTGACCACGCCGCGCACCGGGCCGAGGCGGCGCTCGGCTTCGTCGAACATGGCGACGATCTCGGCTTCCTTGCTCACGTCGGCGGCGATCGCGACGGCCTTGCCGCCGGCCGCCTCGATCTCCTTGACGACCGCGTTGGCGTCGTCCATGTGCTCGGCCAGGCCGGCGATGCTGACGGCCCAGCCGGCCTTGGCGGCCAGCAGGGCGGTGGCACGACCGATGCCGCGCGGGCCGCCGGTGATCAAACAGTTCTTCTGGCTCATTGCTATCTCCTGGGTAGGGGTGGGGGTTGGGGGCATCATGCGGCGCGCAGTTCGCGCCGCAGAATCTTGCCGACGGTGCTCTTGGGCAAGGCGTCGACGAACTGCACCTGCCGGAAGGCGGCCAGGTTCGGCAGCATGACGGCGATGCGATCGCCCTTGCGCACGCCCAGGCGCTGCTGCAGGAAGGCGCAGAACGCGGCCGAGAGCCGGTCGACCTCGCGGTAGCTCAGCGTGCGGCCCAGGCTGCGGAAGGCCACGCGCTCGGCGTAGCGCTGCATGGCCTGTTCCATCAGGGCGGTGACCGACGGGTAGCGGTCGGCATCGATGGTGGCGGGGCTGTCGCCGTACGCCTTGAGCCAGGGACGGTCACTCACGCGAGTCTCCAGGGTTCGAAGGATGAACAGGGCGTCAAAGCGCGGCGGCCTTGCGCGTCACGGCCACGCCGGGCGTAGCGCTCGGCATGCGGGTGAAGCGCGCCATCGCCCCTTCGGGGTCGACGGTGAACCAGCCCAGCACGCCGCCGGCCAGCATCAGCACGCCGGTGAGGATGAAGCCGAGCTCGAAGCCCCATGCGCCGGCATGGCGCTGGATCAGCACGCCGGCGATGGCGGGCGCCAGGATGCCGGCCGTGCCGGCCAGCGAGTTGTCCAGCGCCAGCAGGGTGCCGCGGCGCCCACGCGGTGCGATCTGGGCCAGCATGGCGGGCACCAGGGCAGCCATGCCCGAGGCCAGCGCCAGGCCCACGGCGAGCGACGCCACGCGCGCCATCGGCGGCAGGTCGGGCAGCAGCAGGAGCAGGAAGATCAAGCCGGCCGCGATCAGCCACAGCGCGGAGAAGCGGCCGCGGGCCCGGCGGCTGGACCAGCCCCTTGCGATCAGGCGCTGCGACCACCATGCGCCCAGCAGCGCCAGCGGGATGGTGATGGCCACCACCAGACCGTACAGGCGCCCGGACGCCACGTTGTCGAAACCGAGGCCACGCTGGAAATAGGCCGGCAGCCAGGTCAGTGCGCCGGCGGTGCTCCAGTAGGAGACGAAGTGCATCAGGATCGTGCCCCAGGTGGTGCGGTCGCGAACCACGCGCCACAGTGACTGCCCGTGCCCGGCACCGGAATCGCCCGAGCGGCTGGCGTCCAGCGGACCTTCCCGCCCCACGAGCATCCAGACCAGGGCCCAGATCAGACCGAACGCCGCCAGGCCGATGAAGGCGGCGCGCCAGCCCCAGCGCAGGTTGACCAGCGGCACCACCAGGCCCGCCAGCAGCAGCCCCAACGCGCCGCCCTGCGTGAACAGCGAGATCGGCATGTTGCGCTTCTCGTTGGGGAACCACGAGTAGCAGGCATGCACGGCCACCGGCCAGGCCGGTCCCTCGCCCACGCCCAGCAGCACGCGGGCGACGATGAAGGCCGCGATCGTCGAGCCCATCACGATGGGCAACTGGGTCAGCGACCACGACAGCGCCATCACCACCAGGAACCACTTGGTTCGCACCCGGTCGGCCAGTACGCCGCCCAGCACGCCCGAGATCGCGAACAGCCAGAAGAAGCTGCTGCCGATGAGGCCGAACTCGGTGGGCGTGAACTTCAGCTCGTCCATGATGGGTACGGCCAGCAGGCCCAGCACCACCTTGTCGGCGAAGTTCACGACGATGAACAGGAACAGCAGGCCGGCCATCAGCCAGGCGCCTCGGGGTTGCTGTGTGGAATCTTGGGTCACGGTTGTCTCCATGGTGCCGGTGTTGTCGTTCGATGGTCAGTGGCCGCGGCCCAGGTACCAGCGCATCGCCAGGCGCTGCACCAGGTTGCCGTAGGGCGGATAGAACAGTTGCACCGGGAACCAGCGGTAGCGCTTGAACACGCCCTTGGCGTGCGACAACTCGCGGAAGCCTTCTTCGCCGTGGTAGCTGCCCATGCCCGAGTTGCCGACGCCGCCGAACGGCAGGTCGTGCTGGAACACGTGCCAGCCCCAGTCGTTGATCGACACACCGCCCGAGTGCGACTCCTTCAGCACCCTGGCCTCCTCGGCGCCGCTCAAGCCCAGGCCGTAGAACGCCAGCGGACGCTCGCCGGCGGCGACATAGGCCAGCGCGTCGTCCAGGCTGTCGTACTCGACCACCGGCAGCACCGGGCCGAAGAGTTCTTCCTGCATCAGCCGCATGCCGCGGTTGACCTGCGTGACGACGGTGAGCGGCATCTGCCGGCCGCTGCCCCCTGTGTCATCGCTGGGGCCGCAGGGCCAGAGGCGCGCGCCCTGCGCTTGCGCGTCGGCCAGCAGTTCACGCAGGCGTGCCGCGTGACGCTCGGTGACGACCGACGTGTAGTCCGCGTTGCCGGCCACCTGGGGCGCGAGCCGGGTGAAGCTCTCGTGCACGGCGTCGACGAAGGCCTGCGCCTGGCCGCGCGGCACCAGCGCGTAGTCGGGCGACACGCAGACCTGGCCGCAGTTGAACACCTTGCCGTGGGTGATGCGCAGCGCCGCGTCCTGCAGGTTGCCGCGGCCCACCAGCGCCGGCGACTTGCCGCCGAGTTCGAGGGTGACCGGCGTCAGGTTCTGCGCCGCCGCACGCATGACCTCGCGGCCCACGCGCGGCGAGCCGGTGAAGACCAGGTGGTCGAAAGGCAGCGCGTTGAAGGCCTGGGCAGCGGCCACGCCGCCACCGCACACCGCCACCTCGTCTTCGCTGAAGCACTCGGCCAGCATCTCGCGCAGCAGATCGCCGGTGCGCGGCGTGACCTCCGAGGTCTTGATCAGGACGCGGTTGCCGGCCCCCAGCGCCGCGGCCAGCGGCCCGAGCGTCAGGTAGACCGGGAAGTTCCAGGTGCCGATGATGCCGACCACCCCCTTGGGCTGGTACTGCACCCAGGCGCGGTTGGGCTTGAACAGCAGTTCGGCGGCGCGCCGCCGCGGCCGCATCCAGCGCCGCAGGTGCGAGCGCACGTGGCGCGCCTCCAGCAGCGGGCCCATCACGTCGACCAGCTTGCTCTCGGACGCGGAGCGCACGCCGAAGTCGGCATGGATGGCCGCCGCGATGTCGTCCTGGCGCCGGCGCAGCAGGTCGATCAGCTTGTCCAGTTGGGCGCGGCGCTGCGCCAGCGTCGGGAACGGCTGGGCCGCGGCCGCCGCGCGCTGGCGTGCGAGCAACGCGTGCATGCGTTCGATCTGCGCTGCATCGGCCACGTCGACGAGGTGATCTTGATCCTTCATGTTGGACATGGTGTCGCTCCGCTCGCTGGACTTGATGAAGGTGGGTCAGAACGGCACGCCGTCCGGCTTGGCGACATCGGGGGTGATCACTTCGACCACGGTGACGACGTCCGAGTCGAGCGCCTGCTTCAGCACGCCGGGCAGCTCGGCGCTGCGCGTGACGCGCACGCCGTGGGCGCCGAAGGCCTTGGCGATCTCGGCGAAGTTGGAGTCGCCCAGGTCGGTGGAGATGTAGCGCTGGCCCAGCAGCCCCGTCTGGGCGGCCTTGCAGTACTCGAGGCTGCGGTTGTTGAGCACGCACACCACGACCGGCGTCTTCATGCGCACGGCGGTCTCGAGCTCGTGGACGAGCATCATGAAGCCGCCGTCGCCGGCCAGCGCCACGAAGCGCCGGTTCGGCTCGGCGATCTTGGCGCCGATGGCCGCCGGGAACGCGAAGCCCATGGTGCCCATGCCGCGCGGGCCGACGTAGCTGCGACCGGGGCGCGTCACCTCGAAGTACTGGCCGCCCCAGATCTGGTTGAAGCCCGAGTCGCAGATCAGCGTGTCCTCCGGCCCCATGGCCTCGCGCAGCGCGCGCATGGCCTGCAGCGGGTGCACCGGCTCGTCCTGGCTGTACTGCGCCTGCGCGCTGTCGGGCCCGCGCTCGGCCAGCCAGGCGGCACGGATGGCGCTGACTTCGGCGCGCGCTTTCTCGGTGATCTTGGGGCCCTGGGCGGCCAGCGCGGCCAGTTCCTCGGCAAACAGCTTGGCATCGGCCCACACCGAGTGCAGCACGTCGTAGTTCTTGCCGAGTTCGGCCGGGTCGATGTCCACCTGCACGATGGCGGTGCCGCGCTTGGGGATGTTCCAGTTGGCGGTGTCGACGTTGGTGAAGCGCGTGCCGATGGCCAGCACCAGGTCCACGTCGGCCAGGTACTTGTTGGTCATCGGGCGGCCCAGCAGCCCGGCCGGACCGAGCGAGAGCGGATGGTTCTCGGGCAGCGAGCCCTTGCCCATGTAGGTGGTGGTCACGGGCACGCCGGTGGCCTCGGCCAGCGCCTGGATGGCCAAGGAAGCGCCGGCGGTCACCACGCCGCCGCCGCACCAGATGACCGGCTTCTTCGCCTTGCGCAGCAGTTCCAGCACCTTCTTCGCCTCGCCATCGGCGGGCCGCACGCGCAGCGCGGGGAAGACGCCGAAGCGCGCGTCGCAGGCGAGTTCGGCGTCGCTGAACTCGGCCTGGCCGAGGAACACGTCCATCGGCACGTTCAGCACCACGACGCCAGGCCGCCCGGTCGATGCGATGCGGAAGGCGCGCTTGGTGAGTTCGGGCACGCGCGCCGGGTTGTCGATCTCGATCACGGTCTTGGCGATGCTGCCGAGCAGCGCACGCTGGTCCAGTTCCTGGAAGTTGCCGCGCTGGCGGAAGCCGGTCGGCGAGGTGGTGGTGATGGCCACCACGCCGATCGAGTCGGCGTGCGCCGTGGCCAGCGCGGTGACCAGATTGGTCACGCCCGGCCCCGACGAGGCGTCGCACACCGCGACACGGCCGGTGACGCGGGCGTAGGCGTCGGCCATGTGGGCGGCGGCCTGCTCGTGGCGCACCAGCACGTGCCGGATGGCGCCGTCGCGGAAGATGGCGTCGTACAGGCCCAGGCTGTCGCCGGGCAGGCCGAACATGTGGGTCACGCCATGGCCCTTGAACATGCGCACGAAGGCGTCGGCACCGGAAAGTTTCATGGGGGTTCTCCTTGGGAATCTTGGAAAGGGGTTGTCGATCAGGCGCGCGCGGTCAGAGCATGTAGCCGCCGCCGTTGACCTCGACCACCACGCCGGTCAGGTAGTCGGCGAGGTCCGAGGCGAGAAAGAGTGCCGAGCCGGCGACGTCGGCCGGCGTGCCCAGGCGGCGCAGCGGCAGGCTCTTGGCGATGGCCTGGTTCACTTCGTCGGGCACGTCGTGGATCATCGGCGTGTCGATGCGGCCGGGGTTGATGCCGTTGACGGTGACGCCGTGCGGTCCGACTTCCTGCGCGGTGACGCGCGTCAGGCCCAGCAGCGCCGTCTTGGCGGTGACGTAATGCACCGGCGCCACGCCGCCGCCGCCCATGCGCGCAGCCAGCGAGATGATGTTGATGATGCGGCCGTAGCGGCGCTCGATCATGCGCGGCAGCGCCAGCGCGGTGGTCAGGAACACTGAATCCAGGTTCACCGACAGCACCTCGCGCCAATGCGCGATGGGCATGTTCCAGGGTGTCCAGCGCTCGCCGGGCGCCTTGTACTTGGGCGACCAGCCCACGCCGTTGACGAGCACCTCGGGCGCGTCCTCGCCCGCGAGCAGCGGGCCCAACCGATGCTCGACCTGGGCGAAGTCGCCGAGGTCGATCTCCAGCGTCTTCACGTTGGGAAAGCGCTCGGTCAGCGCCTGGGCGCCGGCCGTGTTGCGATCGACCAGCCACACCTGCTTGCCCTGTTCGGCAAAGGCCTGGCCCACACCCAGCCCGATGCCGCCGCAACCGCCGGTGACGAGCACGGACTGGGCCTTGATGTTCAGCGTGTTCATAGGTTGGCCTTTCGGATCCTTTCGGCGGCGCCGGCCTGCCGAGAGATTGGTAACTGTTAACATTAACAAACGACACCCAAAAAATGGACCCGCAGGTCGACCTCTTGGTGCTTCTCTTGGTCCTTTTCGGCCCTTGTCGAGAACCGATTTGGTAATGTTAACATCAGGCACTCGGACACGGCGATCTAGGATAAACCCTTAGATTGCGCCCGCGGGAACCTTGCAAGGAGAACTGCCGATGCCATCCGCCGACGACGACCGCCCCTCGGGGGAACAGGAACAACCGTCCTTCACCCGCGCGACGGTCAAGGACGTGGCCGTGGCCGCCGGGGTGAGCGCGATGACGGTGTCGCGGGTGATCAACTCGCCGAACGCGGTGTCGCCGGACCTTCGAGCCCAGGTGCAGCGCGCCATCGACGCGCTGGGCTACATCCCCAACAACGCGGCGGTGGGATTCAGGACCACGCGCAGCAGGATGATCGGCTTCCTCATGCCGCAGCTCTCGGTGATCCCGTACCACCAGATCCACACCGGCTTGACCGACGTGCTCGAACCGCTGGGCTACAGCGTGCTGGTGGGCGAGACGCGCTACGACCCGGCGCGCGAGGCGAGGCTCGCGCAGATGCTGCTCGGCTGGCGGCCCAGCGGCGTGCTCAGGGTGCCGACGGGCGGCGAGGCTGCCAACGGCCGCAGTCTTCAGTCCGCCGGCATTCCGCTGTGCGAGTTCGCCGACCTCAACGATCCCCGCGTCACGTATGGCGCGGGTTATTCGCACGAAGCCATGGGCCGCGACATCGCCCGCCACCTGATCGAGCGCGGGCGCCGTCGCATCGCGGTGGTCATGCCGGTTGCGGTACCGCGCTTCATGCTGCAGTTCGAGGGCATGCGGCAGGCCGCGGCCGAACACCCGGGCGTCCAGGTTTCGAGCATCGTGCTGCCCATTCCCAGCCCGCTCACGATGGAAGACGGCGCATCCGTCGTGCGCGAACTGAACCGGCAAGGCCTGGAGCACGATGCCCTGGCGTTCTTCAGCGACGTTCCGGCCGCGGGCGCCGTGCTGGAATGCCAGCGCTTGGGGCTGGCCGTGCCGGGGCGCGTGGCCATCATGGGCTACGGCAACCACGACATGGCCGCGCACCTGATTCCGTCCATGAGCACCGTCCAGGTCGACTTCCGCGCGATCGGCATGGCTTGCGCGCGGCTGCTGCTGGAGCTGATCGACGACCCGCGGCGGCCTCGAACGCTGGTCCCGGTCGACTACGCGATCGTGGCCCGCGAGAGCACCTGAGCGGGGCTCGGCACCGCGATCAGCGCTCGATCTCGCGCTGCAGCGCGTCGATGCCGTCCAGCACGCCGAGGAACTTGTCGCCGAACGGGGTGAACCTGTACTCGACGCGCGGCGGCAATTCGGGATAGGCCTGCTTCTCGAGAATGCCGAAGCGCACGAGCTTGCTCAGACGCTCGTTGAGCACCTTCTTCGACAGGCCCTCGATGGCATGCTCGATCGCACCGGGCCGGCAGACGCCGCCGCGCACCGCGCCGAGCACCGCCAGCGACCACTTGCAGCCGACGATGTCTTCGACCATGCGCGCCACGTTGGGCTTCGGCGGCATCGCCTGCGCTCTCGTCAGATCCATGGATCGACACCTGAAAGTGCCGGGGGCACCGTTTCGTGCCTGCTGTTCAGGCGCATCGCTGCATGCTGCAATGACGCCGATTCTAGGAGTGCTCGATGCGCAAAGGCATTCAAGGGCGTGCCTTCGGCGCGAACGCCACGGCCGCATGCTTTCAATGCCATACCGCGCGGAAGGATCATGACTACGTCTTCTCCACGTTCAGACCGTGACGCCGTGCATCGCACCGCGCGCAGCGTGTTCGGCTTGAGCCCGCCGGGCCGGCCCGCGCCGCCGTGGACGATCCGCGAGTGGTTCAACACGACCCGAGCGCTGCAGCTCGACGGCTTGCGCGGCAAGGTGGTCGTGGTGCACGCGTTCCAGATGTTGTGCCCGGCCTGCGTGCACCACGGCTTGCCGCAGGCCCAGCGCGTCCACGCGACGTTCGCGGCGTCGGAGGTGGCCGTGATCGGTCTGCACACGGTATTCGAACACCACGCCGCGATGACGCCGGTCTCGCTGCAGGCCTTCCTGCACGAGTACCGCATCGCGTTTCCGGTCGGCGTCGATGCGCCCGGTGCCGATGCGCGCGATCCGATTCCGGTCACGATGGCGACCTACGGCATGCAGGGCACGCCAACGCTGCTGCTGATCGACCGCCACGGCGACCTGCGCCAGCATGCCTTCGGCGCGGTGGAGGATCTGGCCCTGGGCGCCGCCATCGCGACGCTCATCGCAGACGGCGACTGACGCGGTCCGGCCTCGAGGTGCGGCGTCTCGATCGCGAGACGCCGCGTGGCGCGATCGATCTACTGCATGCGGCCGAACCTGCCGCCGTTGAAGTCGGCGATCGCCTGGCGGATCTCGGCCTCGCTGTTCATCACGAACGGGCCGTAGCCGACCACCGGCTCGGCTATCGGCTCGCCCGACAGCAACAGCAGCTTGGCGTCGCCGCTGGCCTCGATCGCGATCTCGCGCCCTTCGGCCGACAGCGTGGCCATCTGCGCGGCGCGCAGCACGGTCTCGCCGCCCACCTGCACCGTGCCGTCGAGCACCACCAGCAGGCTCGTCCAGCCCTCGGGCTGCGCCAGCGACACGCTGCGGCCGGCCTGCACGCGCACATCCCACACATTGATCGGCGTGAAGGTGCGGGCCGGGCCCCGGACCGGACCGGACCCATCGTCGTATTCGCCGGCGATCACGCGCACCTGGCCGGCGACCTCGCCCGCGGCATCGCGCAAGGTTCGCTGCGGAATGTCGCTGTCGACGATGGCCTGGTAGCCCGGCGGCGTCATCTTGTCCTTCGCCGGCAGGTTGACCCAGAGTTGCACCATCTCGAACGGCCCGCCCGTCTTGGCGTAGTTCGTCGAGTGGAACTCTTCGTGCAGGATGCCGGCGCCGGCCGTCATCCACTGCACGTCGCCGGGACCGATCACACCGCCTTGCCCGGTCGAGTCGCGGTGCTCGACCTCGCCGTCATAGACGATGGTCACGGTCTCGAAGCCGCGGTGCGGGTGCTGGCCCACGCCGCGACGATCGCTGGTGGGTTCGAAGCGCGTCGGCGCGGCGTAGTCCAGCAGCAGGAAGGGGCTGCGCTCGGCGGCGCCGCCGTCCTCGTTGCCGTAGCCGAACATGCCATGCACCGGAAAGCCGTTGCCGACCCAGTGGCGGCCCGGGGCGCTGCGCGTCGAGAGAATCTTCTTCATCGTGGGCTCCTTGGGACTTCGGCGAGCGCAGGATGCGCCCGCACAAGGGTCATGATGAGGGCGAACCGTCGCCCGTTAAAGCGGGCGCAGTGCCAACTCACCGTCTCATGGCTGGGACGATGGCGCACGACATCATCGGCGGCGCCCAGCGTACGGCGATGTTGTGGAGCGGGGGTCAGTGGCGCAACCGGCGCTGCGTGGGAAACAGCACCCAGCCATGGCGCTGCTGAATCCAGCCCCACAGGCCTTGTTTGAAGAACAGGGTCACGACGATGGCGAGCAGCCCGAGCCCCATCAGGTACCAGGTGCCGTAAGCGCTGAACGCCTTGTTGAGGAAGAAGAACACCAGCGTGCCGACGATCGGCCCTTCGATGCGACCGATGCCGCCGATCACCACCATGAAGATCGCGAAGGCGGTCCAGTTGACGCTGAAGGCGGCATCGGGGCTGATGCGCAGCGTGCTGACGAAGTACAGGCCGCCCGCCAGTGCGGCGCCGCCGGCGGCCACCAGATAAACCACCAGCTTCATGCGGCCCACGGCGATGCCCTGGCTTTCGGCGGCGGTCTCGTTGTCGCGGATCGCCATCAGCGCCAGGCCTTGCTTGCTGCGCAGGAAGAGGTAGACGCCCGCGACGGTGGCCACGACGCAGCCCAGCGCCATCCAGTAGGTGATGCTTTCGCGCGCGGCCTTGGACAGGCCCGCCAGCGCGGTGAGGCTGGTGCCGGAACCGCCCCCTACCGCCGACACGTTGGCCACCGACAGACGCAGCACTTCGGCGATGACCCAGGTGCCGATGGCGAAGTAGCCGCCTTGCAGCCGGAATGCCAGCCACGACAGCGGCCAGGCGATGGCCGCGGACGCCAGCGCTGCGAGCACGATCGCGACGAACGGGTTGACGCCGGCCCCATCGGCGAGCACGAGCATGCCGTAGCCGCCCAAGCCGAAGAAGGCCTGCTGGCCGATCGAGACCATGCCGCCGTAGCCGGCCAGCAGGTTCCACATCATCGCGAAGACGAAGGTGCAGGCCAGTTCGACGAAGTCGCGCATCGTGCTGGACTCGCCCCAGGCCGGCAGCGTGGCCGCCACGAGGACGAGAACGACGCCCGCGACAGCCGCGGTGCGGCTCAGGCGCGTCACGCGATCCACTCGAACGTCGGACCCCGCAGTGGCGCCGAGCCGTTCGGAAGGGAGCGTGCGTCCCCGCGTCAAGCCGCGGGCGAGGAGAGCTTGCTGGTTCATTTCAGCCCCTGGTCTTCGGAAACAGTCCCCGCGGACGCACGACGAGCACCGCCAGGAACACGAGGTGACCGAACCAGATGCCCCATCCCGGATCGAACTGGAAACCGATCTGCTGCGTGACGCCGAGCAGCAGCGCGCCGACCAGCGTGCCCCAGAACGAGCCCATGCCGCCGATGATCACGGACTCGAAGGCGAACAACAGCAGCAGCGGCCCGTCCCCGGGCGAGACGGTCGTGCGCATCGCCTGCAACACCCCGGCCACGGCCACCAGCGTGAAGGCCAGCGCCGTCGCCAGCGCATAGACCCGGCGGGCGTCCAGCCCCATCAGCTCCGCCACCTCGCGGTCGTCGGAGACGGCGCGGAACGAGCGGCCGAGCGCGGTTCGCCCGAACAGCATCTGCAAGCCCAGCGTGGCTGCCAGCGAGATCACGAACGTCGCCAGCGGCAGCGTGCCGACCGCCAGGCCGCCGGGCAGCGGCAGGCTCGAGATCGCGAGTTCACCCACGTCCAGCGCGCGCGGGTCGGCCGAGAACGCCTGCAGCAGCGCGTTCTGAACGACGATGGACAGCCCGAAGGTCACCACCATCGAAGGCAGCGGATCCCGCCCCAGCGTGCCGTTGAGCACGTGGCGCTGCAGGACGTAGCCGGAGCCGAAGGCCAGCGGCAACAGCAGCAGGCTCACGCCGACCAGGGGCCAGGGCGAGCCGGACGTGCCGCCCAGGGCACTCACCCCGGCGATCGCCGCGAACGCCGCCAGCACGACGATGTCGCCATGGGCCACGTTGGTCAGCCGCATCACGCCGAACATCAGCGACAGGCCGAGCGCGAAGAGCGCGTAGAGGCCGCCGAGCAGCATGCCCTGGATCAAGACGTCGAGCCAGGCGGTCATCATCAAACTCCGAAGTACGCGAGGCTGATCTGCTCGCGCGTCAGTTCATCGCTCGCGCCGGTCAGGCTGACGCGCCCTTCCTGGAAGCAGTAGACGCGCTGCGACACCTTGCACGCGGTGCTCACGTCCTGCTCCACGATCACCACGCTCATGCCTTCGGCCGTGAGCACGGGCAGCGAGCGGTAGATCTCCGCGACGACGATGGGCGCCAGGCCCAGCGACAGCTCGTCGCACAGCAGCACCCGCGGGTTGCTCATCAGCGCGCGGCCGATCGCCACCATCTGCTGCTGGCCGCCGGACAAGGCCGTACCCGGGTTGGCGCGCTTGTCCTTCAGGATCGGGAACAGGCCGTACAGCCGCTCCAGCGTCCACGGGCCCGGCCGGCGGGCCCGGGCGCCCATCAGCAGGTTCTCCTCCACCGTGAGGCTGGGGAAGAGCCTGCGGCCTTCCGGCACCATCGCCAGGCCCTGGCGCACGATGGCGCCCGGCGCCGAGCCGCCGATGGCGATGCCATCGAAGCGGACCATCTCGGCCGCAACCTTGACCAGACCGGTCAGCGCCTTCAGGAAGGTGCTCTTGCCGGCACCGTTGGCACCGATGACCGCCACCGTCTCCCCGGCATGCAGCTCGAAGTCGATGCCGAACAGCGCCTGCGCGTCGCCGTAGGCGGCGGTGAGTCCCCTGGTACCGAGAAGCGCGGTGCTCATGCCTCCAGCCCCATGTAGACGCGCCGCACCTCCGGGTCGTCCATCACGGCGCGCGGCTCGCCCTCGGCCAGCTTGCGGCCGAAGTTGATGACGAACAGGCGGTCGGCAATGGCCAGCAGGGCGTGAACCACGTGCTCGATCCAGATCATGGTCACGCCCTGCGCCTTGATGCGCCTGAGTTCGCCCACCAGCTCGTTCGCCTCGTGCTCGGTGAGCCCGCCGGCGATCTCGTCGAGCAGCAGCACGCGCGGCCGGGTGGCCAGCGCGCGCGCCAGTTCCAGCCGCTTGCGGTCGAGCAGCGTGAGCGATCCTGCCGGCCGGTTGGCCTGTGGCATCAGGCCGGTCTGCTCCAGCACATCTCTCGCGGTGGCCCAGGCCTGGCGTTCGTCTTGCTGGGCGCCGAAGCAGGCCGCGGCCACCAGGTTCTCGAACACCGTGAGATGACCGAACGGCTGCGGCACCTGGTAGCTGCGGCCGATGCCGGCACGGCAGCGCTGGTGCGGCTTCAAGGCGGTGATGTCACTGCCGTCGAACAGCACGCGTCCGCCGTCGGCCCGGAGGTCGCCGCTGATGAGGTTGAACAAGGTGGTCTTGCCGGCGCCGTTCGGCCCCAGGATGCCCAGCGTCGCGCCCTCGTCCACCGACAGCGTGACGCCGTCGGTGACCTTGAGCGCGCCGAAGGACTTGCTCACGGATTCGAGGCTGAGCACGGGCGCGGCGCTGGGCATGATGAGTCGATTGTCTATAAGTTCGAATGTTCGAACATTCTGGCAAACCCCGACCTCGCGGGTCGATCGGCGATTTGTCAGAGCAGGCGCAACGCGCCGGCGGTGGGGATAGCGGGCGCGCTCTGGTTGTTCACGATCACCAGCTCGTACCTGGTCCTGGTGCCTTTGACCCACTGGCCGCCGACCAACGGCGTCTTCGACACGTTGCGCATCGACCCCGCGCCCCCGAACTTCACCGGGCCCACCACCGTCTGCAGGTTGGTCGTGGCCACCGCATCGCGGATCGCGGCCTTGCTGCCCACGTCCTTCGTGCGTTTGAAGGCATCGACCGCCAACTCGAACAGCGTGTGGGAGAACCCGATCGGCTGCGTCCACTGCTTCTTCGTGCCGGCCTCGTAGGCATCGGCCAATGCCTTGGCGCTTTGCTTGGTCAGCGACGAGGCGTAGGGGTGCGACGGCGACCACCACACTTCGGTCGTCACGCCTTCCGCGAGGTCGCCCACGGCCTCCACGGTGGCCGGATAGAGCAGCGCCTTGGCCACCGAGACGACCTTGGGCTTGAAGCCCTGCTGGCGCGCCTGGGTCAGGAAGGTCTTCATGTCCGGCGGGATGACCACGCCGGTGACGATGTCCACGCCCTCGCGCTTGAACGCGGAGATGTGCGAGGCGAACGTCTGCGTCATGTTCTGGTAACGCCCCGGATCGGCGAGCGTGAAACCTTGGGCTGCGAGCGCCGGCGGCAGGCCGAGCTTGGGATCGCCCCAGGCATTGCCGTCGCTGTCGTTCGGGAACAGGCCGCCGACTCGTCTGTTCGTCGCGACCGACTTCCACAGGTTCGTGAAGACCGCGATCACGTCCTCCAGACCCCAGAAGAAGTGGTAGGTCCAGTTGAAGCCCTTGGCCGGATCGCCCTTGCGGCCGAAGAACCACGGCTGCCACGGCGCCATCGTGGACAGGCAGGGCACTTCGTTGAGTTCGCAGGCGTCGGCCACCGGGTTGGTGGTCTCCGGCGTGGAGGTGACCACCATCAGGTCGATCTTGTCCTTCAGGATCAGGTCGTTCGCCACCTCGGCGGCACGGTTCGGGTTGGACTGGCTGTCCTTCAGCAGCACCTCGATCGGGTGGCGGCTGCCGTTGACGACAACGCCTTCGGCGAGCGTCTTCTTCAGCGACTCGAGGGTCCAGCGGTCGGCCTCGCCGAAGGCGGCCAGCGCGCCGGTCTGCGGCGAGACCATGCCGATGCGCAGCGTGCGGCCACTGGAGCCGGTCATCTGCGCGAAGGCGCGCGGCGCCAGCGCGATCGCCGAGCCGGCGGCGAGCTGGCCGAGCACCTGGCGGCGCGGAAGAGGTGTACGCATGGCGGGCTCCGGTAGGTCGGTCGGTTCTGTTCGGGCAAGGCTCCGCCCTCACGGCCCATCGAACGCGATGGGCCGCGAGCGGTCGTCGATGAGGCGTGCTCAGGCCTCGCTGTTCTGGATGAAGTACGAGGGCAGCTCGGGGCCCCACAGGTACAGCGAGTCCTCCGGCGGGTAGTCGCCCGTGGGCCAGGGCATGCCGGTCGGGATGAAGTCGATGTCGGCCGAGAATTCGGCGAACGAGCCCCAGGGGTCGCGCACGTAGTGGAAGTAGTTGGAGCCGAGCACGTGCCGCCCGGTGCCCCAGCCTTCGGCGTAGCCCGCCTTGCGCATCTGCTCGCCGCCCTTGCCGACGGCGTCGATGCCGGCTACGTCCCACGAGCTGTGGTGCCAGCCCTTCGCGCTGCTCGACGCGAAGGCCACGAGGTGGTGGTCGCAGCCGTGGCGTGCATGCATGAAGGCCACTGCGTCGCGCGAGCGGTCGGACAGGCGCAGCCCGAGTGCATCGCGGTAGAAGTCGATCGAGCGGTCGATGTCGGTGGTGAACAGCATCACGTGCGAGAGACGGCGCGGACGCGTCGCACCGGTGTCGCCGCGGCCCAGCACCGTGCGCCGGCCGGCACGCGGCAGCGGGTCGTGGCGGCCGGCCAACCCGCTGGGCGTGAGCTTCGCGCCAGGCTTGAGCTGCAGGAGGTTGCCTTCCGGGTCGGTGAACCACAGGCCTTCGGCATCGGCATACGCCCCACCCTTCGCGGGCTTGGCGCCACGTGCCAGCACCTGGGCGGAAAGGGCCTCGTATTCGTCGGGCCAGCAGGCGAGCGACAGGTAGGCCAGGCGCTTGGCCGGACCTTCGAACAGGCGGCCCCAAACGTGATCGCTTCCATCGGTGCGCAGCGCGAGGCCCTTGTCCCCGCCGCTCACGGCCAGGCCGAAGGCCTCGAAGAAGTGCTGCGCCTTGGCCAGCGAAGGCACTTCGAGCGCGAAGTGGTCGATCGAGTGCACGCCGTAGCGCGCGTCACCGGGTTGGTTGAAAGACATGGTCGTTTCCTCGTCATCACTTGAAGTGCATCGGCCTCAACGGGCCAGGATCTGCCGCATCACCCGCTCCAGTTGCGCCGCCGGTTCGCCCTGGCCGCCCAGCTCCTTCTCGCGCCAGCCGACGTAGCGATCCGGGCGCACCAGCACGCAGCCGGTCTCGCTGACGCCCGACAGCGCATGCCAGCGGCCGTAGACGTCGTGGGCGTCGCAGTTCGGGCCGCCGATCGTCACCACGTCGAGCGCGATTCCCAGCTTGTCGGCCACCTTCTTCGCGGCCGCGCGCCACGCGTTGCCGCCGACGCCGGTCAGCAGCGTGAAGCGCCCGCGACCCACCAGGTCCAGCGTCGAGAGCTTCTCCTGCTTGCGCTGCAGCCAGGCGTGCGGCACGCAGGCGCCGGGGAAGGTACTCGGGTGGTAGTAGAGCTCGGGGTCGCGCGCCGGCGCCGGCCGCGAGCTGCCGTCGGACACCACGGCGCGCGACGCGTACACCTGGCCGAGCTCGACGCCGTGGCAGTTGAACTGGTAGTTCTGCAGGTCCACCGCTTCGCGCAGCGCGTCGCGACGCTCACGGCCGCGGGCGCTGTCGCTGAAGAGTTCGTCGACGTTGGCCCAGCCGGCCTTCTCGTCCTGGCCGGGCGCGAACCCGAGCGCGTTGGAGATCGGCATCATGTCGCCCACCGACTTCATCGCCCGCCTGACCACGCCCTCGCCCACCGGCTGGCGCTCTTGCGTATAGGTGTCCAGCAGGTCCTTGCCGGCCTGTCCCTTGAGCACCATCGCGAGCTTCCAGGCCAGGTTGAACGAGTCCTGCACGCAGGTGTTGGTGCCCAGGCCGTTGGCCGGCGGATGGCGGTGCGCGGCGTTGCCGGCGATCAGCACCCGGCCCTGGTTCATGTTCTGCGCCACCACCTGGTTGATGGTCCACTTGGAGATGGCCTTGATCGTGATCGGAATCTCCGGGTCGCCGATCGTCGCGCGGGCGCGCTCGGTCACCGCGGCCTCGCTCAGATCGGGCTCGCCTTGCGAGGGGTCGTACATGAACAGCAGCACCCACTCGTTCCACGGCCGCACGCTGATCCAGGTGCCCGAGCCCACCCAGTAGTTGTTGCCCGGCTGGGTCATCCAGTACAGCACGCCCGGGCGGTGCGCGGTGTACTTCGTCAGATCGGCCTCCAGCCAGACGTTGACCGCCGCGCCCAGGCCCATCTTGCCTTCGGTCGGGAAGCCGATCTCCTTGACCACCACGCTGTTGTCGCCGTCGCCGCCGATCGCGTACTGCGAGACGACCTCGATCTCCTCGCCGGTCAGGCGGTCCTTGACGATCGAGTGCACCGCTTCGGCGTCCTGCTTCATCGAGACCAGCTCGGTGTTGAAGAGGAACTTCGCGCCGCGCTCGCGCGCCACGTCGAGCAGGATGGGCTCCATCAGGTGCTGCGGGATGTTGCACATGCCCGAAGGGCTGGCCAGCTCGTAGTCGACCTTGCGCTCGGGGCCGGTGCCCCAGGTCTGCAGGCGGGCGATCTCGGTGCCGGCGAAGCTGGTGGCCCAGACGTTGTTGCTCATCAGCTCGCTGGGGGTGGCGGCCTGCCTGATGCGCTCCTCGATGCCGAGGTCGCGGAAGACTTCCATCGCGCGCTGGTTGGTGATGTGCGCGCGCGGCGAGTTGGCGGTGCCGGGGTAGCGGGTGATGGCCAGGGTCTCGATGCCCTGGGTGGCCAGCAGGCAGGCCGCCGACAGGCCCGTGGGGCCGGCGCCGACGATGAACACGGGGACTTCGATCTTGCGCATGGTGCGTCTCCTCGGATGGGGGAAGGGCTCAGCCGCGCTGCTCGTCGCGGACGGCGTTGCGCAACAGGCCGATGCGCTCGATCTCCACCTCGACCCTGTCGCCGTGCTTCATGTAGAGCTTCGGGTTGCGGCCGAAGCCCACGCCGGCCGGCGTGCCCGAGAAGATGATGTCGCCGGCCTGCAGCGTGATCGCCTCGCTGACGGTGGCGATCACGGTGGCGACGTCGAACAGCATGTCGGCGGTGTTGGACGACTGCATGGTCTTGCCGTTCAGGCGCGTCTCGATCTTCAGGCCGCTGCCGCCGGGCGGCAGCTCGTCGGCGGTGACGACGTACGGACCCCAGGTGCCGGTGCCGTCGAAGTTCTTGCCCACCGTCCACTGCGGCGACTTGAACTGGTACTCGCGCACCGAGATCTCGTTGCCGACGGCGTAGCCGAACACGCAGTCCAGCGCCTGCTCCTTGGGAATGTGGCGGCCGCCCTTGCCGAGCACCACCACCATCTCGCCTTCGAAGTCCAGCGAGTCGCTGGCCAGCGGGCGCTCGACGACCGCGTCGTGCGCGCCCAGGCTGGTGGCCACGCGCAGGAACAGCGTCGGGTAGTCCGGCTGCTCGTACGGGCTCTCCTTGGTGTGGTCGGCGTAGTTGAGGCCGACGCACAGCACCTTGGGCGGCTCGGCGATGGGCGACTGGAAGGTCACCTTCGCCGGGTCGACCACCTGCCGGCTCTTCGTGGCCAGAGCCTGCAGCGCGTCGAGGTCGCTGCCGCTGCGCAGCAGGACACCGAGGTCCGTGCCGGCGGCCAGGTCGAAGACGGCCAGGCCGCGGTCGGTCAGGGCGCCGACGCGGCGCTGACCATCGAGGAGGAAGGAAGCGAGTTTCATGGATGGGGCCCTCTGGGGTAGCGGACCCGCGGGCGCTGTGCCGCGTGTCCATGGGTTGAAATATGCGTCATCGCAGAAAAATATATATTAGGATTTACGCCTATACATCTTCCGATCCGCTAGCGATTCGCCTAGATTGACTACACTCGGCACCTGGACACCATGACGACGGAAACCTCGCCCTCGCGCACCATGGCCTCGTCGCTGGCGGCCAGCCTGCGCTCGGACATCATTCGCGGCACCCTTGCGCCGGGCTCCAAGCTGCCCATCAAGGAGCTGTGCGACCGCTACGACGTGAGCGCGATCCCGATGCGCGAGGCCTTGTCGCGGCTGGCCACCAGCGGCTTCGTCGTCGCCGAGGACCAGCGCGGCTTCCGCGTGGCGGACGTCTCCGCGGAGGAACTGGCGGACATCACCGAGGCGCGCATCCACGTCGAGTGCGAGGCGCTGCGCCGTTCGATCCGGCTCGGTGGCCTGGACTGGGAGGAGCGGCTGGCGGGCGCGCACCATCGGCTGAGCCGGCTGCCGATGCTGGCCGAGGGCAGCCCCGGCGTCAGCGAGGAGTGGGACCGTGCCCATCTCGCCTTCCACGCGGCGCTGATCGGCGGCTGCGGCTCCAAGTGGCTGATCACGATGGCCGAGCTGCTGCGCGACCAGACCGCCCGCTACCGGCACCTGTCGGTGCGCGGCGAACAGCGCCCGCCGAAGGGCGGCAAGAGCGGCAAGGGCGGGCACGGCAGCGCTCCGGCCCGCGACGTGCCGGCCGAACACCAGCAGATCGTCGACGCAGCGCTGGCGCGCGACGAGCAGCGCGCCGGTTCGCTGCTGGCAGCACACTTCCGGGCCACGACCCAGCTCGTCCTGGCAAAGGCCCGCTGAAGCTCAGTCGCCTGCCGGCAGGCTGTCGATCTCGACGGTGAACTTGCCGAACTTCGCCGCGGCGCCCTGGCCGAAGATGCGCTGCGACGTCGGGATCGACACGCTCAGTTCCGGCGCCTCCGGGTGCTGGAACGGAAACGCATCCAGCAGGCTGAACAGGCCGTGACCGATGGCGACGCTGTCGAGCCGGTCGACGAGCTTCTCTCCGCGGCCGAGCGACGGGTAGGTTCCCGTGAAGCGCACGCCTTGGACGTCCAGCGGCACGCCGACGTCCGAAACCTGCGACACCTTCCTGCCGTCGAGCCGGTATTGGACGCTGAGCTTGCCGTCGCCACGGGTCAGCGTGATGGCCACCTGGTGCGGTCCGGGCGTGATCGGAATCTCGTCGATGATCTGCGTGTACATCTGGTCGCGGCCGGCCGGGATCGGCGAACCGGTGAGCGACGACGGCAGCCGCTCGATCAGCGTGAAGGCACGCCGGCCCGAGACGAACCAGTCGAACAGCTGCCCGGTGGTGAAGTCGATCATGTGCAGCGTGGCCGCGGCCTGCTGACCCTCGTAGGTGCTGGCGGCATAGGGCGCCCCGTTCGGATACGACCCCGGCGGTCCGTAGGTCCCGTGGATCACGCGGCCGGGCTCGGTGCCTGGCGTGCGCACGTCGATGTCGGCCTTGAACGTGATCGAACCCCTGCGCGGCACGTCGAAGCTGCGCGTGCTCGCAGCGAAGTACTTGATGTGGTCGAACACGCTCAGGTCGGCCGACGTGCGGAACGGCACCGCACTCACGGAGAACTCGCCGTCGGCGAACCGGCGGGTGTCTTCGACCGCCATCTCGCCAGGGCCGAAGGTCATCGTCCACTTCCGGTCATAGTCGGCCTGCGTATAGCCGCCTGGGCGCTCGAACGAGTCGTAGACGAAGGCTTCGCGATGCCCGCGCCCGGCCCCCTGGGCGGAGGCGAGTGCGGAAGACTCGCCGGCACTGGCGCCACCGCCGCAGGCGCCAAGGGTAGCGACCATGCCTGCGGCTGCGACAGAGCCGGAGATCAGCTTGGCTTTCATCGGCGTCTCCTGTGAGCTCAGAGCGGAAACACGGCGCGCAGCCAGAGCGAGTCGCCCGCCGCACGATTGCGCACGCCGGATTCGCCGTACGCCTTCAAGGTGAGGAACCAGCCCTTGCCGCTGTCGTAGCGGACCGACGGCCCGATCGCGTAGGCGCGCCCCTTGTTGTTGGCCACGCTCGCGCCGGCGTGCTCGTCGGCGCTCACCTGCTGGTACGCGTAGCCACCGGCCCCGAGCGTCCATCCGTTGCCCAGCCCCCAGCCCAGGGCGTAGTCCACGATGAACTCGTTGCCGTCGCGGTAGTCGGTGTCCTTGTTGCGCGCATTGATCCCGTACATCACCTTCGCGTCGGCATTGAAGCCGGCCGGCTGGATGTAGGAGATGCCGCCGACCAGGTGCATGGCCCAGTGGTTGCGGCCGATGTTGGCCACGTCGGCCTTGTTGTACGAACCCGTCGGCGCGAACAGATCGATCGCCGCGACGGTGTGCAGCTCCGGGCTGTGGTGCCAGCCGAGCGCCGGGCCGAACACGATGTCGCCGACGCCCGTCTTGCTCTGCGACGCGCCGGGCACCGTGACGTCGAGGTCGACCACCGGAACGATGGTGTGCAAGGCCAGCGAACCGCCGAGCACTTGCTGGGGCGTCACCCAGATGAAGCGGGGCGCCAGCGCCGTCGCGCGGACCTTGAAGCCGGGGATGGGCAGCGTGTTGCCGCTGTCGTCCTTGACCTCGTCGGCGCGGTAGTACTGGGCGTCCACCATCATGTAGGTGCCCGGCGGCGGCAGCGCGCAGCAGCTGAAGCCGGTGACGCCCACCGGATAGATGGTGCCGCCGCCTTCGGTGGCGTGTGCACCGGAGGCCGCGGCGAGGACCGTCGCCGCGACGACGAGGGAGAGGCTGGTATTCATGTTGGTACCTGAGGTGATGCGGGGGAACTTGGGAGGAGTGGCGCGCTTCAGAGCAGTCGCAGCGTTCCGCCGACCGGAATGGCAGGCGCGGACTGGTTGTTGACGATCACCAGTTCGTACCTGGTCTTCGTGCCCTTGACCCACTGCCCGCCCACCAGCGGCGTCTTCGAGACATTGCGCATAGCGCCGGGGCCGCCGAACTTCACGGTGCCGACGACGGTGTCGAGGTGGGTGGCGGCGATGGCGTCGCGCACGGCGGGCTTGCTCAGCGGATCCTTGCTGCGCTCGAGCACGTCCAGCGCCACTTCGAACAGGGCGTGCGAGAAGCCGATCGGCTGCGTCCACTGGCGCTTCGTCGTCGCCTCGTACTGGTCGGCCAGGGCCTTGGCGGACTGCTGCGTGAGCGACGACTTGAACGGGTGCGAAGGCGTCCACCAGACCTCGGTGCTCACGCCGTCGGCAAGATCGCCCATGGCCTCCACCTGCGCGGGCAGCAGCATCGCCTTGGCGATGGAGATCACTTTCGGCTTGAAGCCCTGCTGGCGCGCCTGCGTGAGGAAGGTCTTGGCATCCGGCGGGATGACGACGCCGGTGACGATGTCCACGCCTTCCCGCTTGAACGCCGACAACTGGGTGGCGAAGGTCTGCGTCATGGTCTGGAAGCGACCGGGATCGGTCAGCGTGTAGCCTTGCGCGCCCACCGCGGGCGGCAGACCCAGCTTCGCGTCGCCCCAGGCGTTGCCGTCGCTGTCGTTGGGGAACAGACCGCCCACCTTCCTGTTGGTCGCCACCGACTTCCAGAGGTTCGTGTAGACGGCGATCACTTCCTCCAGGCCCCAGAAGAAGTGGTAGGTCCAGTTGAAGCCTTTCGCCGGATCCCCCTTGCGCCCGAAGAACCAGGGTTGCCAGGGGCAGATGGTGCTGATGCACGGCACCTCGTTGAGCTCGCAGGCGTCCGACACCGGGTTGACGGTTTCCGGCGCGCTGGTCACCACCATCAGGTCGACCTTGTCCTTCAGGATCAGGTCGTTGGCCACTTCGGCCGCGCGGTTCGGGTTGGACTGGCTGTCGCGGTGCAGGACCTCGACGCCATAGCGCGTGCCGCCGACCGTGATGCCCTGCGCCAGCGCGGGCTTCAGCGCCTCCAGCGCCCAGCGGTCGGTCTCGCCGAAGGCGGCCAGCACGCCGGTGTGCGGCGAGACGAAACCGATCTTGATCGTGCGCCGGGCCTGCGCACGGCCGATGCCGGGCAGGCTTGCAGCGAGTCCGGCAGCGGCGATCCGTTGCAGTGCCTTGCGCCTCGGGGGATGTTTGTCCATGTCTGGTCTCCTCGCATTGATTCGATGGGGCGAACGCCGCCCTGCTGCGCCCGGAAAGTCCGCGGCGCCGCATGGGGACAGGGGTACGGGTGGGCCTGGCCTAGCCGCCGCTGAACATCGGCGACATGTCGGGCACCGGCGCCGGTTGCAGCAGGCGCACGTCGCTGGACACCGTCAAGGGCGCCAGCGTGCGCAGGAAGCTGGTCCAGGCCGCATGCCGGCGCAAGGCTCCGCGGTGCGCTTCGAGGGCCGCGATGCCGTCGAACTGGCGCAGCAGCAGCACCTGGTTCAGCGAACCGGCAATCGTGTTGAAGGCGCCGAGCAGACCATCGGTCACCGCCGGATCCTCGCCCAGCGCATGCTGGCGGAAAGCCTCCCAGCAGGCGGGGACGCCGCCGGCCGAGAAGTTCAGGCGTGTCTCTTCGACGATGCCGCCGGCGGCCCGCGCGCGCAGCAACGGGCCCTGGGCCGGAAGCCAGTCGTGGCCGTTGCCCCAGTGCGGCGTCAACGCCGCCACCGGCGCCGGGACGAGGAAGCTGCTCTGCTGGCGCGCGATCAAGGGCCGCACGACGCGGAAGTACGGCTGCAGGCCGGCCTGCCCATACAAGCCCATCAGGCGCGATTGCCAGTCGCCGAAGTCGTCGTAGCGGTACAGGCTCGCGATCTCGTCGTTCGGGCCGCTGCGCGTCGCGAACGATCCGATCAGCCGATCCAGGATGGGACGCAGGCCATCGGGGCCGCGTTCCTTCTGCGCCTCCCAGAACAGCGCTTCGGCGCCGAGCCGCAAGGTGTAGGCGCGGTATTCGATCAGCATCTGGGCCTCACTCGGGTGCGGCGCCGTCGAACGCGCGCTGCAGCAGGTCGCGCAGTGCCGGGCGCTCGAACGGTCGCGGGTTCGGATAGGGCGCCGCGGTGATCAGCTCGACCGCGCGCTCGAGGCCATCGGCCGGCATGCCGATCTGGCGCAGCGAGGTGGGCACCGGCAAGGCGCGCTGCAAGGCCACCAGCCCGGCAACCGCCTCCTGCGCACCCAGCGCGGCGGCAAGGCGGTTCATGGCCAGCGGCGCCGCGGCGGCGTTGTAGGCCAGTGCGTGCGGCAGGATCACCGTGTGCAGCTCCGCATGGGGCAGGTTGAAGCTGCCGCCCAGAACATGGCAGAGCTTGTGGTGCAGCCCCATCTGCACCTGGCCCAGCACGCTGCCGCACAGCCAGGCGCCATACAGTGCATCGTCGCGCGCCGACAGGTCGCGTCCGTCGGCAGCCAGCCGAGGCAGCGCGGCCGCCAGCGCTCGAATCCCTTCCGCGGCCATCAACTGGTGGATGGGACTGGCATCGACCGCGTAGAGGCCTTCGGCGGCATGGGCGATGGCATTCATGCCGCTGGTGACGCTCAGGCCCACCGGGAGGCCAAGCGTGAGCTCGGCGTCGTAGACCACCGTGCGCGGCAGCACGCGCCAATCGCGGCCGGTGCGCTTCTCGCCGCCGTCGGTGATGCCGTACAGCGGCGTCATCTCGGAGCCGGCGTAGGTGGTCGGCAGCGCGATGATGGGCAACGCCGACTCCAGGGCAATCGCCTTTGCAAGACCGATCGTCGAGCCGCCGCCGGCCGCGATGCAGGCGTCGGCACCGGCATCGCGCGCGGCCTGGATCGCCGCGCGGGCCGCCGCGATCGGCACGTGCATCACGGCGCCGGCATGCACGCCGGCACAACGGTCTGCGCCGAGGAGGCCGGCGACCTCCTGCCCCAGCGCCGCCTGCTCGGGTGTCGTGAGCACCAGCGCGCGGCGCACGCCCAGCGCATCCATCTCGGCCGGCAGTTGGGCGCGCCGGCCGCGACCGAAGACGACCCGCGCGGGCCGCGACTCGTGAACGAATGCTGTCGCACCCATCATCTATCCCCTTCGTGACCCGGCATCGACGCGTCCACCGACTCGAGCAGCGCGCGGGCCTGCGCGATCTCGTCGTCGCGGATGCCGTGTTCGGTACCGGCACCGGCGTGCAGCCGCACCTGGGCGCCCGCCTTGCGGAACCATTCGGCCGTCTCCTGCACGGACTCCAGCGGAACGTGCGGATCGGCATCCCAGGTGGACAGCAGCACCGGCAGGTTTGGCAGCGATGCCAGCGGGCGCTCCGCGCCGGGCGCGCCGATCAGCCCGCCGGTGAAGGCCACCAGCCCGCGGTAGCGATGCGGGCTGCGCCAGACGAATTCGCTGCAGAGACAGGCCCCTTGCGAAAAGCCCATCAGCACCTGGCGCGAGGTCGGAAAGCCGTGCCTGCGCAGGCCGTCTGAAAGATGCGCCAGGGCCGCCAGCGCCTGACTCAGGCGCGGCTCGTTGCGCTCGACCGGCACGATGAAGCGCTCCGGATACCAGCTTGCACCTTCCGCCGCAGGCGCGTGCCAGGTCACGGGCAGGTCATCGAGGCGATCGACGACCTGCTGGCGCATCCAGGCCGGTGACTGGCCGCGCCCATGAACGAGGATCACCGCCAGCTTTGCCCTCTTCGCGGCGGGGCCGAACACGGCCGTGGCCGTGCCCAGGTGCGGATTGCTCGCTTCCATGTCGGTTTCCCGCGGCGGCCGTCGCAGGGCTCAGTACTTCAGCGGCTCGAGCGACTGCAGGATCGTCGCCCGCTGGCTCTCGAACTGCGGCGCGATCTGGATCTCGGCGCCCAGCCTGTCGTAGGTCTCGTCGATCATGAAGCCTTCGGGCTTGGACACCGTCGCCTCGAACATCGCGCCGCTGGGCGTGCGCACGTAGATCGATTCGAAGTAGCCGCGGTCCTTGCGCTCGGAGGTGTCGGTGTAGCCCATCCCTTCGAGCTGGTTCTTCACCATGTCCTGGACGGCGTGGTCGGCCACCTGGAAGGCGCAGTGGTGCACGATGCCTTCGCCATAGGTCCAGGTGGCGTGCGGCAGGTCGTTCTCCAGCGCGTAGTCCACCAGCTTGCCGGACGCGCCGTCGCCGAACGCGAAGCGCGTGTACTTGCCGTCACGAGCCACCTCGCGCGACGACCAGCCGCCGAGCATGAACTCCTGCGTCGGCTCCAGCGCCGGCGTGTTGACGACGATCGTGTGCAGGCCGCGGATCGCGAAGTCCGACGGCACCTCGCCGTTGGACCAGGGCTTGCGCGCATCGTCGGCGATGCCGATCAGCTCGTACGGCACGCCGCAGGGATGGGCGAAGGTCAGGACCTTCTCGCCGAAGCGCTCGGTGCGCTTGAACTCGATGCCGTGGTCGGCCAGGCGCTGGGCCCAGAACGACAGGCTGGACACCGGCACCGACAGGCTCACGGTGCCGATCTGGCCGTTGCCGCGCGCGCCCTTCTTGCCGAAGTGCGCGACCGGGAAGCAGGTCAGCAGCGTGCTCTCTTCGCCGAGGTCGTTGCCGTAGTAGAGGTGGAAGAACGGCGTCTTGCCGTCGTAGATGAGCGTCTTCTTGACGCTCTTGAGCGACAGCACCTGGGTGTGGAAGTCGTAGTCCTGCTGCGCCGTGCCGACGCACAGGGTGATGTGGTGGTGGCGCTGGATCGCGTTGGCAGTTGCATTCACGGTGGTCTCCTCTCGGGAATCGCCAAAGGGTGAGGTGTCGCAGGAAGGCTTGGCGTGGCCTTCAGGCGGCGTGCTTAGAAATGGGCGCCGTCTGCGGCCCGGCCATGGAACGGTCGACCAGGTCCCAGACGAAACGCATGGACGGGTCGCGCTGTTCCTCCGCGATGTGGGCCACGAGCCCGGCGGCGCGGCTGAGCACGGCGAAACCGCGCATCAGGCGCGCGGGTATGCCGATGTCGCCCAGCAGCGCCGCGACCGCGCCCGTGGCGTTGATCGTGACGTGTCGTCCGGCCACGGCATCGACATGTCGGGCCAGCAACTCCAGCGCTTCGCAGCGCGGCCCGTGATGCCCGGCTTCGCGGGCCAGGTCGAGCAGGGCCAGCGCGCGCGGGTCGTCGGGCCGGTGCAGGTGGTGGCCGAAGCCCGGGACGGGCTCGCGACGGCCGCGGTGCTCGGTCACGATGGCCTGCGCTTCGGCCTGGGCCGCGTCGGCTCCTCGTTCCTGAGCCACGACGATGCGCTCCAGCAATTCCGCCGCCGGCTCCATCGTGCCGACGAACCGGCTGGCCACCGCCAGCAGCCCGGCGGCGACGCCGGCCTGCAGGTTCTCGGGCGAACTCGAATACACCATGCGCGCGGCGATCGCGCTGGGCGTCATGCCGTGCTCCATCAGCGTGACGAGCACCGCATCGACGATGCGTCGCCGGCCGGCATCGAGCTCGATGCCGAAGGCCTGCGCCATGAAGACGTCGACGAAACTGCGCCGGCCCAGGAGGTCCTTGACGAGATCGGCATCGCGATAGTGGACCGAGGTCTCCGAGTAGCGGCAGAGCTCGGTGCGCGGAACGGGCGCGGCGGCGTTCATTGGGCTACCCTCCCGCACTGCGTGCTTCGGGATACGCGCTTGGGAGCGACCCGGCGCGCTCATGCAGCCTCCTGCTGCGCGAGGATGGCCTGACGCACCGCCGGCTTCAGCACCTTGCCGACGGGGCTGCGCGGAAGCGTCTTGAACACGTGCACGTGCTTGGGCGTCTTCACCGAGCCGAGCTCGCGCTTCACGAGCCCGATCAACTCGTCTTCGCTCGCCTCCATCCCTGCGCGCCATTGCACGGCGGCGTGCACCGCTTCGCCCCACTTCGGATCGGGGATGCCGACCACGGTGCAGTCGGCGACCGCGGGGTGCGCCGAGAGCACCACCTCGACATCGCTCGGGTAGACGTTGAAGCCGCCGGTGATGATCACGTCGCGCAGTCGATCGCGCAGGTACAGGTAGCCCTGCTCGTCGAAGACGCCCGCGTCGCCGGTGCGCAGCCAGCCGTCGACCAGCGTCTTGCGCGTCTCTTCCTCGGCGTCGAGGTATCCGCCCATCACCAGGTCGCCGCGCACGGCGATCTCGCCTTCTTCACCCGGCGGCAGCGGCCGGCCCTGCTGGTCGACGATGGCCACGTGCGTGAGCAGCGTGGGCCGGCCCACGGACTGCATGCGCTCGCCGTGCATGTCCTGCGGCGGCAGGAAGGTGATGATCTGCGGCGCCTCGGTCTGGCCGAAGGAGGTGCAGACCACCGGGCCGAAGGCGGCCTGCGCATCGCGGATCTGCTCGGGCCGCATCGGCGCCCCGCCATAGACCAGGTAGCGCAGCCGGCTCAGTTGCCGGGGCGCGGCACGCTGCTCCTCGACGAGCGCCTGGATCAGGGTCGGCGGCGCGAAGAAGATGCTGCAGCCGTGCTCCTGCGCGGCATCGAGCAGGGTCGACGCCTTGCTGCCGGCGGGAAACACCAGCGCACCGCCCACCCCGAGCAGCGGCAGCATGTACGTCGAGGTGCCGTGCGTGATCGGCGCGGCGACCAGGTAGCGATCGTCCTCGTTCAGTCCGAGCTCGTGGATCTGCGTGGCGATGTTGGTGTTCCACGTGCGCAGGGTCTGGATCACCCCCTTGGGGAAGCCGGTGGTACCGCCGGTGAACTTGATGGCCTGCGCGCTGTCCGGATCGACGGTGACGCGCCCCCGCGGCCCCATCGGCACATCGGCCACCGGGCCATCGAGCGCCGAAAAATCCTCGAAGGTCAGCAGCGGGACATCGATGCCGGCCAGGCGATCGCGCATCGGCGCATCGGCCAGCACGAGCGACGGCCGGACGAACTCGACGATACGGCGCAGTTCGGGATCCCCGTTGCGCGGGTTCAGCGGCACCCAGACCTTGCCGGCGGCCAGCACGGCCAGCAGCGCCACCAGGTGATCCACGCTGTTCGCGGCGCCGATCCCGATGCGCGTGCCCGGATTCGGATCCAGGCGATGGAGCGCTGCGGCGCGCCGCACGACCCGCTCGGCCAGCGCGGCGAAGCTCAGCGTGCCCTCCGGCGCGATGATGGCCGGCCGGGACGGGAATCGGCTCGCTGCGCGCCACAGGTAGTTGATGGGAACCATGCTCGACCCTTTGCCACTCGGACGATGGCGGCGCCATCGCATGGAACGAACTCTATATTTGTTCGAACATTTGAACATTCGTAGAAACCCGATGGCAATGAGGCACCGGTGCGGCAACATCGGACATGACGAAAACCGAACGGGCCTGCCATGACCGAACTGAAGGACGATCCCCACGTGGATGCGCTGACGCCCACGGCGCCGCGACACGTCGACCTGGCGCGCACCCTGATGCAGGAGATCCGCGCGGGCCATCCGCCGGTGGGCGGGCTGCTGCCTCCGGAGCTCGAACTGTGCGAGCGCCTCGGCATGAGCCGCTACGCCGTCCGGCAGGCTGTCCAGAAGCTCTGTTCGCTGGGCATGCTCACGCGACAGGCCGGTGTCGGCACGCGGGTCGTCTCGGCGACGCCCGTGTCGCGCTACGTGCAGAGCATGGACGACCTGGGCGACCTCGCGCGCTATGCGCAAGGGACGCACCTGGCGGTCACGACGCGGAACCGCATCGCCGCGGACGATGCGCTCGGCGAACTCCTGAGCTGCGCGCCCGGCGACAAGTGGCTGCACATCGCGGGTGTCCGCCGCGGCTGCGACGGCAAGGGCGAGCCCATCGCGCTGGTGCACATGTACGTGGCGGCGGCCTACGCCAAGCTGCCCAAGCTCTCCGGCGAACTCGCCGTTCCGATCTACACGCTGATCGAGGAGCAGTTCGGCATCAAGGTCACGCGCGTCGCGCAGGAGATCCAGGGTTTGATCATCGACGGCGAGGACGCCGATGTCCTCCAAGTCCCCCGGGGAAGCGCGGGCCTGCGCATCGTCCGCACTTACTACGTCGGCCCGACGGTGATCGAGGTGACCACTGGGGTGCACCCTGCCAGCCGCTTCAGCTACAGCATGAGCTTTCAGCTTTCACGTGCCGGCGCTTGACGGCGCGGGAGAGGCCATCGGTTGGGGCCGTGCCGTGTCACCCACACATCACCCACACATCACCCACACACCCCGATCGCCCCGCAAGCCGTACAAAACTCGCACCCATCCCGCTGGATCACCGTCGCATTCCCGCATTCAGCGCAGACCTTCCCCGCCAGCGGTCGCCCGGCCTCGGGCTCGTCCCCATCGGCCAGCACGCCCAGCGCCCGCACCGGCCGCCCCTCCTCCGTCAGCACCCCCAGCATCGCGTAGCGATGGATGATCAGCCGCGCGAGGTAGGCCACCGTCGACGGCCAGGTCTGCTGGCGTCGCTGTCCTGGCGGCAGGCCGGGGACGAAGGCCATGAAGTGGCCCAGCGGCTCGGCGTAGTTGAGCAGCTTGCGCAGCTTCATGCCGATCCAGGCCGGGTCGACGACGCGCATGTCGAGCGACAGCAGCCGTGCCAGGCCGTCGAGGGCGCGCGGGTAGTTGCCGGCGAAGCCGACCGCGCACGGCCGCGTCGATAGATAGCCGTCGGCGCCGGGCACGGTGACCTCCTTCAACGTCAGCGTGAACGCCTCGCCGCTCGCCGGGTTGTCGATGTCGACCGCCCACGCGAGCGTGCCCGACGGGCCGGTCTGCGGCTCGGCGATGCTGAACATCGCGTCCATCACCGGCGTCGCGCCGGCGCCTCGTAGCGGCTCGGGGAGCGCGCCCAGCCGATCGCAGCGCCAGCGGATCACCGCCGCCATCGCGGCGACGACACCCGGAAAGCGGCGCGGCTCGCCGAGCGGCGGGAACGGCATCTCGAAGTCGCGCTCCTCGGCCACGGTCGCGAGCGCATCGAGCTTCAGGCGCAGCCAGGCCGCATCGTTGGCGCGCAGGTCCATCGACAAGGTCTTGGCCAGCGCGCCGAGGCCGCGCGGCTGCTCGGCGCCGTTGACCCAGACCTCGAACGGCCGCGTGCCGCCGCCTTCGGCATCGACCAGCTCGCCGATGCTGAGCGCGAACTCGCCGAACGGATGGCGCAGCATGTAGGTCCAGGCCGGGTTGCCGGCCGGCAGCTCGGGGCGGCCCGGCCAGCGCAGCGACGCGAGCACCGGCGCGGCGCGCGGCTCGAGCGCGAGGCGCCGGTTCACGTCGTCGAGCCGCAGCGGCGCGACGGCGGCCGCGGCCGGCAGCGGGCTCAGCACCGCGCCGAGCACCGCGTTGGGCCGGAACGTCGCCAGGCCCTTGAGCCCCGACTTCCACGCATCGAGGTAGAGGCGCCGGAAGTCCTGGTACGGATAGTCGGCCGCGACGTTGACGGTCTTCGAGATGCCGGTGTCGATGCACGGCGCGACCGCGGCGACCATCGCCTGGTGCGCCTGCGCGCTCAGCTCGAGCGCGGTGACGAACGCGGCCGGCAGCGGCGCGGCGGCGCCGTGCAGGTGGCGGTAGAGGCGCCATGCATGGTCCTCGACGACGAACTCCTGCATCGCGCCGTCGGCCGCGCGCTTGCGCCGCGTATAGCGCCACTGGAACACCGGCTCGATGCCGTTGCTGACGTTGTCGGCGAAGGCGAGGCTGATCGTGCCGGTCGGCGCGATCGACAGCAGGTGCGAGTTGCGCAGGCCGTGCGCGCGGATGCGCTCGCGCAGCGGCGCCGGCAGGCGCGATGCGAACGTCGTGCCCGACAGGTACAGGTCGGCATTGAAGAGCGGGAAGGCACCGCGCTCGACCGCGAGGTCGGACGACGCCGCATAGGCCGCATCGCGCATCAGCTCGGCGATGCGGCGTGCCTGCGCGCGCGCCGCGTCGCTGTCGTAGTGCAGCCCGAGCATCGCCAGCGCATCGCCCAGGCCGGTGAAGCCGAGGCCGACGCGGCGCTTGTTCATCGCCTCGTCGCGCTGGCGTTCGAGCGGCCAGCGCGTCACGTCGAGCACGTTGTCGAGCATGCGCACGGCGACCGGCACGAGGGCCGCGAAGCCGGCCTCGTCGAAATGCGCGGCGGCCTCGAACGGTGCCCGCACGAAGCGCGTCAGGTCGATCGAGCCGAGGCAGCAGCAGCCGTACGGCGGCAGCGGCTGCTCGGCGCACGGGTTGGTCGCGACGATGTGCTCGCAGTACGACAGGTTGTTGTCGCGGTTGATCGCATCGAGGAACAGCACGCCCGGCTCGGCATGGTCGTAGGTGGCGTGCATGATCTGGTCCCACAGATCGCGCGCGCGGCGCCTGGCGTAGACCCAGGATGCGGCGGCATCGGCCGGCTCGCCCGCCGCGGCCTCGCGGCGATGGGCGCCGGCCTCCTTCTGCGCCGGCCCGGGCTCGGCGCGGTGCACCAGCTCGACGTCGGCATCGGCCTCGACCGCCTGCATGAACGCATCGGTGACGCCGACCGACAGGTTGAAGTTGGCCAGGTCGCCGTCGTCCTTCGCATGGATGAAGGCTTCGATGTCGGGATGGTCGCAGCGCAGCACCGCCATCTGCGCGCCGCGCCGCGCGCCCGCCGACTCGACGGTCTCGCACGAGCGGTCGAAGACGCGCATGTAGCTGATCGGCCCGGACGCGTTGCTCTGCGTGCCCGAGACCCAGGCGCCCTGCGGCCGGATGCGCGAATAGTCGTAGCCGACCCCGCCGCCGCTGCGCATCGTCTCGGCCGCTTCGGCGAGCGCGGTGTAGATGCCGGGGTGGCCGTCGTCCGCGTGGCTGATCGAATCGCCGACCGGCTGCACGAAGCAGTTGATCAAGGTCGTCGCGAGGCCGGTGCCGGCGGCCGACTGGATGCGCCCGGCCGGGACGAAGCCGGCGGCCAGCGCGTCGGCGAAGCGCGCTTCCCACGCGGCACGCGCCGCCGGCGCTTCGGCTTGTGCGAGCGCGTGCGCGACGCGCCGCTGCACGTCGGCCGCGGAGGTCTCTTCTCCCTTGGCGTACTTCTCGCGCAGCACGATGCCGCTGATCTCCTGCTCGGGCAGATCGATGCGGGACGCGGACGACGATCGGGATTCGGCAGCCGGCATGGGGGTTCCTCGCGGGTCGGGCCTCGGTCAGGTCTCGTTTATAGGCCGCCGGCACGTCGATTGCCGATCGAGAGACACCGCAACCACCGGATGAGGATCACGATGACGAACGCCCTGCGCACCCTGACCGTGGTCGGCCTGACGGCCGCACTGTGCCTGTTTGCAGGCTGCAACAAGCGCGACAACATGCCGCCGGCCAGCCCTGCCGACCAAACCGCGTCGGCGCCGATGGGCGGGGCTTCGGCGCCCTGACTTCAGGTCACCGAACGATCAGCTTCGCGCCGTCTCGTGCCTCGCCCACGCTGCCGATCTCGGCGGCCGCGGCGAAGCCGTGGCGGCGGAACACCGCGAGCACGTCGTCGACCACCGAGGCGTCGCACGACACCAGCAAGCCGCCGCTGGTCTGCGGATCGGTCAGCAGTGCGCGGTCGGCCGGATCGAAGCCGTCGGGCAGCACGACGTCGCGGCCGTAGCCGGCCCAATTGCGGCCCGAGGCGCCGGTGACGTGGCCGGCGCTCGCGAGTTCACGCGCGCCGGCGATCTGCGGCACCCGGGTCCAGTCGATCACGGCGCTGCGCCCGGCGCCGCGTGCCAATTCGAGCGCATGGCCCGCGAGGCCGAAGCCGGTCACGTCGGTCAACGCATGCACGCCGTCGAGGGCGGCGAGCTCGGGGCCGGGCGTGTTGAGCTGCGTGGTCGTCGCGATCATCTGCGCATAGCCGTCGGGACCGAGGATCTCCTTCTTCAACGCGGCCGACAGCACGCCGACGCCGATCGGCTTGCCGAGCACCAGCCGGTCGCCGGTGCGCGCATCGGCGTTGCGCTTGACGCGCTTCGGATGCACGAGGCCGAGCGCGACGAGGCCGTAGATCGCCTCGACCGAATCGATCGTGTGGCCGCCGGCGATCGGTATGCCGGCGGCCTGGCAGACCGATTCGCCGCCCTGCAGGATCTTCGCGATCGTGTCGGTCGACAAGGTGCCGATCGGCATGCCGACGAGCGCCAGCGCCATGATCGGCCGGCCGCCCATCGCATAGACGTCGGAGATCGCATTGGTCGCCGCGATGCGGCCGAAGTCGTACGGATCGTCGACGATCGGCATGAAGAAGTCGGTCGTCGCGATCAGCGCCTGCTCGTCGTTGAGCTGGTAGACCGCGGCATCGTCGGCGGTCTCGATGCCGACCAGCAGTTCCTTCGGCATCGGCATGCGCGCGGTGCCCTTCAGGATCTCGGACAGCACGCCCGGCGCGATCTTGCAGCCGCAGCCGCCGCCATGGGACAGCGACGTGAGCCGGGGCTCGGCGGGACGGTCGGGGGCATTCATGGGCGGCTCCTGGCGATCGATGACGCGGCATCCGGCAGGCCGTCGAGCAGCGACCGCAAGGTGGCCCGCTCGCGCTGCGGCTCGAACAACGGCGCACGCTGCGCGCCCTGCCGGATCAGCCCGGCGAGCATAGCGGGTTCGTCGCGCGCGCGCGCCAGCAGGGCGGCGAGCGCGCCGGCGTCGTTCCACGCGTAGTAGCCGGCGTAGTCGCGCCCGAGCATGCCGACGTTGCCGTCGACCCTCGACGCGATCACCGGCGTGCCGCTGCGCACCGCCTCGGCCAGCACGTGCGCACCGCCTTCGAGCCGGCTCGCATGGACGAGCACGTGGGCCTGCTGGATGCAGCGCCGCGTGCGGCCATGGTCCAACGCGCCGAGCCAGCGGTAGCGCGGGCAGCGGCGCATCAGCGCCTCTGCCGTCGCGCCGAGCGCCGGATCGAGCGGCGCGCCGATGTGGTCGAGCAGGATGTCGTCGCGATCGCGCAGCAGGCGCGCCGCGTCGAAGTAGGTCTCGGGCGACTTCTCGTCGCGCAGGTGGCCGACCATCACCGCGCGCAGATGGCGCGTCGTCTTCGCGACCGGCCGGCGCGCCGCGCACGACTGGAAGCAGACGACCGCGCGGCCGCGCAGCGCCGCCGGCAGCCGCTCGGGTCCGAGCTCCTGCAGCACGACGAGCCTGTCGGCCCGCGTCAGGGACGCCTGCGCCATCGGATCGCCGTCGATGTCGCGGTAGAGGTCGGTGCCGGTCAGCACGACGACCAGCGGGCCGCGCGCCGCCGCATGCCAGGCCGCGATCGACGGCGCCGAGCGCCGCGCATGCAGCGCGATCAGCACGTCGAACGGTTCCCCGCGCCACGAGTCGACGATGCCGACCTTGTAGTATTCGCCGAGCAGGCGCGACCAGCGCCACGCGGTCTGCCAGTTGCCGTTGTTGGCGGCGCGGCTGGCCGGCGTGACGATGCCCACGCCGAGCGAACCGGAACGCCGAGCCGCGCGCTTGCCCATGCGAGGCGTTATACGCGAATGCCCCCGATCCCGAACCCCGCCCACGACGCGCGCCATGCCGATCGTCATGCGCTGCGCGATGCCCTCGTCGATGCGCGCCGCCGCACGCTCGCGACCTTTGCCGCCTACGAAGCGGGCCTGGCGCAGAGCGGGCTCGCGGTACCGTATTCGGCGCAGCTCAATCCGCCGCTCTGGGAGCTCGGTCACGTCGGCTGGTTCCAGGACTGGTGGATCGCGCGCAACCCGCAGCGCGCACTCGGCGCGGCCGCCGATCCGGACGCGGCGCGTGTGGCGCCGCGGCGCAGCGGCGTCGATGCGATGTTCGACTCGGGACGCATCGCGCACCGCGACCGCTGGGCGCTCGCGCTGCCGTCGCCCGACGCGCTGCGCGACGACCTGATGCAGGGGCTGCAGCAGACGCTCGCCTTGCTCGATGCCATCGACGACAGCGACGCGCGCGACGCCGCGCTCTACTTCTTCCGCCTCTGCCTGTTCCACGAGGACATGCACCACGAGGCCGCCGTCTACATGGCGCAGCACCTCGACCTCGCGCTGGCGGGACGCGGGCCCGATGCGCATCCTGCATCGGCGTCGATCGCGCTGCCGGCCGTGCAGCACGTGTCGGGCGCGCCCGAGACCGGCTTCGCGTTCGACAACGAGCTCGGCCGCCATGCGGTCGAGCTGGCCGCCTTCGAGATCGACGCGGCGCCGGTGACCTGGGGTGCCTATTTGCGCTTCGTCGAGGCCGGCGGCTACGAGACGCGCTGCTGCTGGAGCGACGACGGCTGGGCCTGGCTGCAGGCCCAGGGCCTGCATGCACCGCGCTACCTGCGCCGGCACGGCGACCTGTGGCAACGCCGCGGCTTCGGCAACTGGGCCGACGTCGATGCCGCGTTGCCGGCGATGAACCTGTCGTGCTTCGAAGCCGAAGCCTGGTGCGCCTGGGCCGGCCGCCGCCTGCCGACCGAGGCCGAATGGGAATCGGCCGCCGAGCGCGGCGGCGACGGCCATGCCTGGGGCCAGGTGTGGGAATGGACCGCGAGCACGTTCGCGCCCTACCCCGATTTCGCTCCGCATCCGTACCGCGACTATTCGCAGCCGTGGTTCGGCACGCGCCGCGTGCTGCGCGGCGGCTCGTTCGCGACCCATGCGCGCATGAAGCATGTGCGCTACCGCAACTTCTACACGCCCGACCGCAACGACATCTACGCGGGCTTCCGGACCTGCGCGGCCGATGCCTCGCCGGCCGCTGCGCGATGATCGCGGCGGTGCGCTGACCGTCGCCGCCGCGGTCGCTTCCCGTCCATCCGCATCCCATCGAAGGAGTTCGCCTTGTCGCGTCTTGCCCGTCTCTTCCGTCTCGGCCTCGGCACGCTCGCGCTCGCGCTGGTGCTGCCGTCGCAGGCCCAGCAGGTGCTGAGGGTCACCGCGATCCCCGACGAGTCGCCCACCGAGCTGGCGCGCAAGGCCGCGCCGCTGGTGCACTACCTCGAGCAGCAGCTCGGCATGAAGGTCGAGTGGACGCCGGTCACCGACTATGCGGCGGCGGTCGAGACGCTGGTCAACCGCAAGATCGACCTCGCCTGGTTCGGCGGCTTCACGTTCGTGCAGGCCTATGCGCGCTCGGGCGGCAAGGTGATCCCGATCGTGCAGCGCGAGGAGGACGCGAAGTTCCGCTCGGTCTTCATCACGACCGATCCCTCGATCCGCACGCTCGCCGATCTCAAGGGCAAGGACGTCGCGTTCGGCTCGCAGAGCTCGACCAGCGGCCACCTGATGCCGCGCAATGCGCTGCTGCAGGCCGGCATCGACCCCGACAAGGACTTCCGCCGTGTCGCCTACAGCGGCGCGCACGATGCGACCGTCGCCGCGGTGGCATCGGGCAAGGTGCAGGCCGGCGCGCTCAACATCTCGGTGTGGGAGAAGCTCGTCGCCGAGAAGAAGGTCGACACGACCAAGGTCACGGTCTTCTACACGACGCCGCCGTTCTACGACTACAACTGGTCGGTGCATGCCGACATGCCGGCCGCGCTGCGCGAGAAGCTGACGCAGGCCTTCCTGTCGCTCGACGCGAGCACGCCGCAAGGCAAGGAAGTGCTGGAGCTGCAGCGCGCGACGCGCTTCGTGCCGACCAAGGTCGACAACTACAAGGGCATCGAAGCGGCCGCCAAGAGCGCCGGCCTGCTGTAGGCGCGCCTCGCCCGATCGTCGATGCAGCTCACGCTCGCCGCGCTCGATGCACGGCCGCCGACCGCGCGCCGCGGCGCGCCCTCGGCGCTGACCGGCGTATCGCTGGAGGTCGAGGCCGGCGAGCAGGTCGCGATCATCGGCCCGTCGGGCGCCGGCAAGACGACCTTGCTGCACTGCGCGGCGGCGGCGCTGCGCCCTTCGGCCGGCAGCGTGCGCATCGGCGGCGTCGATCCGTGGACGCTGCCGCGCCGCGAGCTCACGCGGCTGCGCGGCCGGCTCTACCTCGCGCCGCAGGTGCCGCCGCTGCCGCCGCGCCAGCGCGTCGTGACCGCCGTGCTGGCCGGCCGCCTGCCGGTGCAGAGCCTGGCGCGCAGCATCCGCTCGCTGTTCCATCCAACCGACATCCCGGCCGCGCATGCGGCGCTCGAACGGCTCGACCTCGGCGACAAGCTCTTCGAGCGCGTCGATCGCCTGTCCGGCGGCGAGCGCCAGCGCGTCGGCCTGGCGCGTGCGCTGCTGGCGCCGGCGACCTTGTGGCTGATCGACGAGCCGCTGTCGTCGCTCGACCCGGCCCGCGCCGCGCAGGCGATGGCGACGCTGATCGATGCGGCACGCGTGTCGTCGCGCACGCTGGTCGCGACCCTGCACGACGTCGACATCGCGCTCGCGAGCTTCCCGCGCATCGTCGGCCTGCGCGACGGCCGCATCGTGTTCGACCTGCCGCCGCGCGGCATCACGCGCGAGCGGCTCGCCGAGCTGTACGGGCAGGAGCAGCCCGAGCGCGCGAGCGCACGGCCGGCATGGCCCGGCGAGACGCCGCGCCTGGCAGCGATGCCGCCATGCCGATGATGATCCTCGACGCGCCGCGGCCCGCGGTGCCGCGCGATCCGGCGTGGCGCGGCCGGCTGCTCGCGCTGGCGGTCGCGATCGCCGTGCTGTGGCCGCTCTTCGGCGCCGCCGAGTTCAGGCCGTGGCTGCTGTGGGATGCCCGCAGCCTGGCGGCGACCGGCGCGTTCCTCGCGTCGTTCGTGCCGCCGCGCGTCGATGCGGACTTTATCCGGCTCGTCGTGCGCGAGACGTGGCGCACCGTCGCGATGGCGACGGCCGGCATCACGCTGGCGCTCGTGATCGCGGTGCCGGTCGCGCTCGCGACGACGCGCGTGCTGTCGATCTCCGGGCTCGCCGGCCGGATGGCGCCGCTGCCGTTCGCGGTGCGCCAGGCGCTGCGCTGGCTCGCGATCGTGCTGCGCAGCGTGCCCGAGCTGGTGTGGGCGCTCGTCTTCGTGCGCGTCGTCGGCCTCGGCCCGACCGCCGGCGTGCTCGCGATCGCGCTCGCCTACGGCGGCATGCTCGGCAAGGTCTACGGCGAGATCCTCGAAAGCAGCGAGCCGCATGCGGCGCAGACCCTGCTGCGCAACGGCAGCGGCCGGCTGCAGGCGTTCTGCTACGGCCTCCTGCCGCAATGCGCCGACGAGCTGACGTCGTACACGATCTACCGCTGGGAATGCGCGGTGCGCTCGTCGGTCGTGCTCGGCTTCGTCGGTGCCGGCGGGCTCGGGCAGCTGCTCGACTCGTCGGTCAAGATGCTGGCCGGCGGCGAGGTCGCGACGATGCTGGTCGCGTTCGTCGCGCTGGTCGGCTGCGCCGACCTCGCGAGCGGCTGGCTGCGCCGGCAGATGGGCTGACCGCGATGAGCACGCCGCGCCGGCCCGCAGCCGACTACGCACCCTATCGGCTGCCGCCGGCGATCTTCAGCGTGCGTTGCCGCCTGTGCTGGTTCGTCGCCGGCTGCGTCGTGCTCGTCGTCGCGAGCTTCTGGAGCCTCGACCTGCAGTGGGGCCAGTTCTTCGCGCCCGAGGCGCTCGCCGCGATGGCGCGCTTCGCGCGCGAGTTCTTCCCGCCCGACCTCGCGCCGGCGTTCGTCGCCCGCGTCGTGCGCGCGAGCTGGGAGACGCTCGCGATGTCGGCGGTCGGCACCTTGCTCGCGGCCGTCTTCGGGCTCGCGCTGGCCCTGCCGGCGAGCCGCCTGCACGACGGCGATGCGGCGCGCCTGCGCCTCGCGACCCGCGGCGTGCTCAACGTGCTGCGCTCGATCCCCGAACTGGTGTGGGCATCGCTGCTGCTGGTCAGCGCCGGGCTCGGTCCGCTCGCCGGCACGCTGGCGCTCGCGGCGCACACGACCGGCGTGCTCGGCCGGCTGTTCGCCGATGCGCTCGAGAACGCGCCGCCCGGCCCCGCCGCAGCGTTGCGCACGCAAGGCGTCGGCACCCTGCCGGTATTCCTCTATGCGCTCTGGCCGCAGGTGCTGCCGCAACTGATGTCCTATACGCTCTACCGCTGGGAGAACAACATCCGCGCGGCCGCGGTGCTCGGCGTCGTCGGCGCCGGCGGCCTCGGCCAGATGCTGGCCTTCCACATGGGGCTCTTCCAGATGGCCAGGACCTCGACCGTGCTGATCGCGATGGTCGCGCTGGTCGCGCTGGTCGACGCCCTGAGCTATGCACTGCGCCGCCTGCTGAGATGACTGCGATGTTCCTGCTCAATCCGCGCGCCCGTCGCGCCCCATACGACCCCGACCTGCAACGCATCATGAGCGTGGCGACCGGCCGCGAGAGCCGCGCCTGGCTGTCGTCCTGGCCGGTGCTCGCGCCGCATCCGACGCCGGCGTGGTCGCTGCCCGGGCTGGCCGCCGCGCTCGGCATCGGCGCGCTGGTCGTGAAGGACGAGTCGTGCCGCTCGGTGCTCGGCAGCTTCAAGGCGCTGGGCGCGCCGATCGCGCTGGTGCGGCTGGTGCTGCGGCGCTGGCCGGACCGCGCTTGGACCGCGGACGAGCTCTACGCCGGCCGGCACGCCGAGGTGCTGCGCGGCTTCGTCGTCGTCAGCGCCACCGACGGCAACCACGGCCGTGCACTCGCGGCCGCGGCGCAGAGCATCGGTTGCCGCTGCGTGATCGTGCTGCATGCGCACGTCAGCCGGGAGCGCGAGGAGGCGATCGCCGCCTATGGCGCCGAGATCGTGCGCATCGCCGGCAACTACGACGAGTCGGTGCACGAGGCCGCACGGCTGGCGCGCGACCACGGCTGGGAGGTCGTCTCCGACACGTCGTACGACGGCTACGAGGAGATACCGCGCGACGTGATGCAGGGCTACGGCATCGTCGCCGACGAAGTGCTCGAGCTCGCATCCGATAGCGACGCCTGTCCCTACACGCACGTGGTCGTGCAAGGCGGCGTCGGCGGCCTGGCGGCCGGCATCGCGAGCCACTTCTGCGAACGCCATGGCGCCGCGCGTCCGACCTTCATCGTCGTCGAGCCCGAGCAGGCCGATTGCCTCTACCAGAGCGCGCTGCTCGGCCGGCCGGCGCGCGCGAGCGGCAGCGTCGATTCGGTGATGGCGGGCCTCGCCTGCGGCGAGACGTCGCCGCTCGCATGGCGTTTCATCGAGCAGGCCGCCGACGTCTTCATGACCGTGAGCGATGCCGAGGCCGAAGCGGCGATGCGCACGCTCGCCGACGGCGCGCATGGCGACATCCCGATCGTCAGCGGCGAATCGGGCGCGGCCGGGCTCGCGGCCTTGCAGGCACTGGTCGCGCAACCCGCGTGGCGATCGCAAGCCGGGCTCGACGGCGACTCGCGCGTGCTGCTCGTCAGCACCGAAGGCGCGACCGCACCGTCCGTATACGCCGGCATCGTCGGCCGCGACCACGACGCGGTACGGGCGGCACAACGCGATTGGCAACGTCGCACGTCGATCGACGAAGCGCCGCTGATGCAGCGCATCGATGCACTCGCGGCGATCGGCGCGATCGACGGCGGCGGCATCTGCCGCATCGCGTTGACCGATGCCGACAAGCAGGCCCGCGACGCGCTGGTGCGCGCGATGCGCGCGCTCGGCCTGCGCGTCGACGTGGACGAGATCGGCAACATCTTCGGCACGCGCGCCGGCACGGGCGACGGCGCTCCGGTGATGACGGGCTCGCACATCGACAGCGTCGCGACCGGCGGCCGCTACGACGGCAACTACGGCGTGCTGGCCGGCCTCGAGGTCGTGCGCCGGCTGAACGAACGCGACCTCGCGACGCGCCGCGCGCTCGTCGTCGCCGCGTTCACCAACGAGGAAGGCGTGCGCTTCCAGCCTGACATGATGGGCTCGCTGGTGCATGCCGGCGGCCTCGCGCTCGAAGCCGCGCTCGATGCGCGCGACCGCGACGGCGCGCGCCTCGGCGACGAGCTCGCGCGCATCGGCTACGCGGGCGAGATGCGCTGCGGTTCGATCGTGCCGCATGCGTACGTCGAGCTGCACATCGAGCAGGGGCCGCTGCTCGAAGCCCGCGGCGCGACGATAGGCGCGGTCGAGCATCTGCAAGGCATCTCGTGGCAGCAGATCGAGATCACCGGGCAGTCGAACCATGCCGGCACGACGCCGATGCATCTGCGCCGCGATGCCGGCTACTGCGCCGCGGCGATCGCGGTCCATCTGCGCGGCCTCGCGCTGCGCTTCGGCGGCAGCCAGGTCGCGACGGTCGGCGCGATGACCTTGCGGCCCAACCTCGTCAACGTGATCGCGGCGAGCGCGACGTTGACGGTGGACCTGCGCAACACCGATGAAGCACGGCTGCAACAGGCCGAGGCCGAGCTCGCGAGCTTCCTGCAGCGGCTGCAGGAAGAGCAGTCGGTGACGATCAGGACGCAGCGGCTCGCTCGCTTCGAGCCGGTGGCCTTCGACCCGCGCCTCGTGCGCGTCATCGAGTCGGCTGCTTCCGCGCGTGGTCTGCCGACGGTGCGCATGAGCTCGGGTGCCGGCCACGATGCGCAGATGATGGCGCGCATCTGCCCGGCCGCGATGATCTTCGTGCCGAGCGCCGGCGGCATCAGCCACAACCCGAAAGAGCACACCGCGCCGCACGAGCTCGCGGCCGGTGCGAGCGTGCTGCTGGATGTGCTGCGAGCGCTGGCCGATGAATGACGCGACACCGGATCGCTTCGGACCCGGCGCCCGCGGCCGCCTGAAGCGGCCGCGAACCGCGCGTCGTCAGTTCGACTCGACGAACTGGATATACGGCGTCGCGCCGCCGAACCCGCTGCAGCCGCCGAGGTTCAGGTTGTTCGTCTCGCCGGTCGTGCCCGCATCGGCGGCGCAGGCCGGTGCGGCCGTCGAGCCATCGGTCACGGCGACCTTCACGGTCAGCGACGAGCCGCGGTTGAAGGTCGCCTTCGAGCCGCCGCCGTCGCCGACGATGTTGAACTCCGACTGCTGCCAGGCGGTCGCGAGGTAGACCACGCTGTCGGCGCCGCCGGTGCTGTAGGCCTTGGTCGGCGTCGTGAAGACCAGCGTGTCGTTGCCGCCGTCGACCGCGGTGCCCGAGAGCTTCAGGCTCGCGAGGTCGCTGATCGGCAGCATCGGCACGCGCACCGCGGCGCTGTTCTTGTAGCAGCTGCCGTCGAACGAGTTCCAGCCCGACGGACACTTGCTGCCGTAGTTGATCAGCCAGTACTGCATGAAGGCCGAGCGCTCGCTCGACGAATAGACGAACTGCTCCCACGACAGGCAGCCGCTGATGCCGTTGCAGGCCAGCGTCGACATGAAGTTGGAGTTGAGCTGGATCGAGTAGACGTTGGCGCGTCCGTCGCGCTCGCTGGTGACGCCGGTGACGACCGGGAAGCTGCCGACCGACGCCGACATCAGGCCGCTGACGCTCGCCGCATAGTCGTGCCCGTTGCCGGTCGTCTGCGTGCTGCTTCCGGCGCGCGGGATGTAGACGCGGTCGGGCGCCTGCACGCAGGCGACCTTCTGCCAGGCGGTGGCCGGGTACTCGGCTTCGAAACAGCCCTCGTACGGCACCGGCGTGCGCGCGATGCTTTCGCGCCATTGATCGCGCGCGGCGGCCTCGGCACCGGCGGCCGCGGCCTGCGCATGCGCCGACAGCGACACCATGCCGGCCAGACCGACGGCGATGCAGGCCAGCAGGCCGGCGGAACGGCGAGGGGATGCAAGTCTCATGTGGACTCCTTGTTCTGCGTCTCGAAGGGAATGAAGGGGGATGAAGGTATGACCGTGCGACCGCGTGTGAACGGGTCATGCGGGCGGCGCAGTGTGGCGGGGCACGCCGGGCGCGTCAATCGGCGACTGCCGCCGTTGCCGGACGGGCCGCCGCGTGCCATGCTCCGGCCGCGCGACGGGTTCATGCCTACACGCACGCGCAACGAGCCGAGGAGATCAGCGATGACCGTCGAGTACCTGCTCGTGACGTTCCCGCAGCAGCGCAACGTGCTGGCCGACGGAACGGCCGTCGGCGTCACCAACCAGGTCCTGATGCTGCCGGGCGACGAGTACCAGATCTCGCTCGACGGCGGTGGTTGCGCGCCGGAGAGCCAGGACATCGAGCTGACCGGCACGTCGCAGGCGCAGCCGCTGAAGGTGGTCTTCAACCTCGCAGCCGCGGCGCCGACCACGCGCGGGCGCATCGCGACGCTCGAGTCGATGTCCCTGTCGGCGCCGCCACCTGCGCCCGTGCCGGCGGCCAAGAAGACCGCGGCCAAGAAGTCGACCGTGGGCAAGGCGGCGCCGAAGAAGGCGGCTGCGAAGAAGGTGGCTGCGAAGAAGGCGGCCTCGAAGAAGCCGGCTCCCAAGAAGGCGGTTGCAAAGAAAGCGGTTGCAAAGAAGACGACAACGCCGGCCAGGAAGAAGCATGTCTAGGCTCATCGCCGCCCTTGCCGTCGCGCTGCTGCTGTCGGCCTGCGCGACGCGCTTCGAGAACCATCCGCTCGCTGCCGGCCAGAGCAATGTCGAGCGGCGCACGGTCGATGTCTCGCAGCCGAACCGGCCGCTCGTGTTGGTCGCGATCTCGGGCGGCGGCTCGCGTGCCGCGGCGTTCGGCTGGGCGGTGCTGAGCGAACTGCGCAAGTACCGGTACCGCAGCGCCGACGGCAGCATGCGGCCGCTCACCGACGACATCGCGGTGATCTCGTCGGTCTCGGGCGGCAGCGTGATCGCGGCGCACTTCGCGCTCGAAGGCGCGGCCGGACTCGATCGCTTCGAGCCCGACTTCCTGGCGCTCGACAACACCCGCACGCTCGGCGCCGAAGCGATCAGCCCGGTACGCCTCGTCACCGGCGCGGCGCGCAGCGACCTCGTCGAGCAGCTCTTCGACCGCCAGCTCTACGGCGGCAAGACCTTTGCCGCGCTCAATCAGCCGGGGAAGCCCTACCTCATCCTCAATGCGACCGACATGGCATCGGGCCAGGTGTTCGCGTTCACGCCGCAGCGCTTCGACGACATCTGCTCCGACCTCGATACGCAGGCGATCTCGACCGGCGTCGCGGCCTCGGCCGCCGTGCCGGTGGCGTTCACGCCGATCTCGCTGCTCAACTACAGCTATGCAGCGTCGACCGAGTGGTGCCGGCAGCGCGCGCTGCCGGCCTGGGTCTCGAACCGGCTCGACCCGAAACGCCTCTACGCGCCGTACCTGAATGTCGACCAGTTCCGCCTCGCGCGCTATGTCAACGACCTGCGCAACGGGCCGAACCCGTTCCGCCGCGTCGAGCACGTCTACCTGCTCGACGGCGGCCTGGCCGACAACCTCGCGATCCACGGCCTGATGGAGACGGTGGCCTCGCCGTTCGGCGCGGCGATCGTCGCGCCGCCGGCCGGCCGCGGCGGCCCGCCGCAGACGGTGCTGCAGGCGATCAACGAAGGCCGGGTCGGCAAGCTGGTCGTCATCGCGATCAACTCGCGCGCCGACCCGCCGAACGGCATCTACGCGTCACCCGACAGGCCGGGCATCATCGGGATGATCCAGAGCGTCACGTCCCTGCCGATCGATGCGGCGAGCGCCGACGTCAAGGGCCAGCTCGACGCGCTGCTGGCGCAGTACAAGGGGTTCACGGGCGCACCGGCGATCTACGACATCGAGCTCGACTTCGACCAGCTCCGCGCATCCGACCCCGCGCAGCTCGCGCTGCGCGACGAAGCCAAGCAGATACCGACGCTGTGGACGATCAGCAAGCCCGACCTCGAAGTGATCGAGAAGGTCGGCACCGTGCTGCTGCAACAGCATCCGTGCTTCCGGCGCTTGCTGGGCGATCTGGGAATCCCGGCCGACTTCACCCAACCCGGCGACGAATACGCGCGCAACGGCTGCGCACAGGTGAGCGACCGCCACTGAGCGACGTCGCGAGCTACCGATCGCCGACTCTGTTGCGGTTGCTTACCGACGACGCGCAGGTCGAGCGCTTGTCCTACTTCGACAGGCGGCGCCGGTGAACTGACGGCTGCCTGCGCCGTTGCTGCAATGCGTGATGGTCATCGCCGCCCGCATACCGCACGCCACGCGCCGCAAGCATTCCATGCCCTTCGGGGCCGAGCTCGTCGATGATGGCGGCACGCGCTTTCGCCTGTGGGCGCCGGACGCGGCGCACGTCGGGCTCCGCATCGAGGTAGGCCCGGCCGCCGGTACGCATCCGATGGACCGCCTGGTCGACGGTTGGCATGAGCTGACCCTCGCGCAGGCCGGCGCCGGCACGCGCTACCGCTATGTGCTGCCCGACGGCCTCGTCGTGCCCGATCCGGCCTCGCGCTGGAACCCGGACGACGTGGCCGGCCCCAGCGTCGTCGTCGATCCCGCGTCCTACGCATGGCGCGACACCGGCTGGCGCGGCCGGCCGTGGCGCGAGGCGGTGGTCTACGAGCTGCACGTCGGCTGCTACACGCCCGACGGCACGTTCGAGGCGGCCGCGGCGAGGCTGGCCGAACTGGCCGCGCTCGGCATCACCGCGATCGAGCTGATGCCGGTCGCCGACTTCCCCGGCCGGCGCGGCTGGGGCTACGACGGCGTGCTGCTGTTCGCGCCCGACGCCGCCTACGGCCCGCCCGACGCGCTGAAGGCATTCGTCGATCGCGCGCACGAACTCGGGCTGATGGTGCTGCTCGACGTCGTCTACAACCACTTCGGGCCGGAAGGCAACTACCTGCACGCCTACGCGTCGCCGTTCTTCAACGCGCGGCACCGGACGCCATGGGGCGCGGCGATCAACTTCGACGCCGCCGGCAGCGCGACGGTGCGCGACTTCTACCTGCACAACGCGCTGATGTGGCTGCACGAGTACCACTTCGACGGCTTGCGGCTCGACGCGGTGCATGCGATCCGGGACAGCTCGGCCACCGACATCGTCGGCGCGATCGCGCTGGCGGCCGCGCCGTTGCGCCGCGAACGCCACGTCCACCTCGTCCTCGAGAACCATGCCAATGAAGCGGATCGGCTCGCCGCGACGCCCGAGCCGCAGGGGCGCCACGTCGATGCGCAGTGGAACGACGACTTCCACCATGCCGCGCACGTGATCCTGACCGGCGAACGCGACGGCTACTACGTCGACTATGCCGAGCGTCCGGTCGAGCAGCTCGGTCGCGCGCTCGCCGAAGGCTACGTCTACCAGGGCGAGCCGTCGCCGTTCATGGACGGGCGGCCGCGCGGCCAGCCGAGCGCTCGGCTGCCATCGACGGCCTTCGTCGCGTTCCTGCAGAACCACGACCAGATCGGCAACCGCGCGTTCGGCGATCGGCTAGCCGCGAGCGCCGTGCCGCAGAGGATCGAGGCGATGCTCGCCTGCCTGCTGCTCGGGCCGCAGATCCCGATGCTGTTCATGGGCGAGGAGTACGCGGCGACGACGCCCTTCCTGTACTTCTGCGACTTCCACGGCGAGCTCGCCGATGCGGTGCGCAACGGCCGGCGCCGGGAGTTCGCGCGCAGCGCGGCCTTCGCGGACGCGGCATCGCAGATTCCGGATCCGAATGCTGCATCGACGTTCGATGCCGGCAAGCTGAACGAGGCCGAGCGCACCCAGCCCGCGCAGGCGGCACGTCTTGCGCTGGTACGCCGCCTGCTGGCCCTGCGCCGCACGCATCTCTGGCCGCTCCTGCCGCTGGCAGCAGGACGGTCGACGTCGACCCGGCATGTGCTGGCGGTCGACTGGTCGATCGACGGCCGGCCGGTCTGGCATCTGCGCGCCAACTTCGGCAGCCTGCCGCAGCCGTTCGCCCGGCCGCCCGGCGCGACGACGGTGCATGCAGCGCTGGCCATCGAGAACCGCAGCGAACTGACGCTCGAGCCCGACGGCGTCTGGATCGCCGCCGGCATGGAGCGGCCGCAATGAGCGCGGTCATCCCGCGTGCCACCTACCGGCTGCAACTGCACGGCGGCTTCGGCTTCGACGCGGCCGCTGCCGTCGTGCCGTACCTCGCGCGCCTCGGCATCAGCCACGTCTACTGCTCGCCGATCCTGCGCGCGCGGCCCGGCAGCATGCACGGCTACGACGTCGTCGCGCACGACGAGATCAACCCCGAGCTCGGCGGCGCCGAAGGCCATGCACGCTTCGCAGCCGCGCTGCGCGCGCACGGCATGGGCGCGATCCTCGACCTCGTGCCCAACCACATGGGCATCTCGCCCGACAACGCCTGGTGGGCCGACGTGCTCGAGCATGGCCGCGCGTCGCGCTATGCCGGCTACTTCGACATCGACTGGGAGCCGTCCAACCCCGACCTGCGGCAACGCCTGCTGACGCCGATGCTCGGCGAGCACTACGACGACGCGTTGCGGGCCGGCCTGCTGCGCGTCGCTTTCGATGCGGAGCGCGGCGCGTTCGAGCTGCGCTACCACGAGCACCGCTGGCCCATCGATCTCGCCAGCCTGGCGCCGCTGCTGCGGGAAGTGGCCGCGACCACGGCACGGACGCCGCTCGATCGGCTTGCGAACGCGATCGCGCAGTTGCCGCCGCGGACGCCCGAGCACCTGGCGCGTGCCGCGCGGGCCGCCGCGCTGAAGCAGCAGCTCGCCCAGTTGGCGATGGCCGAGCCGGAAGCCGCCTCGGCGATCGACGCGAGGCTCGCCGCGCTCGACGCGGACGCCCTGCATGCGCTGCTCGAAGCGCAGACCTATCGCCTGACTTATTGGCGCGTCGCGTCCGACGAGATCAACTACCGGCGCTTCTTCGACATCAACGAACTCGCGGCACTGCGCATCGAGGATCGTGCCGTATTCGACGCGACGCACCGGCTGCCGATCGCGCTGGCCGCGGCAGGCGACGTGCAGGGCCTGCGCATCGACCATCCCGACGGCCTCTGCGATCCGGCCGGCTACTTCGAGCGGCTGCAGCAGGCCTATGCCGATGCGAGCGGCGGCGCACGCGACGGCATCGGCCTGTATGTGATCGCCGAGAAGATCGCCGCGCCGTACGAAGACGTCCCGACGAGCTGGCCGATCCACGGCACCACCGGCTACCGCTACGCGATGGTGGTCGGCGGCGTGCTCGTCGACACCGCGGCCGAAGAGGCGCTCGATCGCATCTGGCGCGAGTTCAGCGGCGAGACCGCGAGCTTCCACGAGCTCGCGCACGCCGGGCGCCTGGCCGCGGCGCGCGGCATCCTGGCGTCGGACCTGACGATGCATGCGACCGCGCTGGTGCGCATCGCACGCGCCGATCGGCGTACCCGCGACTACACCTGGAACAGCCTGCGTGACGCGCTCGCCGAGGTGGCCGCCTGCATGCCGGTGTACCGCACCTATGTGATCGACCGGCCGTCCGAGCAGGATCTGCGCTTCATCGACTGGGCGATCGCCCAGGCGCGCCAGCGCGGTACGGGAGCGGACCCGACGATCTTCGACTTCGTGCGCCGCTGCCTCGCGAACGATCCGCTGCCCGGCAGCGACACGGCCCTGCGCGCGCGCATCCGCGACTTCGCGATCCGCTTCCAGCAGTTCTGCGCGCCGGTGGCCGCCAAGGGCGTCGAGGACACCGCGTTCTATCGCTACCACCGGCTGGTCTCCCTCAACGAGGTCGGCGGCGAGCCCGGCACCTTCGGCATGACGCCGCGCGCCTTCCATGGCGCGAGCAGCGACCGCGCGGCGCGCTGGCCGCACACGATCCTCGCGACGTCGACGCACGACAACAAGCGCTCGGAAGACGTGCGCAACCGCATCAGCGTGCTGTCGCAGATGCCGGAGGCGTGGGACGCACGATTGCAGCGCTGGACCGGACTTTCATGCGGTTGGCGCACCACGCTGGCCGACGTCGGCGAGGCGCCGTCGCGCGCCGACGAGTACCTGCTGTGGCAGACCCTCGTCGGCACGCTGCCGGTCGAAGGCCTGGATGCCGACACGCTGCCGGCGTATCGCGAGCGCATGCGCGACTACATGATCAAGGCGGCGCGCGAGGCCAAGCTGCAGACGAGCTGGATGCGGCCGCATGCGGCCTATGAACAGGCGTTGCTCGGCTTCGTCGACGGCGTGCTGGCGCGGGTGCAGCCGAATCCGCTGCTCACCGACCTGCGTCGCTGGACGCACCGGATCGCGTGGTACGGCGCGCTCAACTCGCTGACCATGGTGCTGCTGAAGCTCACGTCGCCGGGCGTGCCCGACCTGTACCAGGGCAGCGAGCTGGTCGAGCTGCAGCTCGTCGATCCGGACAACCGGCGGCCGGTCGACTACGCGGTACGCGCCGCGCTGCTCGACGAGCTCGGCGCGTTGCAGCAGGCCGACCCCGCGCGCCTGGCCGCAACGCTGGCCGCGTGGTGCGCGCCGCCGGCCGATGCGCGGCTGAAGCTCTGGATCACCTGGCGGCTGCTCGCGCTGCGCCGCGAGTACGAGGCGCTGTTCCGCGACGGGAGCTACCAGGCGCTCGATGCTTCCGGCACGAGCGCGGACCATGTGTTGTCCTATGCGCGCAGCGCGAGCGACCGCACGGTCTGCGTCGCCGGCGTGCGGCTGCATGCGCGGCTTGCCGAGCGGGGTGCGGACGAGACGCCCGCGTGGCGCGACACGCGACTGCGGCTGCCGGAGGCCCTGCGCGATGCGCCGCTGCGCAACGTGCTGACCGGCGAAGCGCTCACGCCCGAGGATGGCGCCGTGACCGCCCAGGCGCTGTTCGCGACGCTGCCGGTGGCGGCCCTGGTTCGCGCACGCTGACGGAGCGGCAGCCGCGCAGTCGAGCTTGCGATACTTCGATCCATGCCATCCGATCCCAGCAATCCGGCACCGGCCAGCCTCAGCTCGCTGGCCTGGCGCCAGATCGTCGACAGCGCGACCGACACCGCCATCATCAGCATCGACCGCGATGGCCGCGTCGTCACCTGGAGCGAGGGCGCGCGCCGCATCCTCGGCTGGACCGACGCCGAGATGATCGGCCGGGACCTGAGCCGCCTCTTCATCGACGACGACCGCGCGACCGGCCGGCTGGCGCGCGAGATGTCGGATGCGCTGCTGCACGGCCGCGGCGGCGGCGACGAAGGCTGGCGCGCGCGCAGCGACGGCAGCCGCGTCTGGGCGATCGGCGAGCTCACGCCGATCCGCGACGAGAGCGGCGCGCACGTCGGCTTCGTGAAGGTGCTGCGCGACCGCACGCTGCAGCGCCGCGTCGAGGAGGAGCTCGCCGAGGAGCGCCGTGCGCTCGAGGTGCTGAACCGCGCGAGTTCGACGCTCGCGGTCGAGACCGATCTGCACAGGATGGTGCAGGCCGTCGTCGATGCCGGCGTCGCATTGAGCGGCGCGGAGTTCGGCGCCTTCTTCTACAACGTGCTCGACGCGAACGGCGAGTCGTACATGCTCTACGCGCTGTCGGGCGCGCCGGCCGAGGCCTTCGCGCAGTTCCCGATGCCGCGCAACACCGAGGTCTTCGCCGCGACGTTCTCGGGCGCCGGCATCGTGCGGTCGGACGACATCACCGCCGACCCGCGCTACGGCCGCAATGCGCCGTTGCGCGGCATGCCGCCGGGCCACTTGCCGGTGCGCAGCTACCTCGCCGTGCCGGTCGTGTCGCACGCGAGCGGCGTGCTGGGCGGACTGTTCTTCGGCCATGCGACGCCGGGCGTCTTCGGCGAGCGCTCGGAGCGCGGTCTCGAAGGGCTCGCCGGCGAAGCCGCGGTGGCGATCGACAACGCGCGGCTCGCGCAGGAGCGGCAGCTCGAGATCGACGAGCGCCGCAAGGCCGAGGAGGCGCTGCGCGAGCTCAACGCGACGCTCGAGCAGCAGGTGCAGCAGCGCACCGAGGAACTGCACCGCAATGCCGAGACGTTGCGCCAGTCGCAGAAGATGGAAGTGGTGGGGCAGCTCACCGGCGGCGTCGCGCACGACTTCAACAACCTGCTGCAGATCATCGTCGGCAACCTCGAGGTGCTGCGCCGCGGGCTGCCGCACGATGCCGGCCGGCTGCTGCGCGCCGCCAACAGCGCGATGGGCGGTGCGCGCCGCGCCGCGTCGCTGACGCGGCGGCTGCTCGCTTTCGCGCGGCGCCAGCCGCTCGACCCGAAGCCCATCGACGTGAATGCGCTGGTGGCCGGCATGTCGGAGCTGCTGCATCGCACGCTCGGCGAGACCATCATGGTGGAGACCGTGCTCGGCGCCGCCATCTGGCGCACCGAGGCCGATCCGAACGAGCTCGAAGCGGCGATCCTCAACCTCGCCGTCAACGCGCGCGACGCGATGCCCGACGGCGGCGGCCTGACGATAGAGACCGCGAACGCACAGCTCGACGCGGCCTATGCCGCGGCGCATGCCGAAGCGACGGCCGGGGACTACGTCGTGATGTCGATCGCCGATACCGGCAGCGGCATGGACGAGGCGACGCTGCGCCAGGCCTTCGAGCCGTTCTTCACGACCAAGCCGGTCGGCAAGGGCACCGGCCTCGGGCTGAGCCAGGTCTACGGCTTCGTGCGCCAGTCGGGCGGCCACGTGCGCATCGACTCCGCGCTCGACATCGGCACGACGGTGCGGATCTACCTGCCGCGCCTCGTCGGCGCCGCGCCCGTCGAGCAAGAGGCCGACGAAGCGCTGCTGCCCGCGAGCGCGCCGCAGGAGACCATCCTCGTCGTCGAGGACGACGACGACGTGCGTACCAATTCGGTCGAAACGTTGCGCGACCTCGGCTATCGGGTCATCGAGGCGCACGACGGCGCGTCGGCGCTGAGCCTGCTCGAGCGGCAGCAGCGCGTCGACCTGCTGTTCAGCGACATCGTGCTGCCGGGCGGCATGACCGGCGCGCAGGTCGCGGCCGAGGCCACGGCGCTGCGGCCCGGCCTGAAGGTGCTGTTCACGACCGGCTACGCGCGCGACGCCATCGTGCACGGCGGCCGGCTCGACAAGGGCCTGCACCTGTTGCAGAAGCCCTTCACCCACGCCGAGCTGGCGGGCAAGGTGCGCGACGTGCTGGATGCGTCGAACGACGGGCCGCGGGGGTAGCGGCTTTCCTACAGCACGTCGGGCGGCGCGCCGCTGTCGGCGCCGTGGCACGGCGCTTACGTTGTCGTTGCAGGCAGCAGCATGCAGCCGCCTGCCCTCATCCGACACGTTTCGACAAAGGAATCGCCATGACCACGAAGTCCCTCCTCGCCGCCTGCACCATCGCCCTGTTGTCGCTGGGCACCGCCTGCGCGCAAGGCGTGCAGGAACAGCCGCAGCCGGCGCAGCAGGAACCGGCGGCGCCGAACGATCATCGCGGCCAGATGATCCAGCGGCTCAACCAGCGCTTCAGCGAAGCCGACGTCAACGGCGACGGCATGCTGTCGCGCGAGGAAGCCGCCGCGAAGATGCCCGGGGTTGCCGCGCACTTCGACCAGCTCGACGTCGATCACAAGGGCTATCTGACCAAGCGCGACGTGCTGCAGGGCATGCGCAAGCTCGCGGCCGATCGCAAGGCCGAGCGCATGCAGGAGTAGTCGCACTCAACCGCCGGCGCGCACCCAGCGCGCCAGGGTCGCGAACATCGTCGGAATGTCGATCGGCCTGGCGATGTGGGCATGGGCCAGCCGCAATGCCTCTGCACCCTGCCCCTGTCGCGTCAGGCACAGCGCCTCGCCGACCATCGTCGGCGCCACCATCGCATGGAAGCCGACCGTCTCGGCGCACCGGCGCGCGCGCCGGTAGGACGCCAGCGCGGCGTCCATGTGATCCAGCTCGTACTCGAGTTCCGCCAGGTAGAGCGCAGCCAGCCCGAGGTCGAAGCTCGGCGGCAGGCGCTCGAGCCAGGCGCAGGCATCGCGCAATGTGTGGACCGCTGCCGGCGCTGCTCAGCGCCGCGCCGATGTACTGCGGCCAGCTGCCGGCCCGCGCCGACGAGCGGGCCTGCAGAAGAGGTCATGACGCGCTCCCGCGAGCGCTGCTGAAGGTGCGACTCTATCGACAGTTATGCAGACAAATCCAGTCAGAGCCGCAATCCGCGTATCCAAAGTCGCAGGCTGCACGCGCTGAGGGGTGCGGAGGCACAATCGTCGGCATTCTTCGACCGCGCGACGAGAGACCGCATGACCTACCCCAACACCCAGCTCTACATCGAAGGCCGCTGGCAGGATGCCGCCGACGGCAAGACGCTCGCCGTCTTCAACCCCGCCACCGGCAAGGAGATCGGCCGCGTCGCGCACGCCGGCAAGGCGGACCTCGACCGCGCGCTCGCGGCGGCGCAGAAGGGCTTCGAGACCTGGCGCGACATGGTGCCGGCCGAGCGCAGCAAGATCATGCGCAAGGCCGCCGGCCTGATGCGCGAGCGCGCCGAGGCGATCGGGCGCCTGCTCACGCAGGAGCAGGGCAAGCCGCTCGTCGAAGCCAAGGGCGAGGCGATGGCCGCCGCCGACATCATCGAATGGTTCGCCGAAGAGGGCTTCCGCGTCTACGGCCGGCTCGTGCCGTCGCGCGGCAACCTCGCGCTGCGTCAGATGGTCGTGAAGGATCCGGTCGGACCGGTCGCCGCCTTCACGCCGTGGAACTTCCCGATCAACCAGGTGGTGCGCAAGGTCGGCGCGGCGCTCGCCGCCGGCTGCTCGATGCTCGTCAAGGCGCCCGAGGAGACGCCGGCCGGCCCGGCCGAGCTGATCCGCGCCTTTGCCGACGCGGGCATCCCGCCCGGCGTGCTCGGCCTCGTCTACGGCAACCCGGCCGAGATCTCGAGCTACCTGATCCCGCATCCGACGATCCGCAAGATCACCTTCACCGGCTCGACGCCGGTCGGCAAGCAGCTCGCCGCGATGGCCGGCCAGCACATGAAGCGGGTGACGATGGAGCTCGGCGGCCACGCGCCGGTGATCGTCTGCGAGGACGCCGACATCGCGCTGGCGGTGAAGACCGCGGGCGCGGCGAAGTTCCGCAATGCCGGCCAGGTCTGCATCTCGCCGACCCGCTTCCTGGTGCACGAGAGCATCCGCAACGAATTCGCCGCGGCGCTGACCAAGCATGCGCAGTCGCTGAAGGTCGGCGACGGCCTGGCAGAAGGCACGCAGATGGGGCCGCTCGCGAACCCGCGGCGCCTGACCGCGATGGCCGAGTTCACGAAGGATGCGGTCGAGCGCGGCGGCACCTTGCTGGCGGGCGGCGAGCGCATCGGCGATGCGGGCAACTTCTGGACGCCGACGATCCTCGCCGACGTGCCGCTCGACGCCAAGGTCTTCAACGACGAGCCGTTCGGCCCGATGGCGGCGATCCGCGGCTTCGAGAAGCTCGAGGACGCGATCGCCGAGGCGAACCGCCTGCCCTACGGCCTGGCCGGCTACGCCTACACGCGCTCGCTGAAGAACGCGGACCTCCTGGCGCGCCGCGTCGAGGTCGGCATGCTGTGGATCAACATGCCGGCGATGCCGTCGGCCGAGATGCCGTTCGGCGGCGTGAAGGATTCGGGCTACGGCTCGGAAGGCGGGCCGGAAGCGCTCGAGGCGTACCTCAACGTGCGCTCGGTGGCGGTCATGAACGTCTGATCGCTGGGCCACTCCCCGCGGGAGAGGGAGCAGAGCGGCGCGTCCGCACCGCCTTCGCCAGTTCGACCAGCACCGGCACGGTCTGGCCGAAGCCGATGCAGGCATCGGTGATCGAGACGCCGTGGACCGGCGGCTGCCCGGGCACCAGATCCTGGCGGCCCTCTTCGAGGTGGCTCTCGATCATCAGTCCGGCGATGCGCCGATCGCCGCCGGCGATCTGGCCGGCCACGTCCTGCGCCACGTCGATCTGGCGCCGGTGCTGCTTGCTGCTGTTGCCGTGCGACACGTCGATCATGACCTGCTCGCGCAAGCCCGCCGCACGCAGCACGCCGCAGCAGGCCGCCACGCTCGCGGCGTCGTAGTTCGGCGTCTTGCCGCCGCGCAGGATGACGTGGCAGTCCTCGTTGCCGCGCGTCTCGAAGATCGCCGCCATGCCCATCTTCGTCATGCCCATGAAGGCATGCGGCGCGCGTGCCGCGAGCACCGCGTCGGCCGCGACCTTGATGCTGCCGTCGGTGCCGTTCTTGAAGCCGACCGGGCAGCTCAGGCCGGACGCGAGCTGGCGGTGGCTCTGGCTCTCGGTGGTGCGCGCGCCGATCGCGCCCCAGGCGATCAGGTCGGCGATGAACTGCGGGCTCAACAGGTCGAGGAACTCGGTCGCGACCGGCAGGCCGAGGCCGATCAGGTCCAGCAGCAGCCGGCGCGCCCGCTCCAGCCCTTCGTTGATCGCGAAGCTGCCGTCGAGGTGCGGATCGTTGATGTAGCCCTTCCAGCCTATCGTCGTGCGCGGCTTCTCGAAGTAGGCGCGCATCACGATCAGCAGGTCGCGCTGCAGCTCGTCGCTCGCGGCCTTGAGCTTGCGGCCGTATTCCATCGCCTGGTCGTGGTCGTGGATCGAACACGGGCCGACGACGACGATCAGCCGGTCGTCGCGGGCGTGCAGCACGTCGGCGATGGCCTTGCGGCTCGCTTCGACGAGCGCCAGGGTGTCGTCGCCGACCGGCACGCGCTCCTGCAGCAGCGCCGGCGTGATCAGCGGGCGTACCGCGCCGATGCGCACGTCGTCGATGCGGGTCGTGTCCAGCGTGCTGTCGCGCACGCCGACTTCGCGGTCGTGCAGGGGATCGTCGATTCGGGTCATGGTCGTTCGTGGCGTCGGGCTGCCGGCCCGTGCCGGCGGCGATCTCTCGATTGTCGGCCGGCCGCGCCGAAATTGGACCCTCAGGTATCGCGCCGGCCTGCCGATGTAGCCGGGACGTTCCGCACACCGCTACCAAGGCCCGCCGCCGGGCCGCCGCTACGCAAGATCATGACGACCGTTCTGGACAGCCGCACCGCCCCTCTGGGCTCGAGCCCCGCCCCCCTCGCCGCGATCGCCTGGGGACGCGATCTGCCCGCATTGCCCGCCGCGGTGCTGGAACTGCTCGCGCTGCTCGCGTCGGAGAACGTCGACATCGACGAGCTGGCCGCGAAGGTCTCGGTCGATGTCGCGCTGACCGCGAAGACCCTGCGCATGGCCAACTCGTCCTTCTACAGCCTGCGCCGCGAGGTCACGTCGGTGCCCGATGCGATCGCGATGCTCGGGCTGCGCATGGTCAAGGGCATCGTCACCGCCGCATCGGTGGGCGGCAGCTTCAAGCCGCCGGCGTGTCCCGGCTTCGACTTCAAGGCGTTCTGGCGCCACGGCGTGGCGACCGCGGTCGCGGCGCAGATGCTCGCGCTCGACGCCGAGGTCGATCCCGGCGTCGCCTTCACGACCGGCCTGCTCTACAACATCGGCGAGCTGGTCTTCGCGAGCTCGTTCCCCGACCACTACGCCGCGGTGCTGGTCTGCCGACTCAAGACCGGCGCCGAGGCGCGCGAGGCCGAGCGCTCGCTGCTCGGCGTCGACCGCGCGACCGTCGGTGCGCGCGTCGCCGAAGTCTGGCGGCTGCCCGAAGCGATCGTGCGCGCGATGCGGCGCGAACCCGGCACCGATTCCGACCTCGGACGCGTCGTCGATGCCGCCGACCGGCTGATGCAGGCTGTCGCGCTCGGCGACGACGCGCTCGCGGCGGCCGCAGCCGTGCTGGCGGTCGACGCATCCGCGTTCGGCCTGGACGAAGAGCGCTGGGCCGATGTGGCGACGTCGGCGGGCGAGCAGACCGAAGCGATCTGCGCGTCGCTGAACTAGCGCCGCGTCGCCGGCAAGGTCCGCGCGGGTACCCGCGTGCCGGGCGCGCGCGGCACCGGCGACGCGCCGACGTAGTCGCCGTCGCTGGCGGCACTGTCGCCGCTGCGGCCCGGTATCCGTTGCAGCACACGCACCAGCGCATCGGCCGATGGCTGGAGCGACGTCGACAGCCGGCTGATGTCCGGACTCGTGCCGTCGACCTCGACGCACTGCGACGCATCGTTGCCCATCACCAGATGCTGGCCCGGGAAGCGCTGCGCCATGCCCTGGCTGATCGGCATCGACAGGTCGATCGGCGGCGTCTGCGACTGGTAGGTCAGGCGGTTCTGGTTGTCGTAGATCGAGAAGCAGTAGGCCGAGGCGAGCGCCGGCGCAGCGAGCGCCAGGGCAGCGACGACGAGAGGGACGGTGCGCATGCGGTCTCCTGATGCGAGCGGCTCGAGGCGAACTCTAGCCGACGTCCGAAACGTCGGTGCTGGAGTGCTTTGTCGCTACCTGCTGCAGTGCGCAGCAGCCCGCCGGTCTCGGCCGGCAGCCGACCTACTTTCATTTGCTGGCCCAAATGAAAGTAGGCAAAGCAAAGGGCCTGAACACCAGCCATCTGGCTGCTGCCCGTGGCAACAGACCAGAGGCGGCTGTTGAAGGACGGGCACGACTCGCACCCGCGTAGCGCTCTCGAACCCCACGGGATGAGCAGCGATCAAGGGCAACGACTCGCACTAATTCGTCAGCAGCCGCCTCTGGTCTCTAGCCACACCCACCGCTCTGATGGCTGGTGTTGGGCCCTCTTCTTTGGTTACTTTCTTCTGGGCCAGCAGAAGAAAGTGACTCGCCTGCCGGGGCGAATTCCCGGCGGGCTGCTGCCCCCAAAGCACACACAGCGGACAGTGGCTCCAGCGAGAGCACTCAGGTGCGCAGCTTCCGCCCCAGCCTCTCCTCGACCTTGGCCGTCTTCCCCTCCAGCCGCCCTGCCGGCCCGGCGCGGTAGTCGATCTTGATGCTCGTGCTGATGCGCGGGCAGTCGGCTTCGAGCGTGCGGAAGCAGTCGGTGACGACGCCCATCACCTGGTCCCATTCGCCTTCGAGGATCGTGCCCATCGGCGTCAGCTGGTAGGGCACGCCCGAACGGTCGATCACGTCGAGGATGCGCGCGACGTGCGCGCTGACGCTCTCACCCTGGCCCAGCGGGGCCATCGCGAACTCGAGCAGGACCATGTTCTTGCCTCTCCATGAAGATGCGCGGCGGGATCGCACGCGCGAACTGTTCGGCCAGCACGGTCAGCGTGCGGGCCTCGATGTCGGTGGCACCCGTCACCTCGCGCGCGATGCTGGTGAGCGCCTCGGCGCGGTAGCGCGTCGCGGTAGACAGCGCCGTCTCGTAGCCGTTGCAGGCGTCGGTGATCGCCTGCGGATCGGCGCCGACGACGATCACCGCGTGCGCCATCACGACCGGCCTGCCTTCGACGCGCCGCCACGCCTGCGCGGTGCCGACGAGCTTGCGGCCGCCGACCGCGAGGTTGTACTTGCCGTCGCAGAACGAGCCTTCGACCGCCTGCGTCGACGACGCGAGGCCGAGCCGCGCGAAGGCCGCCGCGAGTTGCTCGCACATCCCGGTGTAGATCGCCTCGATGCCGTCGGGCATCGCGCTCTTCACCGGCCAGGCGAGGCTCAGGTTCCACAGGCCCGGCCCCTGCGGCACGAGGCCGCCGCCCGACGCGCGCACCTGCACCGCGACGTCCGCCGGCCGGCTCGGCCAGGCCGGCAGCAAGGTGTAGCGCCGCGGCACGATGAAGCCCGGCACGCCTTGCCACAGATGGGCGACGGCGCGCCCGGTCGCCGCGCTCGTCGCCATCCAGTCGGCCTCGCGCGCAATGCCGTCCGCGAACGGCCGGCGATGGACGGTGACGAAGCCGAAGGTCGGAAGACTCATTCCCTCATGATGCACCAGCGACGAAGCGCTTCACGAGCGCGTTGAACTCGCTGGCCTTCTCCAGCATCACCATGTGCCCGGCGCCGGCCAATACCTCGACCTGCGCGCCGGCCGGCGCGTTCTTCGCATGCGCCGCCGGAATGATCCGATCCTCGGCGCCCCAGACGACGAGCATCGGGACGCCCTTGACCTTCGCGACCGGCGTCTCGGCCTGATGCCCGTTCGCGAACAACGCGCCGCCCAGCGTGCCGAGCAGTTCGCCGACGCCATCGAGCCGCTTGTACTTCAGCAGGTCGTCGAGCAGTTGCCGGCTCACCAGCGCCGGATCGGCGAACAGCTGCTCGACGACCGGCTTCAGCTCGCGCCGCGACGCCGCGCTCGCGAAGCCGCTGGTGTAGCCGCCGTTGATCTCGTCGCCCAGGCCGGCGCTGCAGACCAGGGTCAGCGACGCGACACGCTGCGGATGGTCGAGCGCGAGCTGCGCACCGATCGCGCCGCCCATCGAATGGCCGACGACGTGCACGCGCCCGACGTCGAGCCGATCGAGCAACGCCGCGACGAAGCCCGCCAGGCTCGCGAGCGACGTGCCCGGCAGCTTCGGCGTCGACTCGCCGTGGCCAGGCAGGTCGAGCGCGATCACCGGTGCGGCCTCGGCGATCGCATCGAGGTTGAACAGCCAGTTGCCGAGGTCGCCGCCGTAGCCGTGCAGGAACAGCACCGGCACGCCGCGGTCCGGCCCGCGCCGCGCATAGCGCACGCGGATGCCGTCGACCTCCTCGTACGAGTACGCCGGCCCGGCGTCGCCGTCGTCGTCGCCGGCCGCGGGCACCTCGTAGGCGGCGACGTAGGCATCGATGTCGGCATCGCTGACGTCGGCCTCGGCCAGCACGCCGAGCAGCGCCTTCACCGGCAGCACCTCGCCGTCCTTGGCGATCTTGCGGCGCAAGAGGCCCGGGTCGGGCGCCTCGACGACGTTCGAGATCTTGTCGGTCTCGACGTCGATGACCGGCGTGCCGACCGCGATGCGCGCGCCCTCGTCGACCAGCCAGCCGGCGACCGTGCCCTCGCGCATCTCCAGGCCCCACTTGGGCATGATCAACGGCGTGATGCTCATCAGTGCTTGCTCCCGCCGAGCGTCCGCTTCACCGCAGCCGCGATCTGTTGCGCGCTCGGGATGTAGAGGTCTTCGAGCACCGGCGAGAACGGCACCGGCGCGTGCGGCGGCGTCACCATCTCGATCGGGCCCTTCAACGCACCGAACGCGTGCTGCGCGACCTGCGCCGAGATGTCGGCGGCGATGCTGCAGCGCGGGTTGGCTTCGTCGACGCAGACCAGGCGGCCGGTCTTCTCGACGCTCTCGATCACGGTATCGATGTCGAGCGGGCTCAAGGTGCGCAGGTCGACGACCTCGACATCGACGCCCTCCTTCGCGAGCGCTGCCGCGGCGTCGAGCGCGCGATGGACCATGAGGCCGTAGGTCACGATCGACACCTGCTTGCCGTCGCGCACGACGTTGGCTTCGCCGAACGGGATCGCATAGCTCGCCTCGGGCACCTCGCCTTCGAAGCCGTACAGGTTCTTGTGCTCGCAGAAGATCACCGGATCGTTGTCGCGGATGCTCTGGATGAGCAGGCCCTTGGTGTCGTAGGGCGTGCTCGGGCACACCACCTTCAGCCCGGGGATGTGCGTGAACAGCGGCGTCAGCATCTGCGAGTGCTGTGCGGCGGCGCGAAAGCCCGCGCCGACCATCGCGCGGATCACGACCGGCGTCTCGGCCTTGCCGCCGAACATGTACTTGAACTTCGCCGCCTGGTTGAAGATCTGGTCGAAGCACACCCCCATGAAGTCGATGAACATCAACTCGGCGACCGGGCGCATGCCGCAGGCGGCCGCGCCGATCGCCGCGCCGACGTAGGCCGACTCGGAGAGCGGCGTGTCGAGCAGCCGGTCGCCGTACTTCGCATACAGGCCCTTCGTGACGCCGAGCACGCCGCCCCAGGCGTCGCGCTCGCCGTCGCCGCCGGCGCCGCCGACGATGTCCTCGCCCATCACGATGACCGACGGGTCGCGCGCCATCTCCTGGTCGAGCGCCTCGTTGATCGCCTGCTTCATGCTGATCTTGCGTGCCATGTCGGGCTCCTTCAGTAGGCGACGTAGACGTCGGTGGCGAGATCGGCCGCGGTCGGCAGCGGGGCCGCCTTGGCCGCGATGACCGCGCGCTCGATCAACCCGAGCACGTCGTCGTCGATCGCCTTCAGCTCGTCGGCCTTGACGACGCCGGCATCGGTGACCGCGGCGATGAAGCGCTTGATGCAGTCCTGGTTCGCGCGGATGTGGTCGAGCTCGCCGGCCCCGCGGTAGGTCTGCGCATCGCCCTCGAAGTGGCCGTAGAAGCGCACCATCTTGCATTCGAGCAAGGCCGGCCCGCCGCCCTTGCGGGCGCGCTGGATGATCTCGCCGGCCGCCTCGTGCACGGCGAAGAAGTCGGTGCCGTCGACCGTCACGCCCGGCAGCCCGAAGCCGGACGCACGGTCCACGTAGCTGTCGACCGCGGTGCCGTAGTCGCGCGACGTGCTCTCGGCATAGCCGTTGTTCTCGACGACGAAGATCGCCGGCAGGTTCCACACCGCCGCGAGGTTCAGGCTCTCGAGGAAGGTGCCCTGGTTGCTCGCGCCGTCGCCGACGAAGCTGATCGCGACCTCGCCCTTGCCGCGGAACTTGGCCGCGAGCGCCGCGCCGCACGCCAGCGGCGCGCCCGCGCCGAGGATGCCGTTGGCGCCCATCATCCCCTTGTCGAGGTCGGCGATGTGCATCGAGCCGCCCTTGCCTTCGCAGGCGCCGCCCTTCTTGCCGTAGATCTCCTTCATCATCGCCACGACGTCGACGCCCTTGGCGATGCAGTGGCCATGGCCGCGGTGCGTCGACGCGATGCGATCGCCGTCGCCCAGGTGCATCATGATTCCGGTGCCGGCGGCCTCCTCGCCCGCATACAGGTGCACGAAGCCGGGGATGTCGCCGCGGCCGAAGTCGATGTGCAGGCGCTCCTCGAACTCGCGGATCGTGCGCATCGTGCGATAGGCCTGGAGCAGTTGCTCCCTGGATTGCGGGAACGGGTTGCCTGACATGGCGTGTCTCCTCGAGTCAGGGTTGGAAAGACCTGGTTAGGACCGCAATAGCCCGTCGCGCGCCGCCGCGGCCATGCAGCGTGCGACGTCGACGGTCCGGAAAGCGCGCTCGCGCAAGGTCATCATGACCTGCTCGTTCGCATCGAAGCCCAGCTCGCGCTCGCCGTCGAGCGCCACCGTCCCGGCCCTCGCGGCGATCGGCAGCGACTCGTCGGCGACCATGCGCTGCCAGCTCGCGATCGGCACCGGCTTGATCATCCCGGGCGCGATCGGCGCGTTCAAGGTCAGCAGCGCATGGCGCGCATCGGCCGCAAGCTGGATCGCCAGGCCGCCGGCCTCGCGGCGGCCGACCGGCTGCAGCAGGCCGCCGATAGCCGACAGCCCGATCGCTTCGGCCTCGGCGAACGCGAGGTAGGCGGCCGACAGCGTTTCGGTCTTCCACAGCGCCCGCGCGCCGACGGTGCGGTCGTGCGTGACGACGGCATCGACGATCGCGATGTCGCGCCGCGGCCCGGCCTTGCCGCCGTCGATGCGGACCTCGATCAGCTTGTTCGCGACGAGCGCTTCGTCCGGCGCGATGCGGCCGCTGGCATAGAGCCCGGCTGCGAGGCCGGTGATCGTCGGCTCGCGCATCTCGGGAAAGGCGTTGTTCGTGCCGGTCGACAGGCCCGCGATCGGCAAGGCCGCGGCGACGCCTTCGGCGACCAGCTCGCGCACGACCGCGCGGTGCGTGCCGTCGCCGCCGAGCACGACGATCGCGGCCACGCCGGCGCGCTGCAACAGGCGCGTCGCCGCGTAGGTGTCGTCGACCGTCGAAACCGGCTCCATGTCGACGAATTCGACCGCCGGCAGCCCCGGCTCGCCGCGCTTCAGATGGCGCTCGAGCAACGCGCGGATGCCGCCGCGATCGGGCATCACGAGCGCCCGCGCGACGCCGGCCGCATGCGCGGCCTGCAGCACGCGCAGCACGATGTTCACCCGATCGGTGATCTGCAGGTTGCCGGCATTCGCGACGACACGGCGGATGTCGCGTGCGGAAACCGGGTTGGCGATGATGCCGAGGGTGGGCTGTGACACGGCAGCCTATAGCGCAACCGGTGTGCCAGTCGGGTCGGGCCATGCGAGCGGCGGGGCCATGCCCTGGGCAACCGCGGCAGCGTCCTCGGGTTAGTCCGGGCTTCGCCGCTGTCACAGTGCGACAGGTGTCGCATGCGGTGTGACACCGCCGGCTACGCCTGGGTACCGAAGCGGGCCAGCGAACGTGCCTTCGCTTTCTCTGCTTCGACCTCGCGGTTGCGCGGCTCGGCGTTGGTGACGAGCGCGCCTATCATGGCGCGCGCCGACGCCGCGACCTCCTCCACCGCACGCTCGAATGCCGCCTCGTTGGCCTTCGACGGCACCGTGAAGCCGGACAGCTTGCGCACGAACTGCAGCGCGGCGTCGCGGATCTCGAGCTCGGTGGCGGGCGGCTCGAAGTTGAAGAGCGTCTTGATGTTGCGGCACATGGCGCTTGACGGGTCGACGATGCGTATGCCCCCATGCTACGGCCGCTCCTAGGGAGTCGTGCGTGATTGACGGCCGTCCGGCGCAGGGCCAGAGTCCGGCGATCCTCTGCACGGAGCACACCATGACCCGCCACGCCAGCATCCTCGGCACCATCGGCAACACGCCGGTCGTGCGCATCAACCACCTCGCCCCCGACGGCATCGAGCTCTACGCGAAGGTGGAGGCCTTCAACCCGCTCGGCTCGGTCAAGGACCGGCTCGCCCTCGGCGTGATCGAAGACGCCGAGCAGCGCGGCCTGCTGAAGCCCGGCCAGACCGTGATCGAGGCGACGAGCGGCAACACCGGCATCGGCCTGGCGATGGTGTGCGCGGCCAAGGGCTATCCGCTCGTCGTGACGATGGCCGAGACCTTCAGCGTCGAGCGCCGCAAGCTGATGCGCTTTCTCGGCGCGCGCGTCGTGCTGACGCCGGCGGCTGGCCGCGGCCTCGGCATGGTGCAGAAGGCGGCCGAGCTCGCCGAGGCGCACGGCTGGTTCATGACGCGCCAGTTCGAGAACGAAGCCAATGCCGACGTGCACTCGCGCACCACCGCGCGCGAGATCCTGAAGGATTTCGCCGGCGAGCGCCTCGACTACTGGGTGACCGGCTTCGGCACCGGCGGCACGTTGAAAGGCGTCGCGCGCGTGCTCGCGCAGGAGCGGCCCGACACGAAGATCGTCGTCTGCGAGCCGGCCGATGCGCCGATGCTCACCGGCGGCGCAGTGCAGCAGCGCCGCGCCGACGGCACGCCGGCCGCGCCGAACGCATCGTGGAAGCCGCATCCGCTGCAGGGCTGGAGCCCCGACTTCGTGCCCAAGCTGACCGGCGACGCCGTCGACAGCGGCGCGATCAGCCGCGTGCTGACGATCGCCCCGCCCGACGCGATGCGTTGCAGCCGCGCGCTGGCGCAACGCGAAGGCATCTTCGTCGGCATCACCGCCGGCGCGACCTTCGCCGGCGCGCTCGAAGTCTGCAAGGACGCGCCGCGCGGCTCGACGGTGCTGTGCATGCTGCCCGACACCGGCGAACGCTACCTCAGCACGCCGCTGTTCGCCGACATCGGCGCCGACATGAACGACGACGAGCTGGCGATCATGCGCTCGACGCCCGGGCTGCAGCTCGCGCCGGCGGCCTGACAGAGGGGTGGCCTGACAAGGGGCGGCGCATGTAGGCCGCTGCCCACAGCAGATCGCGCCGGCTTCGTGCACCGCGGCGGCGTCGCGCGCGCCAGCATGCGGCCGATGCGTGCCCGCTCCCGGGCACGGGAGCAGATGCCATGAAGCCAGCCGCACCCGCCGCCGACCAGCCCGCCGTCGCACCGCCCTCGCCCGCCGCCGCAACGCCGGTACCGCCGCTGCCGCCGGCCGGCCCGATCGACGCCGACTGGGCCCGGCGCGAACGCGCCGCCAAGGGCATCGCGCCGGACGATGGCGACGAAGACGACGACGTCTACGGCGATCCGGCCAAGGTCGAGGACGAAGGCCCGCTCGAGTCGCTGGGCAAGGCGGTGTCCGCGCCGGTGCGCGATGCGGCCGGCGAAGGCGAGCCGCACGGCCGCGAGAACGGCAAAGGCTGAACCACGCACGCCGGCGGCCGCGGCGACGCAGCCGAGACTTGCCCGCCCGGTGCCCGGCCGGTACCGTTCGGCGCATGACGGTCCGCCATCTCGATCGACTCTTCGCACCCCGGTCGATCGCGATCGTCAGTGCCGCCGGCATGGGCAGCGGCGCGGCCGCCCGCATCCGGCTGCGGCTGAGTGCAGCGGCCTTTCACGGACCGGTACGCGACATCGCGATCGCGTCCGGCGACCTCGCGGCCATCACGCCGGCCGAGCCGTCCGACCTCGCGATCGTCTGTGCGCAACCGGCCGCCGTGCCGGGCATCATCGATGCGCTGGCGCGGGCCGGCACGCGCGCCGCGATCGTCATCGGCGGCGGCTTCGATGCCGACGCACGCCGCGCGATGCTCGAGGCCGCGCGGCCGCATCTGCTGCGCATCGTCGGCCCCGGCTCGCAAGGCGTGCTCGTCCCGGCGATCGGCATGGCCGCGGCCGACACGCATGTGGCCGCGGCGCCCGGCGAGCTCGCCTTCGTCTCGCAGTCCAACGCGCTGACCGCCGCGGTGCTCGACTGGGCCGCGGCACACCGCATCGGCTTCTCGCATGTCGCGACGCTCGGCGAGAGCGCCGATGTCGACGTCGCCGATCTGCTCGACTACCTCGCGAGCGACCCGGCGGCCCGCGCCATCCTGCTCTACGTCGAATCGATCGCAGCGGCGCGCAAGTTCATGTCGGCGGCGCGTGCGGCCGCGCGCAACAAGCCGGTGATCGTCGTGAAGGCCGGGCGCAGCGCGCCCGGCATGGCCGCCGCCGCATCGCATACCGGCGCGCTGATCACCGAGGACATCGTCGTCGACGCGGCGATCCGGCGTGCCGGCATGCTGCGCGTCGATACCTTGCAGCAGCTATTCGTCGCGGCGCAGACCTTGACGCGCTTTCGCGGCAACGTCGACGAAGAACTCGTCGTGATGGCCAACGGCGGCGGCCCGGGCGTGCTCGCGGCCGATGCCGCGGCGCGCCTCGATGTACCGCTGCACCGACTCGACGACGCGACGCGCAGCCGGCTCGACGCGCCGCTGCCGGCGAACCCGATCGCTCTGGCCGGCGACGCTCCACCGGAGCGCCATGCCGAAGTGCTGCGCCTGCTGCTGGCGCAACGCGACAACGGCGCGCTGCTGTTCCTGCATGCGCCGCACGCCGGCGTCGACAGCGCCGCCGTCGCAAGCGCCTGCGCGCCCATCGTCCGCACGACGCGCTCGCGCGTGCTGGCCTGCTGGCTCGGCGATGCAAGCGCCGACGCGGCGCGGCGCATGTTCGACGAGGCCGGCGCGGCCGACTATGCGACGCCCGAGGCAGCCGTCGAGGCCTACGCGATGCTGCGCAGCTACCGGCGCAACCAGGCGTTGCTGACGGAGGCGCCGGCGGCCGGCGACCACGCCACGCCCGACCTCGCGCTGGCGCGCACGACGATCGCCGCGGCGCTGGCGGCCGGCCGCGCCTGGCTCGATGAAGCCGAGGCCAAGGCGGTGCTGCGCGCCTGCGGCATCCCGGCCGTGGCAACCGTCGCGGTGCCGCCCGATCCGCAAGCCGCCGCAGCGGCGGCACGGCGCTGCGGCTTTCCGGTGGCGTTGAAGATCCGCTCGCCCGACGTCGCGCACAAGTCCGAGGTCGGCGGCGTCCGCCTCGGGCTCGCCGATGCCGCCGCGGTGCGCCGTGCCGCCGAGGAGATGCGGCTGCACATCGCGTCGTGCGGACCCGAGGTGCGCATCGACGGCTACACGGTGCAGCCGATGGTGCAGCGCCGCCATGCGCGCGAGCTGATCGTCGGCGCGGCGGTCGATCCGGTGTTCGGTCCGGTCGTGGTGTTCGGCCACGGCGGCACCGCGGTCGAAGCCTATGCCGACCGCGCGGTGGCGCTGCCGCCGCTCAACCGCACGCTGGCGCGCGAGGTCGTCTCGCGCACCCACGTGCAGCGCCTGCTCGCGGCCTTCGGCGAGCAGCCGGCGGCGCAGCTCGAGGCGATCCACGACGTGCTGGTCGCGGTATCGCAGATGCTCGCCGACCTGCCGGAGATGGTCGAGCTCGACATCAATCCCTTGTGGGCCGACGAGCGCGGCGTGATCGCGCTCGACGCGCGCATCCGCATCGCGCCGGCCACCTGCGCCGGCACCGACCGCTTCGCGATCCGGCCGTACCCGGCCGCGCTCGCGCAACGCCTGGACTGGCGCGGCAGCGTGATCGAAATCCGTCCGATCCGGCCGGAAGACCAGGCGCAGCACGCCGCCTTCATCCGCCGCATCAGCGCCGAGGACATGCGCACGCGCTTCTTCTTCGGCGGCCGGCGCGAGCTGCCGCCGGCCGAGATGGCGCGGCTGGTGCAGATCGACTATGCGCGCGAGATGGCCTTCATCGCGACCCGGACCGATGCCGACGGCGCCTGCGAAACGCTGGGCGCGGCGCGCGCGATCAGCGACCCGGACAACGTCGAAGCCGAGTTCGCGCTGCTGGTGCGCTCCGACCTGAAGCGCCTCGGCCTCGGACGTCTGCTGCTCGGGCGCATCATCGACTACCTGCGCAGCCAGGGCACGCGGCGCGTCTGCGGCGACGTGCTGCTCGAGAACCTCGCGATGCGCGCGCTCGTGGAGGCGCTCGGCTTCTCGATCCATCGCCATCCGGACGACCCGGGCCTGGTGCGCTGCGAACTCGACCTGACGCCGACGGCCTCGCGCGTGGCCGGCGGCGACCAGCCTCGCGCGGCCTCCATGGACGAGGGCGGAGCGTGAGCGCGTCGAGCAGGCACGGCGCCTGACCTGCAGTCGCTGCGGCCGCATCGAGCGCTGGGCTACCGCGCGACGAATCGATCGAGACGCAGCCGCTGCCGGTCGTCGGTGACGGCCCGGATCGCGCCGAATGCCGCTGCCGCGGCCGCCATCGCGCCGGCGCCGGTCAGCAGGAACAGCAGCATGATCTGGTACTTCACCGCTTCCATCGGATCCATGCCCGCGAGCAACTGCCCCGTCATGATCCCCGGCAGCGTGATGATGCCGGCGGCCGACATCTGGTTGATCAGCGGAATCAGGCCGCGGCGTATCGAGCCGCGGACCAGGTCCGCGGTCGCCTCGCGCATGGTGGCGCCGAGCGCGAGCCGCGCCTCGATCGCCGCACGTTCGCTCGCCACGCCGCTGAAGACCGAGTCCAGGCTCAGGCTCGCGGAGTTCAGGACGCTGCCGAGCACGATGCCCATCAGCGGGATCACGTAGCGCGGATCGGACCACGGCGTCGGCCGGATCGCGGTCAGCAGCGCGAGCAGCACGGTCGCGATGCTGGACGCGCCGACCGCGATCGCGCCGATGCGGTAGTTCGCCCCGCGCTGCAGGCGCCGCGCCGGACGCACCGCGACCTCGCGCGCCGCCGCACCGATCATCAGCAGCACCACGCCCACCGTGACGAGCGGCGAGCCGGCGCGGAAGACGAAGCGCAGCACGAGTCCGACCAGCAGCAACTGCACGACCATGCGGCCGGCCGCCCACAGCACCTGCCGATGGATGCGCAGCCGCAGCGCCATCGACGCGGCGGCGCTCATCAGCACGAGCAAGGCCGCGACGGCCAAGTCGACGGCACCGAGATGGATGGGGGTCATGAAGCGTGGAGCCGACGCTCGCGGATCTCGACGTGCCGATGGCCGATGCGCACAGCCTGCTCGGGCGTGTGCGTGACCCAAAGGACCGACAGGCCTAGACCGACGCATTCGGCCAGCAGCCGTTCGACGGCCGACGTGCCGGCATGGTCCAGTGCCGACGTCGGCTCGTCGAGCAGCAACACGCGCGGCGACCGCGCGAGCGAGCGGATCAGCGCGAGGCGCTGCCGCTCGCCGGTGGAGAGCCGGGTGATGTCGGCATCGAGCAGTGCAGGGTCGAGGTCGAGCCGAGGCAGCAACGCTTCCACGCGCGAGCAGCCGTCGGCGCCGAAGTGCTCGCGCGCGGTCGGCGCCCACCACGCCGGCTCGGCCGCGTGATAGACGACGTGGCGGCGCCACGTCGGCGCCGGCCACGACGAGCAGGCGCGGCCGTCGAGCCGGACCTCGCCGGTATGCGGATCGAGGTCGGCGATCATCCGCAGCAGCACGCTCTTGCCGCTGCCGGAGCGGCCGCCGACGGCGACGCATTCGCCGGCCGCGAGCGTCAGGTCGTAAGGCCCGCCATGCGCGCAGGCGAGCGATTCGACCTGGAGGCGCGGGCTCTGGTTCGGCGCGATGGCAGATGTCATGACGGGGCGGACGCGAGGCTCCAAGTGTCATGGAAATCCCGCCGAATGCAGCGCGAGTGCCGCACCGCCGGACTGCTGGCAGCGGTGCGGCAAGCCCCTCGGCCCGGAAGCCGGACCGGCGTCGCGCTTCGCCTCCCCGTGGACCGCAGCCTGCCAGACGTTGCCCCAGCCGTCCTCGAACATGCACCGCCGATCGCCATACGGCGTGTCGAGCGGTGGCTCCAGCGACGTAGCGCCGTGCGCAAGCGCCCGATCGTGAACAGCGTCGGCGTCGGCAACGTACACGTGCAGGAAGGCGAGACTCGGTGGCCGCGTGCCGGCCTCGCTCACCATCAGCTTCGAGTCACCGATCGCGACGATAGACGGCCCGTCGCCCACGGCTGCGACGTCGGCATCGAAGACGACGCTGATGAATGCGACGAGTTCCGACGCGCCCTTCGCGACGAGTCGGGGCGTCACGACGTGCCAGCCAGCGGGCACAACGGGCTCAGGGCGCGGGGCGTCGACCATCGGCTGTCTCCTTCAGCACTCGCGTGCGACCGGGCAGCGGCCGAGCGGCCGCCGGTGCGATCGCGCTGATCATGCCGGAAGCATCCGCTCCCGGAGCCCTGGCGAAGCATAGAGACGCAACCCAGGGCGAGCCGCTGGTCGGCACCTTGGGCAAGGCTCAGAGATCGCCATCTCGCGGTCCCTCAGCCGGGGCTAAGTGTTCCGGCCTATGCTGGGCGCAGATGCGAGTGCTCCTGGTCGAAGATGACCCGATGCTGGGTGCGGCGGTGTGCCAGGCGCTGCGCGACGCGGCGTACGCGGTGGACTGGCTGCAGGACGGCCGCACCGCGTCGTCGGCGCTGACCCGACACGACTTCGAGATGGTGCTGCTCGACCTCGGCCTGCCGCACCGCGACGGCCTCGACCTGCTGCGCAGCCTGCGCGTGTCGGGCGACTCGACGCCGGTGATCGTGGTGACCGCACGCGACGCGCTCGAGCAGCGCATCGAAGGCCTCGACGCCGGTGCCGACGACTACATCGTCAAGCCCTTTGCGGTGATCGAGCTGCTCGCGCGCATGCGGGCACTGAGCCGGCGACGCGTCGGCTCGGGCGTCCCCTTGCTCGGCAACGGCGTGCTGACGCTCGACCCGGCGTCGAAGGTCGCGACCGTCGAGGGCAACGAACACGCACTGTCGGCACGCGAGTTCGCGCTGCTGCGCGAGCTGCTGGTGCGGCCCGGCACGGTGCTGTCGCGCGCCGAACTCGAGGAGCGCATCTACGGCTGGGGAGAGGAGATCGAAAGCAACGTCGTCGAATACATCATCCACAGCCTGCGGCGCAAGCTTGGCGCGGACTGCATCCGCAACGTGCGCGGCCTGGGCTGGATGGTGCCCAAGGCGACCGCGCAGGAGGATGCGGGCGCATGAACCCGTCGCTGCGCCGGCGCCTGATCGTCTGGCTGTCGCTGTCGATCCTCGCGGCGTGTGCCGCTGCCGTCGCGCTGTCCTCGTGGCTCGCGTATGAAGAAGCGAACGAGCTGCAGGACACCCAGCTCGAACAGGTGGCCGCGGCGATCGCGCGGGAGCCGCTCGCGCAGTCGAACGCGAACTTCACGCCGCGCAACGGCGAGGATGCCGAGACGCACTTCGTCATCCGGCCGCTGGGCTCCGGGCCGCACAGTCCCAATCCGCGCATCGACCTCGCACTGCCCGAGACCTTGCGGCCCGGGCTGCAGACGCTCGAGCAGTCCGGCGTGCGCTGGCGCGCCACGGTGCGCGAGAACGCCGCCGGGCAGCGCTTCGCGGTCGCACAGCGCATGACGGTGCGCGACGAGGTCGCGCGCGACACGGCGCTCTACACGCTGCTGCCGCTGCTGATCCTGATTCCGGTGTTGCTGATCATCGTGACCGTCGTGCTGAACCGCGCGTTCGCGTCGCTCGCCGATCTGTCAGCGGAAGTCGATCGCCTCGACGAGAGCCAGCTCGCGCCGGTCGACGACCGCGGCGTGCCGCAGGAGGTACTGCCACTGCTGCAAGCCTTCAACCGGTTGATGCGGCGCCTGGCCGTCGCGATCGAACAGCAGCGCCGCTTCATCTCCGACGCGGCCCACGAGCTGCGCACGCCGGTGGCGATCCTGACGGTGCAGGCGGAGAACGTCGCTCACCTCGAGCTGCCGGCGCCGGCAACCGAACGCCTGACGACGCTGCGGCAGGGACTGCGGCGCATGGCCTCGCTGATCGAGCAGCTGCTCGACTTCGCGCGGGTCCAGGGTAGCCCCGGACCGAAGGTGCACACCGTCGCACTCGACGAGCTCGTCCGCACCGCGATCGAGGCCAGCCTCCCGCTCGCACACGACAAGGGCATCGACCTCGGCTGCGTCCGCATGGAAGCGGCGACGATCCGCGGCGATCGCGTCCAGGCCTATGCGCTGATCCGCAACGCGGTCGACAACGCAGTCCGCTACACGCCCGGCGGCGGCGCGGTGGATGTCAGCCTGTCGGTCGAAGGCGGAGCGGCCTGCCTCGTCGTCGAGGACACCGGACCGGGCATTCCGGCCGAGGACGTCGAGCGCGTCTTCGAGCCGTTCGTGCGCATTCTCGGCACCGGCGAAGCAGGCAGCGGCCTCGGCCTCGCGATCGCGCGCAGCGCGTCGCAGGCGCTCGGCGGCCGCATCGAGCTCGGCGCGCGACGGGATCATCGGGCCGGTCTGCGCTTCAGCTATCGGCAGGCTCTCGCATGAGCTGGCGTCGGCAGCGCAGGCAGTTCGTCGTGGCGCTGACGCTGGGGCCGATCGTCTACGGGATCGCAAGCGCCGATCCCGAACAGGTGTCGGTCGCCGTTCGGCTCGACGGCAGCAAGGTGGTGCTCGATGTCGAAGCCAGGCCCGGCGACGTCACGCGTGCGATCGTCTGGCAGGTGCTGACGGACTACGACCACATGGCCGACTTCCTGTCGGCGATCAAGTCCAGCAAGGTGGTGCGGCGGACGCACGATCGTCTGGAGGTGGCCCAGTCCGGCTCGGCATCGCGCGGGCCGCTCACGTTCTCGTTCGCGACGGTTCGCGACGTGATGCTCAGCGAAGCGAGCGGCGTGGTCACGTCGCACCTGATCAGCGGCGACTTCCGCTCCTATGACTTCGAGACCCGTCTCCTGCGGGATGCGAGCGGCCACCTGACGCTCCGTCACCACGGCGAGTACGTGCCCGACCGCTGGGTGCCGCCGGTCATCGGCCCCGCGCTGATCGAGACCGAGGTACGCAAGCAGTACGAGGAGTTCATCGCCGAGATGCAGCGCCGCCAGCAAGCCGTGGCGGTGCGTCCGGGTCGCTGAACACGGCGCGCGGCAGCATCCGCGACGGCGCGCCCAAGCCCCGGCCAAGTCGTGCCCGGCACCATCGTGTGGATCGAAAACAGGTACGGACACCAAAGGAACGGAAGACGACGATGCGAGACGCACGCAGTCCCCTGCACGAAGCCGTCAGCAAGGTCCCTGAGGTCACGCTGGCCTTCTGGATCATCAAGATCGCAGCGACGACGCTCGGCGAGACCGGAGGCGATTGGGTCACGATGTCATTGGGCCTCGGCTACCTGATCGGCACGCTGATCTTTGCCGTCGTCTTCATCGGGCTCGTCGCGACGCAGGTGCGTGCAACGGCGTTCCATCCGCTGCCCTATTGGGCGACGATCGTCGCGACGACGACGCTGGGCACGACGATGGCCGACTTCGCCGATCGCTCGCTCGGCCTCGGCTATCCCGGTGGCGTCGCGATCGTCTCTGCTTTGCTGGTCGCAAGCCTCTTCGTCTGGTATCGGGTCGAAGGCACGGTCGCGGTCGACAGCATCACGGCGCCGCGCGCCGAATGGTTCTACTGGTGCACCATCCTCTTCTCCCAGACGCTGGGCACGGCGCTCGGCGACTGGACGGCGGGCCCGGATCGCGGAGGTCTCGGGCTGGGCTACGAGTACGGCTCGCTGATCTTCGGCACGGCCCTCGTCGTCGTGGCGGCGCTCTACCGGTGGTCGACGCTGTCGCGCACCGCGCTGTTCTGGGCGGCCTTCGTGCTGACACGCCCGCTCGGCGCGACGCTGGGCGATCTGCTCGACAAGCCGACCGCGGAGGGCGGGCTGCAGATCAGTCGCCTTGACGCGTCGCTGATCCTGCTGGCCTTCATGGTGCTCGCGGCCACCTTGCTGCCGCAACGCAGCGCGCAGCGGTCGACCCATTGAGCAGCTCGCCCGGGCGCGAATTCTGCCGATTGCCGCGATCACCCCGATGCAGCGGTTCGCCCCGGCTGCGTCGAGCGCATTGATTCAGCCTCGCTTAAGCCTGCCGCGCTGCGTGCAGACCATGCTCGACGAGAATCCGGAACCGTGAGCACGTTGCATTCTGTACGGGAGCGCCGCTGCGGCGACTCGCTCAGTTCGTCTGTTGGACGGCTGGCGTCGCGAGTTCTGATGGCCGGCTGCCTGGCCGGTGCCCAGGCGACGTGGGCCGAGCCATCGGCCCCGTGGATGCCGAGTGTCATCGCGCGCCACGACATCGAACTGCTCGTCGACGAGGCCGGCCTCGACCTGACCATGACGCAATGGCCGTTGCCCCGCGCAGCGGTGCTGCATGCGATCGACGCACTGCCGGCTGCGCTGCCGATGGCCCTCGACGCGGCACGCGTCCGGGTTCTGCGCGAACTCGAAGCCGTCGGGCGCTCCAGCGCATCGCTGCGCATCGGCAGCAAGCAGGCATTCCTCGCAGGGTTCGGCGATGACGCGACGCCCGGGAGTTCGCTCATGGCGCGGACGCCCGAACTCGACGCAGGCCCGGTCGCTCTGCAACTGGGCGCAAGGCTGGATCCGCGCGGGAGCGTCGACGGCAGGTCCCAGTTTCGGCTCGACGACAGCGCCGTGGCGATCGAGGCCGCCGGCATCCAGCTGCAGGCCTGGTCGCACCGCAGCTGGTGGAGCCCTGGGTGGGAGAGCAGCCTCGTGCTGGGCAACAACGCACCGCCGTTCAACGGCATCGGACTGCAACGCGCTTCGGCATCGCGTTCGGAGTCGCCCTGGCTCGCATGGCTGGGCCCGTGGAACTTCGAGTTCTTCGTGGCGCAGACCGAAGACTCGTCGGATCCGCCCCATCCCTACATCGTCGGCCAGCGCCTCACGCTGCGGCCATGGCGGCAGCTCGAAATCGGCCTGACACGCACGGCGCAATGGGGAGGCCGCGGCCGGACGCAGACGGCGAGCAGCTTTCTCCACATGCTGACCGGCGTCGGCCTGAATCCCTCGACACCGGCAGCAGACGGCAACGACCCGGCCAACGAGATGGCGGGCTACGACGTCCGGCTGGGCTGCTACGGCGGCCTCCGCTGCGCCGCCTATGCGCAACTGATCGGCGAAGACCAGGCGGGCCTGTTCCCGTCGCACTTCCTCGGGCTGTACGGCATCGAGGGCTGGTCCGACGACGGTCGCTACCGCTACTTCGCGGAGTATTCGGAAACCGGTTGCCGCTCGCCCATCGGCCGGCCGTTCATGAAGCCGTGCGCCTACCGGAACCACGCTTACCCCGAGGGCTACACCGATGGCGGACGCTGGATGGGCGCATCGGCAGGGCCCGATTCGCGCATCGTGACCTTGGGCTGGCTCGATGCCGCGAGCGAGACGTCGTTGCGTCTGCATGCGGGCCGCATCGGCTCGCGCATCGGCTCGTACACGCCGGTGACCGGCGACCCCGATACGTCGGGCCGGCTGCTCGGTGCCAGCCTGAGGACGACCTTGCACTGGGGCTCCGTCACCATCGCTCCGGAGATCGACGAGTCCTACATCCGCACCGCCCATGGCGGGCTCGACGACGCGCGCGTGGCCCTGAGTCTGCAGACCAGCCTGGATGGACCGTTCACGGTGGCGTCGGCGGGACTCGGGAAGGGCTTGTCCGTGACCGACAACCCGGTATGGCGGCCGCTGCTGATCGGCGCCGGCCTGACCGCCGCGTCGGCGCTGCTCGATCGTCCGCTCGACGACTATGCCCGCGACCACGCAGGCTATCCCGCCGCGCGCGGGCTGAAGGCCATGGGACAGATCCTTCCGGTCGCAGGTCTCGGATTGGCCGGCGTGTCGTGGCTCGCCCAGCGCGGAACCGACGGCGGCGAGCTGGCCTACGCCTCGGTGCTCAGCGGCGTTGCCGGCCTCGCAGCAGCCGAGATCGCGAAGATCGCGATCGACCGTGCAGCGCCGACCCAAGGTCTAGGCACGGCGAGCTTCGGCCAAGGGCCTCGCCGGAGCGCCTCCTTTCCGTCGGCGCACGGCACCGTCGCCTGGGCCCTCGTGACGCCGTATGCCGAGCAATACGACGCACCTTGGCTCTACGGGTTGGCTGCGCTGACGAGCGCGGGTCGCGTCATGAGCCGCGATCACTGGCTGTCGGACACCGTCGCCGGCGCCGCGCTCGGCTACAGCCTGGGCGACTGGGCCTACAAGCGCAGCGGTCTCGACCCGCGGACGTCGAACGTGCACATCTCGATCTCGCCGCGCGCGGTGTCGATGGCGATGACTTTCTGATCCGACAGGCCGGGAGGGCGTCCGAGCGGCGCGATCGTCCGGTCAGGCGTGACCCATGCGCGCGCCGGCCAGCGACTCGGCGCGCAGCCGCTCGTATTCGCCCGCCGGCACCGGCGCGGCGGCCTTGTCGCCGAGGTCGTTCATGTGCACGCGGTAGGTCTCGCGCGCCGACCATGCGGCGATCGCCGCGATCGCGCAGATGGCCAGCGTGAGGCTGCCTATCGTCATCGGAATGTTGGTGGCGCCCGGCGGCGCGACCGCGACGAAAAGCGCCGGCAGCAGCGCCGTCACCAAGGTGCCGAGGTTCTGGGAGATCGCCATGCCGGACACGCGCGTGCGGGTCGGGAACAGCTCGGGATAGAAGCTCGGGAACACCGCGTTGTAGCCCTGGTAGACCACGCCCCACATCAAGAGCGACATCGCGAACGCGAGCGGCACGTTGTGGATGCTGATCGCATAGAGGTAGCCGAACGACAGCAGCCCCGACGCGAGCGCGCCGAAGATGATCGGCGGGCGCCGGCCGATGCGGTCGGACAGGTTGCCGACGTACGGAATCACCAGCACCGCGACGATGTTGCCGACGACCGGTATCCACAGGTACACGTCCTTCTCGAAGCCGATGCCGTAGCCCGGCTGCACCGCATAGGCCGCGCCGAAGATCGTCGTGACGACCGGGATCACGTTCATCAGCGCGCAGCAGACGACGCGCAGCATGTCGGGCCAGCTCTCGGTGATCGCCGCGACGACCGGCGCCTTCGGCACCTTGCCGCCGGAGCCTTCCTCGGTGAACGCCGGCGTCTCGTCGACCTCGCGTCGGATGACGTAGCCCACGATGACGACGACGAAGCTGAGCAGGAACGGCACGCGCCAGCCCCAGGCGTTGAAGGCATCGGCCGGCATGTAGTGGGCGAGCGGCAGGAACACCGCGGCCGCAAGGATCTGCCCGGCCTGTACGCCCTGCAAGGTGTAGCTCGAGTAGTAGCCGCGCCTGCCGAACGGCGCATGCTCGAGGATCATCGAGCTGGCGCCCGAGATCTCGCCCGCCACCGCGAAGCCCTGGATCAACCGCAGGATCACGAGCAGCGCCGGCGCGAGCAGGCCGACCTGCTCGTAGGTCGGCAGGATGCCGACCGCCATCGTCGAGAAACCCATCAGGAACATGCAGGTGATCAGCACGTTCTTGCGGCCGTGCGTGTCGCCCCAGTGGCCGAGCACGAAGGCGCCGATCGGCCGCGCGACATAGCCGACGCCATACGTCGCGAGCGACGCGATGATCGCGACCTTCGGATCGCTCTTCGGAAAGAAGACCTGCGGGAAGATCAGCGACGCGGCGGTCGCGTAGATGAAGAAGTCGTAGTACTCCAGCGCCGAGCCGATCCAGCCGCTGGCGGTGGCCTTCCTGGTCTGGTGCTTCGCATGGGGTTCCTGATCGGTGGCCATGGCGTCTCCCGAGACTCCATCGCGACGGCGCGACGAGCGGCGATCTTGAAGCGATGCCGCGCGCACGGCGCCGGTACTATCCCTGACGGCGCCTGACGGCGGCAAGCGCCACGCCGCGCGGTGGAGTAGCGTACGCGCCTCGGACCCGCTGCGCGCGCGCGGAAGCCTCAGGAGAGCCTCATGATCACCGGCAACACCCTGCTCATCGCCCACATCGGCTACCCGACGACGACGTTCAAGTCGCCGATGATCTACAACCCCTGGTTCGAGCACAAGGGCATCGACGCGGTCGTGGTCCCGATGGGCGTGAAGGCGGACGACTATGCGGCCGCGTTCCGCGCGATCTTCCGCTTCACCAACCTGCGCGGCGCGCTGATCACGATGCCGCACAAGGTCGTGACCAATTCGCTCGTCGACGAGGTCACGCCCACCGGGCTGATCGCCGGCGCCAGCAATGCGGTGCTGGTGCGGCCCGACGGCAGCCTGCTCGGCGACCAGTTCGACGGCGCCGGCTTCGTGCGCGGCGTCGAGCGCAAGGGCTTCCGTATCGCCGGCAAGCGCGTGCTGGTATCCGGCAGCGGCGGCGTCGGCTCGGCGATCGCGGCGTCGCTGGCCGCCGCCGGTCCGGCGGAGCTCGCGCTCTACGACTACCACGCCCAGGTCGCCGACGCGCTCGCCGGGCGGCTGCGCGAGCACTATCCGCAGCTCACGGTCCGCACCGGTTCGAACGATCCGGCCGGCTACGAGCTGGTCGTCAACGCCACGCCGCTCGGCATGAAGGACGGCGACCCGCTGCCGTTCGACGTCGCCCGCATCGCGCCCGGCACCTTCGTCGGCGAGGTCGTGATGAAGCAGGCGATGACGCCGTTCCTCACCGCGGCCGCAGCCAAGGGCTGCCCCTGTCTCGTCGGCACCGACATGCTGTTCGAGATGATCCCGGCCTATCTCGAGTTCTTCGGCTTCGGCAGCGCGACGCCGGACGAGCTGCGCACGGTCGCGCAGATCACCTACTAAGAAGTCCGCCATGCATCGATCGATCGCCACCGTATCGCTGAGCGGCACCTTGCCGCAGAAGCTCGAGGCCATCGCGGCAGCGCGCTTCGACGGCATCGAGCTGTTCGAGAACGACTTCGTCCACGACGCCGGCTCGCCCGCCGACCTGCGCCGCATGCTGGCCGACTTCGGCCTCGCGCTCGACCTCTACCAGCCGTTCCGCGACTTCGAAGGCATGCCCGACGAACTGCACCGGCGCAGTCTCGAGCGCGCCGAACGCAAGTTCGACCTGATGGAGGCGCTCGGCGCGCGCCTCGTGCTGGTGTGCTCGAACACGTCGCCGGCTTCGCTCGCCGATCCGGCCCGCGCGGCGGCACAGCTCCGCGAGCTCGCCGAGCGCGCGGCGCGCCGCAACCTTCGGATCGGCTTCGAGGCGCTCGCCTGGGGCCGCCACGTCAACCGCTACCGGCAGGCCTGGGACATCGTGCAGCGGGCCGACCATCCGCACCTCGGCCTGATCCTCGACAGCTTTCACACGCTGTCGCTGCGCGACGATCCGAGCGGCATCGCCGACATTCCGGGCGACCGCATCTTCTTCCTGCAGATGGCCGATGCGCCGCTGCTCGCGATGGACGTGCTGCAATGGGCACGCCACTACCGCGTGTTTCCGGGCCAGGGCCAGTTCGATCTCGACGGCTTCTTCGAACCGGTGCTGCGGTCGGGCTACGGCGGGCCGCTGTCGCTCGAGATCTTCAACGACATCTTTCGCGAGACGCCGAACCGGCGCACCGCAACCGATGCGATGCGCTCGCTGCTCTACCTCGAAAGCCGTGGGCGCGCGCGCCTGCAGGCCGCAGCCGCGCAAGGCGACGATGCAGCGCGCCGTGCGGCCGGACGCACCGCACTGTTCGATCCGCCGGCGCCGCCGCCGCTGGCCGGCCTCTCGTTCATCGAGTTCGCGGTCGATCCGGCCCAGGCCGACACGCTCGGACCACTGCTCGAACGGCTCGGCTTCCGGCGCGCCGGCCGGCATCGCAGCAAGCAGGTCACGCTCTATGCGCAAGGCGCGATCCGGCTCGTCGTCAACGCGCAGCCCGATTCGCAGGCGCGCGCGCAGTTCGATGCGCATGGCCCGTCGGTCTGCACGATAGGCATCGGCACGCCGGAGCCGCAGCGCGCCGCGGCGCGCGCCACCGCGCTGCTGTCGATACGCCGCGATGCGCCGCTCGGCCAGCACGAGCTGACGATGCCGGCGATCGTCGCGCCGGGCGGGCTCGTGATCCAGTTCGTGCCGAGCGGCGCCGGCGCGGCGCGCTTCGACGAGACCGACTTCGTCGCCGAAGCTGCGTCGGCCTCCGCCGCCGATGCCGGCCTCGTCTCGATCGACCATGCCGCGCTCGGCATGGCCGCCGATCGGCTCGACAGCTGGGTGCTGTTCTGCCGCGCCGTGCTCGGCCTCGAAGTCGGCGACAGCCTGGAGCTGGCCGATCCGTTCGGCCTGATCCGCAGTACCGGCGTCGCGAATGCCGAGCGCAGCGTGCGCTTCGTGCTGAACGTGTCGCTGAGCCGGCGCACGCGCACCGCACGCACGCTGGCATCGAGCAGCGGCGTCGCGGTGCACCACGTGGCCTTCGCGAGCAACGACATCTTCGCAACGGTGGCGCGGTTGCGCGCCGACGGCGTGGCGTTCGTGCCGGTCTCGCCGAACTACTACGACGACCTGGCCTCACGCATCGAGCTGGCGCCCGAGCTGCTCGAGCGACTGCGCGGGCAAGGCGTGATGTTCGACCGCAGCGCCGCGGGCGACTACCTGCACGTCTATACCGAGAGCTACGCGGATCGCTTCTTCTTCGAGATCGTGCAGCGGGTCGGCGGCTACGACGCGTACGGCGCGCTCAACGCGCCGGCGCGCATGGCCGCCGAAGCCCGGCGCGGCTGATCACGGCCGGCGCAGCCGGATCAGCCCTTCCTGCGCGGTCGACGCGACGATGCGCCCGTCGGCCGCGTAGAGACTGCCCCGCACGAGTCCTCGACCGGCACGCGCGACCGGCGAGTCGGTGTCGTGCAGCACCCATTCGTCGAAGCGGACCGGCGCGTGGAACCACATCGCATGGTCCAGGCTCACGCACTGCACCTGCGGCTGGTAGAACGTCAGGGCGTGCGGCAGCATCGCGGTGCGCACGAAGCCGAAGTCGGACGCATAGGCGAGCAGCGCCTGGTGCAGCAGCGGATCGTCGGGCAGCCGGTCGGCGACGCGCATCCACCACGCCGCCTTCGGTTCGTGCGGATCGGGATGGAACGGATCGAAGACCTGCACCGGGCGGATCTCGATCGCCATGTCGTCGTACAGCGGCACGCGGATAGTCTCGGCCTCGTGGTTCGGCCTGAGGCGCCTGAGCTGCGCGAGATCGGGCAGCGCGTCCGGCGGCGGCACCGCGGGCATCGTCGCCGCATGCTCGGGACCGGGCTCCTGCGCATGGAACGACGCGGCGAAGTTGAAGATCGCCTCGCCATGCTGGATCGCGACGACGCGCCGCGTCGTGAAGCTGCCGCCGTCGCGGATGCGATCGACGTCGTAGACGATGGGCGCGCGCTTGTCGCCGGGACGCAGGAAGTAGGCGTGCAGCGAATGCAGCGCGCGGCCTTCGTCCACCGTCGCGCCCGCCGCCATCACCGCCTGGCCGAGCACCTGGCCGCCGAACACGGCGCGGCTGCCGACCTCGCCGCTGATGCCGCGAAAGAGATTGCGCTCGAGCCGCTCGAGCCGCAACAGCGAGACCAGTTCGGCGACGCGCGGCTTCATGGCGCTGCCGGAACGTACGAGCGCTGCATCGCGATGCCCTCCTCCTGGTCGACCACCGGCGAGTGTGCCTCATGCCGATCGCCGCGCGCTAAGCTCGACGCTGCACGCACGAGTCACGGAGAGCAGGTTGAACGATCCCGCCGGCACCATCCAGCGCACGGTCCGCATCGGCGGCGCCTCGGGCTTCTGGGGCGACAGCATGGTCGGCGCGCCGCAGCTCGTACGGCACGGCCGCATCGACTACCTCGTCTTCGACTACCTCGCCGAGACGACGATGGCGATCCTCGCCGCGGCGCGCGCCAGGCGACCCGAGCTCGGCTATGCGACCGACTTCGTCGACAGCGCGATGAAGCAGGTGCTGCCCGACGTGATGCGGCAAGGCATCAAGGTCATCGCGAATGCCGGCGGCATCCATCCGCACGGCTGCGCGGCCGCGCTCGAGGCGCTCGCGCAACGCATGGGCCTGCAGCCGCGCATCGCGGTCGTCGACGGCGACGACATCAGCGCGCGCCTGGGCGAGCTGCGCGCCGCCGGCACGCGCGAGATGGAGACCGGCGCGCCGCTGCCGGCCGACGTGCTGAGCGCCAACGCCTACCTCGGCGCGCTGCCGATCGCGCGGGCGCTCGCGGCCGGCGCCGACATCGTCATCACCGGACGCGCGGTCGACAGCGCGGTGACGTTGGGCGCGCTGATGCATGCGTTCGGCTGGGCTGCCGACGACTACGACCGGCTGGCCGCAGGAAGTCTCGCCGGCCACATCATCGAATGCGGCTGCCAGGCCACCGGCGGGCTGCACACCGACTGGCAGCGCGTGCCCGACTGGGCGCACATCGGCTACCCGATCGTCGAGTGCACGGCGGACGGCAGCTTCGTGCTGACCAAGCCGCCCGGGACCGGCGGCCTGATCGACCGGGCCTGCGTCGCCGAGCAACTGCTGTACGAGATCGGCGATCCGTCGGCCTACCTGCTGCCCGACGTGACCTGCGACTTCCGCGACGTGCGCATCGAGCCGCTCGATGCCGAACGCGTGCGCGTGTCGGGCGCGCATGGCCGGGCGCCCACCGACACCTACAAGGTCTCGGCGACGCGGCTCGACGGCTACCGCTGCGCGGGCATGGTCGCGATCGTCGGCATCGATGCGGCAGCGAAGGCGCGCCGTACCGGCGCAGCGATCCTCGAGCGCACGCGCGGCCTGCTCGCCGCCGCCGGGCTGCCGGACTACCGTGCGGCGCACCTCGAGCTGTTCGGCGCCGAGACGCTGTACGGCGCGCGGGCACGCGGCAGCGCGACGCGCGAGGCGATGCTGCGCGTCGTCGTCGATCATCCGCTGAAGCCGGCGCTCGAGATCTTCGCGCGCGAGATCGCGCCGTCGGGCACCTCGTGGTCGCCCGGCACGACGATGCCCGGGGGTGGACGGCCGGCGGTGTCGCCGCTGATCGAGCCGTTCTCGTTCCTGTTGGCCAAGCGCGGCGTGCCGGTGCACGTCACGCTGGGCGGCGAGCGCATCGCGGTCGAGATTCCCTCGGCAGGCGGGTCGGCCGACGGGCTGCCGCCCATCGAGCCGCCGGGCTGGACCGATCCGCCGGGCACGCCGCTCGTCGAGGTACCGCTGGTGCGCCTCGCCTGGGCGCGCAGCGGCGACAAGGGCGACATCGCGAACATCGGCCTCGTCGCGCGCCGGGCCGAGTGGCTGCCGTTGCTGTGGGACCGCGTGACGCCCGAGGTCGTGCGGCGCTGGTTCGCGCACCTCGCGCACGGCCCGGTCGAGCGCTACCACCTGCCCGGCATCGCCGGCATCAACTTCATGCTGCACGGCGCGCTGGCCGGCGGCGGTCCGGCATCGCCGCGCTTCGATCCGCTCGGCAAGGGGATGGCGCAGATCCTCCTCGACCTGCCGGTCGCGGTGCCGGCATCGCTCGCGATCGACGCCGGCTGTCAGTCGCCGAGCTCGATCACGACGCGGCCCGCAGCGACCTGATCGCCGACGGCGGCATGCACCGCGCGCACCGTGCCGGCGCGCGGCGCGACGTGGACGTGCTCCATCTTCATCGCCTCGAGGACCAGCACCGGTGCGCCGGCGGCAATCGTCTGACCGGGCTCGACCGGGACGGCGACGACGCGGCCGGTCGTCGATGCCCGTACCGCGTCGCCCTGCCCTGCTTCGTGTGCCCGACGCGCGGGGGCAAGCGTGAGGTCGAGCACGGCATGCGGCACGCCGCTCGACGACCAATGCAGGCGACCGCCATCACGCACCCAGGCCAAGGCGATCGCCACGCCGTCGACGACGAGGCGTGCACAGGCGTCGCCGACTTCCACCAGGGTCACCGCGCGAGATCGATCGCCGATCCGCACCAGGTGCCGGCAGGAGGACGTTTCGGTGAGCGTCGCGTCGCATGCGCGGCCGTCGATCTCGTAGCGCAGCGGCATCGCGAGCCCATGCGGAAGGCGCCGAGCGGCACTGCACTGCAGCGCGGCCGTCTCGAACAGCAGCACCGCGGTGAGCACGTCCGCCAACGAGGCCGCATCGTCATCGTCAGCGAGCAGCAATTCGGCCTCGTGCCGCGCGATGAATGCCGTCGTCGCAGTGCCGTCGACGAACGCCGGATGCCGCAGGCAGCGCGCCAGCCAAGCCTGGTTCGTCGTGACCCCGAGCGCGACGCTGTCGGCCAGGCCCGCGAGCAGCCGGCGCCGCGCCTCCTCACGCGTCGCGCCGTGAGCGACGAGCTTGGCGATCATCGGGTCGTAGTACGGCGAGACGGCGCTGCCCGACGTCAACGCATGCTCGACACGCAGCGCGCGCGACGGCCGCCACAGCGCCATCGTCCCGCTCTGCGGCAGGAAGCCGCAGGCCGGATCCTCGGCGCACAGCCGCACCTCGATCGCATGGCCATCGAAGCTGACGTCCTGCTGCAAGAGGGTCAGAGGCTCGCCGGCCGCGATGCGCAGCTGCAGGTCGACGATATCGAGCCCGGTGATCGCCTCGGTCACCGGATGCTCGACCTGCAGCCGCGTGTTCATCTCGATGAAACAGGGCCGGCCGTCGCCGTCGAGCAGGAACTCGAGCGTGCCGGCGCCTTCGTAGCCGATCGCCCGCACGGCCGCCAGCGCGGTCGCGCCCATGCGCTCGCGCAGGTCGGACGACACCGCGGGCGACGGCGCCTCCTCGATCAGCTTCTGATGCCGGCGCTGCACCGAGCAGTCGCGCTCGCCGAGATGGATCGCATGGCCGTATCGATCGGCCAGCACCTGGACCTCGACATGGCGCGGCGCGACGATCGCCTTCTCGAGGATCACCGTCGGGTCGCCGAACGCATGCGCGGCCTCGGAGCGTGCGCTGTCGAGCAAGGCCGCGAACTCGCCGGCCGATGCGCACAGCCGCATGCCGCGTCCGCCGCCGCCGGCCGCGGCCTTGATCATGACCGGCCAGCCGATGCGCTCGGCCTCGCGGGCGAGGTGCACCGCATCCTGGTCGTCGCCGTCGTAGCCGGGCACGCACGGCACGCCGGCCGCGGCCATCAGCCGCTTCGCACCGGCCTTGTTCCCCATCGCGCGGATCGCCCCCGGCGACGGCCCGATGAAGACCAGCCCGGCCGCGCGGCAGGCCGCGGCGAAGTCGGCGTTCTCGGCCAGGAAGCCGTAGCCGGGATGCACCGCATCGGCACCGCTCGCGCGCGCCGCGGCGACCATCGCGGCGATGTCGAGGTAGGCACGCGCCGCGCCGATGCAGACCGCCGCATCGGCCGCACGCACATGGCCGGCGCCGGCATCGACGTCGGTGTGGACCGCGACGCATCGATAGCCGGCGGCACGCGCGCTGCGCATGATGCGCAGCGCGACCTCGCCGCGGTTGGCGACGAGGATCGTCGAATAGGGCGTCTTCGTCATGGCCGCGCCACGCCGAACTGCATCGCCTGCGGCCGGCGCGCGTCGCCCTCGCGGCAGATCGCGAGCGCCTCGGCCAGGACCGCACGGGTGTCGCGCGGATCGATCACGCCGTCGTCGAGCAGCAGCGCGCTGGTCGCGAACACGCCGGCCTGGCGCTCGAAGCGTTCGACGATGCGGCGCTCGAGCGCATCGAGCTGCGCTCGATCCGGCTCCTGGCCCTTGCGGCGCGCCGCGGCCTCGCCGACGATGGACATCGTGCGTGCGGCCTGCTCGCCACCCATCACCGCGGTGCGCGCATTCGGCCACGAGAAGCAGAAGCGCGGCGCGAAACCGCGTCCGCACATGCCGTAGTTGCCGGCACCAAACGACGCGCCGCAATGGATCGTGACCTGCGGCACCGTCGCGTTGCCGACCGCCTGGATCATCTTCGAGCCGTGCTTGATCATGCCGGCCTCTTCATGCGCGCGGCCGACCATGTAGCCGGTGGTGTTCTGCAGATAGAGGATGGGCGTGCGCGACTGGCAGCAGGCCTGGATGAAGTGGGTCGCCTTGTTGGCGCCGGCCACGTCGATCGGCCCGTTGTTGGTGATGATGCCGAGCGGCCAGCCTTCGAGATGCACCTGGCCGCAGACGGTAGCCGGGCCATAGCGCTCGCCGAACTCGAGGAAATCGGAATCGTCGGCGATGCGCGCGATCACCTCGCGCATGTCGACCGGGCGCTTCGGGTCGGCCGGCATGATCGCGCGCAGCTCCTCGGCGTCGTAGCGCGGCGGACGGTGCGGCCGCGCGGCCGCGGCATCGCGCGGCCAGTCGATCTGCGCGAGGATCTCGCGCGCGATGCGGATCGCGTCGCGGTCGTCCTCGGCGAGGTAGTCGCCGAGGCCGGAGATGGACGTGTGCATCTCGGCGCCGCCGAGCTCCTCTTCGGTCGCGACTTCGCCGGTCGCGGCCAGCAGGAGCGGCGGCCCGGCGAGGAAGGCGCGCGAGCGGCCGCGCACCATCACGATGTAGTCCGACAGGCCGGTCTGGTAGGCCCCGCCCGCGGTCGACGAACCGTGCGTCACGGTGACGACCGGCAGGCCGGCCGCCGACATGCGCGCAAGGTTGCGGAACAGGCTGCCGCCGCGCACGAACTCCTCGACGCGGTAGGTCGTCAGGTTCGCGCCGGCGCTCTCGACGAGCTGCACGAACGGCAGCCGGTTCTCGAGCGCGAGCTCCTGCATGCGCAGTTGCTTGTCGAGTCCCATCGGCTGCAGCGCGCCGGCGTCTATGCCCGCGTCGGACGCGCTCACCATGCAGCGCACGCCGGAGACGAAGCCGATGCCGGCGATCACGCCGCCGCCCGGCACGCTCTTGTCGAGGTCGGCATCGTCGAGCCCGAGGCCGGCGAGCGCCGCGAGCTCGAGAAACGGCGCGCCGGGATCGAGCAGCAGCGCGAGCCGCTCGCGCGGCAGCAGCTGGCCGCGCTGCTCGAAGCGGGCACGCGACGCGGCCGACTTGTCGATCGTGCGCTGCCGGTAGGCGCGGGCGCGTTCGAGCTGCGCGAGCATCGCGTCGCGGTGCGCGCGTGCCGACGCGCCGTCCGGCGCGAGTCGGGAGGCGATCTGGGCCATGGCCGCCGAGGGAGTGGTCGAGGACGCGAGCGTAGCGTGCATCGACGCGGATGCGCGACGCGTCTACGATCGGCGCACGCCGCCGCGCGCGGCGCCATCATCGACGGAGGTACGACGTGATTGATGCAGACAAGGAACAGGTCGTCTCGGTACTCGACCGCCTGCTCGAGAACGAGCTCGCCGGGGTCGTTCGCTACACGCACTACTCGCTGCTGGTGTTCGGCTACGGTCGCATACCGATCGTCTCGTGGATGCGCGAGCAGGCGAACGAATCGCTGCGGCATGCGCAGCAGGTCGGCGAATGGATCACGCACCTCGGTGCCTATCCGTCGCTCGCGATCGGGCCCCTGCTCGACACGCACCGCTTCGACATCGGCGAGATGCTGCGCGAGTCGCTGGACCATGAGCGCTCGGCGCTGGCGCTGTACCGCCAGCTGCTCGACCTCGTGAAGGACCGGTCGATTCCGCTCGAGGAATTCGCGCGCCAGATGATCGCCGCCGAGGAGCTGCATGCCGGCGACGTCGACAAGATGCTGCGCCGGCCGGGGCAGACGGCCGCGTACGACGAAGGCGCGTGATCAGGCAGGTCCGAGGCCGGCGTCCTCATCCAGCGCGCGATCGTCGCGTACATCGCGTCGACGTCGATCGGCTTCGGGATGTGGTCGTTCATGCCGGCGGCGAGCGCGGCATCGCGGTCGCCCGACATCGCGTTCGCGGTCATCGCGATGATCGGCAGCGCGGGCCGCGGCGGATCGCGCGCGTCGCCTCGTAGCCGTCGAGCTCGGGCATCTGGCAGTCCATCAGCACGCCGTCGAACGACGCGTGCTCCAGGATCTCGAGCGCCTGGCGGCCGTTCTCGGCCAGCGTCGCATGGATGCCGACTTGCTCGAGCAGCGCGGTGGCGAGTTCCTGGTTGATGAGGTTGTCCTCGACCAGCAGGATGCGCAATCCGGCGAGCGGCACGCTCGTCTGCGCCGTCGCATCCTGCGGCGGCGCGAATGCGTCGGACACGCCGGCACGCACCCATCCCGCGCGGGCGGACCGGACACGGCCTACGACGATACCGTCGCAGCCCCGAGCAGCAACTCGAACAACCCGTCCGCACCGGCACCGGCAGCGATGTCCAGCCGCTTCAGCCGGGCCGGATCCTGCCCTTCCGCGCGCAGCAGATGCTCCACATGGGCCCAGTCGGTCCCGCCGTCGCCGACCGCGACCACGCGCTGCAGCAACCCCGCATGCGCCAAGCGCGCGATCTCGTAGCCGGTGCCTTCGCGCTGCGCGGTCAACTCGCGCAGGTCCAGCACGATGACCTGGCTCAGCTCCATCAGCTGCTCGACGGTCCGACGCCAGGCGGTGTTGAAGCAGAACACCTCGTTGATGCTGAACCGTCCTTCGCGATCGGGTGCCGTCTGCAGGCGCGCCTGCAGATGCTCGATCTCTCCGGCCACCGGCAGGAAGAGTTCGTGCGTGCGGTTGCTCAGGAACATGGCGGACTCGTAAGGGTCGACGTTCATCGCCACCATGTCCGGGCCGCCGATCTGGTGCACCGCCCCGACGAAGCGCCAGCGCGCCTGCACGGCATCGAGCAGGCTGCGCTTGCGGCTGTCCTTGGAGAAGACGCGCAGCACCAGCAACTGCGGGCCGTCCGCCGCGCCGGGCGGCTGGCCCAGCACCAAGGCATAGACCGCCAGCGTCACCGCCAGCCACGGCAACGGCACCCAGACCGACCAGAACGCCGCGTCGCCGGCATGCTCGGGAATCTGGCCCATCACCGCCGCCGTCGCGATGACGGCCAGGCCGAAGACGCTGACCAGCGACAACTCGCTGACCCAGCCGTGCTCCATCAGCCATACGAGGCCGCCCAGCGCGCGGAACGACAGCCACAGACCGAGCAGGATCACCGGCACCGTGAGCAGCAGGAACGCGGTCGACAGCGGCGAGCCGTTGTTGCCGATACCGACCAGACAGGCGCCCGCATGCCGCTCCAGCAGCCCGTACGGTGCCAGCACCGCCAGCATGCAGACCGTCAGCAGCACGAAGACCGGCAGCACCTGTCCGCGCAGGCTGCGATGGAACATCGCGAAGTAGGCGGCGATCCCGATGGCCGCGTAGATCGCTGTCTCCCAGTCGAGCGGATCGTCCGGCGCAGCGGCGGGATGCGCGCGGCGCAGCGCGAGCATCAGCGCGAGGCCCATCGCGCAAGCGACCAGGCCGGCGACTACCGCCCATCGCGCCCAGCGCGGCGGCAGGTTGGTCACGGCCGGGCCGATGGCCAGCAGGGCGAGCGCCGTGGCGTAGCCCACCCGGCCCGCCAGGTCCACCTTCGGGTCGACGCCGGCGGCGACGAGGCCGAAGGCCGCGAAAGCCAGCCAGGCCGCCACGGTGGCGCGCGTGATCCGGCGTTCGCGTTGCGCGGACAGCCCGGCCAACGCGTCGCGCCGGGGCGGCGCGACCGCGAGCGACGCGGACGACGCCCGAGTGCCGAATCGAGGGCCCGAGGACGCGGGCGCGACCGGACGCGGCGCGATCTGGTCGAAGCCCATCAGGCGCACGATGCGCCTGCGGTAGCGCGAGCGTGTCAGCGGCGCCGCCAGCGCGGCGAGGAGGATCGCCAGCACCAGCATCCCGCCGACGATGTTGAACACGCCATCGGAGAACAGCAACTCGCCGGCCGGCGGCGGCGGACCTTTCAGACAGGCGAGATCGATCATGTCCGTTTCGGCGCACCGGGGTTCGCGCGCGGCAGCGGCTCCTCGGCCGTGATGAAGTACCCCCGCCGCCGCAGCATCCACCGCTGCAGGTGGCCGGCGAGGAACCCGCCGCCCAGGAAGTTCACCGCGTACATGCAGAACTGCCAGCCGCCCGAGAGCTGCAGCAGGTTCGCGAGCAGACCCAGACCCAGGCCGAACAGCAGCCCTGCGACCGCCACGCCGTACAACCGGCGCTGCAGCGCCCAGGCCGGAAGGCTGATCGCGGCGAGCCAGGAAAAGCCGCTCTCGTGCATCGCACACGCGCCATGCTCATCGGCATAGAGACGAAGTCGACCCACGACGCACCTTGCAGCAGAGTGGCCTTCAGTATCCCTTCCGGCTCGAGGAATGGGCATGAGCGCTTGCCCGGGGCGCTACGACCCTTGCGCCCTGCCTTCCGCACATACGTCGGGCAGACCGCCGCGATAGCGCCAGAAGCGCGGCAGCGACCAGCCCGTCGCGACGATGGCCACGAGGCAGATGAGCCCGCCTGCCCAGATGGCCACCGGCACGCTCCAGGCATCGGCCATGAAGCCGGCGCGCGCGTTGCCGATGAGCGGGCCGGTGAGGTAGCTGATCATCTCGATCCCCGCCAGTCGGCCGCGCAGGTCGTTGGGGATGGTCTGGTTCCAGATCGTGCCGCGGAACACGCCGCTGACCATGTCGGCCGCGCCCGCGACCGCCAGGCAGGCCAGACTCAGCATCAGGTTCGGCGCGAACCCCAGCGCGACGATGCCCAGCGCCCAGACCGCCGCCGCGATCACGACCGCGCGCCCATGGCGCGAGACCTTGCCGGTCCAGCCGCTGAAGAGGCCGATGACCAGCGCCCCGACCGACATCGCCGACAGCAGCCAACCTACTGCCTCGGTGCGCCCGTCGGCCGCGGCCATCGCCGGGAACAACGCGACCGGGAACGCGAAGGCCATCGCGACGATGTCGATGAGGTAGGTGCCCATCAGCGCGGGCCGTGCCCATGCGAAGCGCATGCCCTCGGCCAGGTCGGACAGCAGGTGCGGACGGTCGGCCTGCGCGTCCATGGCGACATCGGCGCGCGGGATGCGCGAGATGAAGTACAGCGCGGCGACGAAGGTGCAGGTATCGAAGAGGTAGGCGCCGACCGCGCCCCAGCGCGCGAGCAGCACGCCGGCCAATGCCGGTCCGGCCACCATCCCGACCGTGCCGCGCACCGATGCCAGGGCCGAGACCGCGGCGTATTCGTCGGGCCGCGCGAGCTTCTGCGTCAACGCCTCGAGTGCCGGGCGGTGGAAGCCGCTGGCTCCCTGCAGCACCGCGACGAGCAGGTAGACCGCCAGCACGCCGGGTGCGGCCAGCGTGGCGTTGATCAGCAGGCCGACCAGGCACAGCGCCATCAGCGCCTCGGACGCGATCAGCAGGCGCTTGCGGTCGATGCGGTCGGCCACGGCCCCGCCGAGCAGGCCGCAGACGACGACCGGCGCGAGCTGCACCAGGCCCAGCAGGCCGACCTGTGCGTTCGAGTGCGTCAGTTCATAGACCTGCCACGGCACGGCCACGTAGCTGACCATCGTGCCCAGCGCCGAGATGAACTGGCTGGCGAAGAGATCACGGAAGGCTGCGTTGCGGCGCAGTGGGCCGATGTCGAGAAACATGCAGGTGCGATCGGTCTCCGGGCCTGGGCTTCCTTCCGGCCCGGCGCATCGAGCGGCGATCTTAAGGGTGCATGCCGGCGGCGCCCTCCCCGGCTCTCAAGCTGTGAATGAATCCGGCGCGCCCGAGCAGGTCGTCAGAACGCGGCCAATCAAGGCGCAAAGCGCAGCCATGGCTTGTCAGGCCGCCGCCATCATGCGCCGCCGGGGCAAGCGCATGAACGCCAGCGCGGCCACGAAGGATCCGATGCCCAGCGCGAACGCGCCGATGAAGAGCCACGCATAGCTGGAGTACGCGTCGTAGATCAGCCCGCCGAGCACCGGCCCGAGCGCCATGCCGAGGCTGCTGGCCATCGTCGTGCCGCCGATCACCGTCCCCATCATGCGCAGCGGAAAATTCTCGCGCGCGATCACGGCGAACAGCGGCATCACGCCCGCATACGTGAAGCCGAACAGCGCCGCAACGGTGTAGAAGGTCGACAGCTCGCGCGCGGCCACGTAGCCCAGCACGACCAGCGCCTGGGCGAGCAGCGCCAGCACCAGCACGCGCGCGGCGCCGTAGCGGTCGCCCAGCAGACCGAACACGAGGCGGCCGCCCATGCCCGCCAGCCCCTCGAGGCTGTAGATCGACACGGCCGCCATCAGCGGGATGCCGCAGGTGACGGCATAGCTCACCGTGTGGAAGATCGGCCCGGAATGGGTGGCGCAGGTCAGGAAGCTCGTCAGCACGAGGATCAGGAACGGTGCGGAGCGCACGGCCTGCACTACGGACATCGCCGGCCCGGTCGCGGCCTCCGGCACCGCCGTGGAAGCCGCCGCCTGCGCCAGCGCCGGCGGGCGGCGCACCAGCAACGCCAGCGGGACCATGACCGCCGCCACCAGCGCCGCGATGATCTGCAGCGCCGTGCGCCAGTCGTGCGCCTGCACCAGCCAGGCGGCCAGCGGCGACATCGTCATCGGCGCCATGCCCATGCCGGCCGAGACCAGCGACACCGCCAGGCTGCGCCGCGTGTCGAACCAGCCGGTGACGCAGGCCATCAGCGGCGCGAAGATCGCCGCGGCGCTGACGCCGACGACCACGCCGAACAACAGCTGGAATGCCACCAGCGAGGTCGCCAGGCTGGCCAGCGCGAGACCGGCGGACAGCAGCAACGAACCCGCGAGCACCACGGCGCGCGGGCCGACGCGATCGGACAGGCTGCCCCAGCCGATGCTGCCAAGCGCGAGCGCGAGGAACGCGAACGTCATCGCGGTGGAGATCCCGGTGGTCGACCAACCGGTGTCCTGCGCGATCGGGCGCAGGAACACCGGCAGCGAGAACAGCCCGCCGATCGCGACGCAGCCGAGCGCGCCGCCGGCGGCCACGATGATCCAGCGGTAGTGCGTGCGCAGTGCGCTCGTCCAAGCAGACATGGTTCGGTCCCTGATGGATGCAGTGATCTGGAGATCAGGCTAGCGCCGCTCGTCCGGCGACGCGGGCAACAAGCACGACGCGATGGCCCCGGCTCAAGGCTTGCAGCCGAACTCCGGCCCGGCGAGCTGGCGCACCTCGCACTCGACGTCCCAGTCGCTGCCGTGCACCGCGAGGAAGCGCCGCGTCAGTTCGATCGCCTCCTCCTTCGACTGCGCCTCGAGGATCGCGTAGCCGCCGATCACTTCCTTCGCCTCGGTGAACGGGCCGTCCACCACCGAGATCTTGCCGCCGCGTTGCAAGCGCATGCGCACGCCTTCGGAGGTCGGCTTCAGGCCGGCGGTGCTCACCAGCTGCCCGGTGCGCGTCAGCTCCTCCATCAGCGTGCCCATGTCGGCCATGAGCTGCTCGCTGGGCACCTGGCCGGTCGTCTCGTCGATACGGATCATCGAAAGGAATCGCATGGTCGTCTTTCCGGGTCGTGATGCGGCAGGACGATCCCGCCGCTCATCGCCACGACGAACGAAGGTCGGCCGGATCGACAACCTTGGCCTGGCGTGGGCCGACTGCCCAGGACGAATCGCACTTTTCGCGGCACCCATATCGATATCAAATGATATCAATGACAACTTGAATGATTCATATGCCGCCCATCTTGCGACGCCGACGTCCCGTTTGGATCGACCTGTCGCCCTCCGGCCTTCCGGGCCGGAGGAAGCGTCCCCCGCTGTGAACAAGTTTGCGCAGAAGGCGCCGCTGTCCGTTTGCACGGCCATCGACGACAGCGGATCGAAGTTCACCGGCCTGAACTTCGGCACGCAGGACTACCTCGGCCTGTCGTCCGATGCCGAGATCAAGGAAGTCGCGAAGGCGGTCATCGACGAGTACGGCGTGCACAGCGCCGGCTCATCGGCCCTGGCGGGAAACACCAAGTACTCGCTGCGCCTGGAAGAGACGATCTCCGAGTTCCTCGACCTGGGTCACACGGTGCTCTATCCGACCGGATGGGCCGCCGGCTACGGCGCCATCAAGGGCCTGGTGCGGCCGAACGATCACATCGTGATGGACGGCCTGGCGCACGCCTGCCTGCAGGAAGGCGCCTACTCCGCGACCTCCAACGTGCACCTGCACGGGCACCTCAACATCGAATCGGTGCGCCGCCATCTGCGCAAGATCCGCGCGAAGGACACGACGAACGCCATCCTCGTGGTGACGGAAAGCCTGTTCTCGATGGACTCCGACACGCCCGACCTGCAAGCGCTGCAGGATCTCTGCAAGGAGTACACGGCGACGCTGTTCGTCGACGTCGCCCACGACCTCGGCGCCATGGGACCGGGCGGCCGCGGCTTCATCGGCGCGCAGGGCATGCTCGGCAAGATCGACATCGTCATGGGCAGCTTCTCGAAGACGTTCGGATCGAACGGCGGATTCGTGTCCTGCAATTCGGCCGCGGTGAAGCAATACCTCAAGTTCTACGGCTGCTCGGCGACCTTCTCCAACGCGCTGTCGCCGGTCCAGGCCGCGACCGTCACGAAGGCATTCGAAATCATCCAGTCCGACAAGGGCGAGCGGCTGCGCTCGCTGCTCATGACGCGGATCGAGCAACTGCGCGAGGCGCTGACCGCGGCCGGCCTGCAGTACATGGGCAATCCTTCCGCGATCGTCCCGGTTCGGGTCGGCGACGAGGCGCTGGCGCGCATGGTCAGCCGCCGCCTGCCGGAGCTGGAGGTCATCGCCAATCTGGTCGAGTACCCCGCCGTCGCCAAGGGCGACGCCCGCTTGCGGCTCCAGATGATGCCCGCGCACAGCCTCGAGAACGTGCAGGCGGTGGCGTCGCGGCTGCGCACGGCGATGGACCTGGCGCAGGTCGAGTACGTCCGCTACCGGGCTGCGTCCACGGATGCCGTCCGGCCCGCCCTGGCCGCCGCCTAGGCCGCTCGAGCACTGCGAGAGGCTAAGCAAGTGATGGTTACCGATCGCCTGATCCGCGCCGTCGACTGGTTCGTTCCGGCCGAGCTGCAGAAGAGCACCGCCACGCTGTGGCGGGCGCGGATATTCGTCATCAGCCATGTCCTGGGGCCATTCAGCGCGGTCGCCATCCTGGGATACCTCCATGGCGTCCTGGCCACGCACGACTGGGTCTTCTGGACCATGTGCGTGCTGTCCGGGTCTTTCTGGGCGTTGCCGCCGGCGCTCAAGCTGACGCGCAGCCTGTCGAAGCCCGCGCTCGTTTCCTTCTGCGTGCTGACCGTCATCAGCGTCTTCGGATCGTTCTTCTACGGCGGCGTCAGTTCGCCGTTCCTGCCGTGGTTCCTGACCGCGCAGATGATCGGATTCTTCTATCTGCACGAGCGGCCGTTGCTGGTGGTCGGGGTCATCGTCGCCAGCCTGGCGGCCTTCTCCGCGGCCTACTTCATGAACGGCGCGTTTCCGGAGCGGGTGCCGATTCGCGATCTGTCGAACGTCGGCATGATTTCCGTGTGCGCGGCCACCCTCTACAACTCGATGATGGCGATCTACTACGCCTACGTCACGGTTGCGCACTCGGCGCTGCAGCAGGAGATCCAGAAGCATCTCGAGACGACGGCCAAGGCGCGCACCGCCAAGCACGACGCCGAACGCGCCAACGAGGTCAAGGCGATCTTCCTGGCGAAGATGAGCCACCAACTGCGGACCCCGCTGAATGCCATCATCGGCTACAGCGAGATTCTGCTGGAGGAGACCGAGTTCGACGGGCAGGCGACCGATGCGGAGGAACTGCGATCGATCAACAAGGCCGGCCGCCACCTGTTGTCGCTGGTCTCGGACGTCCTGCACATGCCGAAGATCGACTCCGACGACGTCGAGGTCAAGCTGCAACCGGTCGATCTCGAACATTGCCTCAACGATGTGTCCGCGACCTGCCGGAGCCTGATCTCGCACAACGGGAACACCTTCACGTTCGAGAAGCACGACGAGCTCGGGACCATACAGACGGACGAGATCCGGCTGCGGCAGATCCTGATCAACCTGCTCGGCAACGCAGGCAAGTTCACCAAGGACGGCAAGGTGGTGCTGCATGCCAGACGCCGCGAGGACGGCGATCGGGAGCATGTACTCATCTCGGTGCAGGACACCGGCGTAGGCATACCGCCGGACGCCATTCCGAACCTCTTCACGAATTTCAGTCAAGCCCACTCGACGCAGTACGGAGGTTCCGGATTGGGCCTCGCGGTGAGCCAGAAGCTCGCGCAACTGCTCCATGGCGAGATTTCCGTGGAAAGCCGCGTGAGCCGCGGATCGGAGTTCACGCTGCGGCTTCCGGTCGTCGAGCAGGCGACCGCCGCGGTCGCGTGACGGCTCCCATCAACAGGAACGGACGACTTCGATGGGAACGAGACTCGCAAATTTCACGACCAAGCTGAACGCGTCGGTCGATTGGTTCATCCCCGAACGCCTGAAGCAGTCGCGCAACCTGCTGCAGGCCGTCCGGATGTTCCTGTTCAGTCACCTCGTCGGCCCGTTCCTCGGGCTGACGATCGCCTTCTTCATGCTGTACGTGAACGGGCAGGCCGATCTGTCCTGGTGGATATTTTTCTTCGCGGTCACCGCCTTCTGGCCGTTCGCGCTGGTCCTGCGGCTGACGGGCTGGTACGTGCCGCTCGCGCTGATCTCGATCGAAAACCTGATGTTCTGCATCTTCTGGGGCTGCTACCAGTACGGAGGCATCAGCTCGCCGATCATGCCGTGGCTGGTGACCGTTCCGCTGCTCGCCTTCTTCTACCTGCCGGGGCGTTCCACGCGCATCGTCGTCGCGGTCCTGATCCTGGCCAACCTCGCGCTGTTCTACGGCGTCTACAGCGCGTTCGGGTTCCCCGAGACGGTGGCACCGCACGGCCTGGTCGTCCTCGGCCTGGTGTCGACCCTTTGCGCGAGCGTCTACGTCTCCATGATGGCGCTCTACTTCGCGAGCATCGTGTTCTCGCAAGGCGAGCTCGAGCAGGAGGTTCAGCGCCATCAGGCGACCGAGCGCGAGCTGCTCGATGCGACCAGCCAGGCGCAGCGCGCCTTGCTGGCCAAGTCGGTGTTCCTCGCGAAGATGAGCCATGAATTGAAGAACCCGCTCAACGCGATCATCGGCTACAGCGAAATCCTCATGGAAGACGTCGCCGATGCGCAAACGCAGAAGAGCAAGGACTTGACGTCGATCAGAGGCGCCGGGCACAGGCTCCTGCAGCTCATCGATCACCTGCTCGAACTGTCGAGGCTGGAAGCCGGCAAGGTGGAATTGAGCGTCGGAGAGTTCGAGTTCGCCCGCCTCGTCGAGAAGATGGCTGCGCAATCCCGCCCGTCCATCGCCGCCAGCGGCAACGAGCTGATCGTGCAGTTGCCTCCGGCGGGGCGGATAGCCTGCGACCCGGCGAAGCTGCAGCGCGTCGTCGAGGACCTGTTGAGCAACGCCGCGAAGTTCACGAAGAACGGCCGCGTGAAGCTGTCGGCCGCGATACGGGAAGATGCCTGGACGGTCACGGTCGCCGACACCGGTGTCGGCATCGCGCCGTCGCAGATGTCGAGCCTGTTCGAGACCTTCAGCGCGTCCGAAGACGAGACCGCGAGCAACTACGGCGATGAAGTCCGGCTCGGCCTTCCTCTGGCCTATCTGTACTGCCGGCTGATGGGCGGCGATCTGTCCGTTCAGAGCGAGCTGGGGCTGGGTACCACGGTGACCGTCACGTTGCCGAGGGCAGCGCGCGCCGTCGTGCAGCGGGCGGACGCCGACCTGGAACTACTGGGCCTAGCCGCCTGACACCACGATAGAGGCGAATCAGATGGACACCACCTACGCCATTCCGCAGCGAGGCGGAGAGATCGCCCCGATCGACCCCTCGGCGACGCGAAAGGAGGACTCGGCGCATGCCGGCAAGCGGCGACTCCTGATCGTCGACGACATTCGCGAGAATCGCGACATCCTGAGGCGCCGCTTCGAGCGCCACGGCTTCAGCGTGGTCGAGGCCGGCGGCGGGGTCGAAGCCCTGGACCTGCTGGAACGGGAGGTCTTCGATCTCGTCCTCCTCGACATCATGATGCCCGACATCGCCGGGCTCGACGTCCTGACGCGCCTGCGCGCCAAGTACCCGCCCGGCCTCTTGCCGGTCATCATGGTGACCGCCAAGAGCCAGAGCGAAGACGTGGTCGAAGCCTTGAACCGCGGCGCCAACGACTACATCACCAAGCCGGTCGATTTCTCCATCGCGCTCGCTCGGGTGGTCACCCAGCTCGACCGCAAGCACGCGGAGGAGAAGGTCCACCAGATGAACGAGGAGCTCTCGCGGGCCAACGAAGGGCTCGAGTTCCGCGTTGCCGAACGTACGAAGGACCTGATCGAGGCCAACCTGCAGCTCCGCAGCGAAATGGAGCAGCGCGAGAAGACGCAGGCGACGATCGCGCATCTGGCGCACCACGATGCGCTGACGGGCCTGGGAAACCGGTTGCTGTTCCACAAGCAGATCAGCGATGCCGTCGCGCACAAGCAGCAGCACGGCGGGAATCTCGCGGTCCTGTTCATCGATCTGGACCGTTTCAAGGCCATCAACGACACGCTCGGCCATGGGACCGGGGATGCCGTGCTCAAGCACCTGGCCACCCGCATGCGCAATGCGCTGCGGGAGAGCGACAAGATCGGGCGGCTCGGCGGCGACGAATTCGCCATCCTGCAATTCGGCAACGAGCAGCCCAAGGAAGCAGCAGCACTCGCTGCCCGGTTGATAGAGATCATCGGAACGCCCTTCAGCATCGACAACCAGCGGCTCGTCATCGGCGCCAGCATCGGCATCGCGGTCGCGGCGGGCGACTATCAGGATTCCACCCAGTTGCTCAGGGCCGCCGACCTCGCCATGTACCGCGCCAAGGCGGACGGCCGCAGCCGGTTCCGCTTCTTCGAGCCCGACTTCGACCGCGAAGCGCAGGAGCGCCGGGAACTCGAGCTTGCGCTGCGTGCGGCCGTCGATCAGGACGCGCTCGAGATCCACTACCAGCCGCTGGTCAACTTGCGCACCAGCCGGATCAGCGGATTCGAGGCGCTGTCGCGCTGGGACGATCCCAAGCGCGGGTTCGTGGCGCCGAACGTCTTCATTCCGTTGGCCGAAGAGATCGGGCTGATCGACATCATCGGCGAAAGGGTGCTCAAGCGTGCCTGCGCGGAGGCCGCGACCTGGCCCGAGCATGTCACGGTCGCCGTGAACCTGTCCGCCGCACAGTTCGAGGGCGGTCAATTGGTTTCCGTCGTGAAGGAGGCTCTGGACGCCTCCGGGCTGTCGCCGAGCAGGCTGGAGCTGGAGATCACCGAATCCATCTTCCTGCACGGCAGCGAAGCGAATGTCGCGGTGCTCGGCGAGCTCGGAAGCCTGGGCGTCAAGATCTCGATGGACGACTTCGGAACGGGCTATTCGAGCCTGAGCTACCTGCGCAGCTTCGCCTTCGACAAGATCAAGATCGACAAGTCGTTCATACGCGATCTCTCGACCAGTCAAAGCAGCGTCGCCATCGTGCGGGCGGTCTGCGGGCTGGCGCGCAGCTTCGGCGCGTCGACGACGGCCGAAGGCGTCGAGACCGACGATCAGCTCACGCAGATCAGGTCCGAAGGGTGCACCGAGGTTCAGGGCTACATCTTCGGCAAACCGCTGCCCGCGAACGAGATTCCCGCCCTGCTCGAGCGCCCGCTACCCGCGCCGAAGTGAAGTAGTCGTCGCCCGATCGCCTCGACGAGGCAGAGGCAGAGGCGAGCCTGCGCACAAGCCTCGTCTCCGCGGCGCTTCAACACGTCGACGCGGCACTCGCTCGTCCACGAGACGCGGATGAACCGCTGCCGCCCCGGCAGCTTGCGACTCAAGCCGCGCGGAGTGCCGCGCACCTGAAGCGCGCCGCTCTGCGCGCTGCACAGCCACGGCTGCGAGACGCGCGCCGCGGGTGTCGTGCACTCCCCGCGCGCTCGCCGAGCGCTGCGAAAGCCGACTCCTCGCATCGACTCCCCATGCATGCGGGCGATCCGACCAAGGGTTTCACCTCGTTCGTTTGCCCGCAAATTCCCTTATCGTTCTTTCTGACAATTCATTCTTCTGTCAGACAGAACTTCAATGAAAAAGATCGCGACCCGTCGACGCGCTCTGCTCAGGGCGGCGGCGCTGCTGGGGGCGACCGCACTCGCTTCCGCCAGACCCGTACAAGCCGAGGAGGCGAACCGGATGCAACCCGGCAGCAGCAACTACCTGCCCGTTCGAGACGACTGGCTCGCGCGGCACCAGGAACCGATCCTCGACGCCGCCCTGCCGATCGTCGATGCCCATCACCACTTCTACGACCGGCCGGGGTGGACCTATCTGGCGAACGAATACCGGGCAGACGCCGCGTCGGGTCACGACATCCGGGCGACGGTCTACATGCAGGCGCAGACGCGTTACCGCCGCGACGGACCGGAAGCCATGAAGCCCGTCGGCGAGACGGAATACGTCGTGGCCTCGACGAGTGCTGCAGGCAAGAACCCGCCGCGCCTCGCGCAAGGCATCGTCGGCCACGCCGATCTTCGACGGGGCGCATCGGTGCGCGCCGTCCTCGAAGCGCACATCGAGGCCGGCAAGGGTCGCTTCAAGGGCATACGGCACCTGACGACGTGGGACGCCGACTCGTCTCTCATGAACCCGCTCTCCGCAGGACCTCGAGGCCTGCTGCTGGACAAGACCTATCGAGAGGGACTGGCCGAACTGGCGCCGCTCGGCTTGTCGTACGACGCCTGGCTCTTCTTTCCGCAGTTGCCGGAACTCCTCGACCTCGCAAAGGCTTTCCCGGACACGCGCATCGTCGTCAACCACTGCGGCGGCGTGGTCCGGATCGCGTCGTACGAGAACCGCCGCGACCAGGTTTTCGAGTCCTGGCGCGCCTCGATGCGCGAGCTCTCGCGCCTGCCCAACGTCTACGTCAAGCTGGGCGGGCTGGGCATGCGCATCAACGGCTTCGACTTCGAAAAGGGCGCAGACCCGCCGACGTCCGAGCACCTCGCGCAGACATGGAAGCCGTGGATGGAGACCTGCATCGAGGCGTTCGGCGCGGACCGTTGCATGTTCGAGAGCAATTTCCCCGTCGACAAGGGCTCGTACAGCTATGCGACCGGATGGAACGCCTTCAAGCGGCTGAGCAAGTCTGCCGGCGCGGACGAGCGCCGGGCGCTCTTCGAAGGAACGGTCAGCCGCGTCTATCGGCTGGCCTGAACAAGCCTCGACATCAAAACGCCCGGAGACCCGCATGCCCGCGATGTCGACCAAGCCGCTGCACGGCGTCCGCGTCCTGGACCTGACCAACGTGCTCGCGGGGCCGTTCGCCTGCCACCAGCTCGCTCACCTGGGCGCCGATGTCATCAAGGTCGAGGCGCCCGACGGCGGCGACCTGGCGCGGCAGCTCGGCGCCGATCACGACCTCAACAAGGCGCACATGGGCGTGTCGTTCCTGGCCCAGAACCCCGGCAAGCGATCGATCACCGTCAACTTCAAGAGCGCGTCCGGCAAGGGCGTGCTGCGCAAGCTGGTCCGCACCGCCGACGTGCTGGTCGAGAACTTCCGGCCCGGCGTGATGTCTCGGCTGGGCATCGGCTACGAAGAGCTCTTGAAGGAGAACCCCAAGCTCATCTACTGCGCGATCTCCGGCTTCGGCCAGGACGGGCCGCTGCGCGACCTCCCTGCCTACGACCAGATCATCCAGGGCATGTCGGGCGTGATGAGCATCACCGGCGCCCCCGAGAACGCGCCCTACCGGGTGGGCTATCCGGTGGCCGACACGATAGGCGGCATCACGGCGGCATTCGCCGTCGCCGCGGCGCTGGCGGACCGCCGCCGCACCGGCGGCACCTACATCGACGTGTCGATGCTGGAGGCCGCGATGGCCACGATGGGTTGGGCCGTCTCCAACCACCTCGTCGCAGGCCGGGAGCCCCAACCCATGGGCAACGACAACGTGACGGCGAGCCCGTCGGGAACCTTCAGGACCGGCGACGGACTGCTCAACATCGCCGCCAACAAGCAGGAGCAGTTCGAGGACGTCTGCCGCGTGGTGGGTCATCCCGAATGGATGGCCGACCCGCGATTCGGCGATCGCCTCGGCAGGCTGCAGCACCGCGCCGAATTGAAGGCGCTGCTCGAAGCCGCGCTGGCGTCGCGCCCGGCCGCGCAGTGGTGGCAACGCCTGAACGACGCCGGCGTGCCCGCAGGCCCGGTCTATTCCGTGCCGCAGGCCCTCGAGCATCCGCAGATCGCCGAACGCGGCATGGTCGGGACCTTCAAGGACGTGCCCGGCGTCGGCCGCGACGTCCGGATCGTGCGCACGGGCCTCAAGCTCGACGGCGTGGCGCCGTCCGTCGACTCGCCGCCTCCGACCCTGGGCCAGCACACGACCGAGATCCTCTCGGAGCTGGGCTACGGCCGCGCCGAGATCGAAGCGCTCGAGGAAGAGAAGGCGATATGAGCGGCCACGAACCCGGCGTTCACGACCCGCGCGTGCCGGCCTGGTGGCGCACGTCCGTCATCGAGATGCAGCCGGGCGTCATCCGCTACCGCGGCTATCCGATCCAGGAGCTGATCGGCCGCGTGAGCTTCGCCGGCATGATCTGGCTGATGACGCGGGGAGAGTTGCCGACCGAGGGGCAAGGACGCCTGCTCGACGCGGCGCTGATGGCCGCGGTGGACCACGGTCCGCAGGCCCCGAGCATCGCCATCGCGCGCATGGCGGCCACCTGCGGCGTCGGGCTGAACAACGCGATCGCGTCGGCGGTGAACGTGCTCGGCGACGTGCACGGCGGTGCGGGCGAACAGGCGGTCGAGATGTACCAGTCGATCGCCGCCCGCCTGCGGCGTGGCGAGGCTGTCGAGGTCGCCGTTCGCGCGGGCCTGGATGAAGCGATCGCGAGGCACGGCAAATTCGTCTCGGGCTACGGCCACCGCTTTCATCCGCTCGATCCGCGCGCCCCTCGCCTCCTCGAGCTGGTGGACGAAGCGGCGCGCGCGGGCGACGTCGGCGGCCGGTTCGCGACGATCGCCCGTGCCGTCGAGGACGAGCTCGCGCGCCGCAAGGGCGGCAGGAAGATCCCGATGAACATCGACGGCGCGACCGCCGTCATCTATGCGGAGCTGGGCTTCCCGGCACCGTTGGCGCGCGGCCTGTTCTGCCTGTCGCGCTCGGTCGGAATCCTGTCGCATGCATGGGAGCAGACGCAACAGGGCGGGCGCAACAAGGGCCCGATCCCACGCGACTACCTCTGGTCCTACGACGGGCCGCCCATGCGCCATGTCGAGCGCCCCTGACAACCCGACGACAACACCGGAGACGGATCGTGATATCCCGCAAGACATTCCTCGCCGCCACGCTCGGCGGCGCCTTGGCCCCGCTCGCCCATGCGCAGCAAGGTCCGATCGTCATCAAGCTCAGTCACGTCGTGTCGCCCGAAACGGCCAAGGGCAAGGCAGCGCTGCGCTTCAAGGAACTGGCCGAGAAGAACACCGGCGGGCGCGTCAAGGTCGAGATCTTCCCCAACAGCACGCTCTACAAGGACAAGGAAGAGATGGAGGCGCTGCAACTCGGCGCGGTCCAGATGCTGATCCCGGCTGTCGCGAAGTTCGCGCCCCTCGGCGTGACGGACTTCGACGCGTTCGACCTGCCCTACCTGTTCCCGAGCCTGGACAGCCTGCACCAGGTCACGCAAGGCCCGATCGGCAAGCAACTGCTCGTCAAGCTCGAAAGCCGCGGCATCGAGGGCCTCGCCTTCTGGGACAACTCGTTCGCGATCTTCAGTGCGAAGAAGCCGCTCATCAAGCCCGAGGACATGAAAGGCATGAAGATGCGCAGCTACTCGAAGGTCATCGACGCGCAGTACCGGGCACTCGGCGCGATCCCCCAGACGATGGCCTTCGCGGAGATGTACACCGGACTGCAAAGCGGCGTCATCGACGGCCAGGACACGGTGCCGGTGAACATGAGCTCGCAGAAGCTCTACGAAGTGCAGAGCAACGCGATCCTGACCTACCACCGTCACCCGGTGTACGCGCTCATCACCAACAAGAAGTTCTGGGATGGCCTGCCGCCCGACATCCGCAAGATCCTCGACGCCGCGGTGGTCGAAGCCACGCAGTTCAACAACGCGATCGCCCAGAAGGAAAACGCCGACGCGATCACCGCGATGAAGGCCAGCGGCAAGATCAAGCTCTACGAGCCCAGCGCCACGGAGCTGGCCGCATGGAAGCAGGCCTTGCAGCCGGTCTACAAGGCCACCGAATCGCGCGTGCCGCAAGAACTCGTGGCAGCGATCCGGAGGGAAGTCGGGCAGAAGTAGGCGCGCCGATCAAAGAAGAGACAGACGGCCCGCCACGCCATCCGGCGGGCGGGCCGGTGCACTTCTTCCGATCAGATCATCAACCGCGTGACCTTCGTGCCGTCGATCGCGAGGTTGGCCATCAGCCCGGCGTTGGTCAGCACATAGCCGACCACCGCCTGCTGCACCGTCTGCGTGTCGGCATTGGCGGCAGCGCCGGCCTTCAGCACCGAGACCGAGGCGTCCGCGCCGGCGGTCCAACCTTCGCTGTTGCGAAACTTCTCGAGCGCCGCATCCGTCATGAAGAGGATGTAGACCGCCTTGGAATCCGCGCCGGCCAGCAGGCCGACCGACGCCGCGGTCGTGCTGTAGTAACCCTGCGTGCGGCCGCCGACGCGCAACGCGCCCTTGCCGTACGAACCGCCGACGACGAAGCCGGCGCTCACCACGGACGGGAACACCAGCACGCCACGCGCCTTGCGCACCATCGTCTGAGCGTCCGGCGCCTGCGCATACAGCTTCTGCAGCGCGGCGTCGACGTTGGCATCGATGCTCGTGCGCGTCTCGGGCGCGCTGGTCGGATTGGACTGCGGGTTGGTGGTCGTGCAGCCTGCGGCGATGAGCGAGAGGCTCACGATCGATGCGGCCAGAACGCGGGTCGGTGACATGGTGGCTTCCTTGAGGAGTTGAGGCTGTGAAAATTGTGGCAGCCCGCGCGCTTCATGGGGTGTCGCCGACGTAGGACCAGGCGACATGACGAGCTAGGACGGCAGCGCTTCCTGCGGTCGTGGCAGGCGGCATCCCGCGCCGCCGCGGTCGTGCACACCGCGCGTGGCCGGCAACGCCCAGTGCAGCGTTCGACACTGTGCGGCACTGAATAAAACCGATGGATTTGTCGTCGTGGCCAGGCGCAAACCGCAGCGATACCCCGAAGGTATCGCGAGGATTTGCAACGCCGCCACGGCGGCAAAGACGCGGTTTGATGTGCCGCGCAGGGTCGAACGCTGCACTAGCGCGCCGCGGTCATCTGCTGCACTGCCTTCAACGCCTGCATCACGTTGGCCTCCGGATCCACCCCGCCGATGGCGGCACCGACCGTGCCGTCGGGCTTGATGATGAAGGTCGTGCGCTCGGTGAAACCGTGGTCGATCTCCTGGCCGCGCGTGTCGGTCGCGCCTTGCACCGCGCCGCTGACCTTCAGTTCGAAGGAGCGCGCGATGCGGCCCTGCGGGTCGGAAGCGACGGCCAGCTTGCCGGCGCAGTACTGCGGATCGGCCGAGAAGGAATTCAGGCGCTCGATGCTGTCCTGCGAAACGCCGACCACGCTGGCACCGGCTGCGGCGAACTTCTCGCTGTTCGCCGAGAACGTGTGCGCCTGCAGGTTGCAGCCGGACGTGAAGGCGGACGGATAGAAGTACACGACGACCGGCCCCTTGGCGAGCTGCGCCTTCAGCGAATACTCGAACGGCTGGCCGGCGAACGACGCGGTGGCGGTGAAGGGCGGCGCTGCATCGCCTTGCTTCAATGCGGCCTGCGCGGCCAGCGACGACAGGACGAGAGAGAGGCAGAGCAGCGGTTCGAGCTTCATGGGCGGAGTATGCCCTCGGCCGGAGGCCGCGGGAACCTCCTGCCAGTCCGCGGCTAATCGCCGAGCACGCTCAGGTCGTTCGCAGCGGCCGGATCGCCGCCGGATTCGCGCATCATGAAGCCTTCGTTCAGCATGAAGCCCTCCCTCATCAGGAAGCCTTCGTTCAGCATGAAGCCCTCGTTCAGCATGAAGCCTTCGTTCAGCAGGAACCCGTTGCCGATCAAGATGCCCTGCCCGGACACGACGCCTTCCATCGGCGCGTTGTCGCTGCCGAGGATGTACCCCGACGCGAGGACGAAGCCGTCCGCGCTCACATTCGTTCCGTCGAAGCCGGCACCGAGCACCAACGAGTAGCCGCTGCCGGCGGAGACGCGCGACATGAGCGTCGCGACGGGTGTCGTGGCGAGCGTCGCCGACGTGTCGGCGAAGCTCTGCGCGGTCGAGTCGAGCAGCCGCACGCCCGCGGTCAGCAGTGTCTGGGAGCTGGCGTTGTATTCGCTGATCGCACTCGGCACCTGGTTGGCAGGGATGCTGCCGCCCGCCGGCTGATAGCTCACGACGTCGCGCAGCACATAGCCGCGCACCCAGGTCAGCGCCGGATCCCAGATCGGCTGATAGCGCGTGAAGAGCGTGTCGCCGGTCGCGAGGTGCGTACCGCCCACCATCGCCATCGCGCTCCACGCGGTGGCCTTCCCGTTGATCGTCGTGGACGGTGCGGGCAGCGTCTGGCCGGCTGCCAGCATGCTGTCGCCGGCCTTGATCGTGCCCGCCGCGACGGCCGACGCGATATCGGTGCGCAGCGCCTTGGCCATCCGCACCGCGCCTTCCACGTTCAGCTCGCCCGTACCCTGCTCCACCAGGCTGGCACCGGCCAGAGGTGTCGCGGTGTACTGCAGGATGGCCTTGACGAGCGGCGGCGTCAGGCCGGGATTCGCCTGCAGCATCAGCGCGGCCGCGCCGGCGACGGCCGGGGCCGCGACGGACGTACCGCTCAGGGTCATCAGCGTCTTGTGCAGCGCCTGCGTCGCGCCGGGAACGGCGGTCAGCTGCGGATAGGTCTGGGCCAGCGCGTTCCAGCCGGTCGGCTTGCCGGAGTTGTCGGACGCCATCGCGACGAGCAGCTTGTTCCCTGGCGCGACGAGGTCCGGCTTGACGAGGTTGTCGGTCCACTGGTCGCCGAGCAGGTAGCTGTAGCTTCCTTGCGTCGGGCCGCGCGAACTGAACGACGTGAGCACATCGTCACCGCGGTCGGCGGTGGCGACAGCGTTGGAGGCGCCGACCGTGATGACCGACGGGTCGTCTCCCGGCGACGAGATGGCGCCATGGACTTCATGGCCGTCGCTGTCCTTGCCGGCATTGCCGGCCGCGGCGACGACAACGATGCCATTGGCGACAGCGCTGCGCGCGGCGCGGGCGATCGGATCGACGAGGAACGACGACGACGAGTCGCCGCCGAGGCTCATGTTCATCACCCGGATGTCGGCAAGCTTCGCGGCCTGGATCACCCAGTCGATGCCGAGCAGGACGTTGGCGACGGTACCCATCCCCTGGCTGTCGAGCACGCGCACGTCGTACAGCCCCGCACCGGGCGCGATGCCGCTCGAGTCCGGAGCCTGATAGCCGCCGCGGCCCGCAGCGACGGAGGCGACGGCAGTCCCGTGGCCGTACGGATCCGCCGGATTGGCCTTGGGCTTCAGGCCGTTGTCCTTGAGGACGAGCTTGGCGATGTTCTGGGCGCTCTTGACCGTGGAGCTGTAGTCGGCGCCGAGCTTCCAGCCGTCGCCGATCACGGACTTGGCCATCGACGTGATGTCGACCACGCCCTGCACCCGTGTCGCGCCGCTGGCCGACTGCAGGTTCAGGTGACGGAAATCGATGCCCGAGTCCAGCACGGCGATGGAGACGCCGCTGCCGTCGTACGGCAATGCGGTGGAAGGCAAGACCGGAACCATGCCGCCCGCGCTGCTCGCGTCCTGCAGCAGGCTCGCATGCCGCTCGACCGAGAAGTCGGGCGAAATGCCGACGACGTCGCTGCGCGACGCGAGCGCCCCGAGCGCCGCGGCCGGCACCGTCGCCGCGACGACGCGCACGGACACGTAGTTGTAGAGGACCGAGCCGCCGCGCGCGAGGACGTCGGCGCGCAACGCGGCCAGACTGGCATCCGTACTGGTCGCGACGATCAGCACCTTCACGTAAGGCTTGTTGCCGATCACCTTGGCCCAGGTGACATCGGACGGAATGGCGGTGGACGTCGTGAGGGGTTGCAACGCCGGCGAGAGCTTCGCATAGGCGCCGGGCGACACGGCGACCGTGGTGGCGGTCGACACCGCGGTAGTCGCCGAATTGGCGAGTTGCGGGATCAGCAGCGATGCAACCAGCGCAGCGGCGAGTGCGCGAGTGGAGAAATGATGCAGACGGGAGGAAGCAATTCGCACGGCAGTCTTTCGTCCAGCCCTATTGGCCGGCGAACTCATCTTCCATGACCGACGCGAAGACGCAATCGGGCAGCGAACGGCAGGTGTGCGTTACTGCCCGGCGAGAAGTCACGCGCCGCCGGCGCTCGGTTCGACCACCGGTCGTCTTTAGCGCTCGCTTCGTGCACTAGCTCACGCAACGACGCTCGTCGCTCGACTGAGAAATATGCTTCGAGTCAAATCCGCGCGAATGATCACTAACGCATCGGCAATGCACCCACTGCTGCATTCACAGTACCGGACCAATCCGACCTGAATCGATCCAGGTCGGGCGCGTGGCAACCGGATCGCCGCTCCACGCGACTTACTTCCGGATTCGATGCGCGGTTCCCCTTCATCCGTCATCAAGTCCTTTCCCCTTCGGCCGATTCGACAAATCGACCGCTGGTCCGCGCACATCCCGAGGGCTGCAGCGCGTTCCTCGAAAAGGGAAGAAGAGGAAGATGGTTTTGCATGCCCGCTCTCGACACCGATGACGATCGTCCGCGCCCGGCGCGCGGCTGGCCGGCGTTCCGCCAGGCCTACCTGTTCGACTACAACGCCGCGGCGATGCGGTTTTGGCTCGGCCTCAGCCTCGGGGGCATCATCGCCCTCGCGGCCTGTGCCGTCGTGGTGGCGCGCCTGCCGCTCGCCGAGCTCGGCCAGGTGCTGGCGTGGATGGCGGCGGTGGCCGCCGCCGCGGCCTTCCCGATCGAAATACCGCGCACCAAGCATTCGATCGTCGTCGGCGACATTTTCGTGTTCGTGCTGCTCGCGCTGCACGGCCCGGCCCCGGCCGCCTGCGCGGCCGCGCTCGAACTGCTGGTCGGATCGATCCGCAGCCGCACGCGCATGAGCAGTCGCATCGCGTCGACGGCCACCGCCGGCCTCGCGATGGTGGCGAGCGGCCTGCTCTACGGCATCGCGCAGCTGTCGCTGCGCGAAGGCGGGTTTCCGCCGGCTGCCGGGGATCTCGCGGCACTCGCGATCGCCGCGCTGTTCTATCTGCCGGCGAGCACGATGCCGCTGATGCAGGTGATCTGCCTGAAGCACGGCACATCGCTCGGGCTGCGCGACTGGTTCAACAGTGCGGCCAGCGTAGGGACGGTGTACCTCGTCGCATCGGTGTTCGCCGGCGTGCTGTCGCTGAGCGTCAAGCAGTTCGGCCTGTCCGTCGTCGTGGTCGGCGTGACGGTGATCGGTCTCGCGGTCGCGATGCTGCGCGCCCACTTCAACCATCAGAACGCCGAGCATGCAGCTCAGGAGGCGCGCGTCGAAGCGGCCGAACTGGAGGCGCAGCAGAACCAGAAGCGCTTCCATGCGGCCTTCACGCATGCCGCCATCGGCATGGCGATCGTTTCGCCCGAAGGCACGATCGTGCAGGTCAACCAGGCCTGCTGCGCACTGCTCGGTGCGCAGGCCGAGCAACTCGTCGGCAAGCCGTTCGCCAGCCTGCTGCATCCCGGCGAGGCCGCGCTGCTCGGGCGCCATGCCGCCGGCATCACGTCGCGCCGCGAAGAGTCGTTCTCGATCGAATTGCGGTGCGTCAGCCCGGTGCTCGGCGACATCTGGGTGTCGCTGCACTGCGGCCTGTTCGGCGATGCGTCGACCGCACATGCCGGCCTGATCTACCAGCTCCACGACATCTCGTCGCGGCGGCGTGCCGAAGGCGACTTGCTGCACATCGCCTACCACGACAGCCTGACCGACCTGGCCAACCGCAACTGCTTCAACGAGCGGCTCAGCGTCGCGGTCGAGCGCCACCGCATCGATGCCGCGGCGACCTTCGCGGTGATGTACCTCGACCTCGACCGCTTCAAGATCGTCAACGACAGCCTGGGCCATCCGGCCGGCGACCAGCTGCTGAAGGAAGCCGCCACGCGCATCAGCTGCTGCGTGCGCCCCGGCGACCTGGTGGCACGCCTCGGCGGCGACGAGTTCGCGATCCTGCTCGAAGGCCGCGTCGAGCGCGACGCGATGGTGCGCCTCGGCGAGCGGCTGCTCACGGCGCTCGAACGGCCGGTCAGCATCAACGGCACCGAGGTCCGGCCGGCGGCGAGCATCGGCCTGACCTTCGGCGACATGGGCTACCGCGAGCCGGACGAGGTGCTGCGCGACGCCGATCTGGCGATGTACAAGGCCAAAGCCGACGGCAAGGGGCGGCTGTCGTTGTTCGACGCCCGCATGACGGAGCAGCTCGGTCACCGGCTGCAGCTCGAAAGCGACTTGCGCCGCGCGATCGGCGAAGGGCAGCTGTCGCTCGCCTACCAGCCGCTCTACCAGCTCGAGCCTTATCGCCTGTGCGGCTTCGAGGCGCTGGCGCGCTGGGCCCATCCGGTGCGCGGTGCGATCAGCCCCGGCGTCTTCATCACGCTGGCCGAGGAGACCGGCTGCATCGAGGCATTGACCCGCTGGGCGATCGACGAGGCCGTGCGACAGCATGCGGAGTGGACGCGCGGCGCACCGGAGCGCAGCCGGCTGGTGATGCACGTCAACGTCTCGGGCAAGGATCTCGCGAAGCCCGAGTTCGTGCCGCACGTACGCGGCGTGCTCGAGCGTCGCGGCCTGCCGGCCGAGCTATTGGTGCTCGAGATCACCGAAAGCACGGTGATGGAGCATCGCGATGCCGCGCTGCATGCGCTCGCCGAGCTGCGCGCGCTCGGCGTCAAGCTCGGCATCGACGACTTCGGTACCGGCTACTCGTCGCTCGCCTACCTGAGCATCCTGCCGTTCGACTGCCTGAAGATCGACCGTTCGTTCGTGATCGGCATGGCCGAGAGCCCGCAGAACGTCGAGATCGTGCGCACCGTGGTGTCGCTCGGGCGCTCCCTCAACAAGGAAGTCGTCGCCGAAGGCATCGAGACGCATGAGCAACTGCAGCACCTGAAAGTCCTCGGAGCGACGATGGGCCAGGGTTACCTGCTGGCGCGGCCGCTCGATCCGCTGCAGGTCGCCGAGCTGCTCGCCGAGCCTGCGATCGCGCCGGTCTGACGCGGGCGGCCTAGGATGCGTCACTGTCGCCCTCACGATCTGCAGCCTTCTCCGCATAGGCCTTCGTAGCTTCGACATCCTTGTCCAGAGCACGCTGCACCATCGGAGCAATGAGCCGCATCATCACGCGCTTGAGCGGATTCCTTGTCACAGAGCGCATGCTGAGCGTCAGGCTCGATGCCCCATCGTTCTCCGTGATGCTGAACGTGCTGTCCCACAGGACTCCATGGGTGAGATTGAGCATTCGTATGTGTCTTCCCGCCACGTATTCCGTGACCTCCTGATCGAAGCTCATCGTCTTGCCATTGCTGACCCTCGCAGCTCGAAACTTTGTTCCCACGCCCGCGCGCTGCTCGGTAAGGAAGCGCACGTCGGGATCGGCGCCGACTGCGCGCTGAAACTCGACCGGATCAGCCACTGTCCGGAAAAGGACGTGGGCAGGTGCGCGAACAATGCGAGTGGATGTCCAATGCATGATGGTCTGCCCGTCGGCGCCGATGGAAGCTGGACCCACCGTACCGAGCGAACTTCGACCCAGGGATGGAAGCCGGCAGCGAGGCCGCCCGCCTGTGGACAAGTGTAGGGCCCGCCGCCTACGTCGATGTTTCTCGCGAGTGCCGGAAGCCGCGCGGAGCAAGCTCCGGAGAGCGTAGCGGCCGGGCAACGGGCTCGCCGTCAGCCGTACTGAACCAGCATCGCTCTTCAGACTACTTCTCGTCAACGTTGTGGATGCCGACCGACGCGACGGCGCCCAGAATGCCTCGCCAGCCTATTCCATGGCGGGTTGAACTCCCAGCTGCTTCGTTCGAGATACCAGCGGGAGTCGTGCACGACAGATTTGCCCTGGAGGTAGTCCATGACCATCGTTCAAGTCGGCTTGGTCGACACGACCGACGCTCTCGATCCGCAGTTCGTGCAAGCCGCTGCGGCCGCGTTCAATATCCAGGTGACCCGCGATCTGCCGCAGTTCTGGCCGATCCAGGCCACGGTCATCTGGCTCCCCCACAGGCACAAGGTGCCGAGCGGCGTGTGGCCCGTGCAGATCGTCGCCCACCTTCCGCCCGACGAGGGCGGCTTCCATCTGAATCGGCACAACCAGCCCTATGCGAAGGTTCTTGCCACGCCGGGCAGCGACGGGTGGACCGTCGCAGCGAGCCACGAGATCGTCGAGATGTTGATCGATCCATCGGGCAACCGCCTGCAGTCGTCCCGCTCGATCGAGATCGTCCAGGGCGAGATTCAGGACGGTCCGAGCGAGTTCGAGTACCTCGTCGAGGCATGCGACCCTTGCGAGGCGGACAGCTACAGCTACTCCATTCAAGGCGTGGTGGTATCGGACTTCATCACGCCGCACTTCTACGACCCACAGGCTACTCCCGGTACGCGCTACAGCTATACGGGCGCGCTCGAGTCACCGCGGCAGATCCTCCCTGGGGGGTACATCTCCTGGATCGATCCCCAAAGCGACGAGTGGCAGCAGTTGCAATATCTCGATCCCAATGGACCGCCGATCATCCAGAACCTCGGGCCGGCCGAAGGCAAGAGCCTGCGCGAATGGATACATACGCTTGCGCCGGAGCGCACGGGCTTGCGCGATCCGCGGGCGTTGTCGACCGAGGTCGAGAATCGAACGCTGTTCGAAGTGAGCAAGAGCCGTCGCGAGCACCTCGATTCGATCGCCGAGCGACGCTGCCGTTCGTATGCGTGATCGCGAGGAGCGCCGCGACCGTGCCCGGCACGGCGTCGATGACGCTTGCGGCGTCAGGACGAAATGATGGTGGAAACGGGGGCCGTGTGCAACGCGAACTGATCGTCAAGAGCATCGGTCTGGGGATGTCCTCGGACCTCACGCTGTTGGCTCCCTTGCGCTCGGGCTTCGTGCCGTCGCTGGATTCGGTGAGCTACAAGACGCGAGTCAAGAGCGTGCTCGCCGTGCTTCAAGGTGCCAGGCAGTCGGCCCACGAGTACGCGGCCGCGCGTCTGCTGTCCGACGCGGTCGAGCGCGTCGGGGTGATCCAGTCGGTGCGCGTGGCCGTCATGGAGCCGGAGGACAGCGTGCTGCTATCCGTGACCTTCGACGGCCCCTGGCAAGCCTACATCCGGGTGCTGTGGGACAAGGTGGGCGCCCTGCTGGATCTGATCTTCTGCAATACGCAGAACTATCAGCCGGCGTGGGGGAGCAGCTTCGAGCAATGGGTGGGTTGGGCGCGGTCGGTGCAGCGAGAGACGGGCTTCTTCTACGGTCCACCGGCCAGCTCGGCCACCGATCTGCTCTACGACCGTCGCCTGCTCCGGATGCGCGAGCGATATCCGGGCGCCGACGCGACGTTGGACGAGCTCCGCGCCGTGATGCCGTCGGCCGAAGAGGCGGTGGACCGCCTCGCTTCACCCGGCTACGAGCCGGTGCGCGACGACCCGCCCATCATCAAGCCCGACATGTTTCGCGTCGGCGCCGAGCAGCTTCGCCAGCACCTGCAGGCGCTGGCAGGGTTGTATCGCCTGACCGATCTCTACGTGCCTGCCACGGCCGACGGCGACTTTCTTCACCGAGCGGCCATCGAACTGCTTCGCGAGTTCATCGCCCTCTACAACGGCCACAACGTCGATCCCGACATTGCGCAGCAGCGTGAGCGCTTCAAGCGCGCGCTCGACTGGCTGTGCCCGCCCGGCACGACGTTGCAGGGGCTGGCGCGCCAACTGCCGCCGATTCCGCCGGCGTCCACCATCGATCCCGCGGTGCGTGCCGACGTGCAGGGCGGCATCCTTCACCAGTACGAGTCGCTCACCCACGGCGTGCTGCTGCTCTTGTCCTTCGACTCGGCGCAGGCGGTCGATGCCTTTTTGCAAGCGGTGGCCCCAACGGTCACTCGCGACAGCGACAACCACGCGGCCCCGTCCGGAACGGTGTACCGCAACATCGCCTTCACCCCGGACGGCCTGCGTGCCTGCGGTCTGGACGAGGACACCATGGCGATGTTTCCCGAGGAGTTCCTGCAGGGCATGGCGGCGCGGGCCGGGGCGCTCGGCGACGTGCGCCACAACCATCCGCGCCGTTGGCGCCTGCCGAAGCGGTTCGTCCCCAAGGGAAGTGCTCCGACAAACGAAACGATCGATCTCGCCGGCGTGCATGCCGTGGTGCAACTGCGTTGCCAGGCGACTGGCGCGGCCCAACTGGCCGCCGATGACCTCGAACAGGCGAATCATCCGTTGGCCGCCGAAGTGGGGCGGTTGGCCGGCCTGCATCCGCAGGCCCGACTGATGGCCGTGCAGTCGATGCGGCGCCGCTATGCCCTGCGCGGTGGCGAGCAGGTGGTGGTCGAGCACTTCGGATACGCCGATGGCAACGGCCAGCCGGATCTCGAGTGGGCGAAAGGGCGGCAGCGGCGCGCGAATCGGGTGTTGCTGGGAGAGGTGCTCTGGGGTCACCCGAACCGCGCTGACGATCCGCCCGCCGCGAACGACGCGCGCCGGCCGTGGATGGCCAACGGGAGCTTCCTGGTGCTTCGCAAGTACCGCCAGTTTCCGGATCGGCTGCATGCCGCCGTGCAGCGCACAGCCGATGAGATGGAGCGCCAACTGGGCGGCAAGAGCAGCGACCATCTCGAGACCGTGTATGGCAAGCTGATGGGCCGGCAGCGCGACGGCACGCCGTTGGAAGATGCGACCCCGGGCGATCTCAACGATTTCGACTTTTCAGACGATCCGCAGGGCGCGCGCTGCCCTCTGCACGCGCACATCCGGCGCGCAAACCCTCGAGACGTCCCCTCGGGAAGCTCCCGCCCCCCGCGCCTGATCCGGCGCAGCATGTCCTACGGCCCCACCGCTGACGCCCCGGTGGGCGAGGACCGGGGCCTCGTGTTCATGGCCTACAACCAGAACCTCGGCGAGCAGTTCGAGGTCGTGCAGCGCTGGCTCGCCGGCGGCAACAGCACCGGCAGCTCGTCGGCCATCGGCTGCCCGATCGTCGGCGTGCCGGAGAACGGCTTCCCGCGCGTCTACACGTTCGAGGCGCCAGACCCCTCGGGCCGACCGTTCGCCTTCGAGGCGCAGATGGAAGACGCGACGCCGCTTTTCGAGGATCCGGAAGTGGTGACGCAGCTGCAATGGGGCGTGTACCTCTTCGCACCCTCGATCTCGGCGCTTGGTCGGCTGGCCGGGCGGGCCACGCAGACCGCGGCCGCGGCCCCTTCCGTCCCGGTGCCGTGGGAAGCAGATGCCCAGGTCCAGCAGGCGCAGCAGCGTATCGCGCGACTGCTCGCGATGGGCGAGGGCGAGGCGGCGCTCGAAGCCTGGAAGCAGGCGCTCGAAGACCCGGACCCGATCGACCGGCAGCAGTCCGCCGCGCTTTGGGCGGCGATCCGGCGGTTTCACGGGGGGGCGTTGAAGACGCCATACGCAACCCTCGTCGCCGAGCGCGATCTGGCACTGCATGTGCTCCGACGCGACGACCTGTACTCGGTGTGCGGTCAACGCCAGCGCATGCTCGTGAGTTTCGGCGACATCTATCTTGGCCTCGACGCCGGCGCGCGCTATGCGCGCGAATCGGCCGATATGAACAAGGCCATCGGCCAGCTTTCCTTCCAGGGCGTCTTCGACTATGCGCGCGACGCGGCGGCGGCCAAGATCGGCTCCATCGTCGATCTCGCCAAGCGCAGTTCCAAGACCGGCGAGACGCGGTGGGAGACGATCTTCGAGGCGCGCGAGGTCATGGACGAGGTGCTCGCGACGCTCAGCGAGCAATGGTTCGGCGTGCAGGACCGATCGGATGGCCTGCTGGCGCGGGGCAGCGCGGATTGGGCCTGGGCGCCAGGCCAGCCGTCCATCTACCCCGGCCATTTCACGGCGTTGTCGCGCAACATGTTCCAACCCAATCCCGGGCAGGTTCCCGTCGACCTGGCGAAACGCTACGGCCAGGCGCTGCGGGACCACATGGGACGCTTCGTCCAACGGCACGCCGCCGTCAATCATGTGCCTGAAGCCCCGCGAAGCGGCGCACCCGCGCCGCTGGCGCTGGCGGCTTTCAACCAGCTCGCGGCCCAGGGCCGCGACTTCGACTTCGTCGGGCGACTCATCACCGGCGTGCTCATGGGCTTCACGCCGACGATCATCGGCGCGGTGCTGAACGTGCTGCTCGAATGGCGCCGCAACGACCGCTTCGGCGCCCTGCGCAGCGCGCTCGCCGGCCGCACCGACGCGGCGAGCGCACGCAGCATCCTGATGGATGCGCTGCATGAGGCGGCGAAGATCCGGCCCATGCCGCAGATCACCTGGCGCACCGTGATGCAGCCGCACCATATGGCCAAGACCGATCGGACCGGCATCGCGCTCGACATCGGATGCAAGGTCGCTCTCGGCCTGGTGGCCGGCACCCAGCAATCGCTCGCCGACGGCAATTCGGACAACCGGCTGATGTTCGGAGGTGTGCGGCAGGCCGCGGGACCAACCCATGCCTGCCCCGGATATGAAGCCGGAACGGCCGCGATGCTGGGCAGTTTGGTGGCCTTCCTGACCTGCACCGAGGATATGCGTGAGGGCCCACAGCCCTTGACCTATGCGCTGCAAGGAGTCCTTCCGGCGATCGCAGCACCAGTACCGGCTGCCGTCGGCACCGCTGTGGCCGTCGCGGCGCGCTCGCATCCCGCGCTGCCCGCGGCGATGCGCGCGATGGCCGCACTCGCCCCCCATGCCAACCTGGAGGCATTCCGCATGACCACCAATCCCGTTCTGAACTTCGTCCCGGTCCCTGCCGCCGGCACCCGGACCGGCCTCATCATGGCCTGGGGCGACAGCTGGGTCGCCTATGACTTGGGCGGGCTCATACCGTTCGGCACCGACTTGCGCGACTGCCTGGTGAAGTTCGGCTACAAGGTGCCGGGCACCTTCTGCGATTTCCTCACCTGGGGCACGATCCAGGCCATGGCCCAGAACCCGGGACCATTTTGCACGGCCCTCGACCGCGCCATCACACCGCAGCGACAGCCGGTGGCCGTGCTGCTGTCCGCGGGCGGCAACGACTCAACGCGAGACGCCCTGGCCGCGCTCGTGCTGCCCCAGGGCTCGGCCACCGTGCTGGACGCGGCGAAGACCGCGGCGCACATCGCCACGCTCGAGGGCTATTTCCGCACCGTGTTGAGCGCCATTCAGCAGATCATCGACGGCACGACGATCAAGGTGCTCGTGCACGGCTACGACCACCCGATTCCGAACGGCAAGGGCTCCTTCGCGCTGCAACAGGAGTGGCTCTACGATGTGTTCGAGCAGGCGGGCTATGCCGTCGGCCCGGGAGGTGCCGACATGCCTGCCGCGACGCAGGCGATGGCCGATCTGATCGACCAGCACAACACGATGCTCGCGAACCTGTCCGGGCCGTTCCCGTTCGTCACTTATGTCGATCTCCGGGGCACGATCGCCCTGCACTACCCGTCGCCATCGGACGGGTGGGCCGACGATCTTCATCCCATGGACGAGATGTTCGAGGCGATGGCGGCCAAGATCGACGCGGCGATCTGAGCGAGCAAGACTAGAGGCCGGCCGCGACGGCCTCGGCCTCCTGCAGATGCCAGGCCATCTGCATCGCCTCGAAAGCGATGCAGGCGCGATCCAGTCTTGCACGCGCCTCGCCGCGCGAACCCGACAGCGCAGCCAGGCGCGCCCAGGCGACGTCGTTGAGCGCATGTTCACGCGCCGAACCGCGCAAAGTGGCGCTTCGTTCAGCATTGCGCAGGCAACGCGCCGCGGCAGCGAGGTCGCCGCGGGCAGCGGCATGGGCTGCCAGGGCCCGGCAGCCCATCGCATGACCGTGCCGGTCTTGCTGACGCGCGCGCTGGAGCAGTTTGGCGGTGTGCCGGCGCAGTTCGCTCTCCAGGCCAAGCGTGCCGGCGGCTTCGAGCAGCCAGCCGAAATTGAGCGAAGTGGACACGGCGCCCCCGCGGATGTCGATGAGGTAGGTGGCGTCGCGCAACGCCTCGTAGGATGCAAGGTCGCGTTCGATCGCCCAGACGGCGCAGCCACCGAGCGCGCGTCCCATCGCAGTGAGGTAGCGGCTGCGGTAGCGCCACGCCGCCTGGGCGCCGGAAAAACCGGCCTCGCGAGCTTCGCTCCAGCGGCCCTGCCACAGATGCACCGCGCACATCAGCTCCAGGATCGATGCGCGCAACGAGTGCTCGACGCTGCCGAGCATCTGCAGCGCCTGCTCGAAACAGGCGTGCGCATCGCCGAAGCGGCCGAGATCACCGAAGGTGTAGCCCATGCGTGCCAGGCAGTACGCCGAGCCGATGGCTGTGCCGCTGCCGGGCCGGCTCTGTTGGCGCTTGCTCTCCACCGCCTCCTCAAGTTGGGGCAGCGCCTCGTCGTAACGGCCCGCCGACGCGAGCGCCTGTCCGAGCGTTGCCTGCAGTTGCACTTCCAGACGCTTGTCGCCGCTTTCGCGCGCATGCCCGATGGCAAGGCGGCAGTAGCGAATCGCATCGCGCGGCCGCCCTCTGCCATAGTTCACATACGCCATCCAGTACTCGGCGCGCGCGAGCGCGTTCAGGTCGTGCGACTGGTGTGCCAGGGCCAGCGCACGCTCGAATTTCGGAGCGCTCTCGTGCATGTCCAGCGGGTCAAACACGCAGGTCTGACCGAGCCGTTGCGCGACGCTGCACCAGAGAAGGATCATCTGCTGCGACAGGAAGGGCAATGCATCGAGCGCCTGCAGTGCCACGAGGTACTGCGCCCGGGCTCGGTCGAATGCGTTGGCGCTCAAGGCCTTGTCGCCGGCGGCCACCGCGAAGCGCGCCGCCTGCTCGCTGCGTTCGGCAGCCCGGTAGTGATAGGCCAAGGCCTCGAGCGAATCGGTGCGGCTCCGGTCATCGCTCTCGGCCTCCAGAATCTGCGCCACACGCAGGTGCCAGCGCATGCGCAGCGCCGTATCCACGGTCGCGTACACCGCGTCGCGGGTGAGCCCGTGCCTGAAGCGCATCGCCGTCGCGTCCAGCGGCATCAGGAAGTCGTTCTCCACCAGGCGTTGCAATCCGCCTGCTGCACCCTGGCCGAAGAGTCGCTGCATCAGCGCACAGGGGACGACATTGCCGATGACCGACGCCGCCTGCACATACTCGACCAAGCTCGGCTCAAGCCGCGTCATGCGCGAGGCCACGAGCGCATTGATCCACGCGACGCCGCGCTCCGCGGGAGCCACCGCAGGATCGTCTCCGGCCAATGCGGCATGGCACAGTTCTTCCAAGAACAATGGGCTGCCGCCCGAGCGGCGGAAGATCTCGTGCACCAGGAACTCGTCGGCGCCCGGAATCCAGGCACGGATCGCTGTGGCGGCCGAGGGCGGATCCAGCGGTTCGAGCTCGATCAAGCTGGCGCGGTCGGTAATTGGATCCTCGGTCAGCGCGCCACGGCGCGCGGCCAGCACGACCAGCACCCGTTCAATCCCGGAGAGCACTTGGTGCAGCGTCTGGCGGCTCGCGTCGTCAGCCCATTGCCAGTCGTCGAGGACGAGGACCAACGGTCGTTCGGCGGCCAGCAGTCTGAGCAGTTCGACGATGGCGCCGGACTTGGCCGCTTCGGCCACCGGCACCCGCGCGCTGGCATCGCCGGAGGCTGACAACGCGTCGGCCAGCCCACCCGCTCCTTCCAATCTCGCTGCGCCGGTCGCCCTGACCGCCTGCGACAGGCCGTTCAGGAACGGCTGAAGTGGCTGGGCACCAAGGTGGCTCTCGCAGTAGCCGCACACGACAAGGAATGCCTCGCCATCCAGGCGTTGGCCGAATTCGTCCAGCAGCCGCGTCTTGCCGACGCCCGGTTCGCCGCTCAGGTGCAGCAACGACTGGGCGCCGTCACGAGTTCCGATGCGGGCCGCTTCGTCGAGCAACCTGCTAAGAACGTCTTCACGCCCGACGAACGGCACCACGCCCCGCCGCGCCGCTGCATCGATGCGTCGCCGGAGTTCGTTGGTGCCGGACACGCTCACCACGTCCAACGCCGAGCGCCGGCCACGCACGGCTACGCGACGCTTCCATTTGACGTTGAACAGGTGCTCGCGCGGCCCGAGCGATTCTTCGCTGACGAGAATCTCCCCTGGCTCGGCCATGCTGCACAGGCGCGACGCGGTATTGGGCACTTCGCCGACGACGTCGAAGCGGCCGCGCTCGATGTCGCCCTCCAGCACGAGCACCAGCCCGGCGTGGATGCCGCTGTGCAGTTGCAAGGAGGCGCCATCCGGCGGCCTGATACGGAGCCCGCCGACCGCGGCGTGGAGCTCCAGTGCCGCCTCCGCCGCCCGCCGACCGTCTTCCTCGTCGCCCTTGTCCACGCCAAAAAGGGCCAGCACGCCGTCGCCCTGCAACCGCGCGATGATTCCGCCATGGTGAGGAATGATCTGCCTGGCGAACCGTCTGAACTGGCCCAGCAGCATCGCATAGTCCTCAGCCTCGAGTTCCTCGGCATGCTGGGATGAGCCCGAGACGTCTGAAAACAATACGGTCAAGTGGCACCGCCGGCCCTTAACATTGGGCCGCGGAAGTTCGTCGACGACTGGATCCATGGGCGCATTCTGCGCGCGGCATGCAGTCGACGACGTAGCCGACAGCGGACTCCACGAGGATTCGCCTTCCCACCAAATCGGTGAGCAAGAGCGCTGCCCAAGACTGCACAGTCGACGCGAACGTTCAGTCATTCATGTCGCTGGAGGCACCGAGCACCAGCATAGGCGACCCTCGCCCGTCGTCAAGCGGCATCGCTTGGCAGAGCGGCCCCGCGGGCCCGAGCGGACTCGCCCGATCGCCGCTCGACGTCTGCGTCCTTACTGAGGTAGCATGTAAGGAATCGACCCGTCATTTGAGGATCACCCCATGTTCGCCACGCTCACCAGCAAGGGGCAGGTCACGTTGCCGAAGGAGATTCGCGAGCGGCTCGGCCTCGATGCAGGGTCGATGCTCGACTTCCAGATCCTGGAGGACAACACGATCACCGCTCGGCAGGTCTTGCCTGATGCGCGGCGCATTCGTGGGTTGCTCAAGTCGCCGCATGCCGCACCACCGACTGTGGAGCAGATGGACGAGGCGGTCTCCAAGCTCTTGCGGGACAAGCACGCTCCGGCCCGCAGGAGCCGCAAGTCCTCGAGCCGATGATCGGAATCGATACCAATGTCCTGCTGCGCCTGTGGCTCAACGATGACGCGGTCCAGAACAAGCGCATCGACGCGTTGCTGGCGCGGCACGGGACCACGCCAGGGTCATTGCTGGTGACCGACGTGGTCTTGGCCGAAGCTGTACGGGCCCTGCGATCGGCATTCGATCAGGACAAGGCGGCTCAACTGATCGCGATTCGCAGTCTTCTGGACGAGATTGCATTTGCGTTCGAGGACCGTGAAGCCGTGAAGCAGGCGGCCGAGATGTTCGAGCAAGGCAGCGGCGGCTTCTCCGACTGCCTGGTCGCGGCCAAGCATGCCCGCCATGGCTGCGACTTCACGGCTACCTTCGACCGTGGCATGCGTAAGCTGCCCGGGGTCAAGCTGCTCTGACTCCGGTCACGGCGGAGCCGGTCCGCCTGACCTCGTCGCCGCAAAGCCAGGCACCGGAGCGTTCAGACCAGCCCGCGGCCGGCCAGTACCGCATCGCGGCCACCAGCGCGTCCTGCGCGCAGTCTTCAGGCAACGCCGGATCGGCACCTGCGCGCCGCAGAGCGCCAGTGAGGCGGGTAGCTCCAAGGCGCGCCAAACGGCCTCGATCGAAGGCGCTATCCGCCCCGCTTGATGGTGGACAGCTGTTCGCGGATGATGCGCTCGGCATCCTCAGGTGGCAGGTCGATGCCGCCCATCAGCGGGCGCACCTCGATGCAGCAGGGCTGGCCGGGGAATGGCGCCGGGAAGCGCTTCACCCAAGCCAGTGCCTCGTCGTGCGATCGCACGTCGATCAGCGTATAGCCGGCAATCAGCTCCTTGGTCTCGGCGAAAGGGCCGTCCATGAGGCGCGCTTGGCCGGCGGCGTCGTACTGCACGCGAAAGCCCTGGCTACTGGGCTGCAGGCCGGCGCCATCCAACAGCACGCCGGCCCTGGCCATCTCGTCGTGGAAGGCCATCATGCGCGGAACCAGCGTCGGGTCATCGGGGAAGTCGCCAGCCTCGCTCATGGCGGTGGCGCGAACCTGGATCATGTATCGAGGCATAGAAAGTCTCCTGTCCGGGGGGAACTTACACGACGAACGGCAGCGGCGCATTTCGACAGGCAGCTGAGGTCTCGGAGTCGCGCGACACGGGCCGGCAGCTAGGGGGCGGCCCTCTAAACATACATACCACATGCATGTTACTCGGCTCGCATTGTCAACACCGGCGAGTCTCATGGCAGCTCGAGTGATGTCTGACGCCCTTGGAGATCAGCTTGAAGACATGATCGACGAAGCTGGCTGGGAAAGCTTCCCTGCAAGCGACCCTCCTGCGGTGACTCCGCCGCGACCCGATTTCCCGCGCATCGCTTCCGGAATCGGCGGACATTGCAGCCTTCACGCACCGCCGCACGAGTTGCCTGCCGCCGCCGCCGAGACCTTACCAGTCGAAAGTCCAGGAGCGGTTTGAGCAACCGCATCAGGCCATCGCCATGGAGGTAGGCTGCGACTGCGACACTGGAGGTGTCTGAACGCGCTCACGATCGGGACGGCAGCTTGTTGGGAGGTTGACCATGCATACATTTCAGATCTACCGCTACGACCCCGAAAGCGACGCGACACCGCGCATGCAAACCCTGGATCTCGAGGTTGCTCACGGTGATCGCATGCTGCTCGATGTATTGATCCGCCTCAAGGCCCTGGACCCGACCCTGAGCTTTCGGCGCTCATGCCGTGAAGGGATATGCGGGTCCGATGCGATGAACATCAACGGGAGGAACGGCCTCGCCTGCCTGACCAACATGCACACGCTGCCGAAGACTGTGGTGCTGAAGCCTCTCCCCGGCCTGCCCGTCATCCGCGATCTGATCGTCGACATGACGCAGTTCTTCAAGCAATACCATTCGATCAAGCCCTACCTCATCAACGACGAGCCGCCGGCCGAGAAGGAGCGCCTGCAGTCGCCCGAGGAGCGTGACGAGCTCAACGGCCTGTATGAGTGCATCCTTTGTGCCTGCTGCTCGTCGGCCTGCCCGAGCTATTGGTGGAACCCCGACAAGTACGTCGGCCCGGCCGGCCTGTTGCAGGCATATCGCTTCCTCGCCGATAGCCGAGACACTGCTACGGAGGAGCGGCTCGACAACTTGGAAGACCCGTATCGGCTGTTCCGCTGCAGGTCGATCCTGAACTGCGTGGACGCCTGTCCCAAGGGCCTGAATCCCGTGCTGCAGATCGGCAAGATCAAATCGATGATGGTGCGACGCGCGACCTGATCGGCATCGCTGCTCGGCCGCGCGGGCATCGAGATCGGATCGCTGGACGATCCGGACCGCTACCTGCCCGACCGGAACGTCCTGCGAGCCATCGAGGCCGGCGCCTCCGAACTCGGCGTGCCCGGCAGCGCCGACGTCGGTCGTCGGGCGAGGCTTGCTCGGCCAGCAGCGGGACCCGCGGACGCCGGTTGACGGAGACGGGCGCTTCGCGGGGGCGCGGGGCGTCGAACCTACCTTTCGTTAGGCGACGCGGGACCGCGTCTGGAGGAGAGTCGCGCCCAGACCTCTCGCCCCACCTTCCAAGGAGACAACCGATGAACCGCAAGCCCTGGCTGGCCACGTACGGCGACCGCATCCCGGTCGACATCGACACCGATCGCCATGCCTCGATCGTGCATCTGATGCAGGCGGCGATCGATCGCCACGCCGATCGCTGCGCCTTCCGAAGCGCCGGCAACGCCCTGAGCTATCGCGAGTTCGACGCCTTGGCGACCGCGTTCGCCGCCTACCTGCAGCAGCGCCTCGGCGTGCGCAAGGGCGACCGGATCGCCGTCATGCTGCCCAACCTGCTCGCCTTTCCGATCGCGTTTGCCGGCATCGCCAGGGCCGGGGCCATCCAGGTCAACGTCAACCCGTTGTACACCCCGCGCGAACTCGAGCACCAGCTCGACGATGCCGGGGTGGAGGTCATCGTCGTCTACGCCGGCTCGACGCCGACCCTCGCCGAGATCGTCGGTCGCACCGGTGTGCGGAAGATCGTCACGGTGGACGTCGGCGACGGCGGCGCGACGGCGCTGCCCGGTCCACCGGTCGACGCCCGCCTGACAGGCACCGTGCGCTTCGCCGAGGCGCTGTCGCAAGGTGCCGAGCTTGCGTACACGCCGGTCGATCTCACCGGCAACGACCTGCTGTTCCTGCAGTACACGGGCGGCACGACCGGGCTGTCCAAGGGCGCGGCGCTGTCGCACCGGAACCTGCTGGCCAACATCGAGCAGTTCAAGGCGGTGCAATCGCTCGCCGACGAAGGCGAGGTGGTCGTGACAGCGCTCCCGCTGTACCACATCTTCGCGCTGATGGTGAACTTCCTGACGATGTTCTCGATCGGCGCCGAGAACTGGCTGGTCGCGAACCCGCGCGATGCCGACGGCCTGGTCGAGACGCTGAAGCGGGCGCGGCCCAGCGTGTTCACCGGCGTCAACACGCTCTTCGCCGCGTTGACGGCGCACCCGCGCATCCGGGAGGTCGACTGGTCGCGCCTGCATCTGGCCGGCGGCGGCGGCGCGGCCGTGATCGCTGCGACGTCGGCGAAGTGGCAGCGAGTCACCGGCACCTTCATCCGCGAAGGCTACGGGCTGTCCGAGACCTCGCCGGTGCTCTCCTTCAATCCATCGTTCGTCGACGCCTTCAGCCACAGCACGGGCCTGCCGCTGCCGTCGACCGACATCAAGCTCCTCGACGAGGAGGGGCGCGAGGTGGCCATCGGCGAGGCCGGCGAGGTCTGCGCCAAGGGCCCGCAGGTGATGCGCGGCTACTGGAACAAGCCCGAGGCCAACGCCGAGGCCTACACCGCCGACGGCTACTTCCGGACCGGCGACGTCGGCGTGTTCGACGCGCAGGGCTTCCTGAAGATCGTCGACCGCAAGAAGGACATGATCATCGTCTCGGGCTTCAACGTCTATCCGAACGAGGTCGAGTCGGTCGTCACCGGCCTGCCCGGGGTTGCCGAGTGCGCCTGCATCGGCGTGCCGGACGACAGGACCGGCGAAGCGGTCAAGCTGTTCGTCGTCAAGGCACCCGGCGCCGCGGTCGACGCCGACGCGATCGTCGATCGTTGCCGCGCCGAGATGGCCGCGTACAAGGTGCCGCGCATGGTCCGCTTCCTCGACGCGCTGCCGAAATCGACCGTCGGCAAGATCCTGCGGCGCGAGCTGCGGGACGCCGCCTGACGCCATGGCCGACAGTACCGCGGCGGCGGCCGGCGGGGGCCGGCCGTTCGCGATCGAGATGGTTCGCCTCGGCGCCCAGTTGCTGCGCGTCGGCCATCGTCCCGGCCGCGGCGTTCCGCTGCTGCTGTTCAATGGCATCGGCGGCAACATCGAGCTGCTGGCCCCGCTGGCGAGCCGGATGCGCGGACGCGAGCTGATCACCTTCGACGTACCCGGCGTCGGCCACTCGGCGCTGCCGGCGCGGCCGTACCGGCTGCGCGACATCGCACGGCTGGGCGTACGGGTGCTCGCCCACCTCGGACATGCCCGCGCCGACGTGCTGGGCATCTCGTGGGGCGGCGCGGTGGCGCAGCAGTTCGCGCGCAGCTTCCCGGGGCACTGCCGGCGGCTCGTGCTGTGCGCGACGGCGACGGGCGCCGTCATGGTGCCGGCGCGACCGTCGGTGCTGCTGAAGATGGCCACGCCGCGGCGCTACATGAGCCGCGAATACGCGCGCTCGGTCGCGGGCGACATCTACGGTGGCGACTTCCGCCGCGACCCGGCGCTGGCGACCGCGCTGTTCAGGCACGTGCGCTGGCAGTCGCGCCTGGGCTACTACCTGCAGCTCGCTGCCGCCTGGGGCTGGACCAGCATCCACTGGCTGCACCGGCTGCGCCAGCCGACGCTGATCCTGGCCGGCCGCGACGATCCGCTGGTGCCGCCGGTCAACGCCGCGCTGATGCGCCGCCTGATCCCGTCGAGCGAGCTGTGCACCTTCGACTGCGGCCACCTGTTCCTGCTCACGCGCGCGGCCGAATCGGTGCGCGCGATCGACGAGTTCCTCGACCGCGCGGACGATGACGCGCGGCCACGCCGCGATCGCTGATCGGCCGCAGGCGGCCCGCGAACGCGGGCCCGGGCACCGGCACGTCTCCATCGCGCCGAGCGGCTCGGCCGCAAAACATAACTTTCGATCGGCGACGCCGCAGCTGCGCGATCCGATAGTCCAGGCATCGATGCATCCCATTCCGTCGCAATCCAAGGAGACAACCGATGAATTCGTCCCGCCTCTCGCCTGCCGCCCTGGCCGACCACGTCGGCCAGGAGATCGGCACCTCGTCGTGGATCACGATCGACCAGCCGCGCGTCGATACCTTCGCCGATTGCACCGAAGACCGGCAGTGGATCCACGTCGACGTCGAGCGCGCCGCCAAGGAGAGCCCGTACCGCGGCACCGTCGCGCACGGCTTCCTGACGCTGGCGCTGCTGGCGCCGACGGCGTTCGATGTCCTGCTGTCGCGCGTCGATGCGCGGCAGGCGGTGAACTACGGGCTCGAGAAGGTGCGCTTCGTCGCCCCGGTGCGCACCGGCAAGCGCGTGCGCAACCACGTCAAGGTGGCCGCGGTCGAGGTCAAGGACGGCGGCCGCGTGCTGCTGACGACCGAGAACACGTTCGAGATCGAGGGCGAGGACAAGCCGGCGCTGGTCGCGGTCTCGCTGGCGATGCTGATGGCCTGAGGCGGAGGTGCACGACATGGTCACGAAGAAGGTCGCAGCCAAGGTTTCCAACCGGCCCGTGGCGGGGCGCGCGGCACGCGTCGCCGGCACCGCCGCACGCGCGGGCAGCGTCGCCATGGGCATCGCCGGCGACGTCGGCGAACTGGTCGCCGAGGCGAGCCGCAACACGCTCGCGATCAACCCGCTCGTGGGTCTCAGCCCGCGCCAGGTCGCCGGCGCCGCCGGCTCGCTGCTGAAGGCGGCCGGCCGCGCGCCGGCCCGCACGGCAGCCCACTACGGGCGCTACCTGAAGACGCTCGGAGGCGTCGCGCGCGGCACCTCGACCCTCGCGCCCGAGCCGAGGGACCGCCGTTTCGCCGATCCGGCGTGGAAGGGCAACCCGCTCTACGCGCGCCTAATGCAGTCGTACCTGGCGACGCAGCGGGCGCTCGCCGGCGTGATCGACGATTCCGGCATCGGCGATGCGGACAAGGGGCGCGCGCACTTCTTCGCGTCGCTCGTCACCGACGCGCTGGCGCCGAGCAACTTCGTGCTCGGCAACCCGGCGGCGGTGCGCAAGATCGTCGACACCGGCGGTGCGAACCTGGTCCAGGGGCTGCAGCACCTGGTGCACGACGTGCGCCACAACCACGGACTGCCGAGCCAGGTCGACGCGACGCCGTTCAAGGTCGGCGAGAACGTCGCCACCTCGCCCGGCCAGGTGGTGCACCGCGACGAGATGTTCGAGCTGCTGCAGTTCGCGCCGACGACGCCGCAGGTGCATCGGCGGCCGCTCGTGATGTCGCCGCCCCAGGTCAACAAGTACTACGCGATCGACCTGTCGCCGGACAAGAGCCTCGTCAAGTGGGCGGTCGACTCGCGCGTGCAGATGTTCGTCGTCAGCTGGCGCAATCCGACCCTCGAGCAGCGTCACTGGGGTCTTGACGACTACGTGATGGCGCTCGACCGCGCGGTCGACGTCGCGCGCCGCATCACCGGCAGCCCCGACGTCAACATGTGGGGCAGCTGCTCGGGCGGCATGACGCTGGCCGCCTACCTGGGCTGGCTCGCCGCACGCGGCGACACCAAGGTCGCGAACACGACCTGGGCGGTATGCGTGCTCGACACCGGCGCCGCGCTGCAGGACTCGACGCTCGGCCTGTTCAACACCCCGGCGACGCTGCGGGCGGCGCGCGCAAGGTCGCGCCGCAAGGGCATCGTGACCGGCGAGGAGATGGCGTCGATGTTCGCCTGGCTGCGGCCGAACGACCTGATCTGGAACTACTGGGTCAACAACTACCTGCTCGGCAACAAGCCGCCGGCGTTCGACATCCTGGCCTGGAACGCGGACACCACGCGCCTGCCGGGGCAGTTCCATGCCGACCTGCTCGATCTGGTCGAGAAGAACCCGTACGTGAACGCCGGCACGCTCGAGGTCGACGGCACGCCGATCGACCTGTCGCAGGTGGAGGTCGGCGCCTATGTCATCGGCGGGATCACCGACCACATCACGCCCTGGCGCGCCTGCTACGGCACGGCACGGCTGTTCGGGACCGAGACCACCTTCGTGCTCGCCAACGCCGGCCACCTGCAGAGCCTGATCAACCCGCCGGGCGCCGGCAAGTCGTTCCACGTCGCCGCTGCGGCCGACGCCGAGGATGCCGACGCCTGGGCGGCCGCGCACGCCGGGGCCCGCCAGGAAGGCAGCTGGTGGCCGCACTGGCGCGGCTGGATCCAGGCCCGCTCGGGCGATCTGGTCGCGGCGCCGAAATCGCTCGGCTCGCGCAAGCACAAGCCGCTCGGCGCCGCGCCCGGCAGCTACGTCCATGTCAAGTAAATCGAGGAGTCACGCCATGACCACCGCCTACACCGCCCCGCTGAAGGACATGCAGTTCGTGCTGCGCGAGCTCGCCGGGCTCGACGAGATCGCCCGCCTGCCGGGCTGCGAGGACGCGACCGGCGACCTCGTCGATTCGGTGCTCGACGGCGCCGCCACCTTCGCCGCCGAGGTCTGGGGACCGCTCAACGCGCGCGGCGACACCGAAGGCGTGACCTGGCACGACGGCGCGGTGACCACACCGGACGGCTTCGTCGAGGCGTACCGCCAGTTCGCCGAAGCGGGCTGGAACGGCCTGCGCTTTCCGGTCGAGTTCGGCGGCCAGGGGTTGCCGAAGCTGGTCGACACCGCGGTCATGGAGATGTGGAATGCGTCGAACATGGCGTTCTCGATGGCGCCGCTGCTGACCCAGGGCGCGATCGAGGCCATCCTGCTGCGCGGCAGCGCGGCGCAGCAGGCGACCTACCTGCCGCGCATGGTGTCGGGCGAATGGGCCGGCACGATGAACCTGACCGAGCCGCAGGCGGGTTCGGACCTGGCGCTGCTGCGCACCAAGGCCATCCCCGAGGGCGACCACTACCGCATCCACGGCCAGAAGATCTTCATCAGCTTCGGCGAGCACGACCTCACCGACAACATCGTCCACCTCGTGCTCGCGCGCACGCCGGGCGCGCCGGAAGGCGTCAAGGGCATCTCGCTGTTCATCGTGCCGAAGTTCCTGGTTCACGAGGACGGCAGCCTGGGCGAGCGCAACGACGTGCGCTGCGTCTCGGTCGAGCACAAGCTCGGCATCCATGTCAGCCCCACCGCGGTGCTCGCCTTCGGCGACGGCGCGGGCGCGGTCGGCTACCTGCTCGGCGCGGAGAACCGCGGCCTCGAGACGATGTTCATCATGATGAACGAGGCGCGCTTCGGCGTCGGCGTGCAGGGCCTGGCGATCGCCGACCGTGCCTTGCAGCAGGCGCTGGCCTACGCGCGCGATCGCGTCCAAGGCAAGGACGCTGCGGCGCCGAAAGGGCCGAGCGTCGTGATCATCCGCCACCCCGACGTGCGGCGGATGCTGATGAGCATGAAGTCGCGCGTCGAGGCGATGCGCGCGCTCGCCTACGTGGTCGCGGCGATGATCGACCGCGCCCACCACGAGCCCGACCCGGCGCGGCGCGCCGAGGCGCAGGCGGGTGTCGACCTGCTGATCCCGATCCTCAAGGGCTGGTGCACCGAGACCGGCATCGAGGTCGCGTCGACCGGCGTCCAGGTCCACGGCGGCAACGGCTTCATCGAGGAGACCGGCGCCGCGCAGCACCTGCGCGACGCCCGCATCACGGCGATCTACGAAGGCACGACCGGCATCCAGGCGAACGACCTCGTCGGCCGCAAGCTGCTGCGCGAAGGCGGGCGCTCGATGCACGCGCTGGTCGAGCAGATCGGCGGCGCCGCCGAGACGCTGGCCGCCGCCGCCGACCCCGACCTTCGCACGATCGGCGCCCGCCTGCGCGTCGGCGTGCGCGCGATGGCCGACGCGGTCGACTGGATCCTCGCCACCGGCACCAGCGACCTGAACGCGGTGCTCGCCGGCGCAGTGCCCTTCCTGCACCTGTGCGGCGTCGTCTGCGGCGGCTGGCAACTCGCGCGCGCGGCGCAGGCGGCACGACAGCGCCTCGATGCGGGTGACACCGACGCGGCCTTCCTGCGCGCCAAGATCGCGACCGCGCGCTTCTTCGCCGACCAGGACCTGGTGCGCGCGCACGGCCTGGCCGAGGCGACGATCCACGCCGGCGTCGGCACGATGGCGCTCGCCGAAGCCGACTTCTGACGCGAGGGGAAGAGACCACCATGGCACCCGACTCCACGCCCCTCGTCCAACGCCTGCTGCCGCTCGACCTGTTCCAGGGCAAGACGGTGTTCGTCACCGGCGGCGGCAGCGGCATCAACCTGGGCGTCGCGCAGACCTTCGCCGCGCTCGGCGCCAGGGTCGCGATCTGCGGCCGCACGCAGGCCAGGCTCGACGCCGCTGCGAGCGAGCTCCGCGCGCACGGCGCCCAGGTCTGCGCCGTCGCCGCCGACGTGCGCGACTACGCCGCCCTCGAAGCGGCACTGGCGCGCAGCGAGGCCGAGCTCGGCCAGGTCGATGTCCTGGTGTGCGGTGCCGCCGGCAACTTCGTCGCTCCGGCCGAGCGGCTGTCGCCGAACGGCTTCAAGAGCGTGATCGACATCGACCTGCTCGGCTCGTTCAACGCTGCCCGCGCCGCGTTCGACCAGCTGCGCCGCACCCGCGGCTGCGTGCTGTTCATCTCCGCCGGCATGGCCTACATGCCGCATGCCTTCCAGGCCCATGTCGGCGCCGCGAAGGCGGGCATCGACATGCTGATGCGCAACCTGGCGCTCGAATGGGGGCCGCACGGCATCCGCTGCAATTCGATCGTGCCGGGACCGATCGAAGGCACCGAAGGCGTCAAGCGCCTGTTCGATGCCGACACGATGCTCGCCGGCGTGCCGCTCGGCCGCATGGGCACGGTCGACGACATCGGCCGGATGGCGGCGGTGCTGGCGTCGCCGCTGGCCTCGTACGTCACCGGCTGCGTCGTCGTCTGCGACGGTGGCCAGAACCTCGCCGGCTCGGCGCTGTTCAACGCCGGTGCCGCGCGTGCGCTCGCAGCCCCGGCGGGGGCCTGAGATGCACGGCCGCCGCGCCCCCGCACGCCCAACCTTCGTCTCGCACGGCCTGGCGCTGGCGCGCGAGCGTGCGGGCGAATGGCGCAGCGTCTGCCACGTGATGCGCCTCGCCGGGCCGCTGCACAGCGCGACCCGCCTGGGTGGGCTGGCAGTCGCCGCGCTGCGGCTCGCATGGTCCGACGCGAACGCGCTGGCGGCGCTCGGCTGGCAGGACATCGCCGCACTGCTGCGCCGCCGCTGACGCCGGCCGCCCGCGCGGGTCCGCCGCCCGCCGTTCAGACGATGCGCAGCAGCGCCGCCGGCAGGCCCTCGGGTATGCGGGCGCGCAATGCCGCCAGATCCAGGACCCGGATGCGCGAGCGGCCGATGCTGACGAGCCCCTCGTCCTGCAGCCGCTGAAGCTCGGCGTTGATGGCCTGCCGGCCGGCGCCGAGCAGGTCGGCGAGGTCGGCCTGCGACATCTGCACGTCCAGCATCCATTGCTCGCCGCGGCGCACGCCGACCGAATCCGCCAGCATCACGAGCTGCCGCGTCAGCCGGTCGCGCAGCGAGAAGCTCAGGCTGTAGGCGTGCAGCTCGTACATCAGGCGCAGCCGTGCCGCGAGCTGGGTCTGGAACGCCTGCCCGAGCTCGAACCGGGTGCGGCAGAGCCGCCGCACTGCCGCCTCCGGCATGCGCAGCAGCACCGACGGCACGTGCGCCACCAGGTCGTGCGGCTGGACCCCCTGGTCAAGGAACGACAGGTAGCCGGCCAGCATGCCCGGCAGCATGAAGCTCAGCAGGTGGCGCCGGCCGCCGCCGAGGTCGATCCGCGCCTCGAGTGCGCCTTCGACGACGAGCAGCAGGTGATCCGAATGCTCGTTCCGCCGCAACAGCAGCTCGCGCGCCGCGGCGCGTGTCACCACGGCCTCTTCGATCAGGTCGGCCACGACCTCGGGCGGGCAGCGGGCGAAGCCCGGCGCCTGCGCCAGCAGCCGCTGCGCCAGCACGCGGTAGGCCGATGCGAAGGCGTCTTGTGTCTGCATCACGACAGAAGTCTAGACCGGCGACGTCGCGGTGCGGCGCATCGCACCTAACGTTTCGGAACGGCCTCGATGCCGCCGGTGCGAGCCCTGGACGTGGCGCTCGGCCCCCCCTTTTACCTCGGAGACAGCGATGAACGAAACGACTTCCCCCCTCGACGTCGGCAGCGCCGATTGGCGCGAATCCTGGGCCTACCTGGTCGGCATGCAGGCCTATGCCTACGGCTTCCCGGCGGTCTACTTCACGAAGCTGCGCTTCGGCATGGTTCGCAAGCCGGTCGGCGTGATCGACACGCCGCTGAACAAGCTGTTCCACGTCCCGCGCCTGTCCAGCCACGAGGAGCAGTACGGCGGCTCGCCCTACCGCGACGGCATCTACTCGATCGGCTGGCTCGAACTCGGCGCCGAGCCGGTGGTCGTGCACGCCCCCGATTGCGGCGAGCGCTACGTCAGCATCCAGCTCGCCGAGTTCTATTCCGACCTGTTCGGCTACGTCGGCCCGAGCGTCAACGGCGGCAAGGCGCAGACCGCGCTCGTCGTCGGCCCCGACTGGCAAGGCAGCACGCCCGAGGGCATCGACATCGTGCTGCGTTCGCCGACGCCGAGCGCCTTCATGGTGGCGCGCGTCTCGTCGCCCGGTGGCGACGACCTCGCGGCCGCGCGCGACGTGCAGCGGCAGATCTACGTCAAGCCGCTGTCCAGTTGGCTCGACGGCAGCACGCCATCCGAGCGGCGCGACGTCGCGGTGCCCTGCGCGCCCGACCAGCCGCTGGCCGACTTCGCGACGATGAACGCCGCGCTGCAGGAGAACCCGCCGCCGGCACGCGACGAGGCGCTGCTGCGCCAGTTCGGCCGCGTCGGCCTCGGGCCCTACGCCGAGCAACCGCTCGAGTCGCTCGACGCGGCGACGCGGCGCGGCCTGCAGCGCGCGCTGCAGGACGGCCCGCGGCTGTTCGCCCAGGTCGCGCGTGCCGGCGGCGCCACCAGGCAGGTCAACGGCTGGTTCTACGGCGACCGCAACTGGGGCCGCATGGCCAGCGTGCACGACTTCCTCGGCCGCGCCACGCCGCAGTCGTTCTCCGGCATCGTCGAGCACTGGATCGAGCAGTCGACCAAGCTGCGCACCTTCGTCGATGCCGACGGCGCCGACCTGAGCGGCGAGCATGCCTACGTGCTGCACCTGCGCGCCGACGAGATCCCGCAAGCGCGCGCCTTCTGGTCGGTGACGCTGTACGACGAGCGCTTCAACATGGTCGACAACCCGATCAAGCGCTACGGCATCAGCAGCCTCGTCGACGGCCTGGTCTACGGCGCCGACGGGTCGCTCGAGATCCTGATGCAGCACGAGGCGCCGACCGACGAGAGCCGGCGCGCCAACTGGCTGCCGACGCCCCAGGGCCGCTTCAACCTGTTCCTGCGCACCTACCTGCCCGGCCCGTCGGTGCAGGACCAGAGCTACGCGCCGCCGCCCGTGCGCCGCATCGGCTGACCGCCCCCCAACGATCCAAGGAGACATCAGCCATGACCACGATCCCCCGTTCCGTCTACATGGGCGCCCCGGCCGACATCGGCATCGGCCCGCGCGGCGAAGTCGCCCACCGCGCCTACAGCGAGCACGGACGCCAGTTCGAGCGCAAGGTGCACGCGGTGGCGCCCGGCGTGTGGTGCCACGTCGGCGCCTGCCTCGGCAACAGCACCGCGATCGAGGGCCGGCGCGGCCTCATCGTCGTCGACACCGGCGACTGCATCGAGCAGGCGCGCATGCACCAGGAAGATTTCGGCCGCGTCTGCGACAAGCCGCTGTCGTCGCTGCTGTACACGCACAGCCATTACATCTTCGGCTCGCGCGCCTGGGTGCCCGCGGGGCACGAGGACCAGGTCGAGGTCTGGGCCCATCCCGACCTGATGCGCAACATGCTGCGCATGGTGGGCGACCTGTCGCCCACCTTCATCCGCCGCGCAGCGATCCAGTTCGGCATGTTCCTGCCACGCGAAGGCGAGGACGCGATGTCGCACCAGGGGCTGGGCCCGTTCGTGTTCGAGTTCGACAAGTACCAGCCGACGACCGGCTTCGTGCGCCCCAACCGGACGACCACCGATGGCCGGACCGTCGAGATCGACGGCGTCCGCATGCAGTTCTTCCACACCTGGGGAGACACCGACGACACCCTGCTGATCTCGCTGCCCGAGACCGGCACGGTGATCAACAACATCGCCTGGCCGGCGATGTTCAACATCTACACGCTGCGCGGCGACGTCTTCCGCAACCCGGTGGAGCTGCTGCGCGGCCTGGACAGGATCATCGAGCTCGCGCCCGAGCACCTGGTCGGCGTGCACGGCGTGCCGCTGCACGGCCGCGAGGCGATCCGCCAGGCGGTCACCGAGTACCGCGACACGATCCAGTTCACCTACGACCAGACCGTGCGCGGCATCAATGCCGGCCTGTCGCCGGACGAACTGGTCGACTTCGTCCGGCTCCCCGAGGCGCTCGCGCGCGGCCGCCTGACGGGCCAGTTCTACGGCGAGCTGCCGTTCCACGTGCGGCAGATCTACGCCGGCCTGGTGGGCTGGTTCGGCAAGGACACGACGGAGCTGCACCGGCCGAGCCCGGCCGAGCAGGCCACGCGCACGATCGCGCTGGCCGGCGGGCCGGCGCGCGTCGCCGACGCGGTGCGCGACGCCCTGGACCGGCGCGAATACGCCTGGGCGGCGCAGATGGCCGGCTGGCTGCTCGACGGCGGCTTCGACGACGAATCGAATCGCCGGCTGAAGGCGCGCGCGCTGAGGTCGATGGGGCAGGCGACCACCGCGGCCAACACGCGCTCGTGGTACCTGACGCAGGCGCGCGAGCTCGAAGGCAAGGTCGATACGCGGATCCCGCCGATCCGCTTCGTCAACGCCGGCATGGTGCGCCAGATGCCGCCGGCGACCTATGTCAACGGGCTGCGCTTCCAGTTGCCGCCGCAGCTCAGCGCCGACGGTCCGCGCCGCATCGTGCTGAACTTCAGCGACCCCGACGTCGCATTCACGCTGCAACTGCGCCACGGCGTCGTGCAAATCGCGCAGGGCGCGGGGGCGGCGGACGCCGTGCTGACGATACCCTTCGACGCCTGGGCACGCCTGGTCGGGCGCGAAGCGAAGGCGCAGGCATTGGTGGACGCCGGCGAGATCCGCATCGAAGGCGACGCCGCGCTGGCCGGCGCCGTGCTGCGCGTCGGCGGCTGAACCGCACTGTCGGACGGACCGCGGAAGACGGACGCCGGGATGCGATCACGATCCCGCTCGTCCTGGTCGCATCGGCGCTGTCGCAGCGCCTGCTGACGCGCGGTTGGAGCTCGCGCGATGCACGCGGCCGCTTCTCGGGCGTCGCGCCTTGCTCGCCGTCGGCGCCATCGTCGGCTGGATCACGGTCAACCCCGAGCGCTCGCTCGCGCGCGCGGGCTCGGCCCAGGCCTGACGCCAGGCGTCGCGTGCCGGCGCGACGACACGGCGGGGGACGCCCACCGACGATCGAAACCGGACCGCATCGTCATCGCCGAGCCAGTTTGCCGGACGCTTGACCTTCGTCTGGCCGGCTCCGATGCGCATGCCCGAGCGCGTCGCCCCTTCGTACCGCCGCCGAACACCGCGGGGGCGCTGCCCTAGAGGATGCCGATCCCCCGCGCTCGCGTCATCGCGCCGGACCGGTTCTTGACGTCGAGCTTGCCGTAGATGTTGTGGAGGTGCCACTTCAGGGTGCCCTCGGAGATGAACATCGCCTCGGCGATCTCCCGGTTGCTCATTCCGGAGTCCAGCCGCTTCAGGATCACGATCTCGCGCTTGGTCAACTGGTCGACGGCAGCGGCGTCGGGGGATGTGCCCGTGCCCGTGGCCTCTAGCCCGCGCAACTGCGCCTGCAGCCGGCTGGCCTGCGGCCCGGCTGCCGAACCGCGCAGGCGCTCGGGGGAGAGCCGCTCGACCAGCGGCCGCAGGTCCGCCAGCTCGTCGAGAAACACGCGCACGAAGCCGCACGGTGCGGCGACTTCCAGGGCGCGCTGCATGTCGGCCAGCGCGCCGTCCGCGTCGCCCAGCTCGCTGCGGCCCAGCGCGCGCAGCAGCAGCACCTCGACGCCGCGGCGCGCAAGCCGCCGCCGGGCGCAGTCTTCGATCATCGGGCCGAGCGCCTCCACGACCAGCCCGGGCGCCTGCTTCAACAGGTAGCGCGAGGCCGCCCGCAGCGCCTTGTCGTCGCTCAGCGCACCCGCCGCGCCCTGGCTCGGCAGGCGATCGAAACCGAATCGGGTCGCGACGATGCGGGCTTCCTCGTGGCGACCGATGCGCGCGAGATGGTTGCACTCTTCGGCGGCCAGGGTCACGCCGACGCGGCGCAGGCCGCGCCGGGCGCCGAGCTCCTGCCCAGCGCGCAGGATCGCCAGGGCACTCTCCTCGTCGCGCCGCAGCCGCTGCAGGCGAGCCTGCGTCAGGTGGGCCACGATCAGGGCGTCGGCCGGCCCGTAGGCGTCGACGTTCGCCATCGCGAGGTCCACATGCTCGACCGCGCGCTCGATCTCGTCGAACTCGTAGGCGATGGCGGCGAGCGCCGCGTGGAACAGGCTGGCGTGCACCGGGTGGCCGTGCAGGCGGCGTTCGAGCAGGTCGAGGCCGTCGGCGCAGGTGCGGCGGGCGTCGAGGTAGCTGCCGCGCTTGAGGTGCAGCACGGCCTCGATGAAGATCGTCCAGGCCAGCGAGTAGTGGCCCTCGACCTGCTCGAGCCAGCGCCGCGACAGCGCGCACTGGGCGAGGCCCTCGTCGATGCGCCCGGCACTCTTGTGGCCGAACGCCAGGACGTTGCCGACCGCGCCGCGGCGGTGCAGCGGAGCCTCGGGCCAGCGCGCAAGCCACGCCGCTGCCAGCTCGCCGCCCAGACGGCCCTCGTCGCGCAGCGCCGCCGACACGGTCGTCTGCAGCTCGATCGCCATGCGCAGCTCGGTCACCATGCCAGGATCGGCCTGCGGCCGGGCCTCGAGCGCGTCGAGCAGCAGCTTCAGGCGATGTATCTGCGCCTCGTAGGCCGGAAGCTGCGGGTGGAACGCGAGCGCGAACACGTACTGGATCCGGATGACCGGGTGGCGGTCGATCCAGGCGTCGGGCAGCGCCTGCATCCAGCGCAGGATCGTCTGGTGATAGCCGCGCCGGAACACGAGTTCCTCGACCGCGGCGGCCAGCCACTCGGTCGCGCGCGCCCAGTCCTCGGCGCGGATCGCGGCGCCGATCGCCTCCTCCACCATGCCCTCGGCGTGCAGCCAGTCTGCGCAGCGCAGCAGGCAGGACCTGGCCTCGTCGGGCGCCGCGCGGCGGAATCGCTCGCGGAAGAAACCGCCGACCAGATGATGGAACCGTACCCAGGTGCCGTCTCGATCGAGCGGTATGAGGAACAGGTGGCGCGCGCGCAGCGACGCGAGCAGGGCCTCGGCATCGTCGTCGCCGCTGAGCACCCGGGCCAGCGGCGCGTTCACCCGATCGGCCATCGCGATGCGAAAGACGAAGGTCCGGGTGCGCGCGTCGAGCCGGCCCAGGACGATCTCGCCGAGGTAGTCGACGACGCTGCTGTCGGAGCCGGCGAATTGTTCGACGAAGCGGCGCGCGTCGGCGGCCTCGGCGAGAGCGAAGGCGGCGAGCTCGATCGCCGCCGGCCAGCCCTCGGTCTTGTCGAGCAGGACCTGCAGCTCACGCGCTGGCAGGGCCCGCCCGAGCCGGTGGCAGAGCAGCCCGGCCGCCTCGTCGCCGGAGAACCGGAGCCGTCGCGTGTCGACCTCGAACAGCTGGTGGCGCACGCGCAGCGACGCCAGCGGCAGGCCGGCCACGTCCTCGCGGCTGCCGATGACCTGCTGCAGGACACGCGGTGCGTAGTTGACGAGCCAGCCGATGATCTCGAGCGCTTCGGCGCCCGCGACGAACTGCAGGTCGTCGAGGAACAGCACGATGCGCTGCCGCTGCCGCGCCAGCTCGGCGGCGAGCGCTTCGAGCAGCGGCTTGACGGTGCCACCGAGGTCACCTGCCAGGTGCTCGACCACGCCGGCACCGATGCGCGGGTTGGCCGCCTGCAGGGCCGCGACCAGATGGCGCAGGAAGCGCGCCGTGTCGCGGTCGTCCTCGTCGAGAGAGAGCCAGGCGCAGGACACGCCGCGCCCGGCCAGGGTCGCGTGCCAGCGCGCCATCAGCGTCGACTTGCCGTAGCCCGCCGGGGCGACGACGAGCGTGACGGGATGGGTACCGTCGAGCACCTCGGGGCAGTCGTCGAGAAGCGCGCGCGGCAACGGCCGCGCGGTGCCGGTGGCCGGGTAGAGCTTGCCTTCGAGGATCGACGCCTCGATGTCGTGGTCGGCCATTGCGCGCGGTGCCCCCGCGCGGATGCTAACCGGCACGACGGTGTCCACGGCTCGCGCTCGGGAGCCCGACGCGCTACCAGCGCGTCTCGCTGGGGCGCTCGCCGAAGCGGCGCTGGTACGCCCGGCTGAACTTGCTGGCGTTCTCGAAGCCCCAGCGCCTTGCCACGTCGCGCACCGAGGCCACGTCGCCGCGGCGCAGTTCGTCTCGTGCCCGGTCGAGCCGCACCTGCCGGAGGAAGGCTCCCGGGGACAGGCCGACGTGGTCGTTGAAGTGGCGCAGCAGGCTGCGGGCGCTGACGCAGGCAGCGGCGGCGATGTCCGACAGCACGATCTCGCGGTTCGCGTGCGCGGCGATGAATTCCAGCGCCCGTCGCACGCTGGCCGGCGACGGGCCGGACGCCAGCGCACTCCGCGTCTCGGCGACCGGCTGTTCCTGCAGCAGCGCCATCGCGATCATCTCGCTCCAGCGCCGGAAGCCGGCGTGGGCGTCCAGCGTGCTCGCGCCCGGGCGTACCACAGCGTGGGCGGCCTGGACGATCATGAACAGCAGACGGGCGGTCAGCTCGGGACGCAGCTGCGGCGCGAAATGCGGTACGCCGGCGACGGCGCCGGGCGCCAGCTCCGCGCCGAGCGCGAGCGCGAACGTCTTCGGCAAGTCGAACTCCACGAAATGGGTACCGGCGCCGACCAGCGTCCGTTCGACCTCCGACGGGTCGATGATCAGGGCCTCGCCAGCACCGACCGCCACCTCCTGGCGCCGCAGCTTCGCGCCGACCCGGCCTCTCAGCGGCACGAGGCAGGAATAGGTCTGCGCCGCGGCGTCGCGGTCGCGCGTGAGCACCTCCAGGCCGACATCCGTCTCGACCTCGACGATCGCCGGCGTGTCGCGGCGCGCGCCGGGCAGCGGCGACGCCACGCCGGACAGGCTGAGGCGGTCGCATCCACCGCCGCCGGTGCCGAGCACCGCGCGCCTCGCCGCGGGCGCGGCCCGGTTCAAGTGGTCGAGGTGGCGCTCGATCGACTCGCGGGCCTCGAGGACTTCAGGCGCGACGGCGAGGAGCCGGCGGCCCGCGGGTGGCGGAAACGATTCGATCACGACTGGACGGCGAAGCGCCCCGGGGCCTAGGAGCGGGGTGGCGGCAGCCGATTGTCGCGGCTCGCCCGAACTCCGGCAACGCCGGCCCCGCAGTCCGGGGACGGCCGGTGGGGCTCGGCCCATCGACACCATGCTCCACGATCCCCGCCCCCGTTTTGCCGTCGGTCCGGCGCGAACTGTCGCAATCACGACAGTCGCCGCAGACAGTCCGGCTTGCCGGGCTGCAGTGCCCCTGCCGCCGAAATGCAGGCCCAAGCAGCGACCTCTATCGGACGGCACAGATGACCCAGCTCAGCATACGCACGCGCCTGATCGTGGCCTTCACGGCACTCATCGCCGTGCTCCTCTATTCGGCCAGCAGACCGCGGCGGTCGCCGCATGCCGACGGACCGGAACGTTCAGGGACGGGATCGGGCCACGCGGATCGTGCGCCGATCCCTGCCCGCGGCAGCGCGCGGTGCGACGCCGGCCTGGCGCAGGATCGAGGCCGGGCGCGGCGCGGCCTCAGGCGCGGCGACGGCGGCGCGCCGCGTACCCCGCCAGCAGCGGCAGCGCCGCAGCGAACATCGCCAGCGAGCCGGGCTCGGGCACCGGTGCCGCCAGGTGCAGCACGAACGCGGAGGTGGTGTTCGTCGCGGTATCGAAGAAGTAGCCCGCAATGGCCGAGCCGTCGGCCGACATCGAGAACAGGTTCCACACGTGCTGCGTCGGCGCCAGGCCGAGGCCCAGGTCGGAGAGGTAGCTGTCGAACGACAGGGAGACCCCGGTATGCTGGTCGTAGATCCAGGCATCCGACTGCACGAGCGCCGTGTTGCCGCCGACATTGACGACGAAGCTGCCGATGACGGTACCGGCATCGGACACCCCTGCCACGGAGGTCTTCATGTTCTTGTCGACGTCGTTGCTGGTCGGCCTGGTGTCGATCATGTGATCGAAGGGGATCACGAGGCCGCTGCCGGTGCTGGCGTTCCACAGCGTGGCCGGGCTGAAGGTGATCGGCGTGAACCGGCCGCCGTAGTTCGTCGACAGCCCGTTGACCGAGCCGCCGGCGATCCAGGTTCCGTCGGCGCTGATCGCGGCGGTCTGGATGTTGGTGGCCACGCCGGCCGAGTTCGGGATGGTCGGTGCCGCGAGCGTGTCGTAGCCGCTGCCGTTCCAGCGCCACAGCATGCCGATAGACGAGTTGCTGGTGTAGCCGCCGATGAGCGTGCCGCTGGCGTTCGAGGCCAGCGCCATGCCGCTCTGGGTCGTGCCGGCCGGGTTGAGGTCGTAGACCTGGCCGCCGCGGAAGACCACCGGGTGGTAGACCGAGCCGGTGGTGCCGCTGGTGTTGAAGTAGGCTCGGCCGACGACGGTCGAGCCGTCCGCCGAGATCGCCACCGCGGAGCTTTGCTCCTTGATGCCCTGTATCGACGACGTGCCGTTGAAGCCCAGGCTGCCCAGGGTGCTCCAGGTGCCGGCTCCGACGTCGTAGCGTGCCGCCTGGCTGAAGCCGTTCGCCGCGGTGGCATTGCCGGCAACGCTGCGGCCGTCGAGCGAGATGCCCAGGTTGCCGCCGAATCCGTTGGCCGGAGAGTTGCCTCCGATGTTGGTCCACGTCGCGGTCGCGGTGGTCAGAAGCAGGTTGCCTTCGGCCGCGGACGCATAGCTCACGCCGTAGGCGCCGGACTGGCTGAGCCCTACCAGCAAGTTGTTGTTCGGCGGGGCGTAGATGTCCAGGGTGGGCTGGGCATGGGCAGCGGCGCTGGCCAGCGCGAGCACGCCGAGGGCGATCTTCGGGTTGCAGGTCATCGGTGTCCTCCGGTTGGTTCACGCTGCGGGACCCGACAGACCAGCCGCCGGTCGCGTGTGGGGGCACCATATCAGCGGCCACCCGCCTCGGGGCATCCGGGCCCAGATGTTGGCGATCGCGGAGCATGCGTGGCGCAATCGGAGCAGGGCGTGCGCAGAAGATGCTCGTCGTCGGGTAGCGGACCACGTCTTCGATCCGGCAGATCCTCGCTTCGGTTCAGTAGCCAGGAGTGCCACATCGGGGTCCGGTGCTCCAGGCCGCGGTAGAGCAGTTCAAAAGCGCCCGGAAGCCGCCGGCGCCGTTCGATGCGGCAAGCCCGAAGCGTCAGTCCCGACTCGAAGCAGGGGCCGTCTCGGAACGGGCGGCCACAAGCTTTCGATAGAGCGTGGTGCGGCTGATGCCCAGGCGGCGGGCCGCCTCCGAGAGGTTGCCTTGGGTGTCGCGCACCACGTCCACCACCGTCTGCGCGAACACGGTCCGAAGGTCACTGACAGGCACCGGCGCCATGTCGCTCGAAGGCGCCCGCGATGGGCTCCGGGAGCACACCTGGCACATCGGAACATCGAGCCGCGGCCGGGTCGGGCAGGCCATTGCCGACAGCGGCCGACGTGACTTCCGATTTTTGGTACGTTCTCGGTACCGGCAAGAAAAAAGCACAGGGCGTCTCCGCCAAGTGCTTGATTCTTCTACCGAATTTGGTAGGCGCGATTGGACTCGAACCAACGACCCCCACCATGTCAAAGTCGGTGAGAAGCTAGCATTCATGAGGCCTCTAGCGGCGTTCGTCCATTTTTGGGACACTGATGGGACACGACGCATAACACGCCATGTCGACCATCACACGCCGGGGCGAATCGCAGTGGCAGGCTAAGGTCAGGCGCAAGGGCTTCCCTGCCCAGACCCGGACCTTCCTCTACAAGGAAGACGCCGAACGCTGGGCGCGCGCTACCGAGCGCGAGCTGGAAACCTCGGGGTTCATCGATCGCCGCAAGGCCGAAAGCCTGAGCTTCGCCGACGTGCTGCGGGACTACCAGAAGGACGTTACGCCCAACAAAAAATCGGCGGTGATGGAATCGGAGAAGATCGACCTGTTCCTGAAGGACGCCACCCTGCCCTCCCTGTCAATGGCGCACCTCTCCTCGGCCGAGATTGCTGCCTGGCGTGATCGCCGGCTCAAGAAGGTCTCGGGCGCCACGGTCAATCGCGAGCTGACGATCCTCTCCTCGATCGTCAACCACGTGCGCCGGGAACGCGGCCTGCATGTCGAGAACCCCGTGTCGATGGTCAAACGCCCGCCGGCAGGCAGGGCGCGCGACCGCAGGCTCAGCGCGGAGGAAGAAGCCTACCTCTTTGCTGCGCTTGGCAAGGCACCGCGCCGAGGCGACGGCACATTCGGCGATGGTGCCCGCAACGCCTACCTTGCGCCCATCTTCAAGCTCGCGCTGGAGACGGCAATGCGCCGCGGTGAGCTGCTTTCGCTCCAGTGGGAGTGCATCGATCTGGAAGGACGTACGGCGCATCTTGCCGATACCAAGAACGGCGATGCACGCACGGTGCCACTCTCCACGCGCGCCGTGGCAGTCTTCAAAGCCCTACCTAAGCCGCACAAAGGTCAGGTCTTCCCGATGAGCCCTGTGGCGCTTCGCAAGGCGTTCGGCCGCGGCCTCGAGCGGGCGCGGCAAAGCTATGCAGCCGACTGCGCGGCCCAGGGCCGCGACGCCGATGCGACCTTCCTGCAGGATGTCCATTTTCATGACACGCGGCATGAAGCGGCATCGAGGCTCGCGGAGAAGCTGTCAAACGTGCTGGAGCTGTCGGCGGTGACTGGGCATCGCGACCTGCGCATGCTCAAGCGCTACTACCACCCTCGGCCGGAAGATCTGGCGAAGAAGCTCGGCTAGTTCACTCGCAGTTCATCGCTCGATAGCGGTCTGCAGGGCTTGCAGCCTCGTCTTGCTGAGTGCCTTTGCACCCTCGACGGTCCAAATCGCGTTCTCGGTCAATCGATTGAAGCGCGGCGTCATTGCCTTGACGTCGGCGTGGGCGGAGACGGAGACCCAGATCCCGTCACATCGCCCGGCCATCACTGCGTCCTGGAAACGGCGCCGATGTCGTTCGATGAACTGCATGTTGATGCGCGCGAGCGTTTCGCTGGCCTGCGCTCGGTCAGCGGCAACCAGAATGCTTCGTTCTTGCACCAAGTCATCGAGGTTGAAGGCCACAATGCCAAGGCCGTCATAAGGCGCAACCTGCTTTAGGCCTTTCGAGAGCTGGCCTTCCACCGATTTCAACGAGTAGACCTTCTTGCACGCGACACCGTAGGTGCCAAGGCCATCAGGCAGGTCGATTTCCACATCGGGTGGATCCCGAAACCGTGCCGGCACCCCTCGCCCACGCAGCGATTCAACCAGCGACAGTTCGAACAAGGCATCCTTGCCCTGTGAGGGCTGACGATAGGAAAGTCGCATATCGCTCTTGGTCACCCGACGCATTGCCTCGCGGGCGCTGTGATCACCAATTGCGGTGAGAACCGCCTCAGCGATGCGGTAGGCCTCGTCGGCCTCCATAAGAAGAGCAATGTCTTCGTTCTCGCTGCCGGCAATCCATTCGCTGTTCAGGCGCCCCGCGCGCCGAAACAGCGAGCCGAGTGCACTGTTCGGCTTCACGTCCATTCCGTGGGCGGAAAGCGCTTCACGACAGCGCTCCACCACGGCCGCCAGCTCGGCGTAGGTCGACACCCTGTCTGCCTTCTGCAACCCACTGAGACCGACAAGTGAAGTCGATTCCTTCATGTTGGCGCCACAAGTCTAAAGCCGATGGCCAAGCGCAGTCTGCCCTCATAGGAACTAGCCCTACCGCCACTCATTCCATAGCCGCTCCACCGCGTTCAAGAAGGACTGGCAATCGCCAGAATTCCAAGACGTATGCGAGTTGGTCTCAAACAACTTGTGTATGCCGTTCGCGCACAAGAAGCCCGACCTGTCTGCCTTGAAAAGGTAGTTGAACGTCGAAACAAACGACGCTTGATTGCCGCCCCCAAAGTAGGCGTTAGGGACGTTCCAAAGCAAGCCCTCTACAAAATAGGATGGCGCCACTCCATCATTGAGCATTCGACGTTCAACAAGCTGGTTGCGCATATTCTTGTAGAGTCGAACCATGCTTTTGAACCACTGGTTAGTCGCTTGATGCTTTGTAGTGCAGTTGCCGGCATGCTGATTAGGGAAATTCACCACCTGCGTACCATCGTCCAAGAAGAAGCATATGCCCTCGGCTAGGTTCTGATCGTAGGGACCGTTGAACGCGTAGTAGTAGTTGAAGCGGGCGCAGGCCAACACATCGCAGTCGCGCCTTCGACCCGATCCCGGCACAAATATCGCCTTGCTCCCTGCACGCACGCCCTCGAAATGCTGCGACAGCCACTGAGTGACTTCGCGCTTAAACAGATGAACGGAGTACGTCGCTTGGCCTGGAAACTCGCGCTGGAATGCGGCATGCTGAGTAGTAGGGAGGAGATGCGCATCATGGTAGAAAACCGAATCCAGGCGCATCGCCACGTCGACGTCGCTGTCGCGAATTACGTTCGTATCATTGCCGTAAGAGCCTTGGAGGAAGGATACGTACTCGCGTTGGTGGTAGGGTGCGTCGGCGTGTTCAAGTACGCGTTTGATCGTCGCGTACGTGTCGCGTGATTCCGCTACCGCACCCTGACGCGACCAAATTTCGAGTTGCTGATCAGGGATGGGCATCAGGCTTGACCTATAAGGAGTGTTTTGAGTGCGTCTTCTTGCTTTGCGAAGGATTCTGCACCGCGTTGACGCACGATGTTGAGCTTGTCGAGATCGTGTTCGAACAAATCGGTCGCCATCTCTGGCTGCTCAAAGGTGTCGCTGATTCGGACCGTGGGGACATGTCGGTAGAGGATGTGCCGCAACTGATCCATCGACTGCGTGTTGATTTCCAACGTCTTTTGCAGTAACTGAACGCTCTTCAGCATTGACGCCCATCGCATCGTACTAAACCACGACTGTTTGGGCGCTGGGTAGACGCCGACTCCGACGCTGAGCACGCGGAGCTGGCTGGGATCCAGCTTCAAAGCTGCAATGGCGTCGGCGATGGCATAGAGCGTGGGATTGTTGGCGCAGTACCCGCCGTCAATCAGTTCGATGACATCCCCCTTATCGGTCGTCACTACCTTCCGTTCGAAGAACGGATACGCCGAGCATGACGCCTGGACAGCATCGGAGACGAGCACGCCGAACCCCGAGGAGAAGGTTCCCGTGCGGCCATGCGCCTGTTCGATGCTGGTCTTGAAGATCATGGGCCGCTCGATCACCCATTTCGTGGCGACGATGCCGACGCCCGTCTTCATCGCATCGAACTTTCGCTGCCCGAAGATCTCGGTGCCAAGCGCGGCCAAGGCAGCCGACTTCTCGCTCGGCGTACGGCATCGCATCACGGTAGGGACATGCGCCTCGTACAGGGTCGCGATGTCCTGCACCTTCGTTCCCAATGCTAAAAGGGAAGCGATGATCCCGCCGGTGCTGGTGCCGAAGATCAGGTCGAAGACCTCACAGAGCGGCTTGCCCAGCATCCCCTCAAGCTCGCGAAGCACCCCCAGCGTGTAGAAGCCTTTGGCTCCGCCACCATCGAGGCTGAGGATCCGGCACGGCCTGCCATCAGAAAAGTCGGGCATTGTTCTGCTTATCGCGGGCACCGCTTCTGCTCGGCCTTGTGGGGGCTCTGCGCTGCAGCGACGATTGTCGGCGCCGGATTCGTGATCTGCCATCCTCCTTTTTGGTGATGACCTGACGTCTGTAGATGCCGTCAGGGGCTGCCCCTTTCTCGCTTCGACCACTACGCGCCGCGCTGCTCCAGCGCGGCCAACGCTTCTTCGAGCACCTGGCCCAGCGCGCAACGTCTGTCGTCGGCGAGGCGGTAGAGTTTTGCGACCGTCTCGGCCGTTGCCTTGATGTTGATCTGCTGATTGCGGCCAGTCACATGACGCTGCCGCCGGCGTAGAGGCTCTGCGGCCGGAGCCGGAGGCTGGCGGCTCAGGAAGCCGCTCTCTTGCGCCAACCGGTCGATCTGTGCAGCGACGACCGGTTTCGACGGGCGCGCCTCCGCAAGGTCCTTCAGGTCGCCAAACGGGTCTGCCCTGTCCATCACGCCATCTCCACCGCGGCTGCCGGCGCGGTGGCATTGCCGCGTTTGCTGCTCAGTTGGTCGACAACTTCAAGCGCGAAGGCCTCAGCGTTCGCCATGGCCTTCTCCAGGTTGCCGACCTCCGCTGAATTCAGATCGGCGAGCGTCCTGCGAAACGAGAACATGGCGCGAAACGCCTCGCGCTCGTGAAGCTCGGTGTCGAAGATCGGAACGCCGGCACCCATAAGGCCGCGTTCGATATGCGCCATGGTGCGCGTGCGGATAGCGGGGTTGGTACGCGTGAGCAGCACGGAGTATTTGACCGCCCTGCCCGACATTTTTTCCTGCTGTCGGATGACCTTGAGCGCGCGGCTCGCCTGTTCAGCGTCGAGTTGCGAGCCTTGGGTCGGAACGATGACGAGGTCGGCCTGGCTGACCGCGAGCAGGACGATCTTGGCCGCGGTGCCTTCCAGGTCGACGATGACCATTGGCGTGCGCTTCGCCGCATCTTCGATGCGCTCGAGGATGTTCTCCTCGTCAGCGTCGGAGACAATCGTCAGGTTCTTCGGCGCCTTGCCGGCGGACGCCCAGGCGGCGATCGGCCGATTCGGATCCGCGTCGATGATCGTCACGGCCACTGCGCGCGTAAGCTGCGTTGCCAGGATCAGCGCCGCGGTCGTCTTGCCGGCGCCACCCTTGGGACTGATAAAGACAATGGTCGACATGGCTCCCTCCGGATCCGGATAGCTACCGCCACCGGTGGGCTACCGATAGCAGGTCGGTACGGGAAAGCAACCGCTATCTGGTGGTACTGGTTGCTATGGCTAGCTACTGGTAGCCTCTAGTACCGATAGCTACGGGTAGCCGTCCGTCACGCCGCATGTGCCGACTCGCCCTGCAGCGCATGGAGATGATCCAATGCGCGCTGGGCATGAGCCGCAGCCGAGAAGATGGCGCGCTTGTCGGCCTTTAGCACGTCCATCCAGTGGCCGAGATAGGCTGCATGGTCTTCGCGGGGCTCGGGAGTCACGCCGAGTTCAGCGCACAGGAACGCCGCTCCGAGTTCCGCGACCAGTTCCTCGCGTGCGTAGGCGGTATCGCCGAACCGCTTGCCGAATTCGCGGGCGCAGCGTTGCGCGTGGCCGGTCCAGTGGATGAGTTCATGCCCCTTGGTGGCGGCGTAGCTCTCGGGGTCCTTGAAGGCATCGACCGGCGGAAGCTGGATCACATCCCGCGCCGGGGCGTAGAAGGCGCGGCTGCCGCCGTGCAGGAAGCGTGCGCCCGTGTGGGCGAAGAAGGCCTCGGCCTCGGCATGCAGCGCGAGCGGTTCCGGCTGGGAAGCGGGTGCCGGACGGTAGTGCGCAGGCAGGCCGTCGATCTGCTCGGCGTTAAACACCGTGTAGCCCTTCATGAACGGAATCGACCGCTCGATGTCTTCGCCCTTGTCGTTCTGCTCGGTCTTGGTGAAACGGTCGGCGTACACGACGAGCGAGCCATGCTCGCCCTTGCGCACCTGCCCGCCAAGTTCGACCGCCTGCCGGTAGGTCATCCAGATCGGGCAACCGTAGCCCTTGGCGACCGCCTCGCCCCAGAGCAGCAGCACGTTCATGCCGCGATAGGGCGTGCCGTTATGGCGCAGCGGCATCGTGACGCGTTCGCTTGCGTTGGCGGCGTTCCAAGGCTTCAACCACGGGCGCACGCCGCGTGCGAGGTCGGCGAGGATGGCGTCGGTCACGCGTGCGTAGAGATCGGCGCGGGGGCTGTCGGGCTTGGTCGTCATGGTCTTCGCTCCTTTTGAGAAATCGGCTGTTGAGGCTCAGCACTGCGCTGTGCTGGCCTCTGGCCGTCGCCGAGACCGGGGAGGCAAGGCGCAAGGGGCGCGGACGGGAAGGGGAATCACCCGGCCTGCACGGAGCGAAGCGGAGGAAGGTTGGGGAACACCGGACGCGGCGAAGCCCTGCCCCTTGCGCCGCGCCAGGGGCAGCGCCCCTTAGCCGCCGTGGTGCCAACTACCGACAGGGGCGGAGCCGCTGTCGCTGGCATCGGTATTCGCGTCAGGGGGCGGAACCGTTAGGCCGAGACTTCAGGCTCGGGGAGCGCGAGCGACTAGCACCCGGTCCCTGGGCGGTACTCCGCCGAGGGGAGACGCCCAATTCGCTTGTCATGCTCAGCGGTCTCAACGGACAATCGCCACGGGCCATCTGTCGAAGCCGGGCCGGTACAACGACCGTCGATCCGAATGAGCAGACTTTTCACATACGTCGTGCGAAGCGACACCGGACTTGCGCCGAATCCGTTCTGGGGTTGGTGCACCTTGGCCGTCTGCACGCCGAACCATCAGGGTTCGCGCGTCAATCCCGGTGACTGGGTCGCCGGCTTTCTCGACAAGGCCCGCGGCCACCGGTTCCTCTACGCCATGGAGGTCGAGGAACGCATCCACAGAGACGCCTACTTCCACGACCGTCGGTTTGCGCGCAAGAAGCCGCGCATCGACGGAACCCCGAGGCAACGCTGCGGCGACAACTTCTACAGCCTTGATGCGAGCAGTGCCTGGCAGCAGCACGACACGATCTATCACAAGGATGCGAGGACATCGCAGCAGGACATCAGCCATCCCTGGGTCTTCGCCGGGCGGCGGTTCTGGTATCTCGGCAGGGACGCGCAACCGATTCCGGCCGCATTCGCCGCCCTCGCCGGCGGCCGAGGGGCGCGGGTCACTCATCCGGCGGATGTGGTCGAGGGGTTCAAGGCCTGGGTCGTCGCGAACTTCGCCACTGGCATCCACGCCCTCCCTCGCGACATCGAGAGCGCGGGTGTTTGCGGGCCGAGCCGTCCGCGTCAGCGCGACGTGTGCCCGCCCGCACCGCCGTGCTCACCGTGCCGTTGAATACGTTCGAAGGCGGGAGCGCCGCCCTACGCCGCTAGGTCGGCCGCAGCATCGAGCCTCCTCCGGGCGATCGCGTGGTAGCCGGCGTCCAGCTCGATGCCGAGGAATCGGCGTCCGGCCGCTCGTGCCGCCACCAGCGTCGAACCGGACCCCGCGAAGGGGTCCAGCACTAACCCATTCAGGGTCGAGAAGGTCGCCACCAGCGGCGAGAGGACCGATAGAGGCTTCTGCGTCGGATGGAGCTTGTTGCCGGTGTACTGCCAGGGGATCACGTCGCCGATCGTGTCCTTCGGCTGCTTCGGGTATCCCTTGGCCAGCAGGTAGGCGCATTCATGCTGGTACTTCACGAACTTCGAGGCCGAGCTGTACCGTTTCGGAAACGTGAAATGTCCGACGACGCGAAAGCCTGCCGCGCGGTAGACCCTGAGGAACCGGTCGGCGTGCGGCCAGCCGTAGAAGCTCACGGCGAAGCTGTCGCGCTCGAGGACGCGATGAATTTCGGCGAAGGCCGGAGCCAGCCAGGCATCCGTGTCGTCGCCCGGCACCGTGCGGCCGTCGCGGGAACGGTAGTTCGCGAGGTAAGGCGGGTCGGTAAGTACGAAGTTGACGCTTTCGCTGGCGCGTTGGGGCAGGACCTCAAGGCAGTTGCCGTGAATGATGTTGTTGTCGCTGGGAATCGTCATGGTGGGGCTCCTCTCGTTGGGGAGGCCGCCCTTCGCGACCTCGCTTGCCGCCAGGAACTCGGGGGAACCAGCGACCGGGGCAACTGGGAATCTTGGCTACCCGCGAGGAAGGCCGGTCGGCCGGGGAAGATTCCCATTGAGCTGGGAGCGTCCCCCTTAATCTTGGCGGTGAGCGTTGAGGTCGCGGAGGCGCCCGCAGCCGTGAGGCGCTCCGCCATTGCCCCGCCAACAACCGGCTTGACTCATTGGACATTCCATGGATACTCTATGGATAGGAGGTGCCTTCGATGACGATGCACATCAACCTGTCGCCCGAGATGGAAGGCTTCATCAAGAACAAGGTCGCCAGCGGCTCGTACGGCAACGCAACCGAGGTGATCCGCGACGCGATCCGGCGCCTGCAGGCCGAGGACGACCGTATCAACGCATGGCGCGCGGCGATCGCCAAGGGCGACGCTGAGCTGGAGCGCGGGGAGGGGCTCGCCTACGGGTCGGAGCTGCTGAACACGATCACGGGTGACGCGCGGGCCGCGATGCATGGCGGCAAGCCCATGGACCCCGATGTCCTCCCATAGTCGCGAAGTCGTCCTCTCGCCCAGGGCCCGACAGGACTTCGTTGACATCCTGCGCTACACCGGCGAGACCTGGGGCGAGTCGCAGCTGCTCGCCTATCGCGACAAGCTGGACAAGGCGCTGCGGCAGCTCGGCCGCAACCCCGATCTGGGGCATGGAAGTCAGTTCGTGCCGACGACGCATCGCGTCTACACCGTCGGCTCACACGTGATCATCTATCGGACGGATGGGCAAACCGTCGGCGTCGTCCGCATACTTCACCAACGGATGAACCCCGCAGGACATCTGTGACTGTCGCGCTTGCTCTCCGGGATGCGCGAGCCGTCGGAACGCATACAGAGAGAACAAGATGGCAAGTGCTATAGCACCGGCAGGTGGCCGAGCGACCGAAGCGGGAATGGGGTTTCAGGCCGAGGTCGGTGCCTGGTTCGCCGCGCATGTCGCCAGTTCGATGCCCCTCGGCACGCGCTTTGGGCTTGCCGCCGCCGCATGGCCGACAGAGGTTCGATTCGAGACCGGCACGGGACTGGACGACGTTGTCGTTCATCTCAACGATGGCGGTGTCATCGCGGTCCAGTGCAAGGCGAGGCCGTCCCTTTCCAGAGCAGGAAATTCGGAGCTGGCGAAAGCCCTGGCACAGCTCGTCCAACACCTAGAAGACGGGGCGGCCGCGACAACGGGTCCGACCGTCGGCGTGCTGGCCGTCGCGGCAAATTCCGCACGATCCTTGGACGATCTGGAAAGTGCCTGCCGGCAGTTCGACTTGGGCGGAACATGGCCAGCGGTCATTGCGCGGCTGAGCCAGAAGCAACGGGAAGCCCTTGCAATCTTTGAAAACCACGTTGCGAATGCTTGGCACGCACGAACGAGCGGTGCAATTGGCCATGACAAGCTCGTCGAAATCGCCCGGCACTTTCGCATCGTTCGGTTCGACCCTGCAGTGGCTGGCGCTGACTGGCGGGAAGCCGCCCACCTACTTGGCGCAAGGCTTTTCGGGAGGGAGGAAGCGGGCGAGGCCGCGATGGCTGAAATCTTGAGCGCTGTCCGGCGGATGATCCGTGATGGCGCCAGCGGCGACAGGCCGGGCCTGATGCGGGTTCTGCGCGCCGCCGGCCATGAAGACAGCCGTTCGCCGCGATTCGACGAGGACGTAGCCCGGCTCCAGGTCTGGACGACCCGCGAGCTGCGCCGTCTGGAACGACACCGGCTGCTACCGATCGGCGGAGGTGTGGCGATCCCACGAGACTGCGTGGCTCCACTCGCGAACGCCGTAGACGCGAACAGCCTGTTGGTCATTGGAGAGCCCGGAGCAGGGAAGACCGGCGTGCTCGTCAATCTTGCCCACGACCGCCTTACCCGCGGGCTTCCGGTTGTATTCCTTTCAGTAGACGACCTCGGGGGAATCGCGACGCCTGCGGAACTGCAGACGGCGTTGGGACTCGAGCATGCGGTAGTCGATGTGCTGCAAGCATGGCCCGGCAGTGGACGCGGTCTGCTGGTCATCGACGCGCTCGATGCGTCACGGGGCGGTCCCTCGGAAGCGGCGTTCGCCAGGCTCATGGAGGACGCGCTCGCCGAGCTTGGCGACCGCTGGTCCATCGTGGCGTCAATCAGGACGTTCGATTTGGTTTCTGGGCATCGCTACCGCAACATGATGGCTGGCAGGCCGGTCGCGGATGCATTCGCAGACCCCAAGCTCAGCGCTGTTAGGCATTTCCGGATTCCTCAGCTATCACTTGCAGAGATTGCCGCTCTGGAAGCCGTCAGCGCCGATCTCAGCGCGTTGCTGAACGCCGCGACGGACTCCGTCAGAGAACTCCTCCGCAACGTCTTCAATCTGTCTCTGGCCGCCGAACTCCTGGAGAACGGGATGCTCCCGGGCGACATCCGGACGGTCGCGAGTCAATCGGAACTGATCGATCGATACGAAGATCAGCGTCTGCCAAACGCACGCCTTCAGGCTGCAGTCACGACCGTCGTCGCAGCCATGCTGGATCGACAACGTCTGGCGATACGTCAAATCGATGTCGGAGCCGACGGACTTGATGAGGCCATCCTTTGCGGCGTCCTCACCCGCACCGGCGACCTCGTCTCCTTCAGGCACCACGTCTTGTTCGATCATGCCGCCGGGCGCTTCTACTTGGATTGGAGCGATCCTTCGCGCCTGGCGGCTCAGCTGGCAGCAAAGTCCGGGGCTGGCATGCTGCTCGGACCGGCGGTCCGGTTTGCCTTGGAACGGGTTTGGCAGACCGATCTGTCTCGCGTGGCAACGTGGCGATTCCTGATTGCGATCGCCGGTCTCGTGGGATTCGACCCCGTCATCGGTAGCGTCGCGCTCCGCACCGCCACCGAGCGCGTCGCGCACGAAGATGACGTTGCCTCGCTCTGCGACCTGATACGTCGCCGCTCGGACATCAAGCCGCTCAGCAAGGTGCTGTCGCGTATCGCGCGCTTTCTACGGGTCAATCTCGCCGACGGAATTCCGCTCGCTGTCCCCGGCCTCGTCGCCTGGGCGAGTGTGGCCAAAGCAGCGGCAGAGACGAAGGAGCGGGACTTTGTCGATGGCGCCCGCATACTCCTGTTGGTATTGTTCGAGCGAGGCGATTTCGCGGAGCCCCGATTCAGCGCCGCCTTTGGCGATGCCGCGCGCACCTTGCTCTCGCTCGCCCTCGAAGCGATCCCGCCAATCGGAAACGTTGCGAGCACTGCGATCCGCTTTGTCGGGAAGACATTCGCAAGCGACCCGGTTGCCTCACGCACGCTACTGCAGCGTGTCCTCGATGAACCACGATTCTCAAGTCACGCCCACGAAGAGGCGCAGTGGCTCGCAGAATGGGTCCATTCGATTTGCGCAAGCGATCCGGCCTTCGCTGGACCGATCTACGCAAAGATATTCGGCCAGCCGGGGCCGGAAGATGGCGAGACGTGGCTTGGAGGTCAGCCAAGCCGTATCCTCGGATTGCGGTCGAACCGGAAGCAAGACTACGAGCATGCGCGGTGGCGCTTGGGACAGGAGCTTCCGTCGTTCTTCAGAGTAAGTCCGACCCATGCCATACGCGCCGTCAGCGATAGCGTTCTTGGCCTGGTCGCACAGGAGGGCAGGACTGAAGCCACGACGCCTGTGGTCATTGGGACGCCCGACGGCGAAGTCAGGATCGTCGATGACTACCTTTCCCTACAGGAATGGCGGACCGACGAGGCGTCTACCGGCAGGACCGAGCAGCAGTTGCTGGGCCCCTGCACCGACTATTTGCGCGGCTGCGCACCGGAAGCGTTCCGATCGTGTGCCGAGGCGCTTGTGGGGAGTCCCAGCGCCAGCTCGGTATGGGCAAGGTTGTTCGGCGTCGGAGCGGAACGACTTGGCGTTGCGGATGATGTTCTCTGGCCCGTGGCCAGTACCTTGGAAGTCTTCGAGATGCTCGGCCTCGGACGCGATGCCATTACGTACGTCGCCGCCGCATTTCCTGGTCAGCCGGCCGCCGAGCGCGCACGCCTCGAACAAGGCGTGGATGAACGCGTGTCCGCGGAGGAGCGGGCAGAAGACGATAGGCCCTGGCGGCACCTGGCGGCGCGCTTCCTGTCCACTGTCGATACCGCGTCGCTCACAACGCCTGAGCTTCGCTCCCTCAAGGATTCGTTCGAAGCCGAAGGGCTCCTGACGGGGAATGGGCCGCACCTTTCCATTGAAACGGCGTGGATGCCGACGGAAGACTTTACGGATCGAGTCTTGGCCAGAAGCGGGGTATCGGCGACCGAAGGCGTCGATGGGCAGCTTCGAGCTGTGACGCGTGAGCTCGAGGCTTTTCTGCGCGACAGGGAAGCGACTCTCGACTCTTCGAGAGTTGCGCGGCTCTGGCAACTGACGGAAGCAGTTGTCGATGCGGCCCGCGCGTTGGCAGGCGGCGCTCACGAGGCCACGCAGCACGCAAGCTGGGGTGCGATCTCCGAAGCTATCAGGCGAATCGCAGAAGCCGATTCGCTGCATCTCGGACAAGGCGGACATCCGACAGTCGATCGCTTGATTGCCTTGCTGGACGAGTTGGCCGACAACAAGCACCCGGAGCCTCGGGAGCAGCAAGCGACGGGCGGCATGCACTGGGGGAACCTCGACGTGCGCGTCTATGTCGCCGGAAGCTACATCGCTTTGGCCCGCAGAGCGTGGGATGCGTCGTTTGCAGACAAGCTACGAAGGATGCTGGACGATCCGGTCCCCGCGGTGCGCCTCCAAGTAGCGGGTTCGCTGAACGTGCTTTGGGACGTGGCGCGTGACGAGATGTGGGAACTCGTGGCCCACGTCGCCGACACCGAGGGGCACGAGGGGGTGTTGAGCCATTTCGTAAGCGGGGTACTTGGTCGTCTCGGCGGCCCGGAGCCGGAGCGAAGCACGGCTCTGTTGGCGGTCATCCTTGCTCGCGTGGGCAACGGCCAACAAGCCGACGATCGACGGCGCAACTTCAACGACGCGGTATCAGGCGCGGCGATGGGTCTGTGGGTGTATCGGGGTTCGATCGTCGCCCGAGGCTGGATCGAGCAGTGGACGCGGAGCCTTGTTCATAACAAGGACCGCTTGTCGCATCTCCTTGGAGGCCTGCGTGGCGCTCTATTTGTCAAATATACAGACACGTCTGCAGAGCGAAGCGTCAACATTCAGAACCGCGCGCGCGAGATACTTGAGGGCATCGTCATCGCCAGTTCCGAAGCCATGACGGAGGCGCTTGCGGTCCTGGAGCATTCGCCTGCGGATGAAGAGCGCGCAGCAGCGGAGGCGAGCTACCGGGCTGGTGCCCAGCTCGTCGAACATGCCTGCAATCAACTCTATTTCGGATCGGGTGCCTTTCGCGATAGCAATGAGACGCCGCGCACCGGTGTCTTCAGCAACGATGCCAAGCGGAGTTTCATGGAGGAGTACGGCCCTATCCTGGACCGGATTGGGCGAGCTGCAGACGCCGCAGCCGTCCACCACTTGGTCGAGTTGTACTCGCACTTAGCGCCCGCCGATCCGGGCTCAGTCTTCGATCGGATCGCCGACCTATTGCTAGGGCCGGCAGCCGGCGGCGGTTACCAATTCGAAAGCATCGGGTCCGATGCGATCGTGAGCCTGGTGCGAACCTATTTAGCGGACTATCGCCACGTGTTCGACTCTGCCGAGAGGCAAACGAAGCTCGTGAGCGTGCTGGAGCTGTTTGCAGATGCCGGTTCACCGGACATGCTCCAACTGCTGTACGAGCTTCCGGACATGCTGCGATAGCGATGCCAGAAACACCATCTGACCCCGCCGGTATTCGACCAAATCTACAACTAGTTGCGCATTGCGGGAGCGCTTGTCATGCGTGAAAGCGGACGAATTCGCAGCCAAAGACGACTAGTCTAGCGGCACTTGGCGTTGTCGCCCACCTCGGGTTCGCTCCCGCTGTCAACGGCCCGAATTGTTACAAAATTAACTCTCATACTCTCAACCACACCGACTACGGAAGAATTGAGGTCATAGTCGCACTGAAATTTTCCGTCGATTACCCAGTCGCGCCCCATCTTGGATTCCAACTTCTTCCTGAGCGCATCAGATGCCTCGAGATTTTCCTTGCTATCAATCACCGCGCCTAGAACTGCCATCAACCATCCATCTGCATGACTCCCTCCGATCCGAAGTTCGGCCACCGGATCTGCAGCATTACCGCAAGCGTCGAGGCAGTCTGTGACAAATGTCCAGCTTCCGCTGGACTTCATGGCGTCGCCAAACGTCATATGGTTCGGCTGCGGCAAAGACGAGTGGTTAGGTAGTATTCCACGCCAGTTAAACGTGCAGCTAGGGCTAACTACTAATGTCATCGCAACGACTGTCCCTTCCTTTGTTGCTGCCAAAGTCAGCTTGCAACCCTCCACGTCATACTCTCGATTCTCCTGACGCAGTTCCAAAACACGTTTGGCTGGCCCGAGTATCGTCTCCAAATATTTTATTGAGCCGCCTATCGTATTGCTGACAAAGACGGCCGCTAGTTTTTCTTCTACTTTTTTCTCAGATGCCGGTGAGGCTGGCTGATATATCGTTACGTTGCCGCCCACATGACCTATTTGGGTCGCGGCCGGACCAGCCGTTTGTGTAACCCCTGGAACACCGCCGTCAACTCTTGGCATGGCGAAGGTATACAAGAGAGCGACGGCCGCCAGAATAGCCGAGACAATCCCAGCGATCCAGCTAAGCTTTTCGAGCCTCGATCTCGGTTTCGTCATTGGTTCTCCTGACGCTGTCTCTGACCGTGCTTCGGAGTGAAGCTCCAGGCCTGGGGAAGCCATAGCGGAGATTCCGGAGGGCGGCCGCGAGGTACGGCGCTCAAGTACCGAATAAATCGGGCACTCAGTGAAATGTTGCGGGGCAAATGACGACCATGACCAACTAGGATGGTGAAGCGGAACACCCTCCCTTTCAAGCCTCGCATGTGCGAATCCTATATCAATTTCGTCGCTATACTGTGTGAGTGACGTGGCGAAGTAGCGAAATCTTTCATAAACGACCTCTGGGCAGAAATTCGCGAAGATCGAGGGCCTAGAGTGCGTGCCGCCGATGGCGGTTTCCTGTTCCTTCGTACGTGGCCAGAGGTCACTTGCCTTCCAGTATCTGAGCAATCGCTCGTCTTCGACTTGCGAAATCTTTGTGCCGCCGGCTTCTCCCATCAGAGATAGACTCTGATAGTACCGGGGACAGGCTTCGACGGTCGCGAATGGACATCGGATCGGTACTCCCCGGCGCTCGCTAGTCTGTGCGTACCAGTCGTGGTCGGGGGCCTCCACAGGATCCATAGCGAGCTATTGTGCACCAGACTACACCTGCAACGTCGCTGCGTTTCCTTCGAGTTTCATCCGTCTTTGCGGGGATTTGGTAAACGTCAACTGCATAGCGTTAGCCGCGGCCGGCGGATCTGCGATGGCTAGACGGATTGTGAAGTTCTCTCGACGTCGTTCCCATCCCCTTCTTTGGGGACGTAGCGCAGGTAGTACGGCCGGCTAGAGCCTGCGGTGGTAAGGCAATGGCTTGGAACAACGGTCAGTCAGTGACCACTCGGTTCGATGTCGGCCGATCGGTCCACCTTCGCCGAGCTACTGAGACCACAATCGCATCGCAAACGCCCGTTCCTCGCATCCGACGGCGTCAAGGTAGACGGCCGTTGTGGCCCTGGAACTGTGGCCCATCCACCGCTGGATGAGACCCTCGGGAACGTTGCGACCAGCCGCGCGAATCCCGAAGCCATGGCGCAAGCCCTTGCAGCAGGCCATCGGCCCCGTGACATGTACCATGTCCATGAGCCGCTTGACGATGCGCCAGGCGGTGGTGCGATGGATCACCCAAAATCGCCCGTCCGAGTGCGGCGGTAGCCTGGCAAGCGCTGCAGCCAGCGGCTCGGGGATGTGGATGACGCGAAAGACCGTACGGCGACGCTTCAGCGTCCTAATCGTCAGGGTGAGGCGCTCGGTATCGAGTTGATGACGGTGTAGGTTCAACGCTTCGGAGACGCGGCATCCCGTGAACGCGAGGACCTCGCACAGCAGTTGCATCGGTAGATCCAGCTGTTGGGCCGCCTCAAGGAAGCGCGCCCGTTCGTCCTCCCGCACGTATTTGCGCCGTCCAGTTTCGTCGTAGATCTGCCAATGCGTAAGCTTGTCGAACGCCATTCAGAGGCCCTTTCCGCAACAGAATCAGCAATAGGGTTGCACGTAAAATTTCGTGGCAGAGCGGGTGTTCGCAGGGAATCAAGCAAAGAAGCCTTGTGCCGTCTGCGGCGCTAAGAGACCGCATCTCTACACAAGATGCAACCAAATTGCTGATACGGTTGCACGCTGGCAGGATGCCACAGTCGATGGCTGTGGAGATCGCCCGTGCGCAACATCGCAGTGCTTCCGGTTGCGGAGCTGCCCTGGTGCGGCGGAGCGCGGGCTTGGTTCGCCGCCGTGGGGGCCGCGCTGCTGGTAACGGTGGCGCCGGCCGCGTTCGGACAGATCGCTCCCATGCCGCGGGACCAGGTCATGCGGGAGCGGTTCGAAAGCCTCGAGAACATTAGGCGAGAGCCTGCGGAGCTGGTCGTCAAAGCGCGGCGGCAATGCGCTTCGGGACAAGATCCGAGAGCTACTGCTCGAAGCCGAGCATTGGGTGCCGAGACTTCCGCGGATTCATCGGACCACTGCGCGGCGGTCCTGGCGCGCGTGGCGAGCGACGGAGGCCTCATCGAGTTGTATCGCGACATGGTGATGTCGCTGAACGGGTCAGCCGCTGGCGTGGAAAGTCTGCCGGCTGCGATCGGAGCGGCTGTCATGAAGCCCGGCGTGAATCAGGTGCCGATAGGCAACCAGCGGGCGGCAGTCATCTCGTCAGCGCTCGCCCTGGATGCGGGATTCAGCGTCGCCTATCAACAGGGTCAGAAGATGACGCCCGCGATGCCGGATCTTTCTTCGTTGAAGGCGATCGCAGAGAGGTGTCTCGGACTGGCCGAACAGGATCTGGGGCTCTGCTACTCGACGGGCTACGTCTATGGAGCGCGGGCCGTCAATGGTCAGGCTCTAGCCGAGCGTCCGCAGCCATGAGGCGTCTTACGTCACGGTAGCGGCGCAAGCGTGCCAGGCTCTCTAGGTCTCTGAGAATCGACGCCATGGCTCGGGGCCTCGTCGCGTGTGTCGGCGGCCGGAACGACACCGGCGGACTTGAACTTCGACATCACGTCGTCAAGGGTGGGAACGGCGGGCGCCTTCTCTGGGTTCTGCACGGCGGATGTTGAAGAAGCCGGAGGATCGGGTACGGCGGCAGCCACGCTTACGTCTTGGGTGGCTAGCAAGCGTCCCACGAAATTCGCGGACTCGCTTAGCTGCCGAACGTCGCCATCGGTCTTCAGGTACGGCTTGACCGCGTCGAGCGGGCTTGCGGCCACGGCGAGCTTTGCTTCGATTTCAGCGTCGGAAAGTCCCCTGTCATGGAGGTAACGGCGCACGCTGGCGCTGAGGTTGCGATCGAACTCGTCGGTCGAGTGGCCCTCGGCCCGCATGGCATCCCGGTGTTTGCGCGTCGTCTCCTCCAGGCGATCCCAGCGGGCCTGGAATTCAGGGCTCCTGCCGGCCCCATGGCTATGTGCATCAAGCATCTGTCCCATGGTCGCGCCGGCGGCATTGAGATCGCCCTCTGGCGTCTTGGCGGCGAGCTGCTGCGCAATGTACCGGCGCCGTTCCTCTTCGCGACCGCGATATTCTCGTTCGTCTTCGGCCGAACGAAAGTCGAGATAGGGATCGAAGATGCGACGCTCGAACAGGTCCGTCTGTAGAGACTGCACTTCCCGGCGCGAAGCATCCGCCGTTGCTGCAAGCTGTGTGGTTGCGGCGTCGGCCGGCCTCGCCGCGGCGCTCGCTTGCTTAGTGGTGTCGAGCGATACGGCGATAGAGGAATTCACCGCGACAGCCATAGCGGCGAGTTCGGACGAATGAGCCGAAGATACGTGAGACTGAAGGGCATGCAGCCAAATCAACTGATCTTGGCATCCCGCAACGACACCGGCGACATCGGCTGTATTGCTGATGCCTTGCAAGCGCTCAATCGTGGCCGCCAATGCTGCTTGCGCGCTCAGCAGCTTGCCGAGCAATGCGGCGCGGAGGGTACCCTCCGTCTCGGCGTGCCCCTCACGCCGAGACAGGTTGCTGTCTGAATTGTCAACCGTATTGGTAATCGTTCTTCGTTTCAGTTCTTGCTGTGATTATTATATCACATGCGTATCCACTTATCAATTACAAATACCGGACCTTACAGACTCCAGCTCCGAGGTGGGTAGCTTTTGCAGCGCGCGTTAGCGGAGCCGCTGTCACTGGGCAAGCGCCCGGCGACTTCTTGCCTCCGCGGTGCCGTTTCAGCCACTACGTGGATGACGCAAGAGCTAGCACCCAATGCTTCGACCGCGCACGCGCAATGGCGACCTGGTCAGCCATGCAGGAGCCCTAATCAGTGCATCCAAAAAAGGAACGCACACGCTTGCACCGCCAGCCACAGTCTTGCACACTCAACGCTAGGCGGACGGATCTGGCGCCCATTCTCCACTTGACTACGGCTGGAGACACCCTTGAACACACACCTTTTCCGGGCACCACGTTGCACCACGCACGCAGCGAACAGAATCTCCGTACCGCGCACTCATCTGCGCAGATCACTACTAGTCGCTGCACTATTACCAATGGTGTTTGCTGCCGTCTCGGCAAGCGCGGGTCAGTCAGGAGCGCCAGGGTTAGCGCCTTCACCCGCAGCGGCCAGCTCATTGAATCGGGCCTCGCATTCCCGAGGAAGCATGTCCGCAGTTATAGATCCCCGGGCCGACGGGGCTAGCTATGTGTACACAGGGCAACCGTTCGATGTCGCGTATTGTCTGGCTCACTTCTCTCCGGAAACGACATGTGTTGAAGGAAGCGTCACTGGAAACCTCACGATCAACGCCTCCATACCGCTCGGTTTCAGCGGCATCATCGACGCACCGGCTTCGGTGACTCTGAATGCAGCTGGGTACTCGATTAGCTCAAACGTAACAACTGTCTTCGAGTTTACCAACGGCGTGCTGACTGGTTGGATTCTGAGCCTAACAGGGTCTGACGGTAGTGGAAATCAATTGGCGATCATCACCGAATCTTTGGGAGTGGCGGACGACGCGCTTCAAATTGCGTCGCCGACAAACGCCAACCTTGTTGAAGGGCTTTCCCAGGTGGCCGGAACTTGGGATGGAGGCTCTTGCGCACCCAGCCTTGCCGTAGGACGGAACGCAGATTCTTGCAATCCGCAGATCGCGCTAAGTCGAACGGATCTCTTGACAATCGTAGCTTCGGGCCAGCCGACCGGAGGACAGTTCTCCTACTCTGACAAACTGACAGATGGGGACGTATATGCACGAATTGCGATGAGCCCGGGAATCAGTTCCACGACAAATCCAAATGCTGGGACGCTAACGAATCCGAATAATCCTGATCCAGACGGCGCACCAAGCGTCGGAGGCCTCGGAGAATACACCGTAAACTATGTTTTGGAGGGAGTGTCCGCCAGCAATGATCCTTCAGATCCGTTTGACGCGGCCACGTTCGGCATGTCCTGTTACTACAGCGTGCTCCAGTCTGACTGGGGAACTCCCCCAAAGAAGTGCCAGCCCGTGCGAATAAATGGGGTCACCTACCGTGGCGCTGTCAAGAATCCCGACGGTCTTACGGGAACATATTGCGCCAGCTTTATCGCGGAGGTGGAGCTCCAGGGCTCGGGTGTACTAAACAGCGGCCGCATCATTCAGTACAACACAGGTACAGGAATGATGAAATACGTAAAGGCAATCAAGGGCTCGGACGGAACGCCAGTCGTCGCCGGAAAGACACTGGCCCGATCACTAGACATCATACCCTCGCGTGGGGTAACCGTCGATCTCGCTTCCATCGGGAACAATCTTCTTGCAAACGATTCCGGAGGCGATATAGTCAGCTACAGGCTCGACATTTACAATGGCGCGGGCAAGTCTGTGTGTAAGAACTATAATAATATCATGACTGTCGGATCTTGCAGTCCGGGCCAAGCCCTCTGTCCGAACAAGGATTTGCAATGACTAAACAGTTGTCTCGTCGATTTCTCGCGATGGCGATCGTTGTGTCCATATATGGCTTGGCACCTTCCGCGCCCGGACAGTCAGTCGGCGCTCCCGCTGAAGAGATAAAGACTGTTGCCATACACAACGGCGACCTATTGGTTCGAGCCTCCACGGGAGCATTTTCACTCTTGGTCGCTGGAGGTCTGCCGCGGAGCGTCCCCGTCTGGTCTGCAGATGGTCGATCAATTGCCTTTGTCCAACAGACGAGTCCTGAGACAGCTCTTGCTGATCTCGTCGTAGTGAACGAGAGAGGGAAGGAATTGTCTCGGGTTCATGTTGAGCCGACGGGCGCCGGTTTCTCCTATGCCGGGATGCGATTTATCGAGGAGATTAGATGGGTCGGCGCGGGGTCAATAGCCATCCGAGGTAGCATCAATCCGTCACAGTCGCAGTACTATGTCTTTGACGTTCGGACGGGGAAGGAGATTCGTGACTTTATTGACGACGCATCTTCCGCGGCCTTTTCCTCCTCTGGCCAAGTGGCCTACCAAGTTGGAAGCCCCCATTTCACCAAGTCCGTGGGCGGATCGCCCAAACTTTATGTTGACGGGATATATGTCTTCCCAAAGGACTCGCGAACGCTAGATGAGCCTTTGGCTGCCCCAGCTTGGTCTGGGGACGGGATTTCTTTGGCGACGATCACCAGTGAGCTGTCCGGAACAAGGCATAATGTTGTTATTTGGCGCAGTGGCAAGATTTTCGAGCACGAAGTTAGGATTTCGTCAAACAGCCGAATCGGGATGTACTGGATTGGGCCCGATTTGTACCTGACGAGCAGAACAGCGTCCGACTCGGTTGTTCACAAATGGCATGTGGTTGATGACGCTTCAATGGTTGCCGAGGTGCCTCCGAACACGGCTATTGATCCAGCCGAAGCTGCTCTGCAGCTAAGGGCTTCTCTGCGGAGATCGGCTGCGGCCTTGGATGTCTCGAAGCCTGACTTCTGGTGCCGAGCTTGCCTACTCACCCGTCTTCCTCGTGTGAACAAATAGCTAGACTCATGCGGTTCGTAGGACTTAGCCGTACAAGACCTTATACGTTGGGCTGTCTTCAGGACGTGTCCGGCGGTGATCGTAAATCCGGGTAGTCGCAATGTTCGCGTGGCCCAGCCATTCTTGTACTTTCGCGATGTCGGCGCCGTTGTCGAGAGCGTTGGTCGCGGCCGTCGCGCGCAGTGAGTGAGCGCCGACGATGAAGCCCAGATCACCGGTGTATCGGCGCACCAGCTTGTATACGGCATCCGGGGTGAGTGCACGATTGCCGGGTGTGGTCCGCTGTGCTTGCGTTGCACGGAACAGCCCGCCGTCGGCGTCGGCGCCGTGACCGGCGCCCTCGAGGTAGTCGGCGATGAGTGACGCCGCAGCAGGATGCAACGGAACATAGCGGGTCTTGCCGCCTTTGCCCGACACCGTAATGTGCGCGATGCCGCGGCGCATGGTACCCACGTCCCTGACCCGCAGCTTGCATAGTTCCTCGCGGCGCAGCGCGTGGTAGAGAAGCGTGGCAAGGATGGCTCGGTCGCGTTTGCTCTTGACGGACTCTCCGGTTGGGGCGCTGAGGAGCGCGGCGGCTTGGTGGTCGCCCAGCGCCGGAGTCTTTCCGACAGAGGTCTCGACCGCAGGTCGCTTCACACCTTTCACCGGATTGTTGGTGACGCTGTTGCACTCGCAGAGGTACTCGAAAAGTGATGACAGTGCCGCCAACCGGTGGCGAACACTTGCTGGGCTAAGACGCCTGCCGATCAGCGCGTCGCGCCAAGCGATGACGTGCGCGCGGCCGACGAGTCGAAATTCGCCGGGTGCGGCGATACCCGTAAACCGCATGAAGTCGCGGATCGCTTCGTCATACGCCCGTCTCGTGCACTTGCTGCCAAGGTTCGCGAGCCACTCGATTTCCGTTGGTACGTCTGCGAGCCGTTGAAACTGCTCGGCGGTGAGAAGTCGGGCGCCGGGCTGCGCTACAAGTTCGTTGGTCATTGCACTGGCTCGGCGAAGCGTTGAGCGCTGAGCCCTGGATTGAGACGCCGAAGAGCAACGCTTCCGTCGTGGCCGGCGAGAACAACGATATCGCCGGCGGAAATGCCATGGAGGGCCAGAAGATCGAGCGGGATCGTGAGGCCCCCGATTAAGTCCACGCGAAGAAGACCAACTACGGGGACGCATGAGCGCTTGCCGGCGGCGCTCATGCCGTGACTCCCAGCAACGGGACGCCGAGCGCACTGCCAGCATTGCGCAGCTCTAGATCCAGCGTTGCAAGGGGAAGGCCCGTGCGGTGCGCCAGCTCAAGATACGCGGCGTCATACAGCGTGAGCCGGAAACGCTCGGCGAGGTGCGTTGTGACGGTCCACGCCTGCTCGGCGGTCTCGTTGTCCAGAGCAACGGGAAGCGCGGAGAGAAAGTTCGACAGTTGATGCCGCTGAGATTCGCTGAGGCGTTTGCGGCGCTCGGCCATCACGAGCGCATTCTGAACTTCAAGCGGCCAGAGGGAGGGCGCGATGCCGGCGTTCTGCTCGACGGCGCCGAGAACCTCGATGGTGGCGTTGGTCCGTTCGTCCTCGAAGCACCAGGTCAAGGCGACCGAACTGTCGAGCACCAAACTCACGGACGGCCCTCATTGATGAGGTCCTTGATCTTCACGCCAGCGAGCGTTATTCCTCGGCTCGCTTCAATCAGCCCTCGCGCCGCCTGACGGGCCTTCGCGCGATCGAAACTCGGCGTCGCAGGAACCAGCTTGGCGACTGGCTTTCCGTGGCGCGTGATGACAATCTCCCCGCCGTGCGCCACCTCGTCGAGTAAGGCACTCAACTTGTTCTTGGCTTCGAAGACGCCGATCTCCTGCATGCAACGCTCATATGGCTAGATTTAATCTAGACATATCACGTCCGGATGCTTGACGCAACGACATTGTTGGCATTCAAGCCAAAGTCGTGAAGGATGACCGAGGCGGGGTTGCAGCATTCTGGCGATTGGTTAGATAAGGCGTTGCATCCACAAAAGAACTCTATCCACGGGTTCTTTCGAATAGCCTTGATGAATATTATCAAGCCCTCTAACTATCAAATAGACGGCAGCAGTCAGGAATGTGATATATAGACCTCGCTCCGTCAGCGCCGTGTCCCATCTCAGCAAGTGCCCATGATCATTCGCGATGATCACTCCAACGCCTACCTCAACGAGCCCGTAGATGCAACGCACTCGTAGGCGTAGAACAAATAGGCAAAGCCCGAGCGTCAGCGCTGTCGCTTCAGCGAGAAAGCCAATCGGTGGCGCAGGATGGCTGTCCGAAAAAATCCACCCATGAATGTCTGAGTAAAGAAAACGGCAAGAATACCCGAATAGGGCGATTATAGAACATGACAACGGTATGGCGACTGCAAATATCAATATTCCGCATACCGCTGCATTGAGTTGCCAAGAGTGCTGTCGGAAAATGATCTTCAACTCATCCAGATCGACCTTCGGGTTCAGATAATTGATAATCAAAAGTACAATCAAGAGTACGCCAACAAATTCATCGAAGCCTATTGAAAGTGCTCGGATGACTTCGGTTATGTGTGAAAACTCGCTCAGGCGGTGCGCGTATAAGCTGTACGCGACGGGCAGGCAGAACAATATAGAACTGAGAACGAGGACCGTGTCGTCGTCGTTGCTGGATCGCTTTTCATCCATTGCTTGTCCCTTCAGATCGGAGGCGGCGAGTGACCTTCCGCCAAGGTGGGTCTGGCTGGCGACCTGTACGTCGCGTTGAATGTCGGCCTGTCTTCGGGCCGTGTCTGACGGTAGGCGAAGATGCGGATGGCGGCGATATTGGCATGTCCGAGCCACTCCTGGACTTTGGCGATTTCGGCAGCGTGGTCAAGCGCGTTGTTTGCCACAGTGGGCGGCAACGGAGGAATGATTCCGACGACGAGTCAAGGACCGACTCGCCGCGGAACAGGCGGCCTTCGGGCTCGGCACCGTGACCGGACGCTTGGAGGGAAACGCGTGCGGATTCGTCGGGACGGGGAGCCCCAAGTGAAGCGCATCAAGTCCCGTGCAACGCGTCGGTATGCACGCCGGCTGCCGAAACTGGCTAGCCACTCGCTCTGCGGCAGTACGTCCGTGAGCCGTGAGACTGCGAATCGGTGAGGAGGGGGCCTGCGAGATGGGCGCGCCTGCACGCCGTGAGTGGAAATCCCTGCCCAAGCCCATGGTCTATGTGCTCAGGGATCATGGCGGATCACCTTCACGGCGGTGGCGAGGCCGATCTCGGCCATCTTGCGCTCGGCGGTGAGGATACGAGCGCCGCGGGTGAGGCCCAGTGCCAGGCAAGCGCGATCGGCGAAGGACATCCCATGCGCCTTGGTCATCGGGTACAGGTCGGCACTCGCCTTCGCTTGGTCTTCGTCAAACGGGATGATGGTGATACCTGCTTTGCGGGTGAATGCCGCGATGCGATTTGCGTCTCCGCCTCGCTCGACCACTTTCTTCAAGACTTCGGAATAGTTGACGGCAGACATGACGGCGCTGGACAGGACGGCCGCCACGACGTCGGCTCCGGGCTCGTTTCGAATGAGCGCCAGCAGCGCCGAAGCATCGAGCACCGCGCTAGTCACGTTCCAGCTCGCTGCGGCGGTCGGCGAGCAGTTCCTGGGAGAGCAGGACGTTTACCGGCGCAAGAGCGGCGCAATATGCCTGGACTTCCGCGAGTGCCCGTTCCTGAGTGATGATGCGAATTCCTTCAACGTCGTCGGCGACGACTACCGTGTCACCGTGCGCGATATGGTGACGGTGCCGCAGGTCAGCAGGCAAGACTACCCGTCCTGACGGATCGATCTTTAGATGGTAGACATGACTATCTTCTTGCATCGGACGAATCCCCATATGGCTGCCATTTGGGCTAACCTAAATAACATGACATATTTGTGAGCTTACGGCAAGAGGAAAGATGACTGCCCTATTAAGCAACCGTCGGGATGGCGAGAAGAGCGCGCCGTCATTGCCGGCTCCGAGATCTCTATTGATAAAATAGGTTATCAATACAATTCCATTCTGAGGAGGGGCGCGGAGTGCTGCAAGCGACAGCGCTCGCGTTTCCCAAGTTTCGGGGGCAAGCCTAGTGGTACGCAAGACCGTTAATGTTTGGGCCCTGCCTATTGCTTCGGATCCTGGCCACTAGACTTCGTGCCCGGCACATTGAACGTTCTCGCAGTTAAGGCAATTTCCTGGTACTTAGATTCCCAGGTTGCTAGCTTTGAGCTGTAGTCATCAAGGAGTTTTTGATCGAACTTTCCGGATGGGCTTGTAAAGCAGCCAGCCTTCAGTCGAGATGTGCGAACATCGTCTTGGAGCTGCCGCAAAGACGTGCTTGCCTGAAGGTTTCGTGCAAGTGAAGCATTCGGATCGTAGAATGCTATGATAGCAGTTACGGCTGTCCCGAGTGCGGGAAGTATGAAGGCGTAGATCCGTAGCGGATTTGTGATTTGATTCGGGTTTTGGTTCGGAACTGGAGCAGTGTTTGAGTTCTGACCGATGCTGTTGAGCCCTACAACGACCGTCGTCAGAAATCCTAGTAGGATTGAGGCGAGAGATCCTAATTGCGTCAAATAGTAGGCATTGGTTGCATCAACGTCGGCTGCCATTGCGGCGTAGCTGGAATTTCTGCTGAGTTGCAGTGTACGAGCCTCAAAAGTCGGCAGCCAGTATCCGAGGTCCGAAGGGATAGCAGCACTCCGAATTGATGGAGTGGGTCGGCTAGAGGAGGGAATGCTGGCGACAGCTGCTGAAGGAGCGGTGCTTGCGGTAGGAACACCGATGGAATAGTCAAATGGGAAGAGCAAGCCTAGAACACTTGGCTGAAGCTGTCTTGCGACCTTTTCCTCCATGCAAGAATATACCATATCCGTTATTGCCTGGTGATTTGTTCGGTATTCGACATAGTTTTTTGGGAAGACGGCATTAAAGAATATCGGACCAGATAGTTTGATAGCAAGGGAATTGAGTACCGATTCTGGAATGACGATTTGAACCAATTTGAGTAGCACGAAGACGCAGGCGACTAAAACTATTGCCGCACCCAGGACTCTCGCTGCCCATGCGAGGAGCGTATGAATGAAGTTCATATTGAGGTCCTCAGTTGGCTTAGAGCTACTGTCCTGAGAGAATTTACCTAGGGAATACGTGATGTGCTTACGGCGACTGATCAGTCCAGCGCCACTAGCGGCCAGAGCGGACTGAGCGCCCGTCATGGTTCCGAAGAGGCGCATGGGACGGGGGGCCCACTCTAGCAAATCGAGGCTTCTCAATCAAAGTCTCGGTCAGCAGTTGGTACTTGATCGGGATGACGACCCGGTCAGTCTGCTTCGCTGCGCCAGCCCGCGATAACGTGGTCCCGGTTCGCGCCTGCAGGCTGTGATTCGCGACGATGCCGTGCGAATGGCCCGGGTTCCAATCCGGGCGAGGGCCAAGCGCGGCTCGTCAGTGTTTTTGGTCGGCCCCGGTCGAGGGCTTCGCCGTAGCCTTCGTCAGGTCCGCGAATTCGATGCGTTCGATGACGGGCTCTCCGGCAGGCGGCTTGCGTTGGCCCGCCCGGGCTTCATAGAGAACGCTGCAGCGATGCAGAACAATCCGATGCAGAACGCGACGCAGGTTCGCACCGGTCAGTGCCACTGATATTCCGCTGAAGTGAATCACCGCGACTTCCCTTTCGGTATTGTCCGGTGGCTCCATGCGGCGAATATCCGCGATCGGCAGTATCTGGTCACGCTTACCGTCGGCGGTGACGAACCACAGGAATTCCCCGCGCCCTCCACCGCGGCGGCCTTCGGTCGCGACATATGCGTGGGTATCCTTTTCGCCGGGAGCGTGCTCCAGTTCATCGCCGTCAAGTAGGTCGGGGTCCATATGCTTTCCTGGTGTTAGCCGATGTCCGGTCCATCGGGCTCTCGGGGGCTGGGGGAAGATCCGTCGGCTACCGGTTGGTGGTTATCCGCGGCCGGCGTTGAAACTCGCGACTGCCAAGACCGCACGGCGTCTTCGATGGAATCGCCGACCGTGCCATGTTGGTCTCGCCATAGCTCTGCAGCCCGCTCTCGAAGCCGTCCCGCGAACGCTTCGACCGGGTCGCTCCCGGTGGGCTGCGATATACCTTCGATCAGGTCCGCGGTGTCGTTCAAACCATCGAAGGCCTCGCGCACGCGGTCGTGCTTCAAGCCGGACCAGAGCTTTCGGCCGGCATCGAAGGCGCGCGCTGCAAGGCCGCGCTCGGGCTCGGGTACTCCGCTGGTCTCGTCGTGCCAAAACTGGACGGCACGGTCGGCGAAGGCGCGCACGCGGTCAACAAACCGCCGCCATCCATAGTGCTCGTCACTGGTATCCGCGGGCGTACCGCGTTCCAGCGCACACGCCCCCTCGGGAATTTCGCATCGGCGGAGCGGCTGCCAGCCCTCCCAGCGGCGCGAGAACTCCTCGTCGAGGTCCGGAGTGATCTCCGGGCTAGTTTGCTCGAGCTGCCAGGCGAGCCGGTCTTCGATGATTTCGCGGTTGATATCGCCACGGTCAGAGCCGTGGATGTGCTTGCGCTCCATCGCTGCCGCGGCAGGCCCCAGATGCGTCGTCGGTTGACGTTGGATGCCGCGGGCCGCGAAGCTGCGGTGATCGACGCGATCCGCGCTGCCTGCATCCTCCAACGCGTCGTTGATGAGGTCGGCGATGTGCTCCCGGACGCGAGTCACCTCTGCGTTCGGGCTACCGGGCTTCGTGCTGAAATCGCGTAGCTTGTTCTTCTCCCAGCCGTCGGCGCCAAGCCCGCGCGTCGTCATCATGACGTGCATGTGGTCGTTGAGGCCGTTGCCGCGCTCCGCGCCGGTATGGATGCCGGTGGTGACGCCGACGCCGTACTCCTCGACGAGCCAGGACGAGAAGTCGCGCGCGATCGCCTCCCGCCGCTCCGCAGTCAGCTCGTTGGGGAGTGCCACTTCCCACTCGAAGGCGACCTGCGCGTTCTTGCGTGCCTCGCGCGCCTCGGCGGCATTCCAGAGCGATTCGGCGTCATGCGCCCATGCCGGTGCCTCATCGGGCGCAAGCGTGAACGCGGTGACGACATCGGCCTTCCTGGAGAAGTCACGGACCGCGGCATAGCGTTCATCCGCCATGCGTGTGCCGGTCCGGTAGGCAGCACATGCGACGGCGCTGCGACCGGCGCTGCGGCCGATGGGCCTCAGGCTCGCGTGGTACCAGCCTACGGTTGCCATGCCAGACGTGCATCTCGAAGTGCGGAGGACGCTCCTCTGCTGGTACGCAGAGGCAACGCCTCGCCCGTCTGTGCCGAAGGGCGGAACCTTCGGCGCGAGTTCCAAGAGGCAAGGCTTCTTGGCGGCATCCAACCGGCGAACGGTTGGTCAGGTGTGCAGAGGCGGAACGCCTTGCGCAGGGTCAATGGGCGGCACGCTCTTGTCGTGAGGGTCAGGGAGACGCGAAAGTCTCCCTCTGGGGTGCAGGGGATCGACCCTTGCCGCACGCAAACTCGCGTCAGCGGAGTTTGCATAAGTGCGCCGTACCGGACTTCGACACACCGCGCCTTCTCAACCATCGTCTTCGTCCTCCAAGATCTTGCGTCCGATCTAAAACAAGCGTAGAAGTTGCACAGGGCGACTCCCAATTAAATCTATTGGAGAACTACAAAGTCGCCCCTGCAGAACGCCCGCAACCCGCATGAACACTCGCGTGGCGGGGTGAACGCCGA
>JAFEEF010000089.1:212-7447 GCA_018241265.1 Pseudomonadota bacterium | reverse complement strand
GGCCAGCAGAAGAAAGGGACTCGCCTGCCGGGCGAATTCCGGCGGGCTGCTGCGCCAAGCTCAGACCCGGCCAAGAGCATCCCAGCTTGGCCCGTTCAGCTTTCTCTTGAGGCGCCCGAGCAAGGCGCCTATGGGAGGCCCGGCCTCTTGACGTGCCTGACCAGGCAACCTAAAGTGATATCACTCTGAAATCGCATTGCAAGCACCGCGATCGACCGGTCGCGGCGCTCGGGAGACCTCCATGGACAGGAATGCGGCGCGGGAACGGACAGTATCCTCCGCCAACGGCTTTGCGGCGATCGCGGTCGGCGTGCTGCTGGTCGGCGTGCCGATCTATCTGCTGCTCGACCGGCCGTCGCCGGCGATGATCGGCCTGTTCGTGGTCGCGCTGCTGCTCGCGATCGCCTGCTTCGGCGGGCTCTACATGCTGCAGCCGAACCAGGCGGCGCTGTTCCTGCTGTTCGGCAGCTACCGCGGGACCGATCGCAGCGAAGGGCTGCGCTGGGCGAATCCGTTCTACGTGAAGAAGAAGGTGTCGGTCCGAGCCCGCAACTTCAACAGCGACAAGCTCAAGGTCAACGACCTGCGCGGCAACCCGATCGAGATCGCCGCGGCGATCGTCTGGAAGATCGACGACACCGCCAAGGCGATCTTCGACGTCGACAACTACGAAGGCTACGTGCTGACGCAGGCCGAGTCGGCGATACGCCATCTGGCGCTCGCCTATGCCTACGACGACGTCGACGAGCCGGCCACCGGCAAGGCGCGCGCGGTGACGCTGCGCTCGGGCACCGACGAGGTCGCGACGGCCTTGCGCGCCGAACTCGAGAACCGGTTCGAGCAGGCCGGCATCGTCGTCGTCGATGCCAAGCTGTCGCACCTCGCGTACGCGCCCGAGATCGCCGGCACGATGCTGCGGCGCCAGCAGGCCGAAGCCGTCGTGTCGGCCCGCACGAAGATCGTCGAAGGCGCGGTCGGCATGGTCGAGCTGGCGCTCAACGGGCTGGCCGAGCGCGGCCTGCTGCAGCTCGACGACGAGCGCCGCGCCGCGATGGTGAGCAACCTGCTCGTCGTGCTGTGCGCCGACCGCGATGCCACGCCGGTGGTCAATACCGGCACGCTGTACCACTGAGAGCATCCCATGTCCCTGTCGGTGCGCGGCGATGGCGGAGAAACGCGGAGTGTGGGTGAGAGGCCTTCGGCTTCTCTCTACGTTGTCGCTGGGGGCAAGAGCCCGCCGGAATTCGCCCGGCAGGCGAGTCACTTTCTTCTGCAGGGCCCAGAAGAAAGGAACCAAAGAAGAGGGCCCAACACCAGCCATCAGAGCGGTGGGTGTGGCTGGAGACCAGAGGCGGCTGTTGGGAAACCCGTGCCACGCGTCGCAGCCGATCGCTGCTCATCTCGCGGGAGTTCGAGAGCGCTTCGCGGGTTCGATTCGTGCCCGTCCTGCATCAGCCGCCTCTGGTCTGTTGCAACGGGCAGCAGCCAGATGGCTGGTGTTCAGGCCCTTTGCTTTGCCTACTTTCATTTGGGCCAGCAAATGAAAGTAGGTCGGCTGCCGGCCGAGTCCGGCGGGCTGCCGCGCCTAGCTCCGGGCACGGCGAAGAACATCCCAGCTCGGCCCGTTCAGTTTCTCTTGAGCATCCCAGGCCCGTGGCCGCGCCCGGCGTTCTCGAAGAAACGTCCGGTCCGAATACCGTTCGCCCTGAGCCTGTCGAAGGGCCCGCGGAGGTTGGCGCTAGGGCTTCGACAAGCTCAGCCCGAACGGTTTCTGCGGCTCTGGAGGGTTCCGTTTCTTGAGAGACTAAGGTCATGAACCGGACCTTGTGGATGGCAGTCTTTGCGGCCACGCTGCTCGGCGCTGCGATGGCGATCGTTCTGAGCGGCCCGCTGCTGCCCGACCCGATGGCTTCCCGGTTCGGCCCGAGCGGCGCGGTCGAAGGCTGGTCGTCGAGGTCGGCCTACCTCGCCGCGATGATCCTCGGGACCATCGCGCTGCCGGTCGTTTCGGTGGCCTTGCTGGCCGCTCGAATCGGCAGGCCGAAGATTCCGCATCCGGAAGTCTGGCTGGCCGCGCCGCGCCGGATCGAGACGCTGACCTACTTCGCGACCCATGCACTGCGATTGGGCTGCATGCTGACGCTCTTTCTGGCGTTCGTGCATGCCCTTGCAATCGACGCGAACCGACATCAGCCGCCGCACCTGCCGATGCCCTCGTTGGTGGCGGGCGGGCTGTTGTTCGGCATCGCGCTGATCGCCTGGCGCCTCGCGCTGCGACGGCGCTTCCGGACCTTGCCCTGACGCATCAGTGGCCAGCCCCGACAAGAAATCCTTCCTGCTGCGCATCGATCCGCAGCTCTGGTCCGAGATCGAACGCCTCGCCGCGGCCGAGTTGCGCAGCGTCAATGCGCAGGTCGAGTACCTGTTGCGGGATGCGGTGCGTGCCCGCACGGGTTCCAACCCTCAGAAGCCGTCGGCTACGGCACCGAAGCGATCGTCGCGTTGATCTGCCTATCCGGCGCCGTCCGCGCGCCGCCTACGCCCGCTCGATGCGAGCGTACGCGCTGTGGTTGTGGATCGACTCGAAGTTCTCGACGTCGACGCTGTAGCGGCCGATGCGGGCGTCGGCCGACAGCAGGATCGCGACGTCGCGCACCATGTCCTCGACGAACTTGGGGTTCTCGTAGGCGCGCTCGGTGACCCACTTCTCGTCGGCGCGCTTGAGCATGGGCCACAGCTCGCTGGAGGCGGAGTCCTCGGCGAAGCGCACCAGCTCTCCCCAGGCGACGTCGTCGAGCAGCTCGACGCGGATCGTCACGCTGGAGCGCTGGTTGTGCGCGCCGTAGTCGGAGATCTCCTTCGAGCACGGGCAGAGCGACTTGACCGGCACCGCCACTTCGGCCCAGATGGTCGTCGTGCCGGCGCGCGTCTCGGCGATCCAGGCGCCTTCATAGTCGAGCAGGCTTTCGACGCCCGAGACCGGCGCGCGCTTGCGCAGGAAGAACGGGAAGCGCACCTCGATGCGGCCTTCGTCGGCATGCAGCTTGTCGAGCATCGTGCGCATCTGCGTGCGCAGCTCGGCGGCATCGAGCGGCGCCTCGAGCGCGTCCAGCCACGCCACGAAGCGCGACATGTGCGTGCCCTTCTGCTCGGCCGGCAGCGCGACGTCGAGCGTCCAGACGCCGACCGTGCCGAACACCGCCTTGCCGAGGCGCAGCTGCAGCGGATAGCGCACGCTCTTGATGCCGACGCGCTGGATCGCGACGTGGCGCTCGTCCTTCGCGCCCTGCGTGTCGGGGATGTGCAGCGCGTCTTTCAGGTTGCTCATGGAAGTCATCGGGCAGCAAGCTTCTGTGCCGGAGCATGCCAGCTCGGTGCCGGCCGCGCAGCACCAAGGTCTTGAACGCAGCGTTCGAACCGGTTCACCGCGCCGCCGCCGAGCGCACCAGTGCCGGTTTCGCGCCGAAGCGCTTCAGGATCGCCTGCTCGATGCCCGCGGCATCGAGCCCGCACGACGACAGCAGCTTGGCCGGATCGCCGTGCTCGATGAACTTGTCGGGCAGGCCGAGCGACAGGACCGGCGTCGCGATGCCGGCGGCGGCGAGCGCCTCGAGCACCGCCGAACCGGCGCCGCCCATCACCGCGCCTTCCTCGATCGTCACGATCGCCTCGTGGCTGGTCGCCAGCTTGGTGACGAGCGCGCTGTCCAGCGGCTTGGCGAAGCGCATGTTGGCCACCGTCGCGTCGAGCCGCTCGGCCGCGGCCAGCGCCGGATACAGCAGGGTGCCGAACGCGAGGATCGCGATGCGCTTGCCCTGCCGGCGCAACTCGCCCTTGCCCCACGGCAGCGCCGTCATCCGGGCCTCGACCGCGACGCCCGCGCCGCTGCCGCGCGGATAGCGCACGGCCGTCGGGTGGTCTTGCAGGAAGGCGGTGTAGAGCGCCTGCCGGCATTCGTTCTCGTCGGCCGGCGTCAGCACGCTCATGTTCGGTATGCAGCGCAGGTAGGCGATGTCGTAGGCGCCGGCATGGGTCGCGCCGTCGGCACCGACGAGGCCGGCGCGGTCGAGCGCGAACAGCACCGGCAGGTTCTGGATCGCGACGTCGTGGATCAGCTGGTCGTAGCCGCGCTGCAGGAAGGTCGAGTAGATCGCGACGACCGGCTTGACGCCTTCGCAGGCGAGGCCTGCCGCGAACGTGATCGCATGCTGCTCGGCGATGCCTACGTCGTGGTAGCGCTTGGGATAGCGCCGCTCGAACTCGACCATGCCGGAGCCTTCGCGCATCGCCGGCGTGATGCCGACGAGGCGCTCGTCCTTGGCGGCCATGTCGCACAGCCAGTCGCCGAACACCTGCGTGAACGTCACCTTGGCCGGGCCGCCCGACTTCACGAGGCCGTGCGCCGGATCGAACTTGCCCGGCCCGTGGTAGGCGACCGGATCGGCTTCGGCGAGCTTGTAGCCGTAGCCCTTCTTGGTCACGACGTGCAGGAACTGCGGGCCTTTCAGGTCGCGCAGGTTCTCGAGCGTCGGGATCAGCGAGTCGAGGTCGTGGCCGTCGATCGGTCCGACGTAGTTGAAGCCGAACTCCTCGAAGATCGTGCCCGGCACGACCATGCCCTTGGCATGCTCCTCGAAGCGGCGCGCCAGCTCGAACAGCGGCGGCGCGTTCTTCAGCACCGACTTGGCGGTGTCGCGCGCCGCGGCGTAGAACTTGCCGCTCATCAGCCGCGCGAGATGGCGGTTGAGCGCGCCGACCGGCGGCGAGATCGACATGTCGTTGTCGTTCAGGATCACCAGCATGTCGGCCTGCCGGCCGGTGTGCGGGAAGCCGGCGTTGTTCAGCGCCTCGAACGCCATGCCGCCGGTCAATGCGCCGTCGCCGATGATCGCGACGGCGCGCCGCTGCTCGCCCTTCATGCGCGCGGCCACCGACATGCCGAGCGCGGCCGAGATCGAGGTCGACGAGTGCGCCGTGCCGAAGGTGTCGTATTCGCTCTCTTCGCGGCGCGGGAAGCCGGAGATGCCGCCGAGCTGCTTCAACGTGGCCATGCGATCGCGCCGGCCGGTCAGGATCTTGTGCGGATAGGTCTGGTGGCCGACGTCCCAGACGATGCGATCGTGCGGCGTGTCGAACACGTAGTGGACCGCGATCGTCAGCTCGACCGTGCCGAGGTTGGACGACAGGTGGCCACCGGTGCGCGACACGCTCTGCAGCACGTAGTCGCGCAGTTCGCCGGCGAGTTGCTTCAGCTCGATGCGCGACAGGCGGCGCAGGTCGGCCGGCGTCTGTATGGTCTCGAGCAAGGGGTGGTGGTTCATCGTGCAGCTCAGTTTTCGCGGTCGACGACACGGTCGGCCAGCACGCTCAGCCACGCGGCATCGTGCAGCCCGCTTCTGGCGAGCGCGGCCTGGGCCACGTCGCGCAGCTCGTTCGCATGGCGGCGCGCGGCGTCCAGGCCGAGCACGGTGACGTAGGTCGGCTTGTTGTTGTCGAGGTCCTTGCCCGCGGTCTTGCCCAGCGTCTCGGACGCCTGGGTCACGTCGAGGATGTCGTCGACGACCTGGAATGCGAGGCCGAGCGCATCGCCGTAGTCGGACAGTGCCGACCACTGCGCCGCGCTGACCTCGCTGCTGCAGGCCGCGCCCATCAGCACGCTGGCCTGCAGCAGCGCGCCGGTCTTGCGGTGGTGCATGTCGCGCAGGGTGCGCTCGTCGAGCGGCTTGCCGATGCTCGCGAGGTCGATCGCCTGGCCGCCGGCCATGCCGTTGTAGCCGGCCGCGCGCGCGAGCAGCGCGCAAAGCCGCGCCTGCAGCGCCGGCGGCACGATCTCCGGGGCCGGCGTCAGCACTTCGAACGCCAGCGCCTGCATCGCATCGCCGGCGAGCATCGCCTGGGCTTCGCCGAACTGCACGTGCACGGTCGGCTTGCCGCGCCGCAGGACGTCGTCGTCCATGCACGGCATGTCGTCGTGAACCAGCGAGTAGGCATGGATCAGCTCGACCGCGCAGGCCGCGCGCAGCGCCGCAGCGCGCAGGCCGTGCACTGCGGAGGCCGCGGCCAGCACGAGCAGCGGGCGGATGCGCTTGCCGCCGTCGAGGACGCCGTAGCGCATCGCCACGCCGAGCGCGGCCGGCGCATCGGGCGGCACCCAGGCCTCGAGCGACGCCTCGACAGCGTCGGTCTCGGACTGCATCCAGGCATCGAATTCGGTGCGGTTCATGGTGCCGCGACCCACGGCTTGAGTTGCCCGTCCTCGAGCACCTTGACCTGCTGCTCGACCGCTTCGAGGCGCCCGCGGCAGAAGGTCAGCAGTTCGGTGCCTCGACGGTAAGCATCGAGCAGGCCGTCGAGCGGCATCTGCCCGCCCTCCATGGCGGCGACCAAGCCTTCCAGTTCGGCCAGCGCGGCTTCGTAAGTGGCAGGCACACCTGCGGGCGCCGGGGTTGTCTTTGCCATGTCGTTCTCGTTAACCCGCGATTGTAGTCGGGCCATCCGTCGCGCCGGGAGCCCCGAATTGCGCCGCGCCGGCGGCGTCGAAACCCGCGGGTACAATCGCCCGCCCCGCTGCCCGCCCCCAACGCACGCGGCGGCCCGGCTCCATGCGCGACGACGCATGGTTCGTGGTTCGGTTCGCGTCGGTACGCGCGTCAGTACGCGTAAAGGAGACCCAGGGGATCATGTCCGATCTGAGTGACACCCTTGAAGCCTTGGAGCGCAGTCGCTCGCAACTTCCAGTCACCGCCTACTTCGATCCCGAGCTGCACGACCGCGAGGTCCGCAGGCTCTTCCGTGCCGGGCCGCGCTACGTCGGGCATGCGCTCGCCGTGCCCGAGGTCGGCGATTTCCATACGCTGCCCCAGGAGGGCGAAGGCCGCGCGCTGGTGCGCACGGCCGGCGGCGTGGAACTGATCTCCAACGTCTGCCGGCATCGCCAGGCGGTGATGCTGCAGGGCCGGGGCCACCGCGACGGCGCCATCGTCTGCCCGCTGCACCGCTGGACCTACGACCTGCACGGCCGGTTGATCGGTGCGCCGCACTTCCAGGACGACCCGTGCCTGAACCTCGGGAACTATCCGCTGCAGGAGTGGAACGGCCTGCTGTTCGAAGGTGCCGGCCCCGGCCGCAGCGTGGGCGCCGACCTGGCGCGCCTCGGCCCCGGGCGCGAGCTCGACTTCAGCGGCTACGTGTTCGACCACGCGCAGATCCACGAGTGCAACTACAACTGGAAGACC
>JAFEEF010000089.1:0-175 GCA_018241265.1 Pseudomonadota bacterium | reverse complement strand
CCTGCGCTGGGAGTTCGGCCCGCAGCATTCGGTGCAGACGGTAGGCGCGAACAACGCGCTCGCCAAGCCCGGCTCGGCGGCCTACCGCAAGTGGCACGACGCGGTGCTCGGCTACCGCAAGGACCGCTACGACGACGTCGTGCCGCCGCAAGGCGCGATCTGGCTGACCTACTAC
>JAFEEF010000088.1:11899-12046 GCA_018241265.1 Pseudomonadota bacterium | reverse complement strand
GGTCACGCCCTCGCCGGTGCGCGGATCGGCCTCGCCCTCCTGGCGCGTGAGCAGCGGCACCACCTTGTTGATGGAGAGGTAGACGGCGGTGTGATCCTCGGCCTGGCCGCTGATGATGAGCGGCGTGCGCGCCTCGTCGATCAGGAT
>JAFEEF010000088.1:0-11834 GCA_018241265.1 Pseudomonadota bacterium | reverse complement strand
GTTGGTGCCGTAGGTGACGTCGGCCGCATAGGCTTCCTGCTTCTGCGGGCGCGACATCTGCGGCAGGTTCACGCCGACCGACAAGCCGAGGAAGTTGTAGAGCCGGCCCATCCATTCGGCGTCGCGGCTCGCGAGGTAGTCGTTCACGGTGACGACGTGCACGCCCTTGCCGGCCAGCGCATTCAGGTAGACCGGCAAGGTCGCCATCAGCGTCTTGCCTTCACCGGTGCGCATTTCGCCGATCTTGCCGTTGTGCAGCGCCATGCCGCCCATCAGCTGCACGTCGAAGTGGCGCATCTTCAGCACGCGCTTGCTGCCTTCGCGCACGGCGGCGAACGCCTCGGGCAGCAACTGGTCGAGCGTTTCGCCGCCGGCGATGCGGGTGCGGAACTCGCCGGTCTTGGCCTGCAGCGCCGCATCGTCGAGCGTCTCGAACTGCGTTTCCAGTGCGTTGACCTTGGCGACGACCTGGCGGTACTGCTTCAGCAGGCGGTCGTTGCGGCTACCGAAGATCGAGGTGAGAAGCTTGGGCAACATGCGACGTCGGTGTTGGAGGCTCGGGAGCGGCGGCGCGCGCAACTCCCAGCCCATTCGTCTCGAGTGAGCCCGGCGGCGCGGCAATCCGCATGAATTGCGGGCGCCAGCGCCGTTCAAAAGGCCCCCACGGAGCCCGGAACGCTCGAATCGGTCTGGCGCCAGCCGGCGGGCGACCCTGGCCCGCCTCGTCCGGCCGGAAAAGGCGAGACTTTACCATTCGCCCTTTTGTCGAGCAGCGCCTGCCCTACGCCGGACGAACGGCCGGGCACCTACACTGGCGCCGTGAGCCGCCCCACGCCCGTCACCCCCGACGCGCTCCGCATGGTCGATGCGCTCGCACGGAGTACGCCGCTCGAGTTGCTGCGCGAACGGATACGCGAGTCCAACGCCCGTTACGAAGCGATCCGCGTCGTGCTGCCGGCAGCGCTGGCGGCGCACGTGCGGCCCGGTCCGCTCGACGACACCGGCTGGTCGCTGCTGGCGGCGAATGCCGCCGTGGCCGCCAAGCTGCGCCAGCTCCAGCCACGGCTCGAAGCCGTGCTGCGCGAGCAGGGCCGGCCGGTCGCGGCGATCCGGATCAAGGTGCTGCGCTGACACAAGTGCAAACGACTCCGATACAACTCGGTCACACGCGGGGCACACTGCGAGTGGCACAGTAGATGCAACCGGCCTTCGTCGAAGCCGGCATCCAAATGCCCGCCGGAGCGATTCCGCCGCGGGCTCGTCAGAGGAGCAGCGATGGTCACTGCGATTGCGAACATCGTCGCGGGGGTGCTCGTGTCATACACCGCCCCGGGAACAACCGACGTGCTGTGCCTCGAGGTACGGCAACTGGCGTCCGATTGGGGCCGCACGCCGATGGCATGGCTCACCGTCGTGTCCGATCCGCGCCGGGTCGTCCATGCGCCGCTGAGCGAATTGAAGCCGGGCTGTCCGGGAGTCGCCGCGGACAACCGGCGCCCGGAAGGCGCCCCGACGAACGGGGAGTAGCGACGATCGCCGGAATTCGGACGCCCGGCCGACGGCTTCGGAGCGTCTGGTGCCGGCTGTCAGAATCGAACTGACGACCTTCCGCTTACAAGGCGGGTGCTCTACCAACTGAGCTAAGCCGGCATGCCGTCGCGGGTGCGCCGGCGACGGGCGGACCAGTATAAGAGTCGGCCGCGGCTACTTGACGCGCTTGAGCGACGGGCGTCCGCCGGACGGCGGCTCGGGCGGCGGATCGTCGGTCTTCGGAGACGGCGGCATGTCGGTCGTCAGCGTGAGCTTGGGCGCACGGACCATGGGAGCAGCGGACTCCGCGCCACCGCCGATGGGCGCGGCCGCGCCGGACCCTTCCGTCGGCATCGGGAACGCCATGCCCTGCCCGTTCTCGCGCGCATAGATCGCGATCACATGGTCGATCGGCACGACGATGTCGCGCGAGGTGCCGCCGAAGCGCGCCTTGAACTCGATCGTGTCGTTGCCCAGGCGCAGCGCGCTCGTCGCCTCGAAGCTGACGTTGAGCACGATCTCGTTGTTCTTGACGTACTCGGTCGGCACCTGCACCCGCACATCGACGTAGACCGCCAGATACGGCGTGAAGCCGTTGTCGGTACACCAGTCGTGCAGCGCGCGGATCAGGTACGGGCGCGTCGACGTGCCCGCAGGAGCGATTGGAGAGGTACTCATGCCAGCGTGCGAGAGTAGGCCTGCGTGGGCAGGCGCGCAAGACTCTACTTGCGCATGACCTTTTCGGACGGCGTCAGCGCTTCGATATAGGCCGGCCGCGAGAAGATGCGCTCGGCGTACTTGAGCAGCGGCACCGCGTTCTTCGACATGTCGATGCCGTAGTAGTCGAGGCGCCACAAGAGCGGCGCGATCGCCACGTCGAGCATCGAGAAGTCGTCGCCCAGCATGTACTTGTTCTTCAGGAAGATCGGCGCGAGCTGCGTCAGGCGGTCGCGGATCTGCGAGCGCGCCTTCTCGAGCTGCTTGTCGGTGCCCTTGATGCCGCGCCCTTCGAGCACGTTGACGTGCGCGAACAGCTCCTTCTCGAAGTTGAAGAGGAACAGCCGCACCCGCGCGCGCGCCACCGGATCGCCGGGCATGAGCTGCGGATGCGGGAAGCGCTCGTCGATGTATTCGTTGATGATGTGCGACTCGTAGAGGATCAGGTCGCGCTCGACGAGGATGGGCACCTCGTTGTACGGGTTCATCAGCGCGATGTCCTCGGGCTTGGCGAAGAGGTCGACATCGCGGATTTCGAAATCCATGCCCTTTTCGAACAGCACGAAGCGGCAGCGGTGCGAATAAGGATCGGTGGTTCCGGAGTAAAGCACCATCATGGTGGCGGCTCCCTTGCTATCTCGGACTGAAAACTAAAAGCTCGGACTGAAAACTAAAAGCCCGGGTCGAGTGCCCGGGTTGGGGTGGCGGACGGCGGCGATCCGACGGCGGCCGCGCGTGGAGCGCGACCGCCCGCGCTACTTCACGTCCTTCCAGTAGGCGGCGTTCAGGCGCCAGGTCATGACGATCAGCACGCCGAGGAACAACAGCACCCAGACGCCGACCTGGATGCGCTTGGCGTGCGACGGCTCGCCCATCCATTCGAGGTAGGCGACGAGGTCGGCGACCTGCTCGTTGAACTGCTGCTCGTCGAGCTTGCCGGGCGACACCGTCTCGAAACCTTCGAAGCGCCGCTCGACGACCGCGGGATCGTGCGGATCCTTCTCCTCGACGAACTTGGCGGTGCGCTGGCCCTGCAGTTCCCACAGCGGATTGGGCATCGCGACGTCGGGGAACGCGAGGTTGTTCCAGCCGGTCGGCTTGGCCGGATCGCGGTAGTAGGTGCGCAGGTAGGTGTAGAGGTAGTCCGCGCCGCTGCCCTTGCCGGCTTCGGTGCGCGAGCGTGCGATCACCGACAGGTCGGGCGGCTGCGCCGCGAGCCACTCCTTCGCCTGCTTCGGATCGAGCGCGATCCGCATCGTGTCGCCGACCTTCTCGCTCGCGAACAGCAGGTTCTTCTTGATCTCGTCGTCGGTGAGGCCGATGTCGTGCATGCGGTTGTAGCGCATGTAGTTGGCCGAGTGACAGTTCAGGCAGTAGTTGACGAACAGCCGCGCGCCGTTCTGCAGCGCCGCCATGTCGGTGGTCTTCTCCTGCGGGAAATGGTCCCACGGGTAGCCTTCCTCGGCCTGCGCGCTGTTCGCGAGGCCGAGCAGCGCCGCACCGGCGACGAGGAGGGCGTAAAGGATTTTCTTCATCAGCGGGGACTCCGGCAGCATCGTCGTCGGACTCAATGGGCGGTGTAGGTCACGCGATCGGGCACCGGCTTGAAGGTGCCCATGCGGCTCCACCACGGCATCAGCAGAAAGAAGCCGAAGTAGACGATCGTGCCGATCTGCGAGATCACGTTGCCGGCGACCGATGGCGGCTGCGAGCCGAGGTAGCCGAGCACGAGGAAGAACGCGACGAAGATGCCGTAGACCGCCTTGTGCCAGCCCGGGCGGTAGCGGATCGACTTGGCGAGACTCCGGTCGAGCCAGGGCAGGAAGAACAGCGTGATGACCGCGCCGCCCATCACGACGACGCCCCAGAACTTCGCGTCGAAAGTCTTCAGCAGCAGCACCGCGAAGATCGCGGCCACGGCCACGACCATCTTGCCGGTGGCCGAAAAGCCGCCGCGCAGCAGCGCCATCACGCCGGACAGCCCGACGATGCCGCACAGGATGTTGACCATCGGATCGGTGGTCGCGCGCAGCATCGAATAGAACGGCGTGAAGTACCAGACCGGCGCGATGTGCGGCGGCGTCTTCAGCGGATTGGCTTCGATGAAGTTGTTCGACTCGAGGAAGTAGCCGCCACCTTCGGGCATGAAGAACAGCACGAAGCTGAACACGAACAGGAACACGCAGACGGCGTAGATGTCGTGCACGGTGTAGTACGGCTGGAACGGGATGCCGTCGAGCGGGATGCCCTTCGCATCCTTCTTCGCCTTGATCTCCACGCCGTCTGGGTTGTTCGAGCCGACTTCATGCAGCGCGATGATGTGCGCCGCGACGAGGCCCAGCAGCACCAGCGGCACCGCGATCACGTGGAAGCTGAAGAAGCGGTTCAGCGTCGCGTCGCCGACCACGTAGTCGCCGCGGATCAGCAGCGACAGGTCGTTGCCGACGAACGGCACCGCGGAGAACAGGTTCACGATGACCTGCGCGCCCCAGTAGCTCATCTGGCCCCAGGGCAGCAGGTAGCCCATGAAGGCCTCGGCCATCAGGCACAGGAAGATGCCGCAGCCGAACAGCCAGACCAATTCGCGCGGCTTGCGGTAGCTGCCGTACAGCAGCCCGCGGAACATGTGCAGGTAGACGACGATGAAGAACGCGCTCGCGCCCGTCGAGTGCATGTAGCGGATCAGCCAGCCCCACGGCACGTCGCGCATGATGTACTCGACCGACGCGAACGCGAGCGCGGCATCGGGCTTGTAGTGCATCACGAGGAAGATGCCGGTGAGGATCTGGATCACCAGCACGAGCATCGCGAGCGACCCGAACACGTACCAGAAGTTGAAGTTCTTCGGCGCGTAGTACTCCGCCATGTGCTCGTTGTAGAGCTTGGTGAGCGGGAAGCGGTTGTCGATCCACGTCACCAGCTTCTGCCCCGCCGAGGCGTTGGCGGGCGCTGCACGGAATTCAGCCATGGGGTCGGGCTCCAGTGGTCCTCGTATGCAATCGGGTCTTGCGCGGCGCGGTCAGGGCCATGCGTCAGGTTCTTCAGGCCTTCTTCTCTTCGCCGATCAGCAGGCGCGTGTCCGACATGTAGTAGTAGGGCGGCACTTCGAGATTGTCCGGCGCCGGCTTGTCCTTGAAGACGCGGCCGGACATGTCGAAGGTCGAGCCGTGGCACGGGCAGAGGAAGCCGCCCGGCCAGTCGCTCGGCAGCGACGGCTGCGGACCGGGCGTGAACTTGTCGCCCGGCGAGCAGCCGAGGTGCGTGCAGATGCCGATCACGACGAGGTACTCGGGCTTCAGCGAGCGCCAGTCGTTGCGCGCGAACTCGGGCGTCGTCGAAAAGGCGGTGCGTTGCGACTTCGGATCGGCCAGGTTGGCGTCGTTCTTGGGCAGCTCGTCGAGCTGCTCCTTCGTGCGACGCACGATCCAGACCGGCTTGCCGCGCCACTCGACCGTCATCTTCTGGCCCGGCTGGAGCGCGCTGATGTCGGCCTCGACCGGGGCGCCCGCGGCGCGCGCGCGCTCGGACGGCTCGAAGCTGCTGACGAACGGGACGGCCGTCGTGACGGCACCGACCGCACCGACACAGCTCGATGCGATGATCCAGGTGCGCTTGCCGCTGTCGATCTTCTGGTCGCTCACGCTCATGGGGATGGAGTCCTCGGATATGCGTCGGTTCGGGGTCAACCTGGAATTCTAGCGGACGTGTCAAGCCGTTCCGGCCGGGCCGCGCATCGCCGCGCATCACCGGGCATCACCGCTAGACTCGCGCCGCGGTGCGCCTCTTGGCAAAGAGCCCGCAGAGCCTCCGCCTTCTTGCACTCAACACACAGGAGCAATCAGATGGGACTTGCAGCCGAGTTCAAGCAATTCGCGATGAAGGGCAACGTCGTCGACCTCGCGGTCGGCGTCATCATCGGCGCCGCGTTCGGCAAGATCGTCGATTCGGTCGTGAAGGATCTCATCATGCCGGTCGTCGGCCGCGTAGTCGGCGGGCTCGACTTCTCGAACTACTTCATCATGCTGGCGAGTCCGCCGGCCGGCTACAACGGGCCGATGACGTACGAAGCGTTGACCAAGGCCGGCGTGCCGCTGTTCGCTTACGGCAACTTCATCACCGTGGCGATCAACTTCATCATCCTGGCGTTCATCATCTTCATGATGGTCAAGCAGGTGAACCGGCTGAAGCAAACGCCGCCGCCGGCTGCGCCCGCCGCCCCGCCGGAAGACGTCGTGCTGCTGCGCGAGATCCGCGACAGCCTCAAGCAGAGGTGATCGAGGCGCGGGCGCGCCCGGTTTCGCACGCGCCCGGCCTACATCGAGATACACATTTTCCGCACACCCTGGCGCGGGAATGTGACCCAAGTCGCAGAAGGGCGGTGTTCCGCCCTTTCTTTGCCGTCATACTTTGTATCGTCGGCCCCAGTCTCGCGACCTGATCTGCCGAAGGCACGACACGCGCGGACGTGCGCAAGATGATCCCTGCCTCCGAATCCCGCCCGCCTGCCGCCATCGATGCGGCCCTGCACGCGATCCAGACCACGCTGTCGGCCGTCGCGGGCCGGGTGTCGGACGCGCTCGGCGCGTCGGCCCAGTCGACCACGCGCATCCACGAGCGCGACCTGCTCAATTCGTCGCAGTTCGAACTGCGGCGCAACATGGGCACGTTCCAGATCGTGTTTCGCGACACCTTGCGCGAGAAGGTGCAGCAGGAGATCGCACCGCGCGCGCCGGCCCGGCGCAGCCTCGCGAATGCCGACTGGCAGACGCTCAGTCTCGTGGACGACCACGAGGTCGAAGAGCGCATGTACGCCGACCGCATCGGCCAGACGATCGCGCACGAATGCGAGGCCGAACTGCGCGAACTCGGCGCCTACATGGGCGCGCTGCTGCAGACCGGGCGCGCCGAGCCGGATCGCAATCCGCTGCGCGCCGAAATCATCGGCGCGGCGCTGTACCGCTCGATCGAGGCGGTGTCCGAGGACGCCGAAGCGCGCAAGCTGCTGTCGCGCGATCTCGGCCAGGCGATGGCGCGCGCGATGTCTGCCTGCTATGCGCAGATCCTCGCCGACCTGCAGGCACGCGGCGTGCAGCCGCTCGGCCTGACGGTCCGCGGCGTCGAAGGCCCGGGCAACCTGCTGCCCGGCTTCAATTCGGGCTACGGCACGCTCAGCTCGACGCGTTCGCACAGCAGCGACTTCGGCAGCGAGTCGCTGGCCGGCGCCGAGCCTGGCACAGGCCTCGGTGCCGGCTATGCACCGGCGGCCCAGGGCCCGGGCCCCGGCCATCCCGCATCCGGCTACGGCCCGCGCAGCACGCAGCGCGCCGGCCTCGGCAGCGGATGGCAGCAGACCGGCGCGCGCGCCACCAGCGCGGCGGACGCGCAGCTGATGGTGCTGCTGCGACGCCTCACCGCCATCGCGAGCCGCCCCGGCGAACTCGACGCGCTGCCCGGCACGCACGACAGCGGTCCGTCGACCAGCCAGCGCGGCGACTTCCGGCGCAGCGGCGGCAGCTTGTCGGGACCGCCTTCGGGTGCCGGCTACGGGACGGGATACGACGCCGGCTACGGCGCCGGCCTGATGGCGCCGAACCTGATCCGCGCGCACCGCGACGAGCTGATGCGGGCGTCGACCGGCCAGCTCGATCACATGGTGATCGACGTGGTCGGCAGCCTGTTCGACCAGATCCTCTCCGACAGCCGCGTGCCGCCGCAGATGGCGCGCCAGATCGCGCGGTTGCAGCTGCCGGTGCTGCGTGTCGCGCTGCACGACCCGACCTTCTTCTCGTCGCGGCGCCATCCGGTGCGCCGCTTCGTCAACCGCATCGCGTCGCTCGCCTGTGCCTTCGACGACTTCGACGACGGTCCCGGCAAGGAGCTGCTCACGCGCGTGCGCTCGCTGGTGCAGGACATCGTCGAAGGCGACTTCGACCAGATCGAGCTCTATGCCGCCAAGCTCGCCGAGCTCGAGGTCTTCATCGCCGAGCAGACCCAGGGCGGCGCGGTGCGCCAGAGCAACGCGGTCGCGACGCTCGACGGCAAGGAATCGGAGCTGCGCATCCAGCAGCGCTACCTGATGCAGCTGCAGGCGGCGCTCGCACCGATCTCGCTGCCGCCTTACCTGCGCGACTTCCTGGCGCAGGTCTGGAGCCAGGCACTCGTGGTCGCGGTGCGGCGCGAAGGCCCCGCCGCCGAGCGCACGCAGCGCTACCGGCGCGTCGGCCGCGATCTCGTGATGAGCGTGCAGCCCAAGGGCTCGCCGATCCTGCGCAAGAAGTTCCTGATGCAGTTGCCGGCGCTGATGAAGGATCTGAACGAAGGCCTGCAGCAGATCGGCTGGCCGGAAGCCGCACAGCGCGCGTTCTTCGCGCAGTTGCTGCCGGCGCATGCCGAGTCGCTCAAGGGCACGCCGATGTCCGAGCTCGACTACAACATGATGGCCAAGCAGCTCGAGGCCATCTTCGCCGTGCCGGTCCCGGGCACCGAGTCGCTGTCGCCGGCCGATCCGCCGCCCGAGATCGACGAAGCGGTCATCGAGCAGCGCTTCTCCAAGGAAGAGGCCGCCCGGGTCGGCTTCGTGCCCGAAGCGGCCGTCGACTGGGCCGGCCCGGTGAGCGTCGACATCGATCTCGGCGCCGCCGCGACCGACGAGCCGGCCGCGACGAGCAACGGTGCGTTCCAGGACACCGCTGCCGGCGCGGAAACGCTAGACCTCGGCATCGACATCCACCTCGATGCCGGCGAGCCGAGCAGCGACGAGCCGTCGCGCGGGCCGCAGCTCATCGACCACATCAAGCTCGGCTTCGCCTACCAGATGCACCTCAAGGACGAATGGCAGAAGGTGCGCCTCGCGCACGTCAGCGCCGGCCGAACGTTCTTCGTCTTCACGCACGGCAAGAAGCATCAGGAGACGATCTCGATGACCTCGCGCATGCTGTCGCGCATGTGCGAGACCGGCCGCTTGCGCGCGGTCGAGAGCGCCTACCTGATGGAGCGCGCGACGCAGCGCGCGCGCAGGCAGCTCGCGGCGCTACGCGGCAACACCCGGCACTGACGCGAACCGGCGCGCCATCAGCACAGCCGCTGCCAGACTCGACGGGTCGGCGCGACCGGTGCCGGCGATGTCGAACGCGGTGCCGTGATCGGGGCTCGTGCGCACGAACGGCAGGCCCAGCGTCACGTTGACGCCATGCTCGACGCCGAGGTACTTGACCGGAATGAGGCCGTGGTCGTGCGTCATCGCGACGACGATGTCGAACTCGCCCGGATGCCCGGCCGCGTCGCGCGCACGCATGAAGACAGTGTCCGGCGCAAACGGCCCGGATGCGTCGATGCCGAGGCGTCGCGCCGCCGCGACTGCCGGCTCGATGATCGTCCGCTCCTCGTCGCCGAACAGGCCGCCCTCGCCGGCGTGCGGATTGAGCCCCGCCACCGCGATGCGCGGCCGCGGCCGGCCCCAGCGCGCGGCCGCGGCGTGCGCGATGCGGATCGTCTCGAGCACCGCGTCGTAGGTCACCGCGTCGATCGCGCGGCGCAGTGCCATGTGGATCGTGACCAGCACGGTGCGCAGCTCGTCGTTGGCGAGCATCATGCGCACCGGCGGCGTCGCGGCGCCCGGTCCGGCAGCCAGCGCCTGCAGCATCTCGGTATGACCCGGATAGGCGATGCCGGCGGCGGCGAGCGCTTCCTTGTGGATCGGCGCCGTGACGATGCCGGCGACCGCACCGCTGCGCGCCAGCGACACCGCTTCCTCGATGCAGCGGGCGGCGGCCGCGCCGGCGCGTGCGTCGATGCGGCCGAGCGGCAGCGCGGCCAGATCGGGCGGCAGCCCCGCCGGCTCGATCACCGGCAGGCCGCCCGGCGGCACCTCGGCCAGATCGCCCGGCGTCTCGATGCGCGCCACGACGAGCCCGCCGCCGGTCGCCTCGACCGCACGCCGCAGCACGCCGACGTCGCCCAGCACCAGCGCATCGGACAGCCCGGTGCGGAACAGCTTGGCGATGATCTCGGGGCCGATGCCGCAGGCATCTCCCATCGTGACGGCGAGCGGCGAGGCGGTGGGGTCGGGCTGCATGCCGCGATTGTCGGCGCCACGGGACGGCCCTCGATGCGGGGTTGATAATCCGGGCTATCCCTGACGCCTTCCCTCATGCGCAAGACCTGGCTCCTTTTCTCGCAGGCCGTCACCGTCGCGGTGGCCGTGCTGTTCGTCGTCGCGACCCTGAAGCCCGACTGGCTGCCGCGGCGCAGCGCCGCGCAGTTCCCGATCGTCGCCACGGCGCCCGACATCCAGCCGGCACGCCTGGCGCCGCCCGGCGCGGCCACGAGCTATGCCGCCGCAGCGCGGCGCGCGTCGCCGGCGGTCGTCAGCATCGCCGCGAGCAAGGCACCGCCGCGCTCGCAGCAGTCCGACGATCCGATGTTTCAGTTCTTCTTCGGCGACCGGTCGCGCCAGCAGCAGGAGCCGCAGGTCGGTCTCGGCTCGGGCGTGATCGTCTCGAGCGAGGGCTACCTCGTCACCAACAACCACGTGATCGACGGTGCAGACGACATCGAGGTGCTGCTGCTCGACGGGCGGCGCTCGCGCGCCAAGGTCGTCGGCGCCGATCCGGAGTCGGACGTCGCGGTGCTGAAGATCGAGCTCGACCGGCTGCCGGTGATCGCGTTCGGCAACGTCGATCGGCTCCAGGTCGGCGACATCGTGCTGGCGATCGGCAATCCGTTCGGCGTCGGCCAGACCGTCACGTCGGGCATCGTCAGCGCGCTCGGACGCAGCCAGCTCGGCATCAACACCTTCGAGAACTTCATCCAGACCGACGCCGCGATCAACCCCGGCAACTCGGGCGGCGCGCTGGTCGATCTCGACGGCAACCTGCTCGGCATCAACACCGCGATCTTCTCGCGCAGCGGCGGCAGCATGGGCATCGGCTTCGCCATTCCGGCGAGCACCGCGCGCCAGGTCATGGAAAGCCTGATCCGCGACGGCCAGGTGGTGCGCGGCTGGATCGGCGTCGAGCCGCGCGACCTGACGCCCGAGATCGCCGAGTCGCTGCACCTGCCGATCCGCCAGGGCGTGCTCATCACCGGCGTGCTGCAGAGCGGCCCGGCGAGCCGCGGCGGCATCGCGCCGGGCGACGTCGTCGTGAAGATCGCCGGCACGCCGGTCACCAATACCGCACAGCTGCTCAACGCGGTGGCGGCGCTGAAACCGCACGATACCGCGACGATCGCGGTGCAGCGCGGCGATCGCGCGCTCGATGTGCAGGTGCAGGTGGCGCAGCGGCCGAAGTCGCAGCAGCAGCTGCTGCAACAGCCGCGCCAGCGCTGACGGCCTCCCATGCCTCTGTCGGTGCGCGGCGATCGCGGAAAAACGTGGGTTGTGGGTAAGGCGCTTTCGGCTTCGTGCCACGTTGTCGCTGGGCGCAAGAGCCCGCCGGAATTCGCCCGGCAGGCGAGTCCCTTTCTTCTGCTGGCCCAGAAGAAAGGAACCAAAGAAGAGGGCCCAACACCAGCCATGAGAGTGGTGGGTGTGGCTAGAGACCCGAGGCCCCTTCAGACGAATGGCGTTGATGTCCCAGGAAGTGGTG
>JAFEEF010000087.1 GCA_018241265.1 Pseudomonadota bacterium | reverse complement strand
CCTGCCAGATGGAAAACTACTGATGTCCGCAGACGATTGCGCAACCCGCTCCCTGGATCTCCAAATGAACGCTTCCCCTGCGGACACCGTCCTCGTCGTCGGCGCCGGCATCATGGGTGCCGGCATCGCCCAGATCGCCGCCCAGGCCGGACACCCGGTTTTCTTGTTCGATGCTCGCGCCGGTGCGGCGAGCGAGGCCCGTGGCAAGCTGCGCGAGACGCTGAGCGGCCTGGCCGCGAAAGGAAAGCTCTCGACGTCCGATGTCGAAGAGACGATCTCGCGGATCGAACCCATCACGTCGTTGCAAGCCGCTTCGACGGCGCGACTCGTGGTCGAGGCCATCGTCGAGAGGCTCGACGCGAAGCGTGCGTTGTTTCGCGAGCTGGAGGACGTCGTCGCCACCGACGCGGTCCTCGCGACCAACACCTCGTCGATCAGCGTGACGGCCATCGCCAACGGACTCCGACATCCGGGGCGCGTAGTCGGCATGCACTTCTTCAACCCCGTGCCGCTGATGCGGCTTGTCGAAGTGGTCAGCGGGTTGCAGACGGACGCCGCCGTCGCCGAAGCCGTCTTCGAACTCGCGCGCACCTGGCGCAAGGTCCCCGTGCATGCCAAGAGCACGCCGGGATTCATCGTCAATCGGATTGCTCGCCCGTTCTACGCCGAGACGCTGGCATTGCTGCAGGAACAGGCGGCCGATCCCGAGACGGTCGACCGCTGCCTGACGGGCGCAGGGTTTCGCATGGGCGCGTGCGAGCTGATGGACCTGATCGGCCACGACACCAACTTCAGCGTGACGCAGTCGGTGTACGAAGCCAACTTCTTCGACAAGCGCTTCGTCCCCAGCCTGGTCCAGCGCGAGCTCGTAGACGGCGGACTGCTCGGGCGCAAGAGCGGCCGTGGGTTCTATGCGTATCCGCGAACCCTCACGCCCGCTCCGTCGGCGCCTCCGGCTCCCCTCGTCAAGCCCAAGTTCGTGACGCTGCACGGGTCCGGCTCGGATGCAGACCGACTCTTCGGCCTGGTCGAGCGCGCACTGGCCGGCGGCGATGCGCGGCTGGCTCGTGAAGCGCGGAGCGGTTGGACGGGTCTGGAAGCGGACGGAGCGCGTCTGGTGCTGACCGATGGCCGCCCGGCGTTCGAGATCGCACGCGATGCGCCGACCCCCGACGTGGCCGTGTTCGATCTGCCGCTGGTGTGGGATGCGATCTCCGGGCCGCCTGTCCTTGCCTACGCGGTCCACGTGTCGTCGAGCACCGGGTGGAAGGCGCAGGTACCGGCCTGGCTGGCTGCCTTCGGATTCGACGGCGTCGCGGTGGCGGACACGCCCGGTCTGGTGGTCGCGCGGACCGTGGCCATGCTGATCAATGAAGCCGCCGACGCGGTTCAGCAAGGCGTGTGCAACCGCGATGGCGCGAACGTCGCCATGAAGCTGGGCGTCAACTACCCCGCAGGTCCCTTCGATTGGCTCGACGCCTGGGGTGCTCGCAACGTCGCGTCGGTCATCCGGGAGCTCGACGTGGCGTATCGGGGCGAGCGGTATCGGCTCAGTCCGTGGCTGCGGTGCCGGGCGGCGACCAGCCGGCAAGGAGCGCAAGCATGAGCGACGCTCAGGTCCCCGATCTCGAAGTCACCGGCTTGTTCGATCCAACCACCTCCACCTCATGAACCACGCCTTCATCGTCGACGCGATCCGTACACCCTTCGGCCGCTACGGCGGCGCGCTCAGCTCGGTGCGCACCGACGATCTCGGCGCGATCCCGATCAAGGCGCTGCTGGCGCGCAATCCGAGGGTCGACTGGGCTGCCGTCACCGACGTTCTGTACGGCTGCGCGAACCAGGCCGGCGAGGACAACCGCAACGTCGCGCGCATGAGCGCGTTGCTTGCAGGGCTGCCGCTCGATGTCCCCGGCGCCACGATCAACCGCCTGTGCGGCTCCGGCCTCGACGCCGTAGGCAGTGCGGCTCGCGCGATCCGCGCCGGCGAGGCGGGCCTGATGATCGCCGGCGGCGTCGAAAGCATGAGCCGAGCACCCTTCGTGATGCCCAAGGCCGAGAGTGCCTTCAGCCGTGCGAACGCGGTCCACGACACGACGATAGGCTGGCGCTTCATCAACAAGCTGATGAAGGCGCAGTACGGCGTCGACTCGATGCCGGAGACAGCCGAGAACGTCGCGGTCGACTTCAAGATCGAGCGCGCGGCGCAGGACCGCATGGCGCTGGCCTCCCAACTGAAAGCGGTCGCGGCGCAGAAGAGCGGCTTCTTCGACGACGAGATCGTGCCGGTGACGATTCCGCAAAAGAAGGGCGATGCCATCGTCGTCTCGAAGGACGAGCATCCGCGCGAGACGTCGCTCGAAGCGCTCGCGAAACTGAAGGGAGTCGTGAAGCCCGACGGAACGGTGACGGCGGGCAACGCGTCGGGCGTCAACGACGGGTCGTGCGCGCTGCTGCTCGCCGACGAGGCGAGCGCCGCGAAGTACGGCCTCACGCCGAAGGCGCGCGTGCTCGGCATGGCGACCGCCGGAGTCGCGCCGCGCATCATGGGCTTCGGCCCGGCGCCGGCGGTGCGCAAGGTGCTGGCACTCACCGGCTTGAAGCTCGATCGGATGGACGTGATCGAGCTCAACGAAGCGTTCGCGGCGCAAGGGCTCGCGGTGCTGCGCGACCTGGGCGTCGCCGACGACGATACCCGCGTGAATCCGAATGGCGGCGCAATCGCGCTCGGGCACCCGCTCGGCGCGAGCGGTGCGCGCCTGGTGACGACTGCGATCAACCAGTTGCATCGAACCAAGGGCAGCTATGCGTTGTGCACGATGTGCATCGGCGTGGGCCAGGGGATCGCGGTCGTGCTCGAACGCGTCTGACCAGCCGCGAGAATCGCGCCGATGAACGCTCGAGATCACTGGGTACAGCAAGCTGCCGGACGCGTGTTCGCGAGGAGCTGGCAACCGGACGAGGCCGACCACGAGGGGCTCGCGCCGATCGTCATGTTCCACGACTCGCTGGGGTCCGTCGAACTCTGGCGTCAGTTCCCTGAGCTGCTGTGCCGAGGCACGGGTCGGCGAGTCTTCGCGTTCGACCGACTCGGCTTCGGAAAGTCCGATGCTCGAAGCGACCGCCTGTCGGCGCGCTTCGTAGCCGAAGAGGCGCGCATCTACTTTCCGCAGCTTCGCCGGCAGCTCGGCATCGATCGCTTCATCGCACTCGGGCACAGCGTCGGCGGAGCCATGGCGATCGAATGCGCTGCACAGTTCCCCGACGGCTGCGAAGCGCTGGTGACGATCGCGGCCCAGGTCTTCGCTGAAGAGACGACCCTCGGGGGGATCCGTGCGGCACGCGAGCAGTTCGCGGATCCGGTGCAGTTCGATCGGCTGGCTCGCTATCACGGGGACAAGACCCGGTGGGTGCTCGACGCGTGGATCGACAGCTGGCTCGACCCGGCGTTCGCGGACTGGAGCCTGCGCAGCGTGCTGCCAAATGTCGTCTGCCCTGCCCTCGCGATCCACGGCAACACCGACGAGTACGGCACGACGATCCACCCGAAGATCATCGCGGAGCTCAGCGGCGGATCAGTACGCCCCGTGATCATGGCCGGTGTGGGACACCTGCCGCACCGGGAGCAGCCGGACGCCGTGGTCGCGCTCATTGGAGACTTCGCACGCGCGTTGCGTCACCCTTGACGCGTCGATGAACGCGGGTCAGCGAATTGGCCACCGAGCGAGCGCTGGGCTCGGACCGCGCCGCGCGCCGATTCGACCAAGTCAACGACGGCAGGCCATTCCTAGATGGCAAGGTGCGGTTCCACGTCCTCGCGCGTCAGAGCTCTGGCGTCGCCGTACAAGACCGCTACGCCGTGATCCAGCACGAGCAGCTGATCGGCGACCGCGCGTGCGAACTCGAGGTTCTGTTCGACCACGATGAAGCTCGCGCCGTCCGCCCTGCGTTCCCGAATCGCTTCGGCCATGCGCTCGATGTTTTCCGGTTGTACGCCCTCCGTCGGCTCGTCGATGAGCGTCATCCGCGCCCGTAGACCCAGCGTGCGCGCGAACGACAGCAGCTTTCTCTCGCCTCCGCTCAGTGAGCCGGCGCGTTGTGTCAATCGCCGAGGCAGCAGCGGAAACATCGTGAACAAGCGGCCGTAGCGGGTCTCGTTCCTGTCTTTCAGGTGCAGCCACAGGTTGTCGGCGACGGAAAGTTCTCCGAAGACGACGTTTTCCTGCGGCGTGTAAGCCAAGCCGAGATCGAGGCGTCGGTGAAGTGGAATGCCGCCGAGTCGTCTGCCCTCCCAGGTCACGGCGCCGCCCGAAATCGGGAGTACACCGGACAGCGCCTTGAGGAGCGTGCTTTTTCCAACGCCGTTTCGGCCCAAGACCGCGAGGACCCGACCCCTGCCGACCGCGCCCGAAACGCCTCGGACGACGGTCGTGTCGCCGTATCCGCAGACGACACGGGTGAACTCGAGGAAGTCGCTCATTTCCGCCCGCCCGCATACACCGCCCGCACTTCCGGGTTGGCCTGCACGTCGGCAAGAGTTCCCTGTGCCAGGAGACGGCCCTGGTGAAGAACGAAGACATCGCCGCCCAAAGCGGCGACGGCGCTGATGTCGTGCTCGATCAGCAGCGCGGCGGCACCGATGCGGGCGACCACGCTGCGGATCACGTCGATCATCCGATGCGTCTCGGAAGGAGACAGGCCCGCGCACGGTTCGTCGAGCAGCACCAGGCGAGGCTCCGGAAGCATGGTCATCGAGAACTCGAGCGCCTGACGATGACCCTGAGGCAGAGTGCCCGCGGGCTCGCCCATCCTTTCCCTCAACTCCGGGAAACGCTCGAGCAGTTCGTCCAGCAGCTGCGAGTGCCAGGCATGAGGCGCATCGCGCAACCCGTCGACGTGGCCCAGGCGTCCGACCCATAGCGCGACACACAGATTCTCCCGGACCGTGAGGTCCGAGAAGACGGATGGCACCTGGAGCTTCCGACCCACACCCTGCCGCGCGACGCGCCATGCGCCAAGGCCGCCGATGCTTCGACCGTCGAGCCGGATGTCCCCGGCGCGCAGCGGCAACCGGCCGGTCATGACGTTGAACGTGGATGTCTTGCCCGCACCGTTCGGTCCGATGACGCTTCGGATGCCAGGGCCTCTCATCGCCAGTGTCAAGCCGTCGAGGATCTTCACCCCACCCTGACCGGTGCGAATGTCCGCGAGCTCCAGCTCGAGCTGACGGGCGGGCGTCTTTGCTCGTGCGGGGGCGGCCATGATGGTCGGGGAGATCGACTTGCGAGCCGGCCGCTTTCGGGCAAGACCGGCTACCCCCTGCGGCAGGTAAAGCACCACGAGGATGAACAGGGCCGCCACTGCAACTTCCCAGTAGTTGAAACGGTCCCGAAGCTCGGCGGAGGTGTACCCGACGATGACCGCTCCCAGCATCGGACCAAGGGCGCTGGCCTTGCCGCCCACGGCCGCCCAGATCACGAACTCGGTCGAGAGCAGGAAGCCCATCGTTTCCGGTGTCACTATTCCTTGGTGAGCGGCGAACAAGGCCCCGGCGAGCGCCGCCAGGAGAGCCGACAACGCGAATGCGAGCGCCTTGATGCGGTCGGTCGCGTAGCCGAACAGCTGGAGTCGGTCTTCGTTCTGAGCGACAGCTCTCCACAGGACTCCAATCGGCCGCACGAACAGGATCGACAGGATCGCGGTGGTGACCGTCGCTGCGGCAGCGATGACCCAGTACAGCGTCGTATAGCGTTCGGTTCCCGGGAGATCGGGGACATCGGTCATTCCGTTGAAGCCGCCGGTCAGACCGCTCCACTGCTGCGCCGCCAGAAAGCCGAGCATCGTCAGTGCCAGAGTGATCAGCGAGAAGTAGGGTCCGCTGCGCGTGCTTCGCGCGAAGACCAGGCGGGCGATCGCATAGGCGATCACCGCCGGCACGACCAAGGCCAGAGGGCTTGCGACGTACCACACGGACTGCGCCTGCGCCGCCTTGAGGATGCCGCCAAACAGGTATGCCCCAAGGCCGAAGAAGAGCGCGTGCCCCAACGGAAGGAAGCCGAGGCGACCCCAGCACAAGGCGACGCCTTGCGCGGCGATACCGTAGATGAGGTACAGCGCGACTTGATAGGCGACGAACTCTCCTGCCCCGAGCGGGAGCACCCACAGCAGGACCGCGAGCAGGAGGGCCGGGCTAGCGACGCGAAAAGAGTCCATCGGGCTTCAGCCAGAGAAAGATGACGGACAGCACGAGCACCACCGCGTAGCCGCTCGTCTGTCCTGCGAGGCTGCTGGTGACTGCCTGCGCACCGCCGATGACACCGACACCCCCGAGCAGTCCTCCAAGCGTGCCGAGGCCGCCGACGACCAGGACGAAAAAGGCGTCGAGCAGGTAGTCCACGCCGATGCCCGGTTCGATGCGCACCAGCGGTGCGAGCAGGACACCGGCCAGTCCCGCGACGACGACACCGATGACGAACGCCTGTGACGCGAGCCGACGCGTGTCGATGCCGAGCGCCTGCGCCAGCAACGGATTCGCGGTCATCGCGCGTACCTTCAGGCCAGCAGCGCTGCGGCGATACCAGACGAACAGGAATGCCACGACGGCAACCGTCAGCGCTATCAGTGCCAGGCGATACAGCGGATACTGGAACCCGAACATCGCGACGGGCGTCGCGAGCGATGTCTCGACGTTGCGGTACTCGCGCCCGAAGACCGCTTCGACAAGCTTGCGTATCATCATCGCGAGGGCCCAGGTGGCCAAGAGCGTGTCGAATGGCCGCGAGTACAACGGGCGGATCAACCAGCGCTCGACGACGTAGCCCAGAACACCGCAGACGAGAATCGCGAGCGGGACTGCGGTCGCGATGGGAAGCCCCCATCGCTGGACGGTGACGACGGAGTACGCCCCCAGCATGACGAACTCGCCATGCGCCATGTTCATGACCCCGAGCAGGCCGAAGACGATGGCGAGGCCGAGCGTGGTCAACGCCAGCGTTGCGAGTTCGTACGCAAGGTTGAAGAGGTGCAGGAGCGTGCTGCCGTCCATCCGGTCAGACCTTGCAGCTCTGCCCCGAGGCGACGTGCGGGAACGACTTGACGACATGGAATCCCTTGTCGTCGACGTCGGCCACGTAGATGTCCTGCTCCACGTGTCGGGACTTCATCGTGACGGGCCCGCGAGGCCCTTCGTAGCGAGCCCCCTCGGACGCCGCATCCATCTTGGCGACATCCAGGCTGCCCGCCCTCTTCGCCACCGCCTCCAGCATCAGGAAGCCTTCGTACACGGATTCGGCCAGGCCGTTGAGCGCAGGGGCCTGCGGCCCGAACCGCTTCGCATAGGACGCGGCGAACGCCTTGGCGGCGGGCGTCTCGATGTTGGCGAAGTAGCCGGCACTCGAATAGAGATTCCTGGCGTTCGCGATGCCGATGCCGGCAAGGGTGTTCTCCTCCAACAGCGTACCCAGGCGGATGGCCTTGTCGGCGAGACCGAAGCTCGCGAACGCCTTGTTGAACGTCACCGAAGCGCCGCCAACCAGCGAGACCAGGACCGCATCCGCACCCGTGTCGCGAATTCGAGCCAGGCTGGCATCGAAGTTGTCGACCGTGAATGGGAGATATTCGTCGCCGACGACTTTCGCGCCGGACTTTTCGATGTACTTGCGCGCAGCCGCGTTGGTGTTGCGTCCCCAGATGTAGTCGTTGCCGATCATGTACCACTTGGTCGGCTTGCGTTCGGCTGCAATCCAGGGAATGACCGGTTCGAGCTGCTGCTGCGGCGTCTCACCGTTGACAAACGTCGCCCTGGAACACTCGCCGCCCTCATAGACCGGGGTATAGAAGTACGGGACCTGACCCTTGAACAAGCCGACGAGCGCACCGCGGACTGCGCTGTCGTGCATGCCGATCACCGCGCTGGCGCGCGATCCCTTCCAGAGCTTGAGCGCAGCTTGCGCGGCTTCGGCCGGAGCCAAGCCCGCGTCGCCGAACAGGAGCTCGACCGGTCGACCCAAGATTCCACCGCGGGCATTGAGCGCTTCGGCCGCGAGTTCCGCGCACGCCTTCGACGAAGGGCCGAAGAGGCCGGCGGGACCGCTCTGCGGAATCATCACGGCGATCTTCATCGGGTCCGCGGCGAATGCACGCGGCATGTTCCCGACAGCGGTCGCTGCGATGGCAGCCTGGAGAAGTTGGCGACGATCCATGGTTGATTCCTTCTGTGCGGTGTGGTGGGACGTCAGGCGCTCGGCGCGACTCGGGGTGCGGGAGGAAGGGCTGCTTGTGCGGCCGCGCAGATGGCCAGCAGACGTCGGTCCGTGCCTATCGGTCCGTCGAACGCGAGCCCCACAGGCAGACCTTCCGACAGCCCGGCGGGCATCGAGACACCCGGCAGCGCGGCGTTGCTGCCAGGGTCCGTGTTCCGAATGAAGGTGGCGAACGTCGGCACCTGACGGCCGTTCAGTTCGACCGTTTCATCTTCTCCGATCCTTGCCGCAACCCGCGGCGTGGTCGGGAACACAAGCGCCTCCACTCGGTTCTGCGCGAAGGCTTGCGCATACAGGGCCTGCAGGCGTCCGCGTGCGCGAAGCGCCTGCTGGTACACGGAATCGGGAACGGCGCCGCCGGCGAGCAGCGTGCCGACGGCTCCACGGACATCCGGACTTCCAATGGCGCCGATCAGCTCTTCCAGCGCAACCCCGCGACGCGCCTCGACCAGGTACGCGCGCATGTCGCGCATGAACTCGTAGAACGCGACCGGGAAGCTTGCTTCCGCATCGACGGCCATGACTTCGGGCAGTGCGACATCGACCAGGATCGCGCCTGCCTTCTCGAGGGTGCGCAGTGCCGATTGGCATACCTCCCTGACGCCTGGGGAAAGGTCATCCCACAGCGTATCGCGCGGAACGCCGATGCGGACGTTGCGCAGGTCGACGCAGGTCAAAGGCATCGGGCTTCCCGCAATGATCTCGTCGATCAGCGCACAGTCGCGCACGGTATGGGCAAGCGGGCCTGCCGTGTCGCGGGTCGACGAGATCGGCGCGATTCCGATGCCCGGGACTCGCCCGACCGTGGCTCTGAAGCCTGTCACTCCGCACAGTGCTGCAGGCACGCGGACCGAACCGCCCGTGTCCGTTCCGATGGCCGCAGGCACGAGTCGGGCGGCCACGGCGGCTCCGGAGCCGCCGCTGCTGCCGCCCGGAATGCGCGTGACGTCCCACGGATTGCGTATCGCGCCGCTGACTGCGTTGTTCGACGTGATGCCGAATGCGAGCTCATGCATGCCCAGCTTTCCCGCGAAGACCGCGCCGGCTGCACGCAGCCTGCGCACCAGTTCGGCGTCCGTCTCCGGCTCGCGACCCGCCAACGACGCCGTACCTGCGCCGCTGGAATATCCCACCAGGTCCACGTTGTCCTTGAGCGCGATGGGGATGCCAAGCAGAGGAAGCCGCTCACCCGCCGCAATTCGCGAGTCCGCGGCCCGGGCTTCCGCTCGAAACCTTTCGGGCAAGAAGCCGACATAGGCATTCAAGCCGGATGCCGATTCGGTCCGGGCAATGCACTGTTCCGCAAGATCGCAACTGCTGATCAGACGGGCATCCAGCAGTTCACGAAGCGCGGTCACGGGCAGGTCGATCAGATGCTGCATGCAGGTCTCCCAAACAAGGTTGCCCGGACTCTAGGCAAGCAACTTCCCGAGGACACCTATAGGAATCAATAGGGTCCTGGGTCGGGAAGGACCGGATGCGCCCTCGCGCATGGCGCGTACGATCAACCGAGCACAAAGGTTGCCTTCGGAGTCGTCATGCATCTGTCCACCACCCAGTCCCGGGCCCTCGGCGACGTCATGCGACTGCTGGCCGACGCCGCCGACGGGGACGAACTCCGTTCGCGTCTGGCGTTGCCGATGCTCGATCTGCTGCACGCGGACACCTACGTGTCCATGGTCTGGGACGGAACGCAGCGCCGGTTCGAGCGCATGACCGCGCTGAACATGTCGCGCGAGAACCTCCGGTCATGGGACGAGTACTTCCGCTTTGTCGATCCGCTGACCTTTCCGATGATGGAGCGACGCAAGCCCACCATCGCGACACAGATCCTGCGCCAGCACGATCTCGCGAGGACCGAGTTCTTCAACGACTTCCTGCTTCGCGACCGGATGTACTGGGGCGTGAACGTGTACTTCTACGAGCGCGACGAATGTGTCGGCGACATGCGGATCTGGCGCAACCGTGACCGCGGCAATTTCGAGTCGAACGAAGTGGAGGTCTTGCGGATGGTGGAGCCCGCCATCACGGCGGCTCTCGCCCGACTTCAGTGGCACGACACGCGGGCGCCGTCGACGGCGCACTCGGAACGGGCGGAGGAAACTTTGCAGCGCCTCGGCAGGCTCAGTCAGCGCGAGTCACAAGTGTCCTGGCTCGTGAGTTGCGGCTGCCCCGACAAGGAGATCGGGCGCCGACTCGGCCTCGAATATCCCACCGTTCGGTTTCATCTGGCGAACGCCTTCAAGAAGATGCGCGCGACCAACCGCGCTACGCTCGTTGCTCACGTTCGCGAGTTGCTGGAATCCGAGGAGCGATCGGCCGGCATGACCACCGATTCGCACGCCGCGCTGGAACGGCTTCAGGAGGCGTAACGGGCGATAGCCGACTCGTCCCAGTCGATGCCGGCGCCCGGAGCATCGCTCGTGACGGCGAATCCGTCGACGTAGTCGAGCTTGCGACCGAGAATCGGGCCGGCCAAATCCATGCGCTCCAGGAAGTGCGCCGTCGGCGTCAGCGGCAGCACGTGCGCGCTGAATTCCGGGAAGATGTGACTCGACATCGGGATATTGTGTACCTGCGCGAGTGCGGCGGCCTTGAGCCACCCGGTGACGCCGCCGATCTTCATGATGTCGGGCATCGCGAGATCGCAGGCACCCGCCTCGAGCGCGCGCTGCATTTCTTCCGGCCCGCACCAGTTTTCACCCATCTGAATGGGCAATCGCGACGTCGAGCGGATCTGCGCGTGGCCCCGGAGATCCTCCTGGACCGTCGGCTCCTCCACCCAGCCGACGTCCTCTGCCTCGAGGACGTGAATGCGCCAGGTCGCCTCGGGCACGCTCAGGCCCTGGTTGTAGTCGACCATGATCTGGACCTTCGGACCCACCGAGCGTCGAAGTGCCTTCAGAACATGCAGATCCTCGTCGAGCGTCGCGTAGCCGATCTTGGTCTTGATCGCCTTGTAGCCTGCAGCGGCAGCCTTCCCGGCTCGAGCAGTACCGACCTCGATGCCGTCCATGCTGTGGCTGTCATAGGCGATGACCGGACGCGCCGCTCCACCGAGGAAGGAGACCAGCGGCATTCCAGCGTGCACGGCCAGGGCGTCCCACAGCGCCATGTCCAGCCCGGCGCACGCCATGATCACGATCCCGGTGCGACCCAGCAGCCGCAGACGGGACGCGAACAGTCGATCGAGTTCGGCCGGAGCGGCAGCACGTCCCTCGAGGACCGTGCCGAGGGAACGCACCATCTCCCGTGTCGCCGCCAATGCCAGAGGCGTGTACGTGAAAACGTAGCTCCGCCCCACCACACCGGAGTTCGTGTGCAGGTCGATCAGAACCAGTGGCGCGGTGTCGACGATCCCGACGCTGGTCCGAACCGGGTATTCCAGCGGGACGTTGACCGCGCGCGCATCGACTCTGACGATCTTTGGAATTTCCATGATCACGCTCCCGGTGGTGAGGCCCGAGATCAGGAGCCGAGTGGATCAGACAGGGTGAACGACTTGCCGAGGCTTCAGGTCGGCGAGTTCGGTATTCCCGATGAGAGTCATCGTCCGCGCGATCTCTTCCAGAAACAAGCGGAGAACCGAGGAAACTCCTTGCTCTCCGTCTGCTGCCAAGCCCCACATGGCAGGGCGTCCAATGAACGCGGCGCGCGCACCCAACGCGATGGCCTTCAGGACGTCACTGCCGCGGCGGAAGCCGCTGTCCACGAAAACCGGGATGCGCCCGGCGGTCGCGTCGAGGACCCGCGGCAGTACGGAGATCGTCGACGGTGCCGCGTCGAGCTGACGCCCGCCGTGGTTGGACACCACGATGCCGTCGACGCCGTGCCGGACCGCGAGCGACGCGTCCGCGGGATTGAGCACCCCCTTGATGAGCAAAGGTCCATCCCAGAGCGACCTCAGCCAGGTCAGACTGTCCCAGACCAGACTGCGGTCCATCGCGCGCGCGAGCAACGCGGCCTGGAGCCGAGCCGAAGACTGCGAATCGCCTTCGGCGAGATTCACGAATGACGGGGAGCCTTGCCTTGCCATCGACAGCGACCATCCCGGGTGGGTCACGAGATCGGCAAGGGTCCGCAGCGACGGACGAAACGGAAGCTTGAAACCGTTGCGGACGTCGCGCTCCCGCAAACCGCTGACCGGCACATCGACGGTCAGCACCAGCGCACCGTATCCGGCCACCTTGGCGCGACGGACCATCTGCTCCGCGATGCCCCGGTCCGACATCACGTACAACTGCATCCATTGGGTCGATGCCGAAGGCACCGCGGCGCGCACCGATTCGAGTCGCGCGTTGGACGCCGTGGAGAGCACGAACGGAACGCCTGCCTTCGCGGCCGCCATGGCAAGAAGCACGTCCCCGTCCGGTCGGACGAGGCCGGAGAAACCCAGCGGCGCGATACCGACCGGACCCGACCAGCGCTGCCCGAACACCTCGACCGTCGTATCCACCTTCGTGGTATTGCGGAGGCAAAGCGGCAGCAGATGACAGTCCGCCAGGTCCCGCTCGTTGCGCGCCAGGCAGCTCTCGTCCTCCGCGCCGCTGTCCACGTAGTCGAAGACGAACCTCGGCAGCCGAACGCGTGCCCGCGCCCGGAAATCGGCATATCGCAACAGCATGGCCCGGCGCTCAGTGCACTTCTTCGAAGGCGCCGTTCACGACTTCGACCATGCGAAACGCCGAAGTGTCCAGACCCCTGTGATCCGTGGCGGACGAGTCGTCATGTTGTCTTCTGTGGTTGTTGAAAGCGTCAGTTCACCGGTTTGCGGCGGACGATCCGGATGGGCTGCGGAACGATGGTGCGGCCCACCGCCTTGGAGAGTTGTCGACCTTCGGGATCCGCGAGAGCCGCCAGGCGCGCAGCGCGCAGTGCCTGCGCGTCGGCGCCCTGGCGTGCGAGTTCGAGAACGGCGGCGAGGCTCCTGTGGCCACGCCGACTGGTCTCGCCGTAGCCTTTCACCAGATTGCCGCTCAAGGCCAGTTCGATGGCCCGCGGACCCGGCAGCGCCGCGTTCACGGCATCGATCCACTGCTCGATCAGCGCCTGCTCCGTCTTGAAGCGGGACGTGAAGCGCCGGATGGGGCGCAGGCCGCGGAGAGCGCACAGCATGAGAAAGCCACGCACCGTGTCGGTACGCAGGTGCATGCCGTGGTGCCACTTGCCGGTCGCGCGAGCGCGCAGCCAGCGAGCCGGTCCCGGGGGAAGCAGATCCGCGATCTCGTCGATGCCGGGCTTCAGAAATTCGGTCAGTCGCAGCGGCTCACCGTTTCGCGCTCCGACCTCCTGGCGGACACGCACGAGTCGTTCGCGCCGCGTCTTCAATTGCGCGACCCTGATCACATCCTCGTAGCACATCCAGAGCGCGAGGTAGCGAGCAGTTTCGGCCGCCGCCTCCATGTCGCCGGGGTTCGCCCGACATTGCTCGACCATCCGCTGCACGCGCGTCAGGTAGAGGTCGGCATAGCGACTGTCCTGGTAGTCGCCTGTCAGCTCGACGCCCGACGCAGCGATCGCCCGGACCGCCTCCGGCAGATCGCGAACGCTTGCCGGAATCGCCGCGCCCTGAACTGCTGCGTCGAGTTTGTCGGTCGCCTTCGCGTGGCCAGCGGCGGCATCGAAGCCGGCCGCAAATCCCTTGAGACTGCTGTCCACCGCCTTGCCCGAATGACGGATCGCTGCCTCGCACGACTCACGTTCGAACGGAAGGACTCCTGCGCCGCACATTGCTCCGAACAGGACGGTGTTGATCACCGTGCCGTTGCGTCGCGCGAGTGCGCGCATGTCCAGCAGGACCGCTCGTTTGCTGCGCTGCGCAGCCGCATCGAAGACGTGGCGAGTGTCATAGCGCCCGTCGCCCATCGCGGCCTTTTCGACCACAGCGAACTCGCGGTGCGTGGAGGCGAGGAGGGTCGTCCGGTCCGGGCTCACGTAGCCGGTCTGGATCGATCGACCCGCCTCCACCAGCTCGGAGGCCGCGACGATGTCGAGTTGGCCGGGGACCGGCGTGAGAGAGAGCACGGGCTCGCGTCCGCCGAGTTCGGACCGTGGCCGGGGGAAGATCTCCACGTAGTAGGTTGTCGCGCCGGTGCGTTGAGCCACGCCCGGCACGGACGTGCTCTGCACGGGAAAGTCGGCCTGCGTGGCAGCGTGAATGAGCCAGTCGGCCAGTACGCCGCCACCCTCGCCCCCCATGGCGGCGACCAGGATGCAGGTGGGCCGGGTCACGCCGCCAACCTCTCGAGCACCGCTCCGCGGACGCGTGCAATGAATCGTTCGAACGGCCGCGCGTTCTGCACGATCTCCGCCTTGTAGAACGAGGGGCACAGCACGGCCGCATGCGCGTTCTCTCCGCAGAGTCCGCATCCGACGCATCCGTTGTCGACCGTCGCCACCGGGTCGGTGCGCAGTGGACTCGGATTCGGCTTGATGGTCAGCGACGGGCATCCGGACAGCCGAATGCAGGAGTGATCGCCCGTGCACACGTCGTCGTCGATGCCAAAGCGGGTCCGCACGACACGCTGCCCTCTCCTGAGTTGTTCCGCGATCTTCGGCTTCTGCCTTCGTTGGCGTTCCAGTTGGCACTCGCCGTCCGCGAGGATCACCTTCAAGCCCCCCTCGCGCGTGGTCATGGCTACACGCAACGTGGAAACCATGTCCTCGACCTTGTAGCTGCCGACCTTGCGGATCCACTGGACGCCGACGCCGCGCAGCGCCCTTTCGATGTCCAGCGTCAGCGGCTTCGAGGCAGGCTGACTCGGCGACGATGGGATGGCCTGCGTGCCGGTGGCCGAGGTGTATCCGTTCTGCAGGATGACGAGAACGGAGTCCTGCGCGTTGTAGACCGCGTTGACGACGCCGCTGGTGAAGCCGTTGTGCCAGAACCCGCCGTCGCCCATGATGCTGATGGTGCGATTCGGCAGCAAAGGGCCGACACCCGACGAGCTTGCGAGCCCGAGACCATAGCCGAGCACGGTGCTGCCGACATTGAACGGCGGAAGGGTTCCGAAAGTGTGGCACCCGATGTCCGCATTGACGTGAACCTGGCCAAGTTCGCCCTGCAGCTGCTTGATCGCGGAGAACACGGGGCGCTCCGGACATCCGATGCAAAAGCCGGGCGGCCGCTGCGGAACCGGCACCTCCAATGCGGCCTTCGACTCGGCACGCGATGCCGCCATCGTCCGTGCAAGTCCGAGAGCCGGTGCGGTGTCGAACCCGGCGGGAGATGCCAGCGAGAGGAACCTCGTGATGCCCGACAGCAGCACGTCCCCGGTGTACTCGCCGGCCATCGGCAACACGTCCTTGCCATGCAGACCTGCCGTCGCGCCGTGGCGTCTCAGGATTGCCAGCAGCGCATCCTCGATGTAGTTGGGCTGCCCTTCCTCGACGAGCAGAACCTCGCGCTTGCCGGCGCAGAATGCGATGAACTCGTCGGGAACCAGCGGGTAGACGACGTTGAGAACGTAGAGCGGGATGCGAGAAATCCCGAATGCATCGGCCAGGCCAAGTTCCTGGAGGGCCCGGATGGTCCCGTTGTAGAGGCCGCCGGGGACGACGATGCCGACGTCTGACAGGTCTCCTGCGAACACCTCGTTGATGCGGTGCTTGCGTATGAAGTCCATTGCCGCCGGCCACCTCTCTTCCACCTTCTGACGTTCGTGCTCGTACGTGGACGGCGGCAAGTTGATGCGTGCGTAGTCGAACGCCGGCCGGTCGATGGCGTTGCGAGTCGAAATGGCCGGCCTGCGGTTGTCCTTGCAGCGAAACGTTCCATGGACATGGCAGGCACGGATCCGCAGCTGCAGCATGACCGGCGTCCGGCTCGCTTCCGACAGCTCGAAACTCCGCTCGACCGCATCCACGATGGACGTCAGGTTCGGGCGCGGATCCATCAGCCAGATCTGCGACTTCATTGCAAACGCGTGCGTCCGCTCCTGAATGATGCTCGAGCCTTCGCCGTAGTCCTCGCCAAGGATGATCAGCGCCCCGCCTTTGACGCCGGCGGAAGCCAGGTTCGAGAGCGCGTCGGAAGCGACGTTCGTTCCAACGGTGCTCTTCCAGGTCACTGCGCCTCGGACGGGATAGTTGATGGAGGCGGCCAGCATGGCGGCTGCGCCGGCCTCGGACGCGTTGGCCTCGAAATGGATGCCGAGATCCTCCAGCAGCGTGCGGGCGTCGCCGAGGACATCGATCAGGTGGGACACAGGCGCGCCCTGGTAGCCGCCGATGTAGCTGACACCCGACTGCAGCAGCGCCTTCGTGACGGCGAGGATTCCCTCGCCATGAAAGGTCTCGCCTTCCTGCAGTGCCAGCGACCGGACCTCGTCGGCAAACGAGCGCTCCATCGTGTGTAGTCTCCTGTCACCGGTCGCGCAAACGTGCGTGCCGGAACCGAATGCTAAAAAGCGGAGGCATGTCCAGGCAATCGATGAAATGCCTGTTACGAATCGATATTGCCCATGTTGCATGCACCCGGCAGCATCCATACACTCGATGATGCGAACACATTACATAGACAAGAGCAATGTTCGATCTGACCCGAAAGTTCGACCTGAACCTCGTTCGAGTCTTCATCGCCATCTTCGAAACGCGAAGCGTCACTCAGGCAGCGGAACGGCTGGATCTGACTCAGCCCACCATCAGCCACGCGCTATCGCGGCTACGCGAGCTGTACAGCGATCGCCTCTTTACTCGTGGCCCCGCGGGGCTGATTCCATCTTCCTTGTGCGAGCGCCTGTACGAGCAGCTCAACGTCGCGCTATCGACCATCGAGGCAACGTTGGAAGCCCGGGAGGGCTTCAAGGCTGCAGACTCGACGCGCCGCTTTCGAATTGCGGTCTCCGACATCGGCGCGCTGTTCTTCGTGCCACCACTGCTGCAGCGATTTCGGGCAGAAGCGCCCCGGGTGCAGGTGGAGTTCGTTCAGCTCTCCGAGTCACTCCCCGAGGACCTGGCCACCGGAACCTTGGACCTGGCGATCGGCAACCTGCCTAATCTCCAGACTCACTCTCGTCACGCCTTTTTGTTCAGCGAGCGATACGTCTGCCTCGTGTCGGCGGATCATCCGGCCGCCGGGAAGAAGCTGACGCTCGGCGAGTTCGTGCAGGGGCGGCATCTGATGGTGACTTCGCCGTCTTCCGGACACGCGCTGATCGACGGTGCGCTCGCGCAAAAAGGAGTGAGGCGCACGGTCGTCGCGCTGGTGCCTCAGTTCTCGGTCCTGCCCAGCCTTGTCCAGGACAGCGACCTCATGGTGACGTTGCCCGAGAGAGTGGCCCGGCTGTTCGCCGTACAAGGAAGGCTCGCTGTGCTGGACCTGCCGGTCGACATCCCCGCGTTCAACGTCCAGGCCCACTGGCATGCGCGTTCGGACAATTCGCCCGCCCAGACGTGGCTGCGCTCGGAGGTGACCGAGACGCTGTCCAGGCTTTAGATGCTTCATCGATCTGTAACAGTGACCGCATCGATTTGTTCCCGTCGGTGACGGGGTCACAGTGGTGGCGTCAGCCATCTTTCAGGAGACGAGACATGACCATTCCCGCACGGACCAAATACAAGGTCGCGGCCGTTCAAGCGGCACCCGAGTTCCTAGACCTCGAGAAGGGCATCGACAAGGCAATTCGCCTTATCGCGGAGGCGTCACAAAACGGCGCAAAGCTGATCGCATTTCCTGAAGTGTGGCTGCCGGGGTATCCATGGTGGATCTGGCTCGACTCTCCCGCCTGGGGCATGCAGTTCGTGCAGCGCCACTTCGAAAACGCCCTTGTCGTAGGAAGCCCGCAATGGGATCGCTTGCGTCAAGCGGCGGCTGAATACGACATCTTCGTCGCGTTGGGGTTTTGCGAGCGCGACGGTGGGTCTCTCTACATTGCGCAAGGCATCATCGACGACAAAGGCGAAGTCGTCAGTACGCGGCGCAAGCTGAAACCGACTCACGCGGAGCGGACGGTCTACGGCGAAGGGGACGGTAGCCACCTGGCGGTGAACGCCACGAGCATCGGCCGCGTCGGCGCACTTTCCTGCGCGGAGCACATCCAACCTTTGAGCAAGTACGCCATGTACTCGCAGAACGAGCAGGTTCACATCGCGGCCTGGCCCAGTTTCTCCGTCTATCGCGGAGCGGCTTTCCAGCTCAGTGCCGAGGCAAACTTGGCCGCGAGCCAGGTCTACGCGCTCGAAGGCGGCTGCTATGTCTTGGCGCCGTGCGCCCTCGTCTCGAAGGAAATGATGGACATGCTGGCAGACTCGCCCACGAAGAAGCAGCTTCTTCTCGAAGGAGGCGGGTTTGCCCAGATCTTCGGGCCGGATGCCAAGCCGCTGTGCACGCCCATTCCGGAGACGGAAGAAGGTCTGCTCTATGCGGACGTGGACCTCGGCTTCATCGGCGTAGCCAAGGCCGCCTATGATCCAACGGGGCACTATTCTCGACCCGACGTGGTGCGGCTCCTGCTGAACCCCAAGGCTGCGTCGCGGGTGCACACCTTCCAGTCGGATCCGACCGAGTACAACGCCGGCCCGGCGGGCGCGGCCTCCTAAAGGCTCAATGCGGTGATGACACGACGCCTACGAATAGGCAGCATTCGCTGCTGCAAGCGCACCGGGGAATACCGATCGCTCGGTCAGCGGAACTGAGTCGCGATGATCGTAGCGGACCAGCTTGCCTGCCACGGCAAAGGGTTCGTCGTCGGCATCGCGTCTTGGGCTCGGGGCGGAACGATCGGCGGGGCGATTGCCCCGCCCAGTTGCGAATGCGGCAGGTAGTCCAGATGACCGTAGTCCCATGGAACCGGGGCCTGCCACAGTTGGTAGGACGACGGCAGCGCTGCCGTCGTCCTGGGGCCCTGGCGCCCGAGCGCGCGCCGAAAGAGCGGGTGGCCGGAAAGAAGCAGTTCGGTCAACGGGTTGCCGACCGGAAAGGCGAACTCCAGTACGAGGTCGCAGAGCGAGGCTACAACGTGCAGCCGGGCGACTTTGGCGATCGCATCCGCGTATTCGTTGCTCAGCGCGTCATCTTCGATGGCGGCAGCCATCAGGATGATCGTCGACACCTGTCGGCGCTCCATCAACCGGATCGTCTCCAACACGACACGCACACCCAAACTGTGCGATACGAACGACACGCTGGCGGCAGCGACCAAAGCTTCATCCAGAAATGGAGCCAGCAGCCGGCCAGCACCCATCGCCACGCCGCCTTCGATCGGATAGTCCACCACCGGCAGAAAGCGAGAATCGCCCGGCCACAGCACACCAACGAAGACGTGCGGTGATGGCAGCGCCGACAACTGATCCCAGTGGGAGAGTGACCGGACACCGCTGTCCATCGAGACATTGAAGCCGTGCACGACCAGGACGACGGAGCGGCCATCGACATGGGTGCGCAACTCGTCGACGCCCATCGTCTGCTGCGTTGCGCCATCGAAGACCGTCACTTCTTTGGCGACGAAACCGCCGCTGGGCGTGGCGCGTAGGTCGAGAAAGATCGTCACTTCTTCCGCCGAACGGCCTGCGCCACCTGCACACCCGCGGTCAGCGCGGAAACGAGATCCTTGGTGATCGGAGCCAGCGGAACCGCCAGGACGCCGCAGCCGAAGCCCTCCAGCGCATACGACCACCCTTGGAACACGATGTAGCTCCCCAGGACTCCCATGACTACGGCCACCACCCCCGCGGCGAGTTTGCTCACGTTACGGTAGCACTGCGAGGCCTCTTGGTACGCCGCGTCGAGGATGGAGGCCAGTGCGAGGTCGAATCGTCCCAGCGCGCTCTTCTGCTCGTCGCTCAACGACCCGCCGGATTCGATCAGAGCCGCGATCTGCTTCAACAGCGTTGGGTCGACTTCAGCGACTTGGGACATCGTTTCGGCATTGTCGGAACGAAGTTCCATCTTGATCAAGGCCCGTGCAGCGTCGCGCTGATCGCTGGTCGCCATGCCGTTGATCCAATTGGCTCGAACAATCGGAAGGATCGACGTGCGCAGATTCGTTTCTGTGCCCGAACGACTCCGTGCTTCCCGCAGGTCCGGCAAGAAGAGCCTGATCGCGCGTTCGATACGGGCGAAACCAGCGTTGGATACACCTCCGCCGAACGCCTTGCTTGCGTCGACCAGCCCCGCGGCGGCGACGCCGAGCGCGCCGATTGCGCTGATGAGGGGACCGATGGAACCCAGGTCCAAGGTGGTCATTGCCATTTGCCTCCTGTACACCGCCCTTCGGCAGCGACCGACAACCGGCCACGACTGGAGCTCAGCGGCAGGCCGCAGCATGCCACAGCGGGCTTCGTCGATCGTCATCCGTTTGATGGATGACATGGGTTGGCACCGCAGTATCCCTATCCCAGGTCCGCCCACTGCGCATCCTCTCACGAGGGGACGCCGAGTTCGCCATTCGATGCTCGAATTCCAGCCAACAGCCGCGCATTTCCAGGGGACATCACGATGACCAAGCGGGCCGCGTTGATCACGCTGCATGGCCTGGGCCAGGTCCGCGAGGACTACGCGGACGAACTGATCGAGGGCGTACAGAGGAAGCTCGAGAAGGATGCGGATGAGTTCGCGTTTCGCCGCGTCTACTATCAACGAGAACTGCAGGAGAACCAGAGCGCCCTCTGGCAGCGCTTGGTGGCGGCCGACCGCCTCGACTATCAGGCCCTGCGACGCTTCATGCTCTTCGGCTTTTCAGGTGTGGCCGGCCTCGAAGCAGCCAAGGAAGAAGCGGACTCGTCCTACTACGAGAGCCAGCTTGAAATCGCACGACAGCTTCTCGGCGCGCGCACCGACACCGGGCGCGCAGCACCGCCTCTCGTCGTGGTGGCTCACTCGCTGGGAGGCCAGGTCTTCTCGAACTACCTCTACGACGCGCAGCGGGCGCGCCGTGCTGCGGCCGACGCGACCTACGCGTCCATGCCGGTCGCAGGCGTCTGGCAGGACATCCGAGCCGCGCTGCAGCGGATCGACCCCGACCTCGCCATCGACGAGCGGCTGCTCGACTACTTGAGCGGGACGTCGGTCATTGCGCTGATCACGATCGGCTGCAACATCCCCGTCTTCGCCGCCTCCCATCGTCACATGTCGATCAAGCCGATCGAGAGGCCATGCGCTGCCTTCGAGTGGCACAACTACTTCGATCCGCAGGACGTGCTCGGTTGGCCGCTCGAACCCTTGTCGGACGAGTATGCGTTGCTGGTACGCGACCACTGCATCAGTGTCGGCAACGTGCTCAAGTCATGGACGCCGTTGTCGCACAGCCAGTACTGGGGCGACAGGCTGATTGTCAACGTCGCGGTGCACCAGTTGCAGCGTGGCCTGACGCCTTGACGACCGGCCCCGACCCGGCCTACGCGCCGATGGCGGACGCGATGTCCGCGATCAGACGCTCCTCGTCGGTAGATCCGATCTCCGCGATCACGCGCGCCACGTCTCCACCGAGCGAACCACGAAGCAGATCGATCGCGCGTTGCTGACTGCGCAGCTCCATCGGATCGCGCGCCGTCTCGCACCGGCTGCGAAACTCATTCGACACGCCGAGCAGGCGCACCGCCAACGTCCAGTGACCCAGGCTCGCCATCAGATGGGCAAGGATGTCGGCGCGTGCCGAGAAGCTGTTCGAACGGCGCAGCACGGGCAACGCTTCGCGCGCCACCGCGGTCGCCTCACCCGGCAGATCGTCGACCAGTGACGCGATCAGACCCGCAAGCGCATTGGACAGGGTCAGTCCGGCGTTCTGCGCGCTGCGCGCCCTCTCGGCAATCAGTTCGTAGCGTTCGACCGCGTCCGCCATGTCGCCGGCCTCGAGGTGCATGCGCGCGATGTCGTCGAGCAACACGAGTTCGTAGCGCTCCACGTTGCCGGCCTGCGCCATCTCGAGAGCCATCGTCGATGTTCGCAGCGCTTCATCCAGGCGCCCGGCCCTGGCGAGCCAAAGCCCTTCGACCCGCAGTCGCCGCATGCGGTCCGCCAGCGGCCATTGCGCATGCTCCATCGCACGCGCACGTCCGAGCGCGTGCGCGGCACCGTCGAGGTCACCGGCGTCGAGCATCGCCTCGGCCATATGACGGCGGCACGCGTGCGTGTGGCGGCTCTCGCCCAGCTCAATGAAGAGCCTCTCGGCTCGATGCAACGCATCGATGCAGCGCGACGAAGGTAGACGCCCGTCAAGGCCAATGCGCCCGTACCACTGCCAGTACTGGGCTTCGAGCCGCTTGGGCAGGGCAGGATCACTCGCCAGCGGCTCCGCGTCGAGCAGGCGCTGGCACGCTTCGTCCACCGCTCCTTCGACGGCAATCGCCATCGACGGCAGTGTCGCGAGCGCGACGGCCGTGGCGGCATCGCCATGGGCTCGCGCCCATTCATAGGCGCTGCGCACGTTACTGATCTCGGAGAGCAGCAGATCGGTGCGGCGCTGGCGGATCGCCTGCTCGAGCGCACGCACTGTGACGGCGGCATGCCGTCCGAGATAGGCCTCGGACTCGCCGGCCTTGGCCAACTGCTCCAGCGCGTGCTCACGTGTCGACTCAAGCATTCGATAACGCGGTCGGTAGTCACCCTCGGAGATGACCAGGGACTTGTCGACCAAGCTGCTCAGACGGTCCAGCACCGCTTCCCCCTCTGCGCCGTGGCCGGCGACAAGGAGCTGTGCCCCTTCGAGCGAGAAGCCTCCGACGAATACGCCGAGCCGCCGATATACGGCACGCTCATCGGCGTCGAGCAGGCCGTGGCTCCAGTCGAGCGCGGCGCGCAACGTCTGATGGCGCTTCGGAGCTTCGCGCGAACCGGCCGTCAGGATCTGCAGACGTTCGCCCAGACGGGCGCGCACGCCTTCGATGCCGAGCAGCGGCACCCGGGCGGCGGCCAGCTCGATCGCCAGCGGCAGGCCGTCGAGGCGACGGCAGATCTCGATTGCCGCGGCCACGTGGGCCGCGGTCAGCTCGAAGCGCGGCAGCGAGGCGCGCACGCGTTCCACGAACAAGCGCAAGGCGCCATACGCCATCGGATCGGCCACCTGGGCGCGGTCCGGAACGGTCAAGGGTGCAAGACGAAACACGTGCTCGTCGCTCAGGCGCAGCGGCTCCTGGCTCGTCACCAGCAGCCGCACCTTGCCGGCTTGGCGCGCGATACGTGCAACAAGTGGGCAAACATCGGCGATCAGATGCTCGCAGTTGTCGAGCACCAGCAGCAGGTTCTCGCCGCCGAGGGCAGCGGCCAGTTCGTCGGCCGGCTCACGCACGCCCGGAAGCTTGAGGCGCAGCGTCTGCGCGATCGTTTGCGCGAGCAGGCGCGGATCGCTCAGCGACGCCAACTCGACCACCCAGGCGGCAGCGCTTGCCGCCGAGCTCTGAGCCACGGCAAGTGCCAGTCGCGTCTTGCCAATACCGGCCGAGCCAACGATCGATACCAGCGCCTGACGCTCCATCAGATTCATCACGGCCGCCCGGTCGCCCTCCCTCCCGTAGAGTTCGACCAGGTGTGCCGGCAGGTTGCCGCTGCCACCGGAGAGAACGGGTGACGTGCACGGCAGTTCGCCGCCCGCCCCCGCTTCCGATTCGGCTCCCAGCATGAACTGGTAGCCGCGCCCAGGTATGGTCACGATCGACTGCGGCCCCAGGAGCCGGCGCAAGGTCGAGATCTGCACCTGCAGGTTGTTTTCCTCGACCACGACACCGGGCCAGCCGCGGTCGAGGAGTTCGTGTTTGGACATCGGCCGATGACGGTTCTCCGCCAGCAGCTTCAGCAGTCCCAATGCGCGAGCACCCAGGTGCACGCGGCGGCCGTCGATGGTCAGTTCACCGCTCTGCGTCCACAGTTCGCATGGCCCGAAACGCAGCGGCTCCTGGTCCGATGCGCGGGCGTGCAATTGCTGCGATTCGCCGTCCACGTTGTCAGGAAATGAATAGCTCTTTCAGGGTGCGGAAGTACGGATCGGTCGACCAGTTGCCGACTTCTACCAACTTCGCATCGGGCAGCCGGTCCAACAGCGCGGTAAACGCCGCCTCCGCAATTTTCAGCGCCACCGCCTCCCCGATGCAATAGTGAATTCCGTGGCCGAAGCCGAAGTTCGGCACAGCCGGACGCGTGATGTCGAAGGTATCGGGATCTGCGAAAACGCCAGCGTCGCGATTGGCGGCGCCATACACGACGACCAAATTGCTGCCCTTCTCAAGTTTCGTACTGCCCAGCTCGCAGTCGTCGGCCACCCAGCGATCGGCCATCTGAAACGGTGCGTCGTAGCGCAACATCTCCTGCAGCGCCTGCGACAGCAGACTGCGGTCGGCGCCCAGCTGCTGCCATGCGCCACTGCTGAGCAGGTTGTACGTCCCGGTCGCGATCAGAAATTCGGTCGAGAGGTATCCACCCAGTCCCAGGTTGACCGCGGTGTTCATTGCCTCGCAGGGCGACATCTTCGTGCTCGTCATCGGGCACGCGGTGATCTGTTTCATCCCGCCCGCGATAGAGGGCCCGCCGGCGCTCGTATTGCGCGGCTGTTCTGCAAGGAGCGACAGGAAATAGGTTCTCAAAGTGAACGTCGCATCGGCGCCGGCAATTCTTTCCGATGGGGACGCGGACGGATCATGCGCTCGCATGGCCGCACCGATCCATCTGTCCAGGGTGGCAAGCTCGCCCTGGTCGCTCCTGTCCGTGCCCATGATGTCCACGAACAACTGCTTGGGGAGCTCGTGGGCAAGGACCGCCACGACATCGAACGGCGTCCCGGGCACGACACCCGACAGCAAGTTCTGCGCGCGGGCCGAGGCGATCGTTGCCGCGTCGCTGAGAATCGAGGCGAACACGCCGTTCATCAGCGCGCGCACTTCCGTATGACGTGGAGGATCCATGTAGAAGAGGCCGTCGCCCAGCGATGCCGCCGCACTGTAAGGCCGCGGCACAGCGCTTCCTCGATCCTTGCCAGGCTTCAGGAAGTCTGCGGTGCGCTCGCATACCTGCTGGACCAACGGATAGCTGAGGACGTAGGTCGTGCCGTCCGGACTCGAGGCAATGGGGCCCGATGCACGGTATTGAGCGTACGCGTTGGCCGTGAAGCCGGCGGCCTTCGGGTCGAAATTCATGTTCGTCGCTTTCATGTTGGTCCCACCAGACGGTTCAGAGCTTTCAGACCAGGAACGAACAGATAGAGGCTGCCAACGGTGAGCGTCAGCGGCGGCACGTCAATCGTCACGGGATCCTCGCTTTCGCTGGCCCGGAATGTGAACGGTGTCGAGCTTGCCCGGCCAGCGGCGAGCACATCCTGCGACCCGCGCAGCCCGGGGGCCGACAGATCCCCCGCGGCCCAGCTGCGGACGAGGAACTCGAACTGCGATTCGATGTCTCCGCAGATAAACATGCCCACCAGGCCCCGGTCCGCGCTGTCGTCCGTGTCACTCGGCTCGAGCGCTTCGCCGTAGGCAAGGCCACGCCGGATGACGGTCCGTCCCCATGGCACGCCAAGCACGAGCCCGCCGCGCGGGGCCATCCTGCGGATGTGCGCACCGAACGGACAGCGCGCGCCCGCGTAATCGTCGTAGAACGGGGGCACGTAGTCGAACCGGTTCAGCGACGCCGGATCCTTTCCCGTCGGGGGCGCCAGAGCGAGGTCCGGCAGCGACAACGGCACGCCGTTGCGCCAACGGCCAATGAGTTTGGCCGCGATGAGCTCAGGGTCCAACCCCAGACGTCGTCCCTCGCGCTCCAGCATGTCCTCGAACGCATACGGAAACTGGCGGATCACCCGCATCACCGCATAGCTACCGTTAAGCGCAATCTGCTCATCCAGCAGACCGATGTGGAAGCCGCCGCGCGAGTTCATGTAGTCCTTGCCCAGCAGGAAGTCACCCGGCGGCAAATGCGGTTGGTCCCCCGGCTTCGCGGGTGCAGGCGCCGGGTGGATGCCGTCGATACGGGGCTGCGAAAGGCCGTCACGGAAGCCGAAGTGCACTGTGCCGAAGTCGTCCAGGGCCCGTGCCTCCTGCTTCCAGACCGGCCGGATGCCGTGCCTTTCCATCAGCTCGATCAGTTCATCCGTCCAAGATCGAATGCGCTCGTCGCCGAGGTCCCTGACCAGGAGCGAAACCAATCCGTGCGCCAACTCCCCATCGGCAGCGACGGGGCCGCCGACGCACCACTTGGAGGGGTCCGCGTTTCCGCTGTCGCCCAGGTCTACTGCGCGCTTCGCCGGTCCGTCCTTGAACGCCTTCGGAAACCCGTCCAGTTGGCTCTGCGGGATGCCGAGCAGGGTGAGGCCTGCATGGGTCAGGCCCAGATTGACGCAAAGCTCTCGCCCGCGACTCGACTGTGGCGTCGGCCGAAGCGTGTCGTGGCTGATCAGTTCCCGCAGGAACTCGCACGCCCCGGCGCGATCGGGAGCATTGAACGCGAGATGGACCGCGCGCTTGGCGCCGAAGCCTTGCAGCAGGTTGGCCTGCACGTCGTCCAGGTCGACCTGGACCTTGCCCACCGACGGACGCGGCGGCAGAAACTTGCGGCGACGCGGCCCAACGATGTCGAGCACCGACAGACCCGGGTATGGCGAGAAGGGATCCGGCAACGGGCTTCCATCCGGCAGACGCGTGTTGGCCGTGACGTAGGCGATGAACTCGTTCGGATACCGGCTGACCGGCCCGGGCGGACCGTCGACCATGTAGCTGAGGATCGTACTGAATTCTTCGTCGAGCACCACAGCAAAGTCGAGCACGTAGTTCGCCATGTCGCCGTCGAATTCGGTGACGATCAAGAGAAGCCCTTCACGCGGAATCGGCACGAAACGCGCGTAGTGCACATAGTCGAGCGAGGCCAACGCCCGCGAGATGTTCGCCTGCCTCGCGGCGATTTTTCCCATCAGCTCCATCAGAAGGCCCGGTTCCTTCAACGTCATGACGAGGCTGAATCCGTGCCCGGTGGTAGTTGGGACCGCAGTCGGAACCGGCATGAGGCTCTCCTTGAAAGTGGACCGCGCTGTTACGTTCCGACGGGCATCGCATGTGCGACCCGCATCGTTGCAACTTCGCTTCTAGGGATACAGGTTTCAGCATCGGCCCAAAGACCTGAAGAGCCGAACGTAAGAAATTGCGCTGCAAGTCGGGCAATCCGATGCAGGAGCGCAACATGTGTCAGCAGATCCTGGAAGCGACTCAAGGGCGAGCACCTCTTTCCACGGGCGCACAGACCTCTGGTCCGATGACGGGCGCTCGAGCGCCATCCGCGGAATTTGCGATGCTCATCGGTGACGGCATGCCGACCGATGCGCTCGCGCTCGTGCTCGACGAGCTGGACTACGGCGTCATCTTGCTCGACGGTCGTGACGACGTTCAGTTCGCCAACTACCGAGCGCTCGGCGAGTTGGACCGCCGCCAGGCGCTGCAACTCGCGCGCGGGCGGCTGCTCGCCTCCGATGCGCGCGATGCGCAGACCCTGGCCTGTGCACTGGCCGGTGCACGCCGGGGCGTCCGCAGGCTGATCGAACTCGGCACCGACAAGTGTCGTATCCGTATGTCGGTCCTGCCGGTGGGCACGGACGGTGTGATGCTGACACTCGGACGCGCTCGCCTGTGCGAGCCTCTGACGATCATCGGGTTTGCCGCGACCTACGGTCTGACGTTGACCGAAACCAACGTCCTCGAGGCGTTGTGCGAGGGTCTGTCCCCGACGGACATCGCCCGCGTACATGGGGTCGCGGTATCGACGGTGCGCACACAGATCGCCAGCATCCGTGACAAGACCGACACGGAGGGCATCGACCACTTGAGGCGGGAGATGGCGACGTTGCCGCCAATCCCGGTCAAGCTGCGATGCGCTTCGCGCCAGGCAATGCCGCAGCCCAGCAATCGGGAAGCCGCTGGCCGCGCTGCCGCGCCCGCCATCAACGGCGCGCGCGTTCCGGTCGCAGCCTGATAGTCCACCTCGGCAGGCGTGCGTTGACGCAGCCGAGGGCATGGCGTTGAGCACTCTCATTCGCGGCAGTTTGCCTAGCACGTGAAGCCGGCGCCATCCACAGCATTGTGGAGATCGTGCCGAGGTCTGGCCGCCGAGGTCGTTGCCCGCACGGCACGGGAGGCTTCGGCCGCCAGCAGCCGCCAGCAGCCGCCAGGGGCGGGCCTCCGCCCCACGCTCCCGCTTCTCCCGGAACCGCGCCACCGCCTTCATCCGCCGCTTCTGCTCGGTCGTCACGGGTATCCGGTTGCAGGCCTGGGCGCACCGGACGTGGCCGCTCCACCTCAGGCGTGTCCAGATTTGCGCAGCCTGACCGCATCCAGGACCCGCTTCCCGGACATGTCCGCTTGTGCGGAGTGAATGCGTTCATGCCGCCGAAGCCTGAAGGCGCCGTAGGTAACGGAGCCGAAGGGCCGGCCGGCAAAACCGCCGAAGCACAGGAGCGGAGTCATGGATCGTTGCGCCAAGCTGATGAGTACCACTGCGCTCGCGTCGTGCACGCTGCTCGGCGTCCCGATGCCGGCCGCCGCGCTGACCACTCAGCACGCGACTGCATGCGTGCCCTACCTGATCGAGCAGGGTAGTGACAGCCTGTCGTACGGCGCAAACGGCGTCTTCGGCTCATCGTCGAATCCGCCGACCGATGAGCTGGCGGTCCTCTGTCCGCTCGTCCGTGCCACCGAGGTTGCGCCCGGCGGGCTCTTCGGCGTCTGGATCGATGGCACGAGCGGCGGCATCACCGGCGTCCTCTGCACGCTCTACAGCTACTCCTACACCAACGCCCTGCTCGGTGCGCAGCGCTCGAGCATGTCCTCCGGCGTGTTCGACGTGCAGATGACGCTGCCGGCATCACAGGTGCCGCCCTATTCATCGCAGTACCTCATTTGCTTCCTTGGACCCGGCGCAGGGCTCTTCGACTTCGAGCCCGTCCAATGAGTGGCCTGGCGTGCAGCGTGCGACGCACCTTCGCCATCCTTCTCGCGGCGCTGCCGATGGCAGCCCCGGCCGTTCACGAAGCCGCGAGCCCGCGCATGGATGCCCAGGCGCGCGCCGAAGCCGCGCGCGCCGAGCGGCGGCGCGCCGCCGACGGCGAAGCCGACTTTCGTGCCGAGCCGGTGGACGCGGCGTTCGTCGCGGGCACCGTCGACAAGGTACGCGGGGCCTTCGAAGGGGCCAGCGAGCCGCTGCGCAGTCGCCTGCGCAGCGTCGAGTGCCGGTCGCGCAGCTGCAGGGTCGAACTCGTCGACGTGCTCGCGCCTCGTCCGGACGACAGCGAACTGATCCCGGTTCTCAACCGGATTGCCGACACGTTGCCGCGAGCGAGCGTCACTCGCCCGGACGGGCCGGACGCCGACGGGCGAGTCGTGCTGTACCTGTCCCGCTGACCTGTTCCTCCAAGCAGGAGATCGCCTCATGAAAGCAAGGTTCCTCGCTGCCATGGCTACCGGTGCGTTGTCGTGCTGCCTTGCCGCGGGTTACGGGCCTGCGCATGCCACGACGACTCAGAGCGGCACGGCCTGCGCTCCCGCCGGCACCGGCGGCTATGGCTCGCCGGTCGTCTGCCCGGTCGTACGGCTCTCCGAAGTTCCCGCAGGCGGCGTCTTCGGCCTGCGGGTGGACGGATTCAATACGCAGACCTATCCGGTCACCTGCACGCTCTACAGCTACAGCTATACGGGAGCGCTGCTCGGCGCGGCATCGTTCAACCCGCCGGCGACGCCGTGGCCGCAAAGCTGGGACGCCTTCGTGGGCCTGCCGGCGTCGCAGGTTCCGCCGTACTCGTCGCAGGCGCTGTACTGCCAGCCCGGTTCCAGCGGGGGCGTCTTCCTCTTCGACTACGAGCCGAACCTGTGAAGCCGCCCCTGCTCGCATCCATCGGCATCGCGGTCCTCTTGGCGGCCTGCGGCGGCTCCGGTGACGACCATCCGGCCGCCGGGTCCGCCCGCGCCGACGCGCTGCAGGGCGGGTCGCCGACGAACGACTCGGCGCTCACGAGTCCGAGCCGCGCTGCGGTGGCGAGTGCGGGCGTGCGACCGCTCGAAGAACGGGTGGCGCGACTCGAAGGCGCACTGGCTGCGATCCGGCGGGAGGTCTCGGATCTTCAAGCGCGGGCGCAGAAGGACCCTCACCAAGCAGAGTCGGCCGGCGACCCGCGAAGCGACCCTGCGGCACGGGCCGAAGCCGAAGGCGTGGAGCGCACCCGCATGTCCGCAGCGGAGTCGGCGTTTCGTGCCGAGCGCGACGACCCCGCCTCGAGCCGATCGGCGCTCGACAGCGTTCGCCAGGCGTTCGCCGGCGCGGACGAGGCGCTGCGCGGAGGGGTTCGCTCGATCGAGTGCCGGTCGAGCAGTTGCCGCATCGAAATCGGTGGAGTCGATGGCCCTGCCACGGGTCTGCCCGAGCTGATCGGCCGGCTCGCGCCCACATGGCCCCGTGTCGCCGGCGGCACTTCGGATCTCGGCGACGGACAGCGGACCACGGTGCTCTACCTCACCCGATGACCGAGACGTGGCTCGCTCATCCCACCCCACAAAGAGTCGGAGCTGACCATGACGACCACTCCTTCCATCGCATCGCGCGCCGCGCTGGCCGCTGCCGCACTGTTCGGCGGACTCGATGCTGCCCAGGCGGTACCCACGCAGGCGGCGACCTTCTGCCGCCCCGCGGGCCTCGTGAGCAACACCGGCGCCTTCGATGGGCTGGTGCGCTCGAGCTGGGGCGTCAGGAACAGTTCTTCGACCGGCTACCTTCCCGTGCTTTGTCCGGTGGTGCGGACGATGGAAGTCCCCAGCGGCAGCGCACTGTACGTCTGGGTGGACGGCAATGCGGCGGGAAAGTCGGTGAGCTGCACGCTGTACAGCTACGCCTACACCGGGGTCCTCATGGGTTCCTCGTCGATCAACGGCAGCGGGATCTTCGATGGCTACCTGAGCCTGCCGTCGTCACAGGTGCCGATGTTCTCTTCGCAGGTCGTGTCCTGCATGCTGCCGCCCAACGCCGCGTTGTTCGACATCGAGCCCACGGTATGGTGAACCGATCAGAAGACCAGCAGCAACGGGTTCGAGGGCACCGCTCCCGAGATCACCTCGAGGCGATCGCGGGCAGCGCGCTCGACGCGCTGCGCTTCCGCTTGCGACGCGGTCTGGCGCAGCGTCTCGGCGCGAACCAGTTCGACGAACAAGGGGTCCGTCGGGGTCGGCTGGGGTACCTTCGCGAGCAGCACCCGCGCTTGCTCGATCAGCGCCTCGGCCGCAACCGGCTGATGGAGTCGCGCCCGTGCCAGCGCTTCCGTCAACTTGGCGTGCGCCTGCCCGGCCACGTTGGGCGCGCCTTGCGCGAACGCCTGTGCCGCCAGTCCTGCGGCTTCGGCGGCTTGCGCCTGCAGGCCCAGGCCCGCCCTCGCGCCGGCGAGGTAGAGCAAAGTGGTTCCATGTGCTCCGCCTTCGGCGCTGTGCGCCTCGGCTTCGCGGTCCAGCACGTCCTCGAGCACTTGCACCGCTCGCGGGTAGTCGCCCGCAGCCACCCAGGCGAGGCCGACTCGCCGATCGAAGCCGCGTGCGACCGACGCGGAGATGCCCTCGATGCTCGTCATGCGTTCCACCGATCGCAAGGCCATTTCTCGTGCTTCCCGGCCACGCCCGACCATCACGAGCGATGGAACGGCAAAGGACTCGGCGAAGCGCGTTGGCGCGGAGTCTTCGCCGCCCAGCCTCCGCGACCGCTCGATGCTGTCCGCGAAGGTCTGCGCGGCCTGCTCGAACCGGCCCTGCGAAGCGAACAGCAGCCCGAGGGTCCGCTGCGCAGTGACCGACATCGTGTTCGCCGGCCCGAGCAGGCTATCGGCCTGTGCGATGCCGCGCTCGAGCAACACGCGGGCGTCCTCGTAGCGGCGGGCGTTCCAGACCGCATACCCCAGATCGATGCGCAGCTCGACGGCGTCCAGCGCATGGGGGGCGTCGGCACGGTCCAGCTTCGGCAGCACCTGCGCGATCAGGTCCGCCGCTTTGGCGTGTTCCCCCTGATCGGAGTAGATGCCGGCGAGCGTGGCCTGTTGACGCAGCAATTCCCAGTTCCCCGGTCCGAACTGCGCCTCGAGCTTCGGCAGCAGTCGGATCTCCACCGCGATGGCCTCGGCGGGCCGGTCGAGCATCGTCAGTTGCTGCGCCTGATGGCCTTCGATGCGCAGCAGATCGCCCGCGCGCTCCTTCGCGTGCTGCTCCAGCACGTGATGCGCCTGGCCGTAGAGGTCATAGGCCAGGGCATGGTGGGCAAGGCCGCCGTGCACGCGTCCTAGCGCGAACAGCGCATCGCCGTACGCCAGGCTGTTCGGACCAGCGCTGTGCAGCGCCCGATCGCGCAGCGCCTCGGCGATGGGCAGCACCTTGTTCTCGTCGCCCAGCTTCGTGTACAGATCGACCAGCAGGCCTTCGAGAACCGTCTGCAGCTCCGACTGGTCGTTCAGCTCGACCTGCACGTCGCTGCGGCCCCGGTCCAGCATCTGGCGCGCCGTCAACTCCCTGCCCTGTGCCTTGGCCGGATCGGCCTCGTTGAAGAGGCCGACGAGAAATTTCTGCACTGCCTGCGCGCGTCGAGCCTGCCGCTCCGCCAGGCGCGCTTGCCAGAGCGTGCCGGCGAGGCCGACGCCGAGCGCCACGAACACCACCGCGGCGCCCGCGACGGCGACCCTGTGGCGCCGGATGAACCGGCCAGCGCGATAGCCCCACGCATCGCGGCGAGCCAGCACGGGCACGCCTTCGAGGTGGCGCGTCAAATCCTGCGCCAGCGCGTCGGCGGTCGGATACCGCTCTCCCGGCAGCTTCTTCATCGCCTTCAGCACGATCGTGTCGAGGTCGCCGCGCAGTGCGGCGGCCGCGTCGGCGGAACCCTGCGCGCGCGCCGCCTCGCTCGGCGGCGGCACGTCGATCTCCTGCACCGCGCGCTCGAGGATGGCCCGGCCTGAACGCGGCAGGTGGTAGGGCCGCACGCCGGCGAGCAACTCGTACAGCAGCACGCCCAGCGCGTAGACGTCGCTCGCAATGCTGATGGCCGCGCCGGCGATCTGCTCGGGCGACGCATAGTCCGGCGTCAGGGCGAGACCGGAATCCAGCGTCAGCTCGGTGGCCGCGGCCTGCCCGTCGACCAGCAGTTTGGCGACGCCGAAGTCCAGCAGATGCACCTGCCCTTCTTCGTCGACCAGCACGTTGGAAGGCTTCAGGTCACGGTGGATCACCAGATGCGCGTGCGCGTACTGCACCGCCGCCAGTACCTGCAGGAACAGCACGACCCGCGCGCGCGTGCCCAGTCCGTGGTCGGCGCAGTGCGCGATCAGCGTCTTGCCCTGCACGTACTCGAGCGCGATGTAGGGCTGGCCCTCGGGCGACACACCGGCGTCGTACAGGCGCGCGATGTGCGGGTGCGTCAGCGGCGCGAGGATGTCGCGTTCGCGCTCCAGGCGGTCGGCGAAGGACCGGGTGGCCAGACCAGGGTGCGGCAGTTTCAGCGCGACCTGCCGCTGGAGCAGACCATCGGCCCGTTCGGCCAGCCAGACGCTGCCCATGCCGCCTCGACCCAACTCGCGAATCAGGCGATAGGGCCCGATCGTACGAACGAGCGCTTCGCAGTCTGCAGGGTCGGGTTCGCGTGCAATGCCGACCCGCGGCAATTCGCCGAGGAAGTTCTCGGTCTCCGCCTGCGCGTGGACGGCAAGCAATCGTTCGAGCGCGGCGCGATGGGCATCCGCGAGCGACGCCAGCCAGGCCGCGCGTTGGGAAGCCGGCAGGTCGAGCGCCTGATCGAACAGGACGGAGATCACCGGCCAATCGCGCGAGGCTAAGGTCTTCATGGCGCCGCACTCGCACCGTGCCCAGCCCTACTTCAGGGCTTCGAAGAGCAGCGTGCGTGCCTTGTCCCAATCGCGCCGGACCGTCCGCTCGGTGACGCCGAGCGCGCTCGCGATGTCCGATTCGGACAGCCCCGCGAAGTAGCGCATTTCGACGACGCGAGCGAGTCGCGGTTCGATCGCCGCGAGTTCGTCGAGCGCTTCGTGTACGCGCTCGATCTGGTCGTCGTCGGTGCCGTTCGCGCCGACCGAACCGGTGTCGAGCTCGACTTGCTCGGCTGCACCGCCACGACGCTCGGCGTGGCGCTTGCGGACCTCGTCGACGACGATCGATCGCATGACCGTGGCGGCGTAGGCGAAGAACTTGCCCTGGTCGCCAAACGACAACTCGCGCGCCTTCAGGTAGCGCATGTACGACTCGTGCACCAGCGTCGTGGTATCCAGGAGCGTGATCGTTTCGTTCTGCCGCAAGCGCGACCGCGCGAGCTTGCGGAGGTCCTGGTACAGGAGCGCGAACAGCGCCTCGCGAGCAACGGCATCGCCTTCGTTCACCTGCCGCAGCAATTCGGTGATGTCGTTCATGGCCCGGAAAGCCGGCGTGCGTCTGGCCGCATGGCCGATGGTAGTGCTGTTCGAACGCTACCGACGCAAGGTGCCCCGGCGCTGCGGCACGCCGCGTTCCGTCACGCCAGCTCGCGCACGAACTCCATCGCCCGCGGCCACTCCCCATGCCCGGATGCCGGGTTCAGATGCCCGACCGCACCGAGTTCGACGAACCGGCTGCCCCAGTCTCGCGCCAGTGCCCGGCTGCGGTCGAGCCGCGCCAGCGGATCGTTGCTGCCGGCCGCGACGATGCTGGTGAACGGCAGGGCCACGCGCGGCACCGGCAGCCATCCGTGCTCGTCGAGCGTCTGCACCGTGGGATAGCCCGCCGGCATCGGCGACTCCAGGTCGGCCGGCGCGGCCAGCAGCGCACCGCGGATCCGGCCCGTGTGGCGGCTGCTGCGCGCCCAGTGCGCCACCATGATCACGCCGGCGCTGTGGGCGACGAGGATCACGCTCCCTGCGATCCCGGCCAGTGCGCTCTCGATCGCGGCGACGCGCGCGGCGCAGTCGAGCTTGTCGACCTCCAGCGGTGCCACGGTCCGCGACCGCGGCAGCGCTTCGGCCAGCCGGGTCTGCCAGTGATCGGGCACGTGCTCGCGCAGTCCCGGAACGATGAGGACCGTGGTTTCGCTCATGCGATCCATCGCTTCAGTTCAGTTCAGTACGGCCGGTCGCCGACGATCCCCGCGCGCTCCATCTTGCGGTCGCAGGGCGGGTAGTCCATCACCGCATAGTGCTGGGTCGAGCGGTTGTCCCAGAAGGCCACGCTGTTCTTCTTCCAGCGGAAGCGCACCTGGTATTCGGGGATGCAGGCCTGGCTGATCAGGTAGTTGAGGAGCTGGCTCGCCCCCGGCGAGGCATCCTGGCCGTAGCGCACGTTGGCGGCCGTGTGGTAGTTGGTGAAGTGGGTCGCGAAGGCGTTGACGAACAGCACCTTCTCGCCGGTCTCCGGATGCGTGCGCACCACCGGATGCTCGGCATCGGGATAGCGCGCCTTCAACGCCAGGCGCTGGTCGATCGGCATCGCCGCGCCGAAGCTCGCCTCGATGCTGTGGCGCGCGCGCAGCGGCTCGATCCTGGCCTTGATGTCGTCGGGCAACTGGCGGTAGGCCTCGACCATGTTGGCCCACATCGTGTCGCCGCCCACCGGCGGGCACTCGACGCAGCGCAGCACGCAACCGAAAGGCGGCAGCTCGCGCCAGGTCGCATCGGTATGCCAGGCGTTCTCGTAGCGGTCGTTCGGCGTCTGCGCCGACTTGTAGATGCGCACCAGGCCCGGGTGGTCCGGGTCGCTGCCGGCGACGGGGTGGTCCTCGAGCTCGCCGAAGCGGCGCGCGAAGGCGACGTGCTCGGCGCGCGTGATGTCCTGGTCGCGGAAGAACAGGACGCGATGGCGCAGCAGCAACGCGCGGATCTCCGCGAGCAGCGCATCGTCGACGGCGGCCGCGGCCAGGCTCACGCCGCCGAGCTCGGCGCCTATCGTGCAGGTCAGCGGCTCGACGTGGATCGAGTGACCGAGAGATGTCGCGCGGACGACGGCGGGCGCGGATTCGATGGCATGGTTCATGGGCTTGTCTCCTGGATCTCGCATCGGATCCGGTACCGAACAGTATCGAGGTGCGGGTGGAGTCCCGGCTTGACGGCGCAGGACCGCCACTTACCATCTGGTGCCACAACCTGCTCGATCGCCCGATGGCCCAACTCGTCCGTGCCGCGAGCCTGACCCACTACAGCGAGGTCGCCCGCGCCGTCGGACTCGATCCGCTGCGCATGCTGGCCGATGCGGGCCTCGGCCCGGGCATGCTGCGCGAGCCCGATCTCAAGATCCCCGCCGAGCGCGTCGGCCGCCTGCTCGAGGCCTCGGCCGCGGCGTCCGGCGTCGAGAGCTTCGGCCTGCGCATGGCCGAGTCGCGCCAGCTCTCCAACCTCGGCCCCGTGGGCCTGCTGATCCGCGACCAGCCGACGCTGCGCGACTCGCTCGCCGTGCTGGTGCGCTACCAGGTGCTGCTCAACAGCTCGCTGTCGCTGATGGTCGAGGAGGCCGCCGGCGTGGTCGTGATCCGCGAGGAGGTCATGGTCGGCGGCGCCCAGCCGGTGCGTCAGTCGATCGAGCTGGCGCTGGGCGTCATGATGCGCCTGCTGCGCCAGTTCCTCGGCGCGGGGTGGCATCCGCGGCGCGTCTGCTTCGCGCACCCGCCGCCGCGCGACGCCGGCACGCACCTGCGCGTGTTCGGGCCGTGCGTCGAGTTCGACCACGACTTCAACGGCATCGTCTGCGCGCGCGCCGATCTCGACGCGCGCAACGCCTCGGCCGACCCGGCGATGGCGCGCTATGCGCAGCAACTGCTCGATGCGACCGCCGAGCCGCCGGCGCCGACGATTGCGCAGGACGTGCGGCGCACGGTCCTGCTGCTGCTGCCGAGCGGCCGGTGCAGCATCGAGCAGGTGGCCGAGCATCTCGGCGTGGTGTGCCGCACGGTGCAGCGCCGGCTCGCGGACGAAGGATCGAGCTTCTCGTCGCTCGTCAACGACGTCCGCGTCGAGCTGGCGACGCGCCACGTGATCGAGACCGATCGGCCGCTGACCGATGTCGCGCTGCTGCTCGGCTTCTCGGCGCCGAGCGGCTTCTCGCGCTGGTACCACGGCCAGTTCGGCTGCAGCCCGAAGCAGAGCCGCGCCGAGCGCGGCGCGATCCGCCGGGCAGCCCGTGGTGGCCGCGCGGCGGGCTGAGGTTCAGGGCACCAGCACGGTGGCACCGATGGTGCCGCGCGACTCGAGCGCACGGTGCGCCTCGGCCGCGTCGGACAGCGCGTAGGTCTGCCCGGGCTCGCTCTTGATCTTGCCCTGCAGCACCAGGTCGAACAGCTCGTCGGCCATCTTCAGCATGTTCGAGCGCGGCAGCGCGTAGTCGACCATCGCCGGCCGCGTGATCCACAGCGATCCCTTCGCTGCCAGCAGCGTGACATCGAACACCACCGGCCCCGACGTGGTGCCGTTGCTCACCAGCGTGCCGCGCTTTTGCAGGCAGTCGAGCGAGCCCATGAAGGTGTCCTTGCCGACCGAGTCGTAGACCACCGGCACGCCGCGCCCGTCGGTGATCTCCTTGACGCGCTCGACGAAGTTCTCGCGGTTGTAGTTGATGACGTGCGTGCAGCCGTGCGCGCGCGCGATCTCGGCCTTCTCGTCGGAGCCGACCGTGCCGATCATCGTCACGCCGAGCGCGCGCGCCCACTGGCAGGCGATCAGACCGACGCCGCCGGCCGCCGCGTGATAGAGGATGGTGTCGCCCGCCTTCAGCGGATAGACCTGGCGGAACAGGTACTGCGCGGTCAGGCCCTTCATGATGATGGTCGAGGCGGTACGGTCCGAGATGCCGTCGGGCAGCTTGATGAGGACGTCGGCCGGCATCACGCGCGCCTCGGCATACGCCCCCAGCGGCCCGAGCATGTAGCCCACGCGGTCGCCTTCCGCGAGGAAGGTCACGCCGGGCCCGACCGCCTCGACGACGCCCACCGCGTCCGAGCCCAGTCCGTTCGGCAGCGCCGCCGGGTAGCGCCCGATGCGGAAGTAGACATCGATGAAGTTGACCGCGATGCCGGTGTGACGGACCCGCACCTGGCCCGGGCCGGGTGCGCCGACCTCGACGTGCTCGAGCTTGAGCACCTCGGGGCCGCCGGTTTCGTGGAAGCGGATGGCGAGCGTCATGGTTGTGCCTTCGATGAAGTCAAGAAGAAAGGATCGGACGGCGCGCCGTCAGGCCGCGGCGGCCACGGCGGCGGAAGGTGCGGGCGCGGCGTCGAGCCGGATGTCCTCGACCCGGCGCATGTCGCCTTCGTAGCTGCGCGCCGCCGCCAGGAAGGCGAGTGCCGCGAGCAGGCCGAAGGCCGGGATCACGGCGAGCGCCTGCTGCAGGCCCCACAGGTCGGACAGCGCACCGGCGAGCAGCGGGCCCACCGCCAGCCCGAGCAGGTTCTGGAACAGCGACAGCACCGCCGCGCCGGCCGAGCGCAAGCCCGGGTGGATCACGTCGAGCGCGATCGCAGCGACGGCGCCGACCGTGCAGGTCATCATGAAGCCGCCGAGCGCGATCAGGCCGAACTGCGCCGATCCCGCGGCCGCGCCGCCGAACGCCAGCGCGAACACGATGAGCGTCGCGATGCACAGCGCGGCCAGCACGACGAGCTTGTGACGCGCACGCCGCCGGCCCAGCCGATCGACCGCGATGCCCCAGACGCAGCTGCCGACGGCACCCAGCAGCACCACGATCGCGGCCTGGCGCGACGCCTGCTCGGGCGTCATGCCGTGGTAGCGGTTGAGGAAGCTCGGCAGCCACGACCAGAGTGCCGAGACCACGATGAGCTGCATCGCCGCGCCGGCGCACACCCACAGCAGCGTGCGCGTGCGCAGCAGCGTGCCGGCGATGTGCGCGACCAGGCTGGCCGACGACTGCGTCGCGCGGCTGCGCGTCGCATCGAGCGGAACGGTCTTGTAGTCGCGCACGAAGAGGTACATCAGCGCGAGCACCAGCCCCGGAATGCCGACCACGCCGAAGGCCGCCTTCCAGCCGTAGCGCGCCGCGATCAGGCCGCCGAGCAGCACGCCCAGCACCGAGCCGACCGACGCCGCGGCGAAGAACGCGCCGAGCAGCGCCGAGCGCAGCCGCCGCGGGAACAGGCTGGCGATCAGCGCGGCGCCCACCGAGCCATAGCCGGTCTCGCCGGCGCCGACCATGGCGCGGGCCACGAAGAGCTGCGCATAGCTGCCGGCGAACATGCACGAGATCGTGGCCACGCTCCACGTCGCGGCCATCACGAACACGCTGCGCACGCGGCTCAGGCGGTCGGCCACCAGCGCGACCGGGATGCCGCCCACGGCCACCACGATCGAGATGATGGAGACCAGCCCGCCGAGCTGCTTGTCGCTCAGGTTCCACTCGGCCTTCAGGTGCGGGAACAGCGAGACGATGACCTGGCGATCGATGTAGTCGAACAGCATCAGGGCGAACGTCATCGCGAAGGCGAACCACGCCTGCGGCCGGGTGACGAGGTAGGCGTCGCCGCGCGCATCGCGCGGGCCGTCGTCGTGTAGGTGCAGATCCATGATGCGGCGACCTCCGGTGGTGCGGCCCGCGTGCGGGCCATTGTCGTCTCGGCGTGGCGTTCAGAACAGGTGGCGGATGCCGACCTCGAAGGCGCGCGACGTGCCGCCGGGCGTGACCGGCGTCGCGCCGCTCACCGCGGCGGGAAACGAGAAGTCCACCGACTGCTTGAACGCTCCCTCGTTGCTCAGGTGCGAGTAGGTGGCGTACAGCGCCGAGCGCTTGGACGCGTTGTAGACGAGCCCGATCGCGGCCATGCGCGCGCCATTGCCCGCGCCGGCATCCATGTCGTTGTACGACGCATGGATCTCGGCCACGTCGATCGGCACCACCGTGCCGAGCATCCAGTGCCGGAACGTCGTGCCCGCGCCGGTGTCGTTGCGGTCGCGGCTGTAGGTGCCCTCGAGCGTCGCGAAGCCGGCGTTGTACGACCCGCCGACGACCCAGGTGTCGAACCGGTTCGCGCCGCCGTTGAGCGACTGGCGCGACGCGGCGACCGAGACGTCGAACGGCCCCTTGGCGTAGCCGAGCCGCCCGCCGTAGTACTTGGTGTTCGGCGCCCCTTCGGACGGCGCGACGGTGAACTGGCCGTACACGCCGCCGAGTCGCGCCGGCAGCAGGTAGGACACCGCGTTGCTCGACCGCACGTAGGTGGGCTGCAGCAGGCCGTTCGGGTCGACGTTGCCGGACAGGCCGATGCCGTTGAAGCCGAACGGGTCGTACAGCGCGCGCGTCCAGAACACCGGGGTGTAGTCGCGGCCCAGGCGCAGCTCGCCCCAGGTCTGGCCGATGATGCTGACGGTCGAGCGGCGCCTGAAGTTCAGGCCGATGCTGTTGCCGTCGTTCGGCGTCATCGGCGCCTCGAGCCAGAAGCCGGCGGTCAGGCCGCCCCCCATGTCCTCCGTGCCGCGAAAGCCGAGGCGGCTGCTGTTCAGGCCATCGGTGCCCATCAGGTTCTTGCGCGGCGAGCCGTCGTTGGACACCTGGCGCGCATTGATGTCGATCGTGCCGAACAGGGTGACCGACGACGACTGGGCGGCGGCGGCGCCGGCGTATGCCGCGAAGGTGGCGAGGAAGGCGCTGCGGGCGAGCGTTCGGCTCATGAGGATGTCTCCGGTTTTGTGGTGTCTTCCGATCGGTACAGCGATCGGGGCCGGGGCGAATTCTTCGAGCGGTACACCCGGCGCGATGCGCGCTTGGCGACAGCGGATGTGCGATACGCGACAGCTGCGGGTAAGCCCGCACCGCTCCGGCGACTCAGCGGAACCAGCGGATCAGCGCCGCCACCAGCACCGCGAGAAAGACGGTCTCGCCGAGCATCAGCGCGATCGGCTTGAAGCCGACGTCGACGACATCCTTCAGCCGCGTCTTCATGCCGATGCCGGCGATGGCCGCGACCAGCAGCCAGCGCGAGATGTCGCTGCCGCAGGCCTGCAGCGACGCGCCGATCCAGCCCGTGCTGTTGACGGCGACGAGCGCGGCGAAGGCCACCGCGAACCACGGCAGGAGCGGCGGACGCTGGGTGTCGTCGCCGCCGCTGCGTGCGCGCGTCAGGGTCGCGGCGAACAGGATCACCGGCAGCAGCATCGCCACGCGCATCAGCTTGACCAGCGTCGCGATGTCGCCGGTCTCGCGCGACAGGCTGTAGCCGGCGCCGACCACCTGCGCCACGTCGTGGATCGTGCCGCCGAGGAAGATGCCGGCCTCGCGCGCATCCAGGCCCATCCAGCGCGCCAGCATCGGGTAGGCGATCATCGCCGTGGTCGAGAGCGCGCTCACGCCGATCACCGTGAACAGCGTCGCGCGTTCCTTCTGCGGATGGCGCGGCAATGCCGCGGCCAGCGCGAGCGCCGCCGAGGCGCCACAGATCGCCGTGGCGCCGCCCGAGAGCAGGCCGAACAAGGTCTGGAAGCCGAGGGCGCGCGCCGCCAGCATCGCCAGCCCGATGGTCAGCACGACCGAGATCAGCACCAGCACGATGGGCTGCCATCCCAGGCTCACGACCTGGGCGAGCGTGATGCGCAGGCCGAGCAGCGCGATGCCGATGCGCAGCAGGGTGCGCGCGCTGAACTCGATGCCCGGCGCGCACGGCCCGTCGGCCGACAGGAAGTTCATGGACAGGCCGAGCAGCAGCGCGAACAGCATCACCGGCGCGCCGTAGTGCTGCGCGAGGAAGGTCGCCGCCGCGGCGACCACGCCGCAGGCGAGCACGCCCGGGAAGAGATGGCGGCCGCGCACCGAGCAGGCGGCCAGGGTGAGCGTGGTCACGGCGGTCAGGCGCCCGGCAGGCGATGGCCGCGGTAGGTCTCGCGCAAGCGGCTCTTCAGCACCTTGCCGGTGGCGCCGAGCGGGATCGCGTCGACGAAGACCACGTCGTCCGGCGTCCACCACTTGGCGATCTTGCCGGCGAAGAAGGCCAGCATGTCGTCACGCGTGAGCCGCGCGCCCGGCTTCCGCACCACCACCAGCAGCGGGCGCTCGTCCCACTTCGGATGCGGCACGGCGATGCACGCGGCCTGCACGACATCGGGGTGCGCCATCGCGATGTTCTCGATGTCGATCGAGCCTATCCATTCGCCGCCGGACTTGATCACGTCCTTGGCGCGGTCGGTGATCTGCATGTAGCCGTCCGGGTCGATGGTGGCGACGTCACCGGTCGGGAACCAGCGGCGGCCCTGCTCGTCGGCGACCAGCGGATCGCCCGCGTCGCCGTTCAGGTAGCGCGACACCACCCACGGCCCGCGCACGAGCAGCTCGCCGCTGGCGCGGCCGTCCCAGGGCAGCTCGGCGCCGTCGTCGCCGACGATCTTCATGTCGATGCCGAAGACGGCGCGGCCCTGCCGGGCCTGCAGCGCCTCGCGCTGCGACGCATCGAGGGCATCGTGGCGGCCCTTGAAGGAGCACACCGTGCCGAGCGGGCTCAGCTCGGTCATGCCCCAGGCATGGACGACCTGCACGTCGTGGCGCTGCTGGAACGCGCGCGTCATCGACGGCGGGCAGGCCGCGCCGCCGACCACGGTGCGGCGCATGCTCGAAAAGCGCAGGTCCCGGCCCTCGACGTGCGCGAGCAGGCCCTGCCATACCGTCGGCACGCCGGCCGACAGCGTGACCTGCTCGGACTCGATCAGCGCATGCAGCGACGCGCCGTCCAGCGCCGGGCCGGGAAAGACCAGCTTCGCGCCGACCATGCAGGCGATGTAGGGCAGGCCCCAGGCGTTGACGTGGAACATCGGGACCACCGGCAGGATGGCGTCGCGCGCGCTGCAGTTCAGCGCGTCCGGGAGGGCCGCGGCATAGGTGTGCAGCAGCGTCGACCGATGGCTGTACAGCACGCCCTTGGGGTGCCCGGTGGTGCCGCTCGTGTAGCACAGCGAGCTGGCGGTGTTCTCGTCGAGCTGCGGCCAGACGTAGCGGTCGTCCTGCGCCGCCAGCAGGTCTTCGTAGCAGAGCAGACCGTCGATCGACGTTGCGGCCGGCATGTGCGCGCGATCGGTCATCACGACGTAATGGCGGACCGTACGCACGCGCGGCGCGATGGCCTCGACCAGCGGCAGGAAGCCCGCGTCGAAGCACAGCACCTCGTCCTCCGCATGCTCGACGATCCATGCCAGCTGGTCGGCATGCAGCCGCGGGTTGAGCGTGTGCAGCACCGCGCCGGAGCCCGATACCGCGAAGTAGAGCTCGAGGTGGCGATGGCCGTTCCAGGCCAGCGTGGCGACGCGGCTGCCGCCAGCCACCCGGCATGCGGCGAGCGCGTTGGCCAGGCGCCGCGCGCGCTGCGCGAGCTGCGCAAAGCTCTGCCGGTGCAGGTCGCCTTCGACGCGGCGCGAGACGATCTGCTGATCGCCATGGTGGCGTTCGGCGTGCTCGAGCAGCGACGAGATCAGCAGCGGCTGCTGCATCATCTGTCCGTTCATGTCGGTGGTGTTCCCGTGGAAGGCGCAGGCGCGCCACGCCCGGCCTGCGCGGCTGGGCGGGATGCAAAGGTCGACGAACGACGTCAGGCCGGCTGGCGCAGCGGCACGCCGCGCTGGCCGTGCGCGCGGTTGGGTGCCCAGCCCAGGCGGGCCAGCGTCTCGTCGGCGTTGCGGTAGCGCGTGCCGATCTTGTAGATGGCGCGCGCTTCCTTGGCGGTGGCGACCTCGCGGCCGAGCTCGCGCGCGACCCGCACGACCTGCTCGACCTGCTGCACCGAGGTCATCCGCTCGCCCTTGCGGCCCCACAGGTTGTCCTCGATGCCGCAGCGCGCATGCAGGCCCATCGCGATGGCCATGGTGTTCACCGGCAGCACGTTGCGCATGATGGTCTCGAGCGTCAGGCAGGCGCCGTCGGGCACGCGGCGGATGAACTCCATCATGCTGTACGGGCTCGGCCCGTCGAAGCCGCCGCCGATGGCCACCCAGGTCACGTTGAGCGGGCCGGTGTAGGCGCCGCGCCGCACGAGCCGCTCGACCGTCTCGAGCTGCGCCACGGTGGCGAGCTGGAAGTGCGGCTGGATGCCGCTGGCCTGCAGGCGCTTCAGGTGCTCCTCGACCCAGCCCGGGCCGGCCGGCACGGTCATCTCGCGATAGGCCTCATGGACGGCCGGGCGGGTGAACGAGGTGCCCGCATAGTCGGCCTCGGTCATCAGCTCGACGACGTTCATCTGGTTGGTGTTGATCGCGATCGTCACCTGGTCGGGCTTGGGGTCGAGCTCGGCGAGCATGTGGCGCGTGTCGTCGCTCAGCCACTTCGCCGATGCGCCTTCGCCTTCGGGCGAGAACGAGATCGAGCCGCCGACCTGCAGGATCATGTCGGGCACGGCCACGCGCAACCTGCCTAGCAGCTCGTTGAACTTGGACAGGCGCTTGGAGCCCTTGCCGTCTTCCTCGCGCACATGCACGTGCAGCACGGTCGCGCCCGCGTTGTAGCAGTCGACGGCCTTCTGCACGTGCTCGTCCATCGAGACCGGGATGTCCTCCGGAAAGTCGGCCGGCTCCCATTCGGGTCCGTACGGGGCCACGGTGATGACCAGCTTGTCCTGGGTTTCGGGAAACAACGAGTCGTCGAGGAATTGCATGGTGGGCTCCTTCAGTGGGCTGCGAGACGCGAGCGGAATGCTCGGAGATCGCGCCCGAAGGCGATAGGCGTGGAGCGCCATCGACTTATCCGTTCGTGCCAGGGCACGATGGAACCGGCAGCCGCTGCCAAGCCGGCGCCGATGAGGCCCTGGTCATCAAAGGCGCCGGGCGGGCCCGCGTCACGCGCGCACGAACTCGATGATTCCGTCGCCCTTGCGATGCACACGCAACTGGTGCTCGGACACCAGGTCGAAGACGGCCGGCTCGAGGTTGTGATTGAGGGCGAGACCGTCCAGGTCGCCGAGGCTGCAGATCGGGTGGCCTTCGATGGCACTGAACGAAGGGCTGTAGGCCGCGGCGATCGACCGCTTGGCATGCCGCACCGCCGCGCTGTACAGGCGCGCCGCGCCCGGATGTCGCGTCACCAGGCGACCGCGAGTGTCCACGCCGGTCACGACGATCACGCACAGGTCGATAGGTCGCGAGAGCAGTCCCAATTCGGCACCCGGCCCGGACAGACCAGGCTCGTCCGCGCTGTGCAGGCCACCGGTCACGTAGATCTCCGACGGCAGGAATTGCTTCGCGATCGTGACCATGTCGAGGTCGTGCATCGTCAGCGCCAGCCCCTGGAACGACACCAGGCTCGGCAGGACGCGTGAGGCGATGCCTCCGGCGCTCAGAAAGACGGACATGCCGTTCTCGACCCACGGCAGGACCGCCCGCGCAAGCTGAGCCTCCGCAGCCGCGCGGTTGGACGGGTCGGGCTCCAGCGGCGCGGCGGCCGCGCCTTGAAGGGCCGGGTTGTACTTCGCCTTGCCGAAGGCGCGGATCACATAGCCCTGGCCCTCGAGGTAGTTGAGGTCGCTGCGGATCGTGACCGACGAGACGCCCAGCTTCGAGCTGAGGTCTTCGACCCGCGCTTCCCCATCCTTTCGAACGAGGTCCACGATCGCCAGGCGGCGTTTGAGGGTGGTGCTGCCTTCCGGTTGCATGTTTGTTCTGAAACGAAAGCTACCTTGCTTCGTTCGAAAGTCTGCCAAGGTGACGACGGGCTGTCAAACCAAGCTACGGACAGCGATGTGGCGCGAAGCTATCTAGGGTAATCACCAGGCCAGAGTCGAGTTGACAAGCAGTCGCTCGAAACTCATACTTTCGACTCGAAAGCTAACTGCTTCGATTCGAAAGTGCACCCCCAAGGAGCCCGGATGAGCAAGGTCATGACTATCGGCGAGATCCTGGTGGAGATCATGGCCACCAGGCGCGGCCAGACATTCCGCGAGCCCGGCCTTCTCAGGGGTCCGTATCCGAGCGGCGCACCCGCCATCTTCATCGATCAGGTGGCGCGGCTCGGGCAGCCGGCCGGGATCATCGGCTGCGTCGGCGATGACGACTTCGGCCTGCTCAACATCGAGCGCCTGAAGCGCGACGGCGTGGACACGAGCGCGATCCACGTCGTCAAGCAGGCGACCACGGGCAGCGCGTTCGTCACCTACCGCGAGGACGGTGAGCGCGACTTCGTCTTCAACATCGTCAACAGCGCCTGCTCCAACCTGAACGCCGGCCACGTCGACGCGAAGGTGCTGAAGGACTGCAGGCACTTCCACGTCATGGGGTCGTCGCTCTTCTCGTTCCGCATCATCGATACGACCAAGAAGGCGATCGAGATCGTCAAGGCCCAGGGCGGCGCCGTGTCCTTCGATCCGAACATCCGCAAGGAGATGCTGCGCATTCCCGAGATGCGGGCGGCGCTCCGGTTCATCCTCGAGCTCACGGACGTCTTCCTGCCGAGCGGCCACGAGGTGACGCTCCTCGCCGACGCCGCCGACGAGGCGGGTGCCGTGCGCGAGATCCTCGGCCTGGGTGTCAAGGAGATCGTCGTCAAGCGCGGCGCCTCGGGATCCACGTACTTCGACGCCACCCAACGCGTCGATGCGGAGGCGCTCCCCGCCCACGAGGTCGACCCGACCGGCGCGGGCGACTGCTTCGGCGCGACGTTCGTCACCTGCCGGTTGCAGGGACACGCCCCCGACCGCGCCCTCAGGTACGCGAATGCGGCCGGCGCAGCGGCAGTGAGCCAGGTCGGCCCCATGGAGGGCACGGCCGACTTCGCGGCACTCGACGCGCTCGTCGCGCAATCAACCCAACGCTGATCGACATGTCCACCCAACTCCTTGCCCTGGCGACTCGCCGCAGCGCCGGCGAGCGCAGCGGCATCTACTCCGTCTGCTCGGCACACCCGCTGGTCATCGAAGCCGCCATGCAACAGGCGCTCGAAGACGAAAGCTCGTTGCTCATCGAGGCGACCTCGAATCAGGTCGACCAGTTCGGCGGCTACACCGGCATGCGGCCGCCGGACTTCATTCGCTTCGTGGCGGACATCGCTGCGCGGGTGGGCTTCGACACCGAGCGCATCATCTTCGGCGGCGACCACCTCGGCCCCAACCCCTGGCGCGAGCGTCCGGCCGCGGAAGCCATGGCCTTGGCCAAGGACCTGATGGCCGCCTACGCCGCCGCCGGCTTCACGAAGCTGCATCTCGACGCCAGCATGCGCTGCGCCGACGATCCCCCGGTGCTGGACGACCGCGTCGTCGCGGAGCGCGCCGCGGCGTTGTGCTCGGCTGCCGAGCAGGCCGCAGGCGAGATGAAGCCCGTGTACGTGATCGGCACGGAGGTCCCGGTGCCCGGCGGCGCCACCGAAGCGCTGGCGCATGTCGAAGTCACGGGCAAGGACGCCGCCCGCCGCACGCTCGACGTGCACGAGGAGGCGTTCGGCGTCGCGGGCCTCGCCGATGCGTGGCGTCGCGTCATCGCGCTCGTCGTGCAGCCGGGGGTCGAGTTCGATCACACGCGGGTCGTCGACTACTGCTCCGCCGACGCGCAAGCCCTGTCCTCGCTGCTCGATGACCAGTCGCAGCTCGTCTTCGAGGCTCACTCGACCGACTACCAGCGGGCCGACGCCCTGGCCGACCTGGTGCGGGACGGCTTCGCGATCCTCAAGGTCGGACCCGGCCTGACCTTCGCGCTGCGCGAGGCTCTCTACGCGCTCGCTGCGATCGAGGCGCAACTCGTCGATGCAGCGCGGCAATCGCGGCTGCCCGACGTGGTCGAGAGCGTCATGCTGGAACGTCCCGACGCGTGGCAACGCTACTACCACGGAGACCCCGACCACCAGCGCCTGTTGCGGGTATACAGCTACAGCGACCGGGTCCGCTATTACTGGAATGATCCTGCGATCGAAACGGCCACGCAGCGGTTGATCGCGAACTTGCGCAGCGTCGAGATCCCGGAGAACGTGTTGAGCCAATACCTCCCGCAGCAGTACCACGCCGTTCGCGCGGGCCACCTCGCTCTCGACCCCGTCGCGCTGGCGCTCGACCGCGCGCGGGACGCATTGCGGCCCTACGCCGCGGCCTGCCGACCCTGACGGTCGGCGGTCCACCCTGACGGCCGGTCCGGCGGCCGCAACCCATTCTTCGGCAAGTCGCTCGGACGGGCGTCTGCGGCTTGCTTGCGCCTGTACGCCCACCACCCCTTGGAGACACGATGAAGAAGACGCTCACCCTCGCTGCGCTCGTCGCGGCTTGCTTTGCCAGCAGCGCCGCCCATGCGGACACCGAACTCGTCATCGCCACCGTCAACAACCGGCAGATGATCGAGATGCAGCAGCTCACGCCGGAGTTCGAGAAGGCCAACCCGGGCATCAAGGTCAAGTGGGTGACGCTGGAGGAGGCCGTGCTGCGCCAGCGCGTCACGACCGACATCGCCACCAGGGGCGGCCAGTTCGACATCATGACGATCGGCATGTACGAGACGCCGATCTGGGCCAAGAAGGGGTGGCTCAAGGAGATCAAGCCCGACGCGAATTACGACCTGAACGACGTGCTGAAGCCGATCCGCGACGGCCTGTCGGCCGACGGCAAGCTGTATGCCGCGCCCTTCTACGGCGAGAGCTCGTTCACCGTGTACCGCACCGACCTCATGAAGGCCGCCGGCGTGACCTTCCCGGATCGGCCGACCTGGGACCAGATCCGCGACGCCGCGTCGAAGGTGAACAACCCGTCCAAGGGCGTGTACGGCATCTGCCTGCGCGGCAAGCCGGGCTGGGGCGACAACATGGCCTTGCTGTCGACGATGGTCAACACGTTCGGCGGGCAATGGTTCGACATGAGCTGGAAGCCGCAGATCGACACCAAGCCGTGGCACGACGCGATCGGCTTCTACGTCGACCTGATGAAGAAGTACGGCCCGCCCGGCGCCACGGCGAACAGCTTCAACGAGAACCTCGCGCTCTTCGTCGAGGGCAAGTGCGGAATCTGGGTCGATGCCACGAGCGCAGGCACGTCGGTGTCCGATCCGAAGTTCAGCAAGGTCAGCGACAAGGTGGGTTTCGTCAAGGCGCCCATGGCCGTCACGCCGAAGGGCGCGAGCTGGCTGTGGTCGTGGGCGCTGGCCATCCCGGCGAGCGCGACGAAGGAAGCGGAGGCCCAGAAGTTCATCAACTGGGCGACCTCGAAGGACTATGTGGCGCTCGTGGCCAAGAAGTCGGGCTGGGTCGCGGTGCCGACCGGCAACCGTGCGTCGACTTATGACCAGCCGGAATTCAAGAAGGTATCGAAATTCGGCCAGGTCGAACGACAGTCGATCGAGGAGGCCAATCCGAACGACAGTACGCTTCCCAAGAGCCCGTACGTCGGCGTGCAGTACGCCGCGATCCCCGAGTTCCAGGCGATCGGCATCGCAGTCGGTCAGCAGATGAGCTCGGCGCTGGCCGGCAAGGAGACGGTCGACGCGGCGCTCAAGGCCTCGCAGAACATCGCCGAGCGCGAGATGACCAAGGGCG
>JAFEEF010000086.1 GCA_018241265.1 Pseudomonadota bacterium | reverse complement strand
GTGCACCTCGTCGACGAACAGCACCGTGCGACGGCCTTGCACCTGCGCGGCCTGCGCGCGCTCGACCGCTTCGCGGATCTCCTTGACGCCGCCGAGCACCGCCGAGATCGCGATGAACTGCGCATCGAACGCATCGGCCATCAGGCGCGCCAGCGTGGTCTTGCCGGTGCCGGGCGGCCCCCACAGGATCATCGAGTGCAGGCGCCCCGATTCGAAGGCAGCGCGCAGCGGCTTGCCTGCGCCGAGCAGTTGCGGCTGGCCGATCACCTCGGCGAGCGTGTGGGGGCGCAGGCGCTCGGCGAGGGGCATCGCAGCGGGCGAGTCGGCAATGCCGAAGGGCAGGCGCTGGCTGGACATGCGGGGATTGTCGCCGCTGGATCGAGCCGCCGTCGCAATCGACCCCCGGGCCACGGCTGGTAGAGTGCGGGCCGCGCAGGCCTTGCCCTGCTCGCGCCCCCTGCGCCGACCCGACCGGCGCTCTCGATTCCTACGTTGAACGCCTCGACTGCTCCATCCGCTCAGACGCTAGCCGCACGGTCCGGCGCCGGTACGCGCATCGCGCTGGTGGCGCTGGCCGCACTGTGGCTCGCGGCCCTGGCCTGGCGCAGCCTGCTCAGCCCCGACGAAGGCCGCTATGCGACGCTGGCGCTCGGCATGCTGCAGAGCGGCGACTGGATCACGCCGCGCCTGAACGGCCTGCTCTACTTCGAGAAGCCGCCGCTGCAGTACTGGGTCGGCGCCGCGAGCCTCGCGGTGTTCGGCGTCAACGAATTCGCCGCGCGGCTCTGGCCCGGCATCGCGGGGCTCTTCACCGTCTGGCTGGTCGGGCGCACCGCGGGACGCCTGTGGGGTCCGAGCGCCGGCCGGCATGCCCTGCTGATCGCGGGGTCGAGCACCTGGATCGTCGCGAACAGCCACTTCCTGTCGCTCGACGCCGGGCTGATGGCCGCGCTCACGCTCGTGCTGTGCGGGCTGCTGCGGGCCGAGCGGCCCGAGGCCGATCCGCGCACGCGGCGCCGCTGGATGGTCGCGGCCTGGGCCGGCATGGGCCTTGCGGTGCTCGCCAAGGGCCTGATCGGCATCCTGATTCCGGGCGCCGTGCTGGTGCTGGTGACCTTGTGGCGGCGCGACGTGCGCCTCTGGACGCGCCTCGCATGGTGGCCCGGCGTGCCGGTCTTCCTCGCGATCGTGCTGCCGTGGTTCATCGCGGTGTCGCTGCGCAACCCGGACTTCGCGCACTTCTTCTTCATCCACGAGCACTTCGAGCGCTACCTGACGACCGAGCACCAGCGCGTCGGCGCCTGGTGGTACTTCGTGCCGGTGCTGATCGGCGGCTTCATGCCGTGGACCAGCGCGCTGCCATGGCTGCTGCGTGCGCCGCGCGCCGACTTCGGGCGGAGCCTGCTCGTGATCTGGGCGGCGTTCGTGTTCCTGTTCTTCAGCGCCTCGGGCTCCAAGCTCCAGTCCTACATCCTGCCGATGTTTCCGGCGCTCGCGCTGCTCGCGGCGCAGGCGCTGACGACGGCGCGGGCGCGCACGCTGCACTGGCACTTGCTGCTGCCGGCGCTCGGCTGGCTGGTGCTGCTCGTCGCGGCCACGCAATACGGCCGCTTCGTCGACCGCGCGTCGCCGCGCGTCGCCATCGAGTCGCTCGCCTGGGGCATCGGTTGCGCCGCGCTGATCGGCCTGGCGGGCATCGTCGCGGCCTGGCAGTGGCTGCGGCGCGATCAGGTCGACCATGCGCTGGCGGCATTGGCGGTCACGCACCTCGTCGCGCTGCTGTTCGCGTTCGAGTCGTACGGCCCGTACGGCGAACTGAAGAGCAGCGCGGCGATCGTGCGCGCGATGGCGCCGCACGTCGACGCGACGACGCCGGTCTATGCGGTACGCTCCTACGAGCAGACCTTGCCGTTCTATCTGCGCCGGCCGGTCATCCTGGTCGACTACACCGACGAATTCGCCTTCGGCCAGGCGCACGAGCCGGACAAGTGGATCCCGACGCTCGCCGCGTTCGCCGACGCCTGGCGGCGCGCGCCGCATGCCGCTGCCTACATGACGCGCGATACGCTGACGATCCTGCGCCAGGAGCAAGGCCTCACGATGCAGGTGATCTACGAAGACCCGCGGCGCCTCGTCGCGATCAAGCCCTGACAAGCTGTGAGGTTCCGATGCGATTGCCCGACCTGCTGATCATCCTCGCCGGCGTGCTGCTGAACGCCGTCGCCCAGCTGCTGCTCAAGTCCGGCGCCGGTGCGGTCGGTCCGCTCGGCGGCATGGCGGACCTGCGCGGCGCGCTGCCGGCGCTGGCCATGCACCCGGGCATCCTCGGCGGCCTGGCGTGCTACGTGATCAGCGTCGTCGTGTGGATCGTCGCGCTGTCGCGCGTCGATGTCAGCGTGGCCTACCCGATGTTGTCCGTCGGCTATGTCGTCAACGCGCTGCTCGCGATGTGGCTGTTCGGCGAGACGGTGTCGGTGCAGCGCTGGATCGGCATCGGCGTGATCCTGGTCGGCGTCACGCTGGTCGCGCGCTCGGGAGCGCACGCATGACGGGCCGCCGCGCCGCGCCGCCCCAAGCAAGGCCCGACCCTCTCGGAGGGTCGCTCGCCGTACCCGGCGAGCGGGGAGCCAACACCTTCTTGCCGTTCACCCGGCCGACGATCGACGAGGAGACGATCGCCGACGTCGCCGAGGTCCTGCGCTCGGGTTGGATCACGACCGGTCCGCGCTGCCAGGCGCTCGAAGCGGCGCTGTCCGAGCGCTATGGCGGCCGGCCGGTGCGCCTCGTCGCTTCGGCCACTGCGGGCTTGGAGATGGCGTTGCGGCTGGCGGGCGTCGGCCCCGGCGACGAAGTCATCACGACGCCGCTGAGCTGGGTCGCGACGGCCAACGTGATCCTGCAGGTCGGCGCGAAGCCGGTCTTCGTCGATGTCGATCCGGCGACGCGCAACATCGATCTCGCAAAGGTCGAAACAGCAGTGACCGACAAGACACGCGCGCTGATCCCGGTCGACCTGGCCGGCCTGCCGGTCGATCGCGAGCGTCTCCATGCAATCGCCGGCCGGCACCGGTTGCGCGTGATCGAGGATGCGGCACAGAGCATGGGCGCGCGCTGGGCCGGTCGCGAGATCGGCGTCGGCGGCGACCTCGTCTGCTTCAGCTTCCACGCCAACAAGAACATGACGACCGCCGAAGGCGGCTGCGTCGTGATGAACGACGCCGACGAGGCGCGGCGCTTCGAGCGGCTGCGCCTGCAGGGCGTGCAGCGCTTTCCCGACGGCGAGATGGACGTCGAGGCGCTCGGCGGCAAGGCCAACCTGACCGACGTCGCCGCGGCGATCGGTCTCGGGCAGTTGCGACGGCTCGATGCTTTCAATGCAAGGCGCGCCGAACTGGCCCGACGCTACTTCGAACGCATCGATCGCAACCTCGGCCTCGGCCTGCCGCCGGCCGACTTCGAGCACGGCAACTGGCACATGTTCCAGGTCGTGCTGCCCGAGCGGATCAGACGTCCGGCATTCATCGACGCGATGAAGCAGCAAGGCATCGGCGTTGGCGTGCACTATCCGGCCATGCACCTCTTTACCCTGTACCGCGGCATGGGCTTTCGCGAGGGGAATTTCCCGAACGCCGAAGCGATCGGACGATCGATCGCGACGCTGCCGTTGTTTCCCGCGATGCAGGACGCAGATGTCGATCGTGTCTGCGATGCCGTCGCGAAGATCCTGAAGCCCGCATGAAAGTCCACGAAGCCATCGACCTCGGCCCGGCCGGCATCGAGCCCGTCGGCGACGGGCCGGCGCTCAGCGTGATCGTGCCGGTCTACAACGAGGAGCCCGGCCTCGCGGCGCTGTTCGCGCGCCTGTATCCGGCGCTCGATGCGCTGAAGATCGCCTACGAGATCGTCTTCATCGACGACGGCAGCCGCGACCGCTCGGCCGCGCTGCTGGCGGCGCAGTTCGAGGCCCGGCCGGACGTGACGCGCGTGATCCTCTTCAACGGCAACTTCGGCCAGCACCGCGCGATCCTCGCCGGCTTCGAGCATTGCCGCGGCGCGCGCGTCGTCACGCTCGATGCCGACCTGCAGAACCCGCCGGAGGAAATCGCGCGCCTGCTCGCCGCGATGGACGAAGGCCACGACTACGTCGGCACGATCCGGCGCATGCGGCGCGACTCGGCGTGGCGCCGCTGGGCGAGCCGCGGCATGAACCAGCTGCGCGCCAACATCACGCACATCAAGATGACCGACCAGGGCTGCATGATGCGCGCCTATGGCCGCAACATCGTGCAGCTCATCAACCAGTGCGGCGAGATGAACACCTTCATCCCGGCGCTGGCCTACCAGTTCGCACGCACGCCGACCGAGATCGAGGTCGGCCACGAAGAGCGCTTTGCCGGCGAGTCGAAATACTCGCTGTACAGCCTGATCCGCCTCAACTTCGATCTGGTGACCGGCTTCTCGATCGTGCCGCTGCAATGGTTCTCGATGCTCGGCATGACGGTGTCGGTCGGCTCGGCGCTGCTGGTGCTGCTGCTGGTCGGCCGGCGCATCTTCATCGGACCGGAGGAAGGCGGACTCTTCACGCTGTTCGCGATCGCGTTCCTGCTGATCGGCCTGGCGCTGTTCGGCATCGGCCTGCTCGGCGAGTACGTCGGCCGCATCTTCCAGGAAGTGCGCTCGCGGCCGCGCTATGTGATCAACGCGATCCTGGAACGGCGCGAGTGACGGTCTCGAGCGCGATCGTCTTCGGGTATCACAACGTCGGCGTGCGGTGCCTGCGGGTGCTGCTCGATGCGGGCATCGACGTGCGCCTCGTCGTCACGCATGAGGACAGCCCCGGCGAGACGATCTGGTTCGGCAGCGTCGCCGAAGCAGCGCGCGAGCACGGCGTCGCGGTCATGACGCCGGACGATGCGAACACGACCGAGGTGCTCGAAGCCTGCCGCGCCGCGGCGCCCGACTTCCTGTTCTCGTTCTACTACCGCAAGATGCTGAAGGCGCCGCTGCTCGCGGTGCCGCGACGCGGCGCCTACAACCTGCACGGCTCGCTGCTGCCGCGCTACCGCGGCCGCGCACCGGTCAACTGGGCGGTGCTGCACGGCGAGCGCGAGACCGGCGCGACCTTGCACGCGATGGACGAGCGGCCCGACCACGGCGCGATCGTCGACCAGTGCGCAGTGCCGATCCTGATCGACGACACCGCGCGCGACGCGTTCGACAAGGTGACGGTCGCCGCCGAGATCGTCGTCGCGCGCAGCGTGCCGCGACTCGTCGACGGCACGGCCGTGCTGACGCCGCAGGATTTCTCGAAGGGCGGCTACTTCGGCGGCCGCAAGCCGGAGGACGGCCGGATCGCGGCACAGGCCTCGGCCCGCAACATCCACGACCTCGTGCGCGCGGTCGCGCCGCCTGACTACCCCGGCGCGTTCTTCGACACGCCGGCGGGCCGTGTGCTCGTCGCGCGCACGCGGCTCGCGCCGCCCAGCGGGCGCCGTCCCGCCGGCTGCTTCGAGCTGCACGCCGACGACGGCACGCTGCGGCTCACCGCGGTCGACGGCGCCACGCTGCAGGTGCTGGATGCCCGCCTCGACGGCGCACCGCTCGACGCCGCGGCATGCGCCGGCAAATTCGGCACACTCTCGCCTGCAATCTGAGCTGCGCGCCCGGCGCAGCGCGATCTTTCACGTAGCAAGGACCACCATCGTGCTCAAGGTACTCATCCTCGGCGTCAACGGCTTCATCGGCCACCACCTGACGCGCCGCATCATCGAGACGACCGACTGGCACGTCTACGGCATGGACATGCAGTCCGAGCGCGTCGCGCCGTGGATGGAGCATCCGCGCTTCCATTTCTTCGAAGGCGACATCACGATCAACAAGGAGTGGATCGAGTACCACGTGAGGAAGTGCGACGTCGTGCTGCCGCTGGTCGCGATCGCCACGCCGGCGACCTACGTGCGCGAGCCGCTGCGCGTCTTCGAGCTCGACTTCGAGGCCAACCTGCCGATCGTCCGCCACTGCGTGCGCTACAAGAAGCGCGTCATCTTCCCGAGCACGAGCGAGGTCTACGGCATGAGCGCCGATGCCGAGTTCGACCCGGAGAACTCGTCGCTGGTCTACGGCCCGATCAACAAGCCGCGCTGGATCTACGCCTGCTCGAAGCAATTGCTCGATCGCGTCATCGCCGCCTACGGCCAGGAGCAGGGACTCGACTACACGCTGTTCCGGCCGTTCAACTGGATCGGTCCGGGCCTCGACAGCCTGCACACCGCCAAGGAGGGCTCGAGCCGCGTCATCACGCAGTTCCTCGGCCACATCGTGCGCGGCGAGCCGATCCGGCTCGTCGACGGCGGCAACCAGCACCGCTGCTTCACCGACGTCGACGACGGCATCGCGGCGCTGATGAAGATCCTCGAGAACCGCGACGGCAAGGCGCGCGGCAACATCTACAACATCGGCAACCCGACGAACGACTACTCGGTGCGCGAGCTCGCCGAGATGATGCTGGCGATGGCCGCCGAGCGGCCCGAGTACCGCGAGCGCGCGGCGCTGGTGAAGCTCGTCGACACGTCGTCGCAGAGCTACTACGGCGGCGGCTACCAGGACGTCGACCGCCGCGTGCCGAAGATCGCCAACACGATGGCCGATCTCGACTGGGCGCCGAAGGTCACGATGCAGCAGGCGCTGGCGCGGCTCTTCGACCACTACCGCGACCAGATCGACGACGCGCTGCACCTCAACGACTGACGCGCCGAACACGTGGCGCTGATCGCGCTGAAGGTCGACGTCGACACCTGGCGCGGTACGCGCGAGGGCGTGCCGGCGCTGATGCGGCTGTTCGAGAAGCACGACGTGCCGGCGACCTTCCTGTTCAGCCTCGGACCGGACCACACCGGCCGCGCGATCAAGCGCGCGTTCCGGCCCGGCTTCTTCGGCAAGGTGGCCCGCACGTCGGTCCTCGAGCACTACGGCGTGCGCACCCTGCTCTACGGCACCTTGCTGCCCGGTCCCGACATCGGCCGGCGCGAGGCCGAGACGCTGCGCTCGGCCGACCGCGCCGGCTTCGAGACCGGCGTGCACACCTGGGACCACATCCGCTGGCAGGATGGCGTCGCGGGCGCCGACGCGGCCTGGACGCGCACCGAGCTCGCCCGCGCCACCGCGCGCTATGCCGAGGTATTCGGCCGCGCGCCGATCTTGCACGGCGCCGCCGGCTGGCAGATGAACGAAGCGGCCTATCGTCTCGAAGGCGAGCTCGGCTATCGGATCGCCTCGGACACGCGCGGACACGCGCCGTACCTGCCGGTCGATGCGCAAGGCCGCGCGCTCGGGCCGCCGCAGTTGCCGACGACCTTGCCGACGTTCGATGAGCTGCTCGGTCTCGACGGCTGCGACGCCGGCAACGTGCACGAGCGCCTGCTCGCCCGCACCGCCGGCAGCGGCCTGCCGGATCAGGTCTACACGCTGCACGCCGAGCTCGAAGGCGCCAAGCTGATGCCGGCATTCGAACGCCTGGTGGCCGGCTGGCGCGCCCAGGGCCATCGCTGCACGTCGGTCGGCGCGATGGCCGCAACGCTCGACATCGCCGCATTGCCGCGCTGCCGCGCCGCCACCGGCACCGTGCCGGGCCGCAGCGGCATGCTCGCCGTCCAGGGCGCAGCCGGCTTGGCCTGACGCGCGCATCCGCGCGTCGCGTGACGCGCCGGACCTACTGCTCGATCACGTCGGCGCCTGCCGGCGGCGTGTAGCGGAACGTCTCGGCCGGCAGGCTGACGCCGCCGCGAAAGCCGCTGAACTGCATCAGCGAATGCTGGCCGAACGCATCGGCGATGTCGACCGCCGCGAGATCCTTACCCTTGAAGCCCACCTGCACCGACTTGAAGGTGCTGTCCTTGGCCTTGGGCGTCGCACTCACCCAGTCGAGGCCGTCGTGCGACGGCAGTGCGGCGAGGTCGAAGTCCTTGTCGAGCGAGCCGCCGGCGAGCAGCGCCGCCGGCGTCGCGCCGAGCGCGGACGCGATCTTGCGCGAGCTCGCCTGGTTCAGGTCGGCGTCGTAGATCCAGACCTTCTCGCCGTCGGCGACGATGGTCTGCACGAACGGCTTGGTGTACGAGAAGCGAAAGCGGTTCGGCCGCGCGAACTCGAAGTGGCCGCTCGACGTCTTCTTCTTCGCGCCGTCGGGCGACGTGACGGTCTGCGTGAAGTCGGCCTCGCCGGTCTTCACGTCGCGGATGAAGTCGCGCAGCGTGTCGACCGCATCGGCGTGCGCGATGAAACTGGCCGCGCCGAGCAGCACGGCGATCGCGAGCCGCTTCATTCGCTGCGTGCCGGAACGATGATGTCGCGGTTGCCGTTCGTCGCCATGGCCGATACGAGTCCGGACTTCTCCATTTGTTCCAGCAGCCGCGCGGCGCGGTTGTAGCCGATGCGCAGATGGCGTTGCACCAGCGAGATCGACGCGCGGCGATGCTGCAGCACGACCTGCACGGCCTGGTCGTACATCGGGTCGCTCTCGCCGCCTCCGCCGCCGGGCATGTCGCTCGTCGCCACGTCCCCGTCGCCGTCGAGCGTGCCGCCCTCGAGGATGCCTTCGATGTAGTTCGGTTCGCCCTGCGACTTCAGGTAGCTGACGACGCGGTGCACCTCGTCGTCGCTGACGAAGGCGCCGTGCACGCGCGTAGGCAATCCGGTGCCGGCCGGCATGTAGAGCATGTCGCCCATGCCGAGCAAGGCTTCCGCGCCCATCTGGTCGAGGATGGTCCGGCTGTCGACCTTGGACGAGACCTGGAACGACAGCCGCGTCGGGATGTTCGCCTTGATCAGGCCGGTGATCACGTCGACGCTGGGGCGCTGCGTCGCGAGGATCAGATGGATGCCGGAAGCGCGCGCCTTCTGCGCGAGCCGGGCGATCAGCTCCTCGATCTTCTTGCCGATCACCATCATCAGGTCGGCCAGCTCGTCGATCACGATCACGACGTTCGGCAGCCGCTCGAGCGGCTCGGGCTGCTCGGGCGTCAGGCTGAACGGGTTGGGGATCGTCTCGCCCTTCTCGGCCGCGTCGGCGATCTTCTTGTTGTAGCCGGCGAGGTTGCGCACGCCGAGCTTGCTCATCAGCTTGTAGCGCCGCTCCATCTCGCCGACGCCCCAGTTGAGCGCATGCGCAGCCTGCTTCATGTCGGTGACGACCGGACAGAGCAGATGCGGTATGCCCTCGTAGACGCTCATCTCGAGCATCTTCGGGTCGATGAGGATGAGCCTGACGTCGCGCGCCTCGGCCTTGTAGAGCAGGCTGAGGATCATCGCGTTGATGCCGACCGACTTGCCCGCGCCGGTCGTGCCGGCGACCAGGCAGTGCGGCATCTTGCCGAGGTCGGCGACCACCGGATTGCCGACGATGTCCTTGCCGAGGCCCATCGTGAGCTGCGACGCGGCGTCGTGGTAGACCTGCGAGCCGAGGATCTCCGAGAGCCGGATCGTCTGGCGCTTGGCATTCGGCAGCTCGAGCGCCATCGTCGTGCGGCCGGGGATGGTCTCGACGACGCGGATGCTGATGAGGCTGAGCGAGCGCGCCAGATCCTTCGCGAGGTTGACGATCTGCGAACCCTTCACGCCGGTCGCCGGCTCGATCTCGTAGCGCGTGATCACCGGGCCGGGCGACGCGGCAACGACGCGCACCTCGACGCCGAAATCCTTCAGCTTCTTCTCGATCAGCCGCGACGTCATCTCGAGCGTCTCGGGCGAGACGCTTTCGGTGCGGGCCGGCGCGGCATCGAGCAGGTCGACCTGCGGCAAGGTCGTGTCGGCGAGCTCCTTGAACAGCGGCTTCTGGCGTTCCTTGACGACGCGCGTGCTCTTCGGCACCTCGACCACGGTAGGCTCGATGACGATCGGAAGGTGGTCTTCCTGCAGTTGCTGCTCGACCTCGGCGACCTGCTCGCGCTCGCGCAGGGCCTGCTCGCCGGCGCGCTTGTCCTCGGCGAGCTCGATGCGCTCGACGCGCCGTTCGCGCAGCGACTCGACCCAGGTGCCGATGCGTTCGGCGACCGACAGCCACGAGAAGCCGAGCGCCATCGACGAGCCGACCACGATGACCGCGATCCACAGCACGCCCGAGCCGTTGAAGCCGAACAGCTTCATCGTCGCGGTGCCCAGCGTGTAGCCGAGCACGCCGCCGGCATGGCCGCCGGCGACGTGGCCTTCCCAGCCGTAGAGGCGGGTCCATTCGAGCGCGGTGCTGGCGGCGAGCAGCAGCGCCAGGCCGCCCCACAGCCGCAGGCGCGGCCACTTGCCGGCATCGGAGCGCGCCTCGCCGCGCAGTACCTGCGCAAGCGACGCGAGCCACGCCCGCAGCGACGCGATCACGGCCCACCAGACCGAGTAGCCGAACGTGAAGTACGCGATGTCGGAGAACCAGGCGCCGGCGACGCCGGCCTGGTTCGACGTGATCGAACTGCTGCCGGAGGTCGAGAATGCGGCATCGGCGGCGTTGTGGGTGACGAGCGCGAGCACCGCGAGCAGCCACAGCACGCCGCCGATCAGCAGGTCGAGCTGCGCACGCCAGCTGCTCGTCGGCTCCGACCGCGGCGTGGGCCGCGCGGCACGCGCCGCGTCTCGCTGATAGGTACCGCCGCCGAGGTTGGCAGCGACATGGGAAGCGGCGGCGTTGTCGGCGCGCAGCGATCCGAGGGGGAACGTCATGTGCCCGATTGTCGGCGATTCGTCGGCAATCCGGCGCCCGGACCAGCGCCTGCGGGCCGGCGACTCAGGCCGTCAGTTGTTCCTTGATCACGACCGAACCGTTCTCGCGCGTTTCGACCATGCCGCGCTCTTCGAGATCCTTCATCACGCGGCTCACCATCTCGCGCGACGCGCCGACGACTTTCGCCAAGTCCTGGCGCGACACCTTGTTGCGGATGACCTTCAGGCCGTTCTCCATCTCGGCCATGTCGAGCAGGGTGCGGGCGACGCGGCCGTAGACGTCGAGCAGCGCGAGCGACTCGATCTGCCGGTCGGCGCTACGCAGGCGCTGCACCAGGCCGCGCATGATCGCGTACGACAGGCTGGAGTTCTCCGGCAGGCAGCGCGCGAACTCGGTGCGGCCGAGGATCAGCATGTCGGTCTGCACCTCGGCGCGGACCGTCGCCGAATGCGGCTCGTTGTCGATCAGGCTCATCTCGCCGACGTAGTCGCCCGGCTGCAGCACCGCCAGGATGACCTCGCGGCCGCGCGAATCGGCGGTCAGCACGCGCGCCCGGCCGGTCAGCAGGATGAACAGCGCGTTCGACTTCTTGCCATGCTCGACGACGATCTCGCCGCGCCGGAAGCGCCGCTTCACGACGGCGTCGGCGATGCCCTGAGCCTGGTCATTGGTCAACAGCGAGAACAAGGGAACGCGCCGGATCAGATCGAGGTTGGAGAGCATCGCCATATGGAAGGTCGCCTATCGTTGGTTGTTCTGGGTGGAGATCACGGCGCGGCGGCGCCGGCGAGGTTTCACGGGAAGCGAGATTTTCGCTATTGTCTCCATTAAGGGCCGTGACGCCAGTGGCATCGGTCCCCATGTCAGACTATGCACAACAGCAAGCGGCGCCAGGGGCGGATGAGAGCCGCCTTTCACCGCCAGTTTGCGCACAGCAACGAGAGACCCGCACACGCATGAGCTCCCCCACCCGACACGCCCAAGTCCTGATCCTCGGCTCCGGCCCGGCCGGCTACACCGCCGCCGTCTACGCCGCGCGCGCCAACCTGAAGCCGATGCTCGTCACCGGTCTGGCGCAGGGCGGCCAGCTGATGACGACGACCGACGTCGACAACTGGCCGGCCGACGTCGACGGCGTGATGGGGCCGGACCTGATGCAGCGCTTCCAGAAGCACGCCGAGCGCTTCAACACCGAGATCGTGTTCGACCACATCAACGAGGTCGACCTGTCGTCCCGGCCGTTCAAGCTGAAGGGCGACGCCGGCGGCTATACCTGCGACGCGCTGATCATCGCGACCGGCGCGTCCGCCAAGTACCTCGGGCTGCCGTCGGAAGAGGCGTTCATGGGCCGCGGCGTGAGCGGCTGCGCGACCTGCGACGGCTTCTTCTACCGCGGCCAGGAGGTCGCGGTCGTCGGTGGCGGCAACACGGCGGTCGAGGAGGCGCTCTACCTGTCGAACATCGCGTCCAAGGTGCATGTGGTGCATCGGCGCGACAAGTTCCGCGCCGAAGCGATCCTGATCGACAAGCTGAACGAGAAAGCCGCCGCCGGCAAGGTCGAGTTGCACTTGTGGCAGACGCTGGACGAAGTGCTCGGCGACGCCTCGGGCGTGACCGGCGTGCGGCTGAAGAACGCGACCGACGGCAGCACGACCGACGTGCCGGTGCACGGCTGCTTCATCGCGATCGGCCACCAGCCGAACACCGACATCTTCAAGGGCCAGCTCGAGATGAAGGACGGCTACATCATCACGAAGAGCGGCCTCGCGGGCCTGGCGACGATGACCAGCGTGCCGGGCGTGTTCGCCGCCGGCGACGTGCAGGACCACATCTACCGCCAGGCGATCACGAGCGCCGGCACCGGCTGCATGGCGGCGCTCGACGCGCAGCGCTTCCTCGGCCAGTAGGCCAGGCGCCTTCCGGCGCGGGCGAAAAGCTCGCTATAATGCTGGACTTTGCCGAAAGAGCCCTGGGCGCGTCCGCGTGCTGGTGGAAGACTTGCGGCAAGCGTCGAACAACCCAGCCGGGCCTCAGCGCCGGGCTACGCAGAGCACGGAGTAGCGTCATGGCACGCGTCTGTCAGGTCACGGGCAAGCGCCCGATGGTGGGGAACAACGTTTCCCACGCGAACAACAAAACGAAGCGCCGCTTCCTGCCGAACCTGCAGTACCGGCGCTTCTGGCTGGAAAACGAGAACCGCTGGGTGCGGCTGCGCATCTCGAGCGCGGCGCTGCGGTTGATCGACAAGGTGGGCATCGAGCAGGTCGTCGCCGACCTGCGCGCCCGCGGCGAAATCTGACCTGAACCAGGAGAACGACCATGGCCAAGGGTGGACGCGAAAAGATCAAGCTGGAATCGACGGCCGGCACCGGTCACTTCTACACGACCGACAAGAACAAGAAGACCACACCGGAGAAGATCGAACTGGTGAAGTTCGATCCGAAGGCGCGCAAGCACGTCACGTACAAGGAAACGAAGCTCCGCTGAGCGCCTGACGCGCGTCGGAAACGGAAGGGGTCGCATGGCGACCCCTTTCTCTTTCCGGCGGCTGCCTTTCCAAAGTCGCAAAGTCGCAAAGTCGCAACGTCGCGCATGGACCTGCGCGCGCAGCAGAAATGCAAAAGGGCCGCTCGAGCGGCCCTTCTCGCGTGCGCGCAGCCTTGCGTCAGGCGTGCGCCCGGCGCAGCTTCAGCGCGAATTCCTGCAGCGCCGCGATGCCGCTCTCCTCGGCCTTCTTGCACCAGACCTGCAGGTCGGCGACGAGCTGGTCGGCGGAGACGTTGGTGCGCGTCCAGAGCTGGCGCAGCTCCTCGCGCATCGCGACCAGCTTGGCCAGCCGCGGGCTGTGCTCGACCGCGAGCGCCACCTGCGCCTTCACGGCGTGCGGAATCTTGTCCGCGTCGCGGTGCAGCCAACGGCGCGCGATGCGCATGTCGGCGAGCTTGGCGGCGCTGGCAGTGCCTTCGGTCTTCAGGTGCTGGACTTCGGCGCGGCAGGCGTCGCGCAGGTCGCGCGCGTACTTGGCCATCACCTCGTAGCGGTTGGCGATGATCGCCTCGAGCGTCTTGTCGTCGGCCACCGGCTTGACGTTGCCGAGCTTGAGCATCGGCGGCGTCTTGCGGACCTTCGCGAGGCCGAGCATCTCGAGGCCGCGGATGTACGCCCAGCCGATGTCGAACTCGTACGGCTTGACCGACAACTTGGCCGACGTCGGGTAGGTGTGGTGGTTGTTGTGCAGTTCCTCGCCGCCGATGATGATGCCCCACGGCGAGATGTTGGTGCTGGCGTCGGGCGCCTCGAAGTTGCGGTAGCCCCACCAGTGGCCCAGGCCGTTGATGATGCCGGCGGCAGTGATCGGGATCCAGGCCATCTGGATCGCCCACACGGTCGCGCCGATCGCGCCGAACAGCATCAGGTTCAGCACCAGCATGACGCCGACGCCCTGCCAGCTGTAGCGGCTGTAGAGGTTGCGCTCGAGCCAGTCGTCCGGCGTGCCGTGGCCGAACTTCGACACGGTCTGCTGGTTCTTGGCTTCGGTGCGATACAGCTCGCTGCCGGTCAGCAGCACGGTCTTGATGCCGCGCGTCACCGGGCTGTGCGGATCTTCCTCGGTCTCGCACTTGGCGTGGTGCTTGCGGTGGATCGCGACCCACTCCTTCGTGACCATGCCGGTGCCGAGCCACAGCCAGAATCGGAAGAAGTGCGACGGGATCGCATGCAGGTCGAGCGCGCGATGCGCCTGCGCCCGGTGCAGGAAGATCGTCACCGACGCGATCGTGATGTGCGTCGTGACCAGGGTGTAGAGGACGATCTCCCACCACGTCGTCTCGACCAGGCCGTGGGCCAGCCAGTTGATCAACGCGTCCCAAACCGTCAGCAGCGAGTCCATGAGGCCCTTGATAGATGCGCGCCAAGATGCACGCGGCCGTGATTGTAGGGGAGCAACCCCGCGAAAGATCTCGAAAACAAGGGGTTTCCAGGGTCTTCCTGATCGCTTCGGCGCACATGTTGCGCCGGATCAAACCTTCTTCGTCAGCGCCGCGTCCACACCGCCGCGAAGAAACCGTCGCTGCCGTGGCGGTGCGGCCACAGCCGCAGGTAGTCGCCGCGCACCAGTGCGTCGGCCTGCTCGACGTGGGCCCGCCGCAACACTTCGGCCGCCGGCAGCACCTCGAAGTCGGCCGCGCGCTCGGCGCTGAACGCCGCCGCGATCGCCTCGTTCTCGGCGTCGAGCAGGCTGCAGGTGGCGTAGACCAGCCGGCCGCCCGGCTTCACGAGGCGGGCGGCGCCGGCCAGGATCGCCGCCTGCTTGGCCGTCAGCTCCGCCAGCGAGTCCGGCGACTGGCGCCATTTCAGGTCGGGGTTGCGCCGCAGGGTGCCGAGGCCCGAGCACGGCGCGTCGACCAGCACCCGGTCGATCTTGCCGGCGAGCCGCTTGATGCGCTCGTCGCGCTCGTGCGAAATCTGCACCGGGTAGACGTTCGACAGGCCGCTGCGCGCCAGGCGCGGCTTGAGCGCCGCGAGCCGGTGGCCCGACGTGTCGAAGGCGTAGAGCCGCCCGGTGTTGCGCATCTCGGCGCCGATCGCCAACGTCTTGCCGCCGGCGCCGGCGCAGAAGTCGGCGACCATCTCGCCGCGCCTGGCGCCGACCAGCAGCGCGAGCAGTTGGCTGCCCTCGTCCTGCACCTCGATGTCGCCGTGCTTGAACAGGTCGAGCTTGTTGAGCGCCGGCTTGCCGGCGACGCGCAGGCCGAGCGGCGAGTACGGCGTCGGCTCGGCGGCGATGCCCGCCGCGGCAAGCGCGGCGCGCGCGTCCTCGCGCTTGGTCTTCAAGGTGTTGACGCGCAAGTCGAGCGCCGCGCCGGCGGACAAGCTTTCCACCAGCGGCCAGAACTCGTCGCCGAGCTCGGTGCGCAGCGGCCCAGCGAGCCATTCGGGCAGGTTGTGCCGCAACCGCTCGGGCAGCGCGCCGCGGTCGATGGCCTGGACCTGCTCCAGCCACTGCTTCTCGGTGTCGCCGAGCGCGGCGCGCAGGAACGCATCGTTGCCCTGCCAGCCGAGGATCGCGAAGCGCCGCTCCAGCTCGCCCTTGCCCGACTGCGCCAGATGCTGGATCAGCAGCCGGTTGCGCAGCACCGTGTAGGTCGTCTCGGCCAGCGTGTGGCGCTCGCGGCTGCCGAGCGCGCGGTGCTCGCGGAAGAAGTCGGACACGACGAGGTCGGCCGGCTTCGCGAATTGCAGCACCCGATGCAGGAGCTCGGTCGTCAGTTCCAGCAGGGCGTTCGGATGCATCCTCGAATTATCCTAGGGCGCCTCCGACCGGCCCGTCCCGCCTCCATGAAGCCCCTCGTTCACCACCTGCGCACCCGTCCTCGCATGCTGTCTGCGGCCGTCGTCGGCATCGTCGGCGGCGCCGTCGCACCGGACATCCACCACCTGATGACGCGCCTGCTGCTCGGCTGGAACATCGGCGTCTGGCTGTTCCTGGTGCTGATGGGCTGGACGATGTTCCGCGCCGACGAGGACAAGCTGCGCCGCCATGCGATCGCGCAGGCCGAAGGCGCTGCGGTCGTTCTCGTTCTGGTCGTCACGGCCGCGCTGGTCAGCCTCGGCGCGATCGTGTTCGAGCTGTCGGCCGCGAAGGCCGGGGCGCGCCATGCGCTGCCGCACCTGGTGTTCGCGCTCGCCACGGTCACCGGCTCCTGGCTGCTGGTGCCGACCTTGTTCGCGATGAACTACGCGAGCCTGTACTACGACGGCTCGCGCCACGGCGCAGGGCTGCAGTTTCCGGATCGCGAGCGCAACCAGGGCTTCGCGCCGGACTACCTCGACTTCCTCTACTTCTCGTTCACGATCGCGGTCGCGTCGCAGACCGCCGATGTCTGCATCTCGACCCGAGCGATGCGGCGCCTCGTACTGCTGCAGTCGGTGTTGTCGTTCATCTTCAACACGACCGTGCTCGCGTTCACCGTCAACATCGCGGCGAGTCTTTTCTGACGATGAGCTGCGGCTCCCCATCGAGCTGCGTGACGCGCAGCCCGTCGACCGCCAGGCGGTCCTCGATCCACCAGCGCAGCGCTCGCGGATAGAGCACGTGCTCGGCCTCGAGCACGCGCGCGGCCAGGGTCTGCTCGGTGTCGCCGGCCACTACCGGCACGACCGCCTGCGCCACGATGGGCCCGTGGTCGAGCGCCGGGGTCACGAAGTGCACGGTCGCGCCGGCCACCGTGCAGCCGGCCTCGAGCGCGCGCCGGTGCGTGTGCAAGCCGGTGAACGCCGGCAGCAGCGACGGATGGATGTTGATCATCCGGCCGGCAAACCGCTGCACGAAGGCATCGCCGAGGATCCGCATGAAGCCGGCGAGCACGATGTGGTCCGGCGCATGCCGGTCGAGTGCAGCCGCCAGCGCGTCGTCGAACGCCTCTCGCGCGGGATGGGCGCGGTGATCGATGACCTGGGCCGCGATGCCGCGCTCGCGTGCGTAGGCCAGGCCGAGCGCATCGGGCCGATGGCTGATGACCGCGGCAATCCGCGCCGGCCAGCGCTCGGCCGAGCAAGCCTCGGCGATCGAGCGCAGGTTCGAGCCGCGGCCGGAGATCAGCACCACCAGGTTCTTCATCGGGCGCGCAGTGTACCGAGCCGCCGGCTTCCTAGAATGCTCGGCCATGAAACCGCGCGTCGTCTCCGGCATGCGCCCCACCGGCGCCCTGCACCTCGGCCACTACCACGGCGCGCTGAAGAACTGGGTGCGCCTGCAGGACGACCACGACTGCCATTTCTTCGTCGCCGACTGGCATGCGCTGACGACGCACTACCGCGACCATGCGGGCCTGTCGGCGCAGGTCTACGACATGGTGGTCGACTGGCTGGCTGCCGGCATCGACCCGGACCGCACGACGCTCTTCATCCAGAGCCGGCTGCCGGAGCATGCCGAGCTCTTCACCCTGCTCGCGATGACGACGCCGCTCGCCTGGCTCGAACGGCTGCCGACCTACAAGGACGCGCGCGCCGCCGATGCGAGCCGCCGCCTCGCCACCTACGGCTTCCTCGGCTATCCGCTGCTGCAGGCCGCCGACATCCTGATCTACCGGGCGAGCTTCGTGCCGGTCGGTGCCGACCAGGCGCCGCACGTCGAGGTCGCACGCGAGATCGCGCGCCGCTTCAACCATGTGCACGGCGCCGCGGTGCTGCGCGAGCCGGCGATGCTGACGACCGACGTCGCCGTGCTGCCCGGCCTCGACGGCCGCAAGATGAGCAAGAGCCGCGGCAACGCGATCGCGATGCGTGAAGCGCCGGACGAGACGACGAAGAAGCTGCGCCGCATGCCGACCGATCCGCAGCGCGTGCACCGCAGCGACCCCGGCGACCCGGCGCGCTGTCCGGTCTGGCCGCTGCACGAGGTGTATTCGGACGACGCCACGCGCGCCTGGGCCGACAGCGGCTGCCGGCGCGGCGCGATCGGCTGCCTCGACTGCAAGCAGCCGCTCATCGATGCGATCGTGCAGCAGCAGGCCGGCTGGCGCGAGCGCGCCGAGCGCTACCTCGCGAACCCGAAGCAGGTCGAGTGGATCGTCGAGCTCGGCACCGAGCGGGCGCGCGCGGCCGCGAAGGCGACGATGCGGGACGTGCGGTCGGCGGTCGGACTGGGGCACTGAGAGCACGGCGCGCTCGCGGCACTCCGCCCGAGAGTCAGTCAGCGCGTCTGTAGACGTTCCATCGACAGATCGTTCAGCGCGTGCCCCACCTCGGTAGCAGCGACTCCGTCGCCGAAGGTCACCGGCGCATCCGCCAGCGCCTGCGCACCGCCGCTCTTCAGCTTGCCCACCCACTGCCCGGCCTCGCGGCCCTGCGCGAACGGCCGGCTCTGCAGCAGCAGCCGGCCATCGGCTGCGACGAGCTTGAAGTAGAACGCGTCGCCTTCCTTGTACTGCTTGAACTCGGGCAACGCCGCCGCCTTCGCGGCCTTCTTGGCCACGGCCGGCGCGGCCACCGCGACCATCGGCCGGAGCCCGACGGCATCGCGCAATTCGGCGAGGAACGGCCCGGCGATCGCGCGCGCCTTCGCCGCGCCTTCGAGCAGGATCTGCTCGATGCGCTCCGGATGGGCCACCAGTTCGGCATGGCGCGCCCGCATCGGCCCGAGCGCCTGTTCGATGCGCGCGCCGACGCGCTGCTTCGCCTCGCCCCAGCCGAGGCCGTCGCGCAGCGCATCGCGCAGCGCCGTCCGCTCGGCCGGATCGGCGAACGCGTCATGGATCGTCACGAGGTGCGACGCGTCCGGATCCTTCGGCTCGCCGGGCAGCTTCGAGTCGGTGACGATGCGCGCGATCGCCGCCTGCAGCGCCGGCGCGCCGCCGTCGAACAGCGGGATCGTGTTGTCGTAGCTCTTGCTCATCTTGCGGCCGTCGAGGCCGGGCAAGGTCGCGAGCTGCTCGTCGATCACCGCCCCGGGCAGCACGAACAGCTCGCGGCCCCGGCCGTACAGATGGTTGAAGCGCTGCGCGATGTCGCGCGCCATCTCGATGTGCTGCACCTGGTCGCGCCCGACCGGCACGTGATGCGCCTTGAACATCAGGATGTCGGCCGCCATCAGGATCGGATAGCTGAAGAGGCCCATCGTCACGCCGGCATCGACGTCCTCGCCGGCCGCGACGTTCACGTCCGACGCCGCCTTGTAGGCATGCGCGCGGTTCATCAGCCCCTTGGCCGTCACGCAGGTCAGGAGCCAGGTCAGCTCGGTGATCTCGGGGATGTCGCTCTGGCGGTAGAAGACGACGCGCTCCGGGTCGAGGCCGGCCGCCAGCCAGGTCGCCGCGATCTCGATGCGCGAGCGCTCGACGCGCGCCGGCTCGTCGCACTTGATGAGCGCGTGGTAGTCGGCGAGGAAGAAGAAGCTCTGCACGCCGGGCCGGCGGCTCGCTTCGATGGCCGGCCGGATCGCGCCGACGTAGTTGCCGATGTGCGACGTGCCGGTGGTCGTGATGCCGGTGAGGACGCGATGGGTCATGGAGGACTTCGAACGGATGGTCAGCGCCGCATCATAGGCGGCGCCGCGCGGGCTCGGATCAGCCGGCGCCGAGCGCGGCGGCGATTTCCTGCTGCGAATAGCCCTCGATCCGATGGCCGCGCACGATCATCAGCGGGGTGCCACGCCCTCGGGCGCGCGCGAATTCGTCTGCGCAGGCAGCGTCGCGCTCGATCACGCAACTCGTGTAGGGCACGCCATGCGCGTCGAACCAGCGCGTCGCAGCGGCGCAATAGGCACAGGTCTCCGATGCCAGCATCCGGATGTCGCCCGGCTTGGCGACGGCCGCGACGCGGCTGCCGAGGCGATCGGCCGACCACTGCCGCCAGCCGGCCTGCAGTGCGCCGATGCCGACCACGATCGCGACCACCACGAGCAACGCACGCCGCCCGCTCGCGCCCGCGGCGACCGCCGTCGTCACAACTTGGCCCCGTGCTTGCGCCGATGGCCTCGCCGTGCCGGCCCGGCGGCCGGCACCGGCGGCGCCACGCTGCTGGCGGCGGAGCGGCTGCGGCCGCTGCGGCCCGCACCGGCGCGCTGTCCGATCTTGCTCTCGGTGCCGTTGAGCAGCTTCTGGATGTTCGGCAGATGGCGCCAGATCAGCAGCAGGCTCATCACGGTGATCGTCAGCGCGGCCGGCTCCATGTCCGAGAACAGCAGCTCGTAGAACGGCGCGAACACCGCGGAGACGATCGCCGCGAGCGACGAGTAGCGGAAGAACACCGCGATGATGACCCAGGTGCCTATCGTCGCCATGCCCAGCCACAGGTGCAGGCCGAGCAGCACGCCGGCCGCCGTGGCCACGCCCTTGCCGCCGCGGAAGCGGAAGAACACCGGCCACAGATGGCCGACGAAGGCGGCCAGGCCGACGAGCGCCACGGTCCATTCGGCCAGACCGATCCGCGGCCCGAACTGATCGACCAGCCAGACCGGCAGGAAGCCCTTGAACGCGTCGAGCACCAGGGTCAGCACCGCGGCGCCCTTGCGGCCGCTGCGCAGCACGTTGGTCGCGCCGGGATTGCCCGAGCCATAGCTGCGCGGATCGGCCATCCCCATGGCACGGCTCACGATGACGGCGAACGACAGCGATCCGATCAGGTAAGCCGCCAGGGTGGCGAGCGCGGGGTAGTACGTCTGCATGAAGGTGGGATCGTGACTGCGGCCGAATTCTGGCACGCAGGGCCAGCGCGGGTCGTCCGCATCTTGCCAGCACGGCGCGATCGAAACACACTGTAACCCAGCGGGTCGCGTGCCCGCGTTCCGGGGAGCGATATGCCGGCAGGAAGACCGCGATCCAGCGCAGGATGGACATCGACGACGGTGCTGGCCGCGCTCGCGGTTGCCGTCGTTGCCGGCGCCGCGCTGTGGCGGACGCTCGCGCCCGGCGACACGGCGCCGCCACCGGTAGCGGCCGCGATTCCGGTGGCTGCGACTCGTGAGCCGCCAGTGGTCGATGCCGGAGCGCGGACCGCGACGCCGTCCACCGACGTCGCCCGCACGGTCCGCGCCGAGGCGCCGCCCGAAGGCATGACCGCCGAACAGTGGCGGGCCCTGCAGGATGCGCTGAAGGACGATCCGAACCGCCAGGCCGAGATCGCACGCGTCACCGGCTACATGGGCTTCCTGTCGCGCAGCGCACGCTGGCGCGCGCTGCGCGAACAGGGGGCGGCCGAATCCCCGCAGGCGCTGGCGCTGGCGCGCGGCCTGCTCGACGAACTGCCCGGCCACGTCGCGCGCGGCGAGACCAGCGGCGCCGAAGCGCGCGTGATGGTCCATGCCTGGGTCGACACGCTCTATCCGAACGACACCGAACGCGGCACCCAGCGCGACCTGCAGATCGCGCGCGTCGCCGCGGCGCTGCCGGCCACGCCCGACGCGAGCGCTGCCGCCGCCGCCGACGCGCGCTACCAGCAAGCCCAGGCCGCGCTCGTCGCGCAATGGTCCGCCAAGCCTGCCGCGCAACGCGACGAAGCCCAGCTCGAAGCGGCGCTCGATGCGCTGCGCCGCGATACCTACCCCGCCCCTGCCACCGGAGGAAAACAGCCATGACGGCCTTCCCTGCATCCTCTCCTGCGCGCGCTCCCGCGTCCCGTTCCCGCCGTGTCGCGCGCTGGCTCGCCGCGCTGGCGACCGTTGCCGTGCCCGCGCTCGCGCAGGCCGGCTACTTCCAGTGGGACATGGTCGAGCTGCCGGCCTCCAGCGGCGCCTCGTGCGGCAACGGCACGCCCTACCGGTTCTTCATCAACCGCACGCCGTTCTCGCACGACATGGTGATCGTCTACGAAGGCGGCGGCGCCTGCTGGACGCAGAACGCGTGCCTCGGCATCGGGCCGCTGTCGGCGGCCAACCCGAACGGCATACCGCCCGACTACATGCATTCGCTGAAGAACGAGGCGGCCTATGGCCTCGTCACGCCGTTCTCGTCGCGCAACGATCCGTTCCAGGCCGCGCCGACGCAGAGCTGGAACATCGTCTACATGCCCTACTGCACCGGCGACGTCCACACCGGCAGTGCGGTGCGCGTCTACAGCGATGCCGATCCGGGCAATCCGCGCGTCGAGTTCCATCGCGGCCAGGCCAACATCCGGGCTGCGGCGGCCTGGCTGCGCGCCAACCAGGGCCGGCCCGACAACCTGCTGCTCACCGGCTTCTCGGCCGGCGGCGTCGGCTCGACGACGACCTATGCGCTGATGCGCGACGCGCTCGATCCGAAGAAGAGCTCGCAGCTGCTGGCCGACAGCGGCCCGCTGATGCAGGCGCCGCGCGGCTCCAGCCCGCTGCAGTCGCCGTCGCTGCCGCTGCACGACACGATCCGCCAAGCTTGGGGCCTCGACCGGCCCGATGGCCTGATCACGTCGTTCATCGGCCTGCCCGGCTTCGACGTCGACAACCTCGGCACGACGAGCACCGCGCTGGCCGCGCACTATCCGCAGGACCGCTTCGGCTTCATGCTGTTCCAGCAGGACCAGAACTTCTCGGCCTTCAGCTACACGTCGTTCTTCCCGGCCGTATCGGCGCCGCCGCCGCAGGGTACCGAGGCGCTGCTCGCGCTGTGGCACCACGACATCCCGGCCTGGATGGACGGCCTCGCGAGCCAGCCCAACATCGGCTACCACATCGCGTTCTTCCGCAACTTCAACGAGTCGCACTGCCTGACGATCGTCGACTGGAGCGGCACCGGCATCCAGGAGGTCGGCCTCGAGACCATCGCACCGTTCGTCGACAACATCCTGCAGCGCGAGGCGCCGCCGCTGCGCAACTTCGAGACCGACCACCAAGCCGACTACACGCAGAAGCTGAGCCCGATCCTCAGGCTGCTGAACTTCATCGGGTTCTGACGTCCGCCCGCATTCCGTCAGTTCGCGCAGGTCACCGCCTTCGCACCGAGCAACGCCGTCAGCACCTCCGGCGCGATGCCCACGAGGTAGCCGCGCCGGCCGCCGTTCAGGTAGACGCGCGGCAACGCCAGCACGCTCGCTTCGACATACACCGGCATCGCCTTGCGCGTCGCGAACGGCGACGTGCCGCCGACCTGATAGCCGCTGTGGCGCTGCGCCGTCTCGGGCGTGCACGGCTCGACCGACTTCGCGCCGATCCGGCGCGCCAGGTTCTTCGTGCTGACCTGACGGTCGCCGTGCATCAGCACGACGAGCGGCGCGGCGCGCTCGTCCTGCATCACGAGCGTCTTGACGACCTCGTGCTCCGGCAGCCCGAGCTGTGCCGACGACTCGGCCGTGCCGCCGTGCTCGACGTAGTCGTAGACGTGCTCGCTGAAGGTCACGCCATGACGGCGCAGCAACTGCGTCGCGGGCGTCTCGCTGACGTGCGCGGCGTGCTTGCTCATGCCCGCAACTCTCCGTCGTCGTTCGCCGAACGGCGCGGCAGCATGCGGCGCAGTACCGCGTCCTTCAGCACCAGGTGATGGAACAGGCCGGCCGCCGCATGCAGGCCGGCGACGATCAGCAGCGTATTCGCCGCGAACCCGTGGAAATCCTCGATCGACTCGCGCAGCCCGCGATCGTCGGGCGCGAACGAAGGGATCTTGTAGAGGCCGAAGAGCTGATCGCCGCGCACCCAGGCGTTCGTCAGCCCGAGCAGTACGGTCGCGAACAGCAGCACGTAGAGCAGCCGGTGCGTCAGCGTCGCCGCGGCACCCATCCAGCCGGCATCGGCGGGCTGCAGATGCACGCCGCCGCTGCGCCGCCACCAGGCGCGCCAGAGCAGCACGAGACCCAGCAGCGCGCCGCAGGCGATGTGCGTACTGCGCGCGCCGATGCGCGGCGCGCCTTTCGGGAACAGGTCGATCGATTCGCCGAGGGCCCACAGCGCGATCACGAGCAGCGCCGTCAGCCAGTGGAGCAGGATCGACAGGCGGTCGTAGCGAGCGGAAACAGATATCGCGTTCATCGGCGTGATCCTAACTTTCGGCGAGGGCCGGCCGGCAAACCGCGGCGCGCGGCCGGCGCTGCACCGCTCAGCGGATCAGCAGCAAGGGCGTCGAGCACAACGCAACGACCTTCGTCGCCGCCGAGCCGAGGATCATGCCGACCAATGCGCCGTGGCCGTGCGAGCCGAGCATGACGAGGTCGTAGCGGCCTTGCTCCGCCGTATCGGCGATCTCGGGCCCGGGCAAGCCGATGCGATGCCGGAACGTGGCGGCGATGCCCTGTGCGGCGAAGAACTCGCGCACCGGCCGCAGCACGGTCTCCGCTTCGTCCTCGTAGTAGCTCTGCACGATCGCAGCGCCTGCGAACGCCGCCGCCCGATGCGGCACCGGCGTCACGCAATGCAGCACCGTGTAGTCGTGACGGCTGCCGAGCCATTCGTCGTGCGCCGCCACGTAGGCGAGCATCTTCTTGGTGTACGAGCTGCCGTCGACGGCCAGCAGGATCTTCATGGCGTACCCCTCCCTTCATCCCGACCCGGAGCATGCACGTTCCCCGGACAAGCGCCCTTGACCGGCATCAAGCGACGCACCCGCTGTGGCACAGTGCATCGATGACCTTGCCGCTGCCGCCGCTCGCGCTGCTCGCGAGCCTGCTCGTCGTCGGCTGCGCCGGCATCGTGCGCGGCTACGCCGGCTTCGGCTTCTCGGCGCTCTCGGTCGCCGGCCTGACGCTGTTCCTGCCCCCGGCCAAGGTCGTCCCGCCGATCTTCATGCTGGAAGTGCTCGCGAGCTTCAGCCTGCTGCGCAGCGCAGTGCCCGACATCGACTGGCGCTGGCTGGGCTGGCTCATCGCCGGCAATGCGCTCGCGCTGCCGCTGGGCACGCTGGTGCTCGCGTGGGTGCCCGAGGCGCCGCTGCGGCTCGTGATCGGCGGACTGCTCGCGCTCGGCGCGGTGCTGCTGCGGCGCGGCATCAGCCTGGGGCTGGCGCCGACCGCACCGGCGCGGCTCGGCGTGGGCCTCGTGTCGGGCTTCGTCAACGGCGTCGCGGCGATCGGCGGCATCGCCGTCGCGGTACTCCTGGCCACATCGCAGATGGCACCGGCGGTGATGCGCGCGACGCTGATCGCGCTGTTCCTCTTCACCGACCTCTACGCGCTGGCCGCGTCGGCCGTGGTCTCGACCCATGCGCCGACGGCGCTGCTGGGCACCGATACGTGGCGATGGGCACTCTGGCTCGCGCCGGCGATGTTGCTCGGCATCCAGGTCGGAAGGCGCTGGTTCAGCGGGGTGTCGGCCGAGCGCTTTCGGCGGCGCGTGCTCGATCTGCTGATCGCGATCGCATCGATCAGCGTGCTGCGATCGGTGCTCGACGTCATCGCCTGAAGGCAGCGTTCAAAGCAGGCCTTCGAGCCGGTGCGCCGCGCGCCGCAGCGCACTGAGCTGCCCAACCGCATCGCCCAAGGTCATGCGCGCCACCGGCGCATGCACCGCCAGCGCCGCCCGCACCGTGCCGCGCGCATCGCGCACCGGCACCGCCACCGCGATCAGGCCGGCGATGAACTCCTCGCGATCGCATGAATGGCCGTCCTTGACGATCTGCGCGCACTCGGCGTGCAGCGCGGCCGCGGTGGTGATCGTGTTGCGCGTCATCCCCGGCAGGCCGAGGTTCGCGATCACATGGTCGCGCTCGTCGGCCTGCATGTGCGCGAGGAACAGCTTGCCGCTCGCGGTGCAGTGCAGCGGCACGTGCGAGCCGACGTCGAGCGTCAGCCTGAGCGGCCATTCGGCCTCGACGCGATCGAGGTAGAGCACGCTCGTGCCGTCGAGCGTCGTGAAGTTGCAGGTCTCGCCGACCTTCGCGACGAGCTCGGCCAGCACCTCGTGGCGCAGGCCGCGCTCGACGCCGTGGTTCAAGGTGTCGAGCGCCAGGCGGCGCAGCGCCGGGCCGACGCTGAACCAGCGCTCGTCGACGTCGCGCGCCAGGAAGCCCGCCGCCAGGAGCTGCGCGCAGATGCGGTGCGCCGTGCCTTTGGGCAGCTGCAGCCGCGCCGCCAGGTCGGCGAGCGACAACGCCCGGCCCTCGTGGGCGAGCAGCGCGAGCAGGCGGAGGCTCCGTTCGGCCGACGAGCTCGACGCGGCATCGTCTTCGGTCGTACCTGCAGATCGGGTGGGCATTCGGGTATACGTTGAAAATGGAACGTTGTGTTCCGAAAAGCGATAGCCTAGGATGGTCCCGAAAGCGGATCGTACGGTTCCATTCCGAATGTCTCAAGAGTTCGATTACATCGTCGTCGGCGCCGGCTCGGCGGGCTGCACGCTCGCCGGACGGCTGAGCGAGGACCCGGCGACGCGGGTGCTGCTGCTCGAAGCCGGCCCGCCCGACCGGTCGCTCTGGATCCACCTGCCGATCGGCTACGGCAAGACGATGTGGAGCGAGACCTACAACTGGCGCTTCGAGACCGATCCCGATCCGAACATGAACGGCCGGCGCATCTACTGGCCGCGCGGCAAGACGCTCGGCGGCTCGAGCTCGATCAACGGCCTGATCTACATCCGCGGCCAGCGCGAGGACTACGACCATTGGGCGGCGCTCGGCAACCCGGGCTGGGGCTATGCCGACGTGCTGCCCTACTTCGTCCGCTCCGAAGGCAACCAGCGCGGCAACGATGCCTTCCACGGCGGCGACGGGCCGCTGAAGGTGTCGGACATCGGCGCCAGGAACGAGCTGATCGAGGCCTTCATCGCCGGCGCCAACCAGATCGGCGTGCCGCGTACCGAGGACTTCAACGGCGCGGCGCAGGAAGGCGCCGGCTACTTCCAGCTCACGACCCACCGGGGCTGGCGCTGCAGCACCGCCAAGGCGTACCTCGCTCCGGCGCGCGGCCGGCCCAACCTGCGCATCGAGACCGACGCGCAGGCCACCGGCCTCACGTTCGACGGCGCCCGAGCCGCCGGCGTGCGCTATCGCCAGGGCGGCACGCTGAAGACCGCGACGGCGCGCGCCGAGGTGCTGCTCGCGGCCGGCGCGATCCAGTCGCCGCAACTGCTGCAGCTCTCGGGCATCGGGCCTCGCGCGCTGCTCGAGCGCCACGGCATCGGCGTCGTGCGCGAATCGCCCGGCGTCGGCGAGAACCTGCAGGACCATCTGCAGCTTCGCCTCGGCTACGAGTGCACGAAGCCGATCACGACCAACGACGAGCTCAACTCGTGGCTCGGGCGCGTGAAGCTCGGCCTGCAATGGCTGCTGTTCCGCAGCGGCGCGCTCGCGATCGGCATCAACCAGGGCGGCTGCTTCATGCGCGCGCTGCACGACGCGAGCGGCCGGCCGACGGCTTCCACGCCCGACATCCAGTTCCACGTCGCGACCCTGTCGGCCGACATGGCGGGCGGCCAGGTGCATCCGTATTCGGGCTTCACGTTCTCGGTGTGCCAGCTGCGGCCCGAGTCGCGCGGCCACATCCGCATCCGTTCGACCGATCCGTTCGAGACGCCCGAGATGCAGCCCAACTACCTCGCGACCGAGCTCGACCGCGCGACCGCCGTGGCCGCGGTGCGCGCCGCGCGCGCGATCGCCGACGCGCCGGCGATGCGGCCGTACGTCAAGCGCGAGGTCAAGCCGGGCCCGGGCGCGGCGAGCGACGCCGAGCTGCTCGAGTGGTGCCGCAACAGCGGCGCGACGATCTTCCATCCGAGCGGCACCTGCGCGATGGGCCCGGACGAGACCGACGTGCTCGATGCGCGCCTGCGCGTGCGCGGCGTCGCCGGCCTGCGCGTCGTCGACTGCTCGGCGATGCCGACCCTGGTGTCGGGCAACACGAACGGGCCGGTCGTGATGATGGCCGAGAAGGCGGTGGACATGATCCGGGAAGACGCGCGCCGATGAAGTGAACCGGCACCCCCGCCGGCCGGCGCGCGGCCGGGCTCGAGCCAGGCGGGAGCCATCGACGAGGACGACTCGAGGAGACTGCATATGGTCGCGAACGTGAATGCGATGTCCGGCAGCGCCGGCATGAGCTCGGCTTCGTCAGCGGCGCTGAAACGCGTCGTCGTGGCCGCCATCATCGGCGCCACGATCGAGTGGTACGACTTCTTTCTGTACGGTGTCGTCGCCGGCATCGTCTTCAACAAGCTCTACTTCCCGGCCAGCGATCCGCTCGTCGCGACGATGCTGGCCTACACGACCTTCGCGGTCGGCTTCGTCACGCGGCCGCTCGGCGGCGTGATCTTCGGCCACTACGGCGACAAGATCGGCCGCAAGACGATGCTCGTGATCACGTTGATGATCATGGGCATCTCCACCTTCCTGATCGGCCTCGTGCCGACCTATGCGCAGATCGGCGTCGCGGCGCCGCTGCTGCTGCTCGCCTTGCGCGTGCTGCAGGGCATCGGCCTCGGCGGCGAATGGGGCGGCGCGGTGCTGATGACCTACGAGTACGCGCCTAAGGACCAGCGCGGCTACTACGCGTCGTTCCCGCAGGTCGGCCTGGCGATCGGCCTGTGCCTCGCATCGGGGGTCGTCGCGCTGCTGTCGTCGCTGCTCACCGACGCGGCCTTCCTCGAGTGGGGCTGGCGCGTCGCGTTCCTGGTATCGGGCGTGCTGGTCGCGGTCGGCATGTACATCCGGCTGACGCTGAAGGAGACGCCGGAGTTCGAGGCGATCAAGGCCAAGAACGCCGAATCGCGCATGCCGTTCATGGACCTGATGAAGCGCTACCCCGGCAACGTCATGAAGGGCATGGGTGCGCGCTACATCGACGGCGTCTTCTTCAACATCTTCGCCGTCTTCATCATCAGCTACCTGACGTCGACGGTGAAGATCAGCCGCACCGACGCGCTGCTCGGCGTGATGGCCGCGGCGCTCGTGATGTGCTTCTTCATCCCGCTGTTCGGCCGCATGTCGGATCGCATCGGCCGCACGCGGATCTATTTCTGGGGATCGCTGATCACCGCGTTCTCCGCCTTCCCGGCGTTCTGGCTGATGAACAACGCCGGCGGCAGCACGCTCGTGATCTGGCTCGCGATCATCGTGCCGCTGGGCATCCTCTACTCGGCCGTCTACGGACCGGAGTCGGCACTGTTCTGCGACCTGTTCGACGCCAAGGTGCGCTACAGCGGCATCTCGTTCGTCTACCAGTTCTCGGGCATCTTCGCGTCCGGCATCACGCCCATCGTCGCCACGGCGCTGATCAAGTCGGGCGACGGCCAGCCGTGGCAGGTCTGCATGTACGTGGTGTTCGCCGGCGTGATCTCGGCGCTGAGCGCCGCGTGGATCGGACGCGCGCCGCGGAGCTAGGCAACCGGGGGACAGACGCGGCCGCACGGCGGGAGAAATTCCCTGTTCGCGGCCGCGCCACCTGCGCGATGCTTCGAGGCTGCGCACGAGCGCGTCGAGCCTGGAGACCATCGCATGCCTACTGCCCTTCCCTTGCGCCGCCGGGCGCTCGCCGGCTGCCTGCTGCTGACCGCGGCGACCGCGGCCCACGCCGGCACCGCCTACGTCACGAGCGAGAAGGACGACGCCGTGACGATGATCGATACCGCGACCCTCGCGGTCAAAGGCACGATCCCGACCTGCAAGCGCGGCCGCCACATCCAGCAGATGCCCGACGGCAAGCTGATGCTGGCCTGTTCCGACTCCAACCAGGCCGACATCATCGATCCGGCCACCAACAAGTCGGTGCGCCGCATCCCGCTCGGCGACGACCCCGAGGCCTTCGACATCTCGCCCGACGGCAAGACCATCTACGTCTCCAAGGAGGACGATGCCGAAGCCGCCTTCCTCGATGCCGCCACCGGCAAGGAGCTGAAGACCGTCAAGGTCGGCCAGGAGCCCGAAGGCGTCAAGGTCAGCGCCGACGGCAAGACGCTCTACGTCACCTCCGAGGTCGCGAGCCTGGTGCACGCCATCGACATCGCCGGCGCCAAGATCATCAAGAACATCAAGACCGCCAAGCGGCCGCGCCGCATGGCCTTCGCCAACGGCGGCAAGGAGCTGTGGGTGACCTGCGAGCTCGGCTCGGCGGTGACGATCGTGAACACCGCCGACAACAGCGTCGCCGGCACGATCAACTTCGAGGTCAAGGGCGTGCGCGCCGAGGACATCACGCCGGTCGGCATCACGATGTCGCACGACGGCAAGCAGGCCTACGTGGCGCTCGGGCGCTCCAACCGCGTCGCCTTCGTGGACGTCGCCAGCCGCAAGGTGACCGACCAGGTGCTGGTCGGCAAGCGGGCCTGGAACGTCGCGCTCGACAAGGAAGGCAAGCGGCTGTACGTGATCAACGGCCTGTCGGACGACATGACGGTGATCGACGTCCCGAGCGCCAAGCCGATCAAGACGGTGCCGGTCGGCCGCGTGCCGTA
>JAFEEF010000085.1 GCA_018241265.1 Pseudomonadota bacterium | reverse complement strand
TGCACGAAAAGTACGACTACCCCATGTACAGCCGCACAGCTCGAAGCCGATCGCCAATTTGGGACGCCGCTAGGACGCCGGCCCTTAAAGTGCAAACGGGTTAGCCCCTTTGAGAGAGCTAACCCGTTTGACTTCATTGGTCGGGACGGCGGGATTCGAACTCGCGACCCCTTGCACCCCATGCAAGTGCGCTACCAGGCTGCGCTACGCCCCGAAGGCTCGGATTATAAGGGCGGGTCGCGTGATCAACCGACCGAAGACATCGCTCAGACGACCAGCAGGCTGCGGATCGAGATCAGTTCCTCGCGCATCTGCACCGGCGACAGCGTCAGGTTGGCGACGTCCGGCACCGGGATCGGCGCGCCGGCGGCCACGGATTCGGCCGGTGCGCCGTCGATCCGATCGAGTTCTTCGGCGCCGTCCTCGACCGCCGCTGCTTCGGGTGCCGATGCGGCAGCGCCGCGCACCACCTCGCTCAGCCGGTTGCGCGCGCCGCTGATCGTGAAGCCCTGCTCGTAGAGCAGTTCGCGGATGCGCCGGATCAGCAGCACCTCGTGGTGCTGGTAGTAGCGCCGGTTGCCGCGGCGCTTCATCGGCTTGAGCTGCGTGAATTCCTGCTCCCAATAGCGCAGCACGTACGGCTTCACGCCGCACAAGTCGCTCACCTCACCGATCGTGAAGTAGCGCTTGGCAGGGATGGCGGGAAGCGCTTTCTCCATGAAAATCAACGCAATTGGGGGAGAAAGCTAAGACTCTACTCGAACTCGTCTCCGGGCGGTATGTCGCCTTGCACGACTCCCTTGAGTTTGTGACTGGCGTGGAAGGTGACGACGTTGCGCGCCTTGATCGGGATCGCCTCGCCGGTGCGCGGATTGCGTCCGGGACGCGGCGCCTTGCGCCGGATGTTGAAGTTGCCGAAGCCCGACAGCTTCACGTCGTGACCGGTGACGAGGGTCGCGTGGATCAGGTCGAAGAAGGCTTCGACCATGTCCTTGGATTCGCGCTTGTTGAGACCCAGTCGCTCGAACAACAGCTCGGCGAGCTCGGCCTTGGTCAGCGTCGGCGTTTCGATCGACGGCAGCGCCACCGGCTCGCCGGCCGGCGCGTCGTCATCGGGCTCGAGCCCTGGCGCGGGGGACGTCGTCATCGCGCTTGCCTCCCCTATGCGCGCAGGCGCACGCCGAGGCGCAGCCTCAGCACGGTCAGCACCCTGGCCACTTCCGCGTCGATGCGCTCGTCGGTCAGCGTCGCGTCGGCATCGAGCAGTTCGAGCCGGACCGCGAGGCTGCGCTCGCCGGCGCCGATGTCGGCTGTCGGCTTCGGCGGCTTGTAGACGTCGAACAGATGCGCCGAGCGGATCAGCCCGCCGGCTTCGGCGGCACCGATCGCGTCCATCAGGGCGTCGTGGGTGACGGCTTCGCCGGCGATCACCGCGATGTCGCGCCATGCCGCCTGGTGGCGCGGAATCGTCGCGTAGACCGGCAACGGCCGCTCGAGCAGCGCCGCGAGGTCGAGCTCGAACAGCACCGGCGCTGCGGGCAGCTCGTAGGCCAGACGCCACTTCGGCTGCAGCTCGCCGACATGGCCGACGGTGCGGCCGTTCAGCTCGATGCGCGCGCAGCGCCCCGGATGCAGCGCCGGATGCTCGGCCGCGACGAAGCGCGCCTGCAAGGGCGCCAGCAGCGCTTCGACATCGCCCTTGATGTCGTAGAAGTCGACGCCGCGCTCCTTGGCGCCCCACTGCTGCGCATCGGCACTGCCGTAGGCCAGGCCCGCGATGCGCAGCGGCTGGTCGACACCGGCGACGCTGACGGCGCCGTCGCCGGCCTGCGGATCGCGCAGGAACACCCGACCGACCTCGAAGACCCGCACCCGCGTCGCCTTGCGCGCGAGGTTGTAGCGCAGCGCGCCGATCAGGCTGCCGAACAAGGTCGATCGCATCACCGCGTGCTGGCTGGCGATCGGATTGAGCACGCGGATCGGCGCCGCGTTGCCGGCAAGCTCGGTCTCCCAGCGCTCGTCGACGAAGCTGAAGTTGATCGTCTCGAGGTAGTCGAGGCCCGCGAGGCGCTGGCGCACCGCATCGGCGCCGCGCGCCGATTCGCTGCGCGCCCGCGCGGCCAGCGTCGCGAGCGGCGGCGTGTCCGGCAGCTTCGGGTAGCCGATGATGCGGATCACTTCCTCGATCAGGTCTTCCTCGATCTGCAGATCGAAGCGCCAGCTCGGCGGCGTGACGCTGATGCGACCCGGCTCGCTGGTGTAGGTCAGGCCGAGGCGCTGCATGACGCCTGCGCAATCGGCCTGCGTGACCGGCATGCCGATCACCTTGGCGGCGCGCGCTACGCGCAAGGTCACCGGATTGCGCTCGGGAAGCGCCGTGACTTGATCGTCGATCGGCCCGGCTTCTCCGCCGCAGATCTCGAGGATCAGCCGCGTGATGTGCTCGATGTGCTCGACCGTCAGCGCGGGATCGACGCCGCGCTCGAAGCGATGCCCGGCGTCGGTCGAGAAGTTGTAGCGGCGCGACCGCCCCGCGACGGCTTCGGGCCACCAGAACGCGGCTTCGACGTAGACGTTGCGCGTCTCGTCGGAAACCGCAGTGGCATCGCCGCCCATGATGCCGGCGAGCGACTCGACCGCGAGGTCGTCGGCGATGACGCCGACTTCGCCGTCGAGCTCGATCGTGTTGCCGTTCAGGAGCTTCAGGCTTTCGCCGGCGCGGCCCCAGCGCACGTGCAGTCCGCCATGGATCTTGTCGCGGTCGAAGATGTGGCTGGGCCGGCCGTACTCGAACATCACGTAGTTCGAGATGTCGACCAGCGCGGTAACCGAGCGCTGCCCGCAGCGCGCGAGCCGATCGACCATCCAGGCCGGCGTCGCGGCGCGCGTGTCGACGTTGCGGATGATGCGGCCGGAGAAGCGCCCGCACAGGTCGGCCGCCTCGACCTTCACGCGCATGCGCTCGTCGTGCGCGACCGGCGCCGGCGGGAACGTCGGCGTACGCAGCGGCGCGCCGGTGAGCGCCGCGAGCTCGCGCGCGATGCCGTAGACGCTCAGGCAATGGCCGAGGTTGGGCGTGAGCTTCAACGTCAGCAGCGTGTCGTCGAGCGACAGCGCGTCGCGCAGGTTGCGGCCGACCTCGGCCTTCGCATCGAGGATCAGCAGCCCGCCATGGTCGTCCGACAGCTTCAGCTCGCGCGCCGAGCACAGCATGCCGGCGCTCTCGACGCCGCGCAGCATGCCGCGCGCGATCGTGAACGGCTTGCCGTTGTCGCCGGGCGGCAGCTCGGCGCCGATCAGCGCGCACGGCACCTTGACGCCGGCGCGTACGTTGGGCGCGCCGCAGACGATCGTCAGCGCGCTGCCGGTGCCCGCATCGACGCGGCAGACCTTCAGCTTGTCGGCGTTCGGATGCTGCGCGACCTCCAGCACTTCGGCGACGACGACGCCGCTGAACGGCGGTGCCGCGGGACGCGCCTCCTCGACCTCCATGCCGGCCATCGTGAGCGTGTCGCACAGCTCGGCGGTCGACAACGGCGGGTCGCAGAACTCGCGCAGCCAGGACTCGGGGAATTGCATGGGACGGGACGGTCTCGGTGGGTCGGGTTGCGGCTAGACGAACTGCGCCAGGAAGCGCAGGTCGCCTTCGAAGAACAGCCGCAGGTCGCTGATGCCGTAGCGCAGCATCGCCAAACGGTCGATGCCGGAGCCGAACGCGAAGCCGATGTAGCGCTCGGGATCCAGCCCCATGTTGCGCACGACCTGCGGATGGACCTGGCCCGAGCCGGAGATCTCGAGCCAGCGGCCTTCGAGCGGACCGCTGCCGAAGCGCACGTCGATCTCGGCGCTCGGCTCGGTGAACGGGAAGTAGCTCGGCCTGAAGCGCAGCTCGACGTCGGTGGTCTCGAAGTACGCCTGCACGAAGTTGAGGTACAGCGACTTCAGGTCCTTGAAGCTGACGTTCTCGCCGATCCACAGGCCTTCGACCTGGTGGAACATCGGCGAATGCGTCGCGTCGCTGTCGACGCGGTAGGTGCGGCCCGGCACGATGACGCGGATGTCCGGCATCGTCGCGGCGCCCGCATGGCGCGCGGCATGAGCGCGCGCATAGCGCACCTGCATCGGCGACGTGTGCGGACGCAGGTTGAGCCAGCCGCCGTCCGCGTCCTTCAGGTCGACGTAGAACGTGTCCTGCATCGAGCGCGCCGGATGGTTCTCCGGGTTGTTCAATGCGGTGAAGCTGTACCAGTCGGTCTCGATCTCGGGGCCGTCGGCGACGTCGAAGCCCATCGAGCCGAAGATCTCCTCGATGCGCATGCGCGCCCGGGTGATCGGATGCAGGCCGCCGGTGCCGCGCCGGCGGCCGGGCAGCGTGACGTCGAGCGCCTCGGCCTTGAGCTGCGCATCGAGCTCGGCCTGCGCCAGCGCGGCGCGACGCGCGTTCAGCAACGCTTCGACCTGCTGCTTGGCGGCGTTGATCTGCGCGCCGCGCGCCTTCTTCTCGTCGGGCGCCAACGCACCGAGCGCCTTGAGCTGCTCGGTGATGCGGCCGGACTTGCCGAGGTAGCGCGCCTTGGCGTCTTCGAGTTCGGCCGGCAGTGCCGCCGCTGCGAAGTCGGCCTCCGCGTCCTGCACCAGGGGAGCGAGATCGTTCATCGAGAACCCGGGAGGGTAGAAAAGAAAAAAGGCCGCACACGCAGTCGGCCTTCGAGCCAGGCCCGCCGCGCCGGAGCGCCGCGAGCCACCTCCACCGGACGCTTGCGCGCCCGGTGCCGGCATCAAGCCAATTGGGCCTTCACCTTCTCGACGATGCTGCTGAACGCAGCCGGATCGTGCACGGCCAGATCGGCCAGGACCTTGCGGTCGATGTCGATCGAAGCCTTCTTCAGGCCGGCCATGAACTTGCTGTACGTCAGTCCGGCGCTGCGGCTCGCCGCGTTGATACGGGCGATCCAGAGCTGGCGGAACACGCGCTTCTTGGTACGGCGATCGCGATAGGCGTATTGCCCGGCGCGCATGACCGCTTCCTTGGCGATGCGAAAGACGTTCTTCCGGCGGCCGCGGAAACCCTTGGCCAGAGCGAGAACCTTCTTGTGACGGGCACGGGCGGTAACGCCGCGTTTGACGCGAGGCATGTCTTATCTCCTGGGTTGGAAGGTCACAAGACCGGTCACAGGCCAGCGAAAGGCAGCATCTGCTTCATGTGCCCCATGTTGGTCTCGTGCACGTTGACGGCGCCGCGCAGGTGGCGCTTGTTCTTGGTGGTCTTCTTGGTCAGGATGTGGCGCTTGAACGCCTGGCCCCGCTTGACGGTGCCTCCCGGACGAACGCGAAACCGCTTGGCCGCGCTCTTCTTGGTCTTCATCTTGGGCATGACTGCTCCTGCTTGGTTTGCGGCTGACAGGCGCCGGCAGAAGCTTCCTGCCGTCTTGTAGGCCTGCAACCGCTTGTTGCCGGTGCGCCGGTGACCGGACCGCCGCGCCGAACCCTTCAAAACTCTTCTCTACTTCCGCTTGGGCGCCAGCACCATGATCATCTGGCGTCCTTCGAGCTTGGGCATGTGCTCCACGACCGACACATCCGCCAACTCGTCGCGGATCCGCTCGAGCAACCGCATCCCGATGTCCTGGTGCGTGATCTCGCGGCCGCGGTAGCGCAGCGTGACCTTGCCCTTGTCGCCGTCCTCCTCGATGAAGCGGCGCAGGTTGCGCATCTTGATCGTGTAGTCGCCTTCGTCGGTGCCGGGGCGGAACTTGACTTCCTTGACCTCGACGATCTTCTGTTTCGCCTTGGCCTCTGCCGCGCGCTTTTGCTCCTGGTACTTGAACTTGCCGTAGTCCATCAGGCGACAGACCGGTGGGTCCGCCTGGGCAACGATCTCGACCAGATCGACGTCGCGCTCGCCTGCCATGCGCAACGCTTCCATCAGAGGGACGATGCCCAGAGGTTCGTTGTCGGGACCGTTGAGACGGACTTCAGGTGCCGTGATCTCCCGGTTCAGGCGGTGCTTGCGCTCGGCGTTGGGAGTACGGCGATCAGCAAAAGTAGCGATAGCAGATACCTTTCATCGGACTCCGAGGCCTACCGGAACCCATGGTCACGAATCGAGCGCACCCTCTTGGCCATGTGACGATGAACGCCACGAACGAAGGCCGCATGAAACGCCGTCGCGCTCCATGCGGCCCAGGCGAGAGGCTTGCGCCTCAGCCCTTCCCGGCAATGTCGGTGGCGATCTTCTGCGAGAAGTCGGCCAGCGTCATGACACCGAGGTTCTGGTTGCCGCGGGCACGCACCGCAACGGTCCCGTCGGCCTTTTCCTTGTCGCCCACGACGAGGATGTACGGAACCTTTTGCAACGTGTGCTCGCGTATTTTATAGGAAATCTTCTCGTTCCGCAAATCGGACGCGACCCTAAGTCCTTGTTTTTGCAGCGTTTTGGCGACGCTCTCGGCGTAGTCGGCCTGTCCTTCCGTGATCGTCAGGACATACACCTGCTCCGGCGCCAGCCAGGCCGGCAAGGCGCCGGCGTGGTGCTCGATCAGCATCCCGATGAAACGCTCGAAGCTGCCGATGATCGCCCGGTGCAGCATGACCGGATGAGCGCGGCCGCTCGTGTCGGTCACGTACTCGCCGCCGAGGCGTTCGGCCATGTTGAAGTCGACCTGCATCGTGCCGCATTGCCACTGGCGGCCGAGCGCGTCCTTCAGCGTGTACTCGATCTTCGGGCCGTAGAAGGCGCCGTCGCCGGGCGAGATCGTGAACTCGCAGCCCGAGCGGCGCAGCGACTCCATCAGCGCATGCTCGGCCTTGTCCCACAGCGCATCGGAGCCGACGCGGCTCTCCGGCCGCGTCGCGACCTTGTAGATGATGTCCGTGAAGCCGAAGTCGCGGTAGACCTTCTGCAGCAGCGTCGTGTAGGCGTCGCACTCCGGCAGGATCTGGTCTTCGGTGCAGAAGATGTGGCCGTCGTCCTGCGTGAAGCCGCGGATCCGCATGATGCCGTGCAGCGCGCCCGTCGGCTCGTTGCGGTGGCACTGGCCGAATTCGCCGTAGCGCAGCGGCAGGTCGCGGTAGCTGCGCAGCGCCGACTTGAAGATCAGCACGTGGCCGGGGCAGTTCATCGGCTTCAGCGCGTAGTCGCGCTTCTCCGATTCCGTCGTGAACATGTTCTCGCGGTAGTTGTCCCAGTGGCCCGTCTTCTCCCACAGCCCCTGGTCGAGGATCTGCGGACCCTTGACCTCGAGGTAGCCGTTGTCGCGGTAGACCGAGCGCATGTACTGCTCGACCGCCTGCCAGAGCGCCCAGCCCTTCGGATGCCAGAACACCAGCCCCGGCGCATGCTCGTCGAGGTGGAACAGGTCGAGTTCGCGACCGAGCTTGCGGTGGTCGCGCTTCTCGGCCTCCTCGAGCATGTGCAGGTACTGCTGCAGCTCGTCCCTGGTCGCCCAGGCCGTGCCGTAGATGCGCTGCAGCATCTCGTTGCGGTGGTCGCCGCGCCAGTAGGCGCCGGCCACCTTCATCAGCTTGAAGTGCTTCAGGCGACCCGTGCTCGGCACGTGCGGTCCGCGGCACAGGTCTTCGAACTTGCCTTCGCGGTACAGCGAGACGTCTTCGCCGGGCGGTATGCCCGAGATGATCTCGGCCTTGTAGTCCTCGCCGATGCCCTTGAAGTACGCCACCGCCTCGTCGCGCGGCAGCACGCGGCGCTCGACCTTCTCGTCCTTCTTCGCGAGTTCGGCCATCTTGGCTTCGATCGCCGCGAGGTCCTCGGGCGTGAAAGGCCGCTTGTACGCGAAGTCGTAGTAGAAGCCGTTCTCGATGACCGGCCCGATCGTCACTTGCGCGTCGGGAAACAGCTCCTTGACCGCGTAGGCGAGCAGGTGCGCCGTCGAATGGCGGATCACATCGAGGCCATCGGCGTCCTTCTCGGTGACGATCGCGAGCGGCGTGTCCGCGTCGATCCGGTAGCTCGTGTCGACGACGCGCGCCTCCGTGCCGCGGCCGACGCGCCCGGCGATCGCCGCTTTCGCGAGGCCGGTGCCGATCGATGCGGCGACATCGGCCACCGTCAGCGGGCCGGGATATTCGCGACGGGATCCGTCGGGCAGTTCGATGGCGATCATGCGAGGCTCCAGAAAACAAAAAAGCGCGGGCTCGAGCCGCGCTTTTTCTGAACAGGGATGTACGAGTGCTTCGGTAGGGACGCGGCGAATCAGACCTTCGTGCAGAAGGTGGTAGTTCGCGGTGTCATAACCGTCATGCCTTTCTCGCCCTTGTTCGTTCTTGCTGGCGGCGGATTCTAGTCGAATCGCCCGCCTCGTGCTCCGATCAGCTCAATTCACCGGCGACGGCTCGGCGCTGTCGCTCACCGGCGGCGTCACCTGATTCACGTCGACCGGCTGCAGGTTATCGGCCGACGCCGCGACGAGCTGCACCAGGTAGCCGACGAAGCCGGTGACCGACTGGCTGGCGCTCGGCGGCACCGCCGCGGTAGCGGGCGGCGCGGGTGGAATCTCCACGGGCGGGTCCGACCCGCCGCCGCCGCAGCCGGCCAGCAGCGCGAGCAGGCCGCACGTCCAGAGTACCTTCTTCATGCCACGACCTCCGTCACTGCCCGACCGCGCCCGGCAACGGCAGCCCGAGGTACGGGAAGCCGGGCAACAGCGGCCCTTCCGCCCTGACCTTCGGGCCGGCCTGGTCGACCCCGTCGTGCAGGTTGTAGACCTGCGTGCCGAGCGGCACCGCAGCCGGATTGCAGGCGGTACCGAAGCCGTAGGTATTGCCCGTGCCGTTGGCCTCGCACAGCCCGCCCATCACCGCCACCAGCGAGATGTCGACGACGTCGTCGTTGGGACGCCGCCCGTTCGGATAGCCCGCGAGGTCGGTCCCGCCGGCGAGCAGGCCGCCGAGCAGCCCGAGCCGGTTCTGGTTCGCGTACGGCACCGCCGCGATCGCGGTGTTCAGCCGCAGCATCTCCGACGCGACCACGTTCTGCGGCTGGTTCACGCCGGCGATGCCGGTCAGGAAGGTCGTCACGAGGTCGGTGCGCGGGAAGTTGGTCGGCGAGATGTTCGGCGTCGCCAGTGCGATCTCGAGCAGCTTCGGCAGGGTCGGATTCGTCACGTAGGTCGCGAACTGGCCGTCGTCCTGCGGCTTGGACGCGTTGAACTTGTCCTTGTCGTTGAGGCCGATCACGACCTCGTTGACGAGCGGCATGCCGAGCCGCGAGACCTGCGTCCATGCGCCGCCGACGACGGCCGCGGCGTCGTAGCCGGACTTCGGCGCGCCGTTCTGCAGCCGGCCCTGGCGGACGCTCGCGGTGGTCCAGCCGCCGATCACCGGATCCTTGCCGCCCGCGGCCACGAGGCACGATGCCGGCACCTCGAGCGCCAGGGTCGTGACGTTCTTGTCGGCGAGCGAATCGGTGCCGGCATCCTTGTTCGCCGGATCGAGCAGGAACGCGGCGCTCGGCACGTTCACGAGGTCGAAGATCACGCCGAGGTTGACCGCGAACGGATCCTTGCGCTGGCCTACGAACATCTTGCCGGGCGTCGCGCACCCCGGGATGTTGATCGTGTAGACGAACTGCGCCGCATAGGCCGCGTAGTCGGGAATGGTCTTGGTGCCGATGTTGTCCGACGGCTTGGCGAACACGGTCGTCTTCGACTCGCTGCCGCCGGCGATGGGCACGCCGCTCACCCGGGCGGCCTCGCCGGTGCGGCGGTCGCCGCGCACGACCGTCAGCGTGTAGCTCTCGGTCACGTTGAGGTTCGCCCCGGTGCGGTCGGTGACCTGGCCGAACTGCGTCAGCGGGATCGCGACGTTCGTGCCGTCGATGGGCAGGGTCTCGCCCTTGGACGTGTTCGTGAAGCGGAACTGGAAGGTGATGTCTTCCTTGGCGTCGCCGTTGTTGTCGATCTCGATCTCGTAGAGCGCGTTCGGGTCGAGCTTGAAGTAGTTGGGCCCGCCGTAAGCGTCCTGCAGCGGCAGGTAGTTGGCGATCAGGGTCACGTAGCCGGCGCGCCCCGGCTCGTAGCTGTTGAACATGTAGAAGTCGGTCGCGTCGACCTTCGGACTGCCGGCGATCGCAGGCGCTTCGCGATGGCTGGAAGCCTGCGCGACCGGCAGCGACGCGGCCAGCGCGCTCACGGCGGCGACCACGGGCAACCAGCGCGGGGAGAAGGAACGGGTCGGATTCATGGTGATGTCTTCCTTCGCAGAGTCGACGTCGGCTTGCGCCGGCATGAGGTGGCGTGACGTGGCGCCGGCCCATGCCGGCGGCGTCGCTGGCCCTCTACGCGGAAGCGCTGCGTTTGGATGCGGACGCGCGGTTCGCTCATGAGAAACAAAACCTTGGCGAACCCCGGCGCCCGTTCGGGCTGAGCCTGTATTTCCGATCGTCCTGAGCCTGTCGAAGGAAGCCCGGGTGCCCAACTTCCACGCGCCCTTCGACAGGCTCAGGGCGAACGGTATTCGGACCAGACGTTTCTTCGCGAACGCCGGACACGGCCAGAGGCCTGGGATGCTCTCAAGCTGTGAATGAATCCGGCGCGCCCGAGCAGGTCGCCAGAACGTGGCCAATCCAGGCGCAAAGCCTGTCCTGAGCCTCGTCGAAGGGCGCAGACATAGCCCGAGCTATGGCGAGCATTTGCAACGCAGAGTGGCCAAGTGGTGGCGGCCTGAGCGGGTGTGGTGGGTTCGTTCACAGCCTGTCAGGCGAGCGGCTGCACCTCGATGCCGCGGCCCACTGCGCAACGGCGAGCATCGCCGCGCCGCCGCTCAGCGGCGCGTCTGCAGCCGCGCGAAGGCTTCGGCCATCGCCGAGGCCGGCGCCGCGCTCGACCGCGCCGGTGCGCGCTCGTTGCGCTGCGCCGGACGGTAGGCGTTGCCGCCCGCCCTGCCCGCGCCGCCGGGGGCCGGCTTCGCATCGAGCTTCATCGTCAGCGCGATGCGCTTGCGCGCCAGGTCGACTTCGAGCACCTTGACCTTGACGATGTCCCCGGTCTTCACGACCTCGCGCGCATCGGCCACGTACTTGTGCGCGAGCTGGCTGACGTGGATCAGGCCGTCCTGGTGCACGCCGAGGTCGACGAAGGCGCCGAACTGCGCGACGTTGCTGACCGTGCCTTCGAGCGTCATGCCCGGCTGCAGATCCTTGATGTCCTCGACGCCGTCGTTGAAGCGCGCGATCCTGAAGTGCGGTCGAGGATCGCGGCCGGGCTTCTCCAGCTCGGCCAGCACGTCCTTGACGGTGATCGCGCCATGGTGCTCGTCGGCCAGCGCCTCGGGGCGGATCGTGCGCAGCACGTCGCTGCGTCCCATCACGTCGACGATGGGCCTGCCGAGCTGCCGCAACATGCGCTCGACGAGCGGATAGGTCTCCGGATGCACGCCCGAACGATCGAGCGGGTTGTCGCCGCCCGGTATGCGCAGAAAGCCCGCGCTCTGCTCGAAGGTCTTCGCGCCCAGGCCTTGCACGTCGAGCAACTGGCGCCGGTTGCGGAACGCGCCATGCGCGTCGCGCCAGCGCACGATGCTGGCGGCCACCGTCGCCGACAGCCCGGACACGCGCGCGAGCAGCGGCGCCGACGCGGTGTTGAGATCGACGCCGACCGCATTGACGCAATCCTCGACCACCGCATCGAGGCTCTTCGCCAGCCCGCTCTGGTTCACGTCGTGCTGGTACTGGCCGACGCCGATGCTCTTCGGGTCGATCTTCACCAGCTCGGCGAGCGGATCCTGCAGACGCCGCGCGATGCTCACCGCGCCGCGCAGGCTGACATCGAGCTCGGGCAATTCCTTGCTCGCATACTCGCTCGCCGAATAGACCGATGCACCCGCTTCGCTGACGACGACCTTGTCGATCGCCGCATCCGGCGCGACCGCATGCAGCCGCTTGATCAGATCGGCGGCGAGCTTGTCGGTCTCGCGGCTGGCGGTGCCGTTGCCGATCGCGATCAGGCTCACGCCGTGCGTCGCGCACAGCTTGCCGAGCGCATGCAGCGCGCCTTCCCAGTCGCGCCGCGGCTCGTGCGGATAGACGGTGTCGGTCGCCAGCACCTTGCCGGTCGCATCGACGACCGCCACCTTGCAGCCGGTGCGTATGCCCGGATCGAGACCGAGCACGACGCGCGGCCCGGCCGGCGCGGCCAGCAGCAGATCGCGCACATTGCGCGCGAAGACGTCGATCGCGACCTTCTCGGCTTCTTCGCGCAGGCGTGCGAACAGCTCGCGCTCGAGGCCGAGGCTGAGCTTGACCTTCCAGGCCCAGGCGATGCACTTGCGGATCAGCGCATCGCCCGGCCGGTTCTGATGGCGCCAGCCCAGGTGCAGCGCGATGCGGCCTTCGGCCAGGCCCGGCTGACCGGGCGGCGGCGCTTCCTCGTCGATCGCGAGCTTGGCGTCCAGCCACTCGAGGCCGCGGCCGCGGAACACCGCGAGCGCGCGGTGCGACGGCACGTTGCGGATCGGCTCGTCATAGTCGAAGTAGTCGCGGAACTTGGCCGCTTCGGTATCGTCTCCGTTCTTGCCGTCGACGAGCTTGCTGCGGAAGAGGCCCTCGTCCCAGAGCCACTGGCGCAAGGTGCCGAGCAGCGCGGCATCCTCGGCCCAGCGCTCGGCGAGCAGGTCGCGCACGCCGTCGAGCACGGCAGGGACGTCGGCGAACCCGGCGTCCGGACTCAGGAAGCCCGCGGCCTCGGCCGCCGGGTCCAGCGACGGATCGCCGAACAGCCGATCGGCCAGCGGCTCGAGCCCCGCCTCGCGCGCGATCATCGCCTTGGTGCGGCGCTTCGGCTTGTACGGCAGGTAGAGGTCTTCGAGCTCCTGCTTGGTCGGCGCGGCTTCGATCGCGGCCTGCAGCGCGGGCGTCAGCTTGCCTTGCTCGGCGATGCTCTTCAGCACCGCGGCGCGGCGCTCTTCGAGCTCGCGCAGGTAAGCCAGGCGCGCGTCGAGTTCGCGCAGCTGCACGTCATCGAGGTTGCCGGTCGCTTCCTTGCGATAGCGGGCGATGAAGGGAACCGTGGCACCGCCGTCGATCAGCTCGACGGCGGCCTCGACTTGCGCCGACCGAACCTTCAGCTCGGCGGCGATCTGTACGACGATCTTGTTCAAGAGCGGCAATGGGCCCGGCAGGCCTCGTCACGAAGGCGGCGCAGTGTGCCACAGGGCCGACCGCGTCTCTGTCAGTGTCCCTGTCAGAGCCCGCGGACTAGCCATGCCAGCGCGCCGTACCCGGCCGCGCGGCCGGTCGCCATGCTCGCGGTCAAGAGGTAGCCGCCGGTCGGCGCTTCCCAGTCGAGCATCTCGCCGGCGCAGAACACGCCGGGCAGCGCACGCAGCATCGACGCGTCGTCCAGCGCCTCGAAGCGCACGCCGCCGGCGCTGCTGATGGCCTCGGCGATCGGACGGGGCGCGACCACGCTCAGGGGCAGCGCCTTGATCGCATCGGCCAAGCGCAACGGGTCGGCCATGGTCTCGCGCGGCAGCAGCTCGTACAGCAGGCCGGCCTTCGCGCCGTCGATGCCGAGCCGGCTCTTCAGATGGGTCGCAAGCGAGCGCGAGCCGCGCGGATGCGCCACCTCCGCACGCACCCAGTCGAGCGACCGCGCGGGCAGCAGGTCCAGTCGGATCTCCGTCGGTCCGTGCGCCAGGATCGCGTCGCGCAGCGGCGCGGACAGGGCATAGACGAGGCTGCCTTCGATACCGGTCTCGGTGATCACGAACTCGCCGCGCTGCGCCGGCTGTCCCGGCAAGGTCAATGCGACGTTCTTCAACGGCGCGCCGGCATGGCGGCTGCGGAAGTGCTCGGTCCAACCCACGTCGAAGCCGCAGTTCGACGGCAGCCAGGGCGCGATGTCGACGCCACGTTCGGCCAAGGCTGCGGTCCAGCGGCCGTCGGAACCCAGACGCGGCCAACTGGCGCCGCCGAGCGCCAGCACGACGGTGTCCGCATGAACTTCGGTGGCGCCCTCCGGCGTCGCGAACGTCAACGTGCGATCGGCGGCGCCGAAGCCGACCCAGCGCTGCCGCATGTGCAGCCGCACGCCGCGGCCCCGCAGGCGATGCAGCCATGCGCGCAGCAGCGGCGCGGCTTTCAGGTCGGCCGGGAAGACGCGCCCCGAGCTGCCGACGAAGGTCGCGATGCCGAGCCCATGCGCCCAGGCACCAATCTGCTCCGGACCGAAGGCGGTGACCATGGCGGCGAGACGTTCGCGACGATCGCCATAGCGCTCGATGAAACGCGCGAGCGGCTCGCTGTGCGTGAGGTTGAGGCCGCCTTTGCCCGCGAGCAGAAACTTGCGGCCGCTCGACGGCATCGCGTCGTAGACGTCGACGGCCATACCGCCTTCGGCCAGCACCTCGGCGGCCATCAGACCGGCCGGGCCGGCGCCGACGACCACCGAACGGCGCGAGGTCGCGGTCATGCGCATGCGCGCCCGCGCCGCGCGATCGGCGCGAGAGGCAGGCGGCGCATCGGGCAAGGCATAGGGCGGCGAGTCTAGTGCAGCGTTCGACCCTGTGCGGCACTGAATAAAACCGATGGATTTGTCGTCGTGGCTAGGCGCAAACCGCAGCGATACCCGAAGGTATCGCGAGGATTTGCAACGCCGCCACGGCGGCAAAGACGCGGTTTTATGTGCCGCACAGTGTCGAACGCTGCACTAGCCGCCAGTAAGAACCGCGGGCGCTGGGCGACCGATGCGATGATCCCGCTCCGGAGTTCCGCCATGCCGCATCCATCGCCCTCCGCCGTCTTTGCCGCCATCTTTGCCACCGCCTCTGCCGCCGCGCTGCTGCTCGTCGGCACGATCACGCTCGCCGAGGCTGCGCCGGCGTGCAGCACCCGCAGTGCGGCAACGATCGCGCCGGTCGTCGAGCTCTACACGTCCGAGGGCTGCAACTCCTGCCCGCCGGCCGATCGCTGGCTGTCGGGCCTGAAGGTCGAGCCCGACGTCGTCGCGCTCGCGTTCCATGTCGACTACTGGGACAGCCTCGGCTGGAAGGACCGCTACGCGTCGCCCGCCTACACCGAGCGCCAGGCCGCGCAGCAGCGCAGCAGCGGGGCGCGCTTCAACTACACGCCGCAGGTGCTGGTGGATGGCCGCGACCGGCGCGATTGGCCGGCGGTCTCCGGCGCGTCGCTCGAGCGTCCGCCCGCGAACGTCGAGCTGACGTTGATGCGCGACGGCGATCGCTTCGATGCGAGCGTGACGGCCAAGGCCGCGATGCGGCTCGCGGCCTACTGGGCCGTCACCGAAGACCGCCACGAAAGCGCGGTGAAGGCCGGCGAAAACGCCGGCGTCACCTTGCACCACGATCACGTGGTGCGCGACTACCTGCCGGTGCCGATGTGGACCGCCGCGGCCGATGTGCCGACCAGCCTGCAGTTCACGCCCAAGCCGGCGCGCGACCCCGCCCATCCGCGCAGCGTCAACCTCGTCGTGGTCGACGCGGCGACGGGGCGGCCCGTGCAGGCGGTGCGGCTGGGGTGTTGAGTTGCGCTGCGGCGCTCCGCTTCATGTTGCTCAGAAGCTGTGAGCGAATTGCCCGGCTCGGCAGGCTGAGCGGCTTCTGAGCGAGTCGCCTGCGCTGCGCAATTTCATAGGCGCCTCGCTCCGGCGACTCAGTCGACCGCCCGCAGCTGCGCACGCAACTGCTCGCCGAGCTCGGGCTTGTGCGCGAACGGATCGGTCGGATTGCGGCCTTGCATCACGTCCTCGAGCCGCACCTGCACGCTGCCGAGCGACTTCGGATGGCTGTAGATGTAGAAGCGCCCTTCGGCCACCGCATCGAACACGTATTGCGCGACCTCGGCGGCACTGATCTTGCCGCTGGAGACCGCCTTGTCGCTCATCGCGCGGCCGATCAGCTGGCTCCTGGTCGGCTTGGCATCGGCATCGCGCAAGGCGTCGGGGCGGTTGCGGTCGCTGCGGATGATGCCGGTCGGCACGAAGTACGGACACAGCACCGACGCGCCGATCTGGTCGGTGACGAGCCGCAGGTCCTGGTAGAGCGTCTCGCTGATCGACACGACGGCGCTCTTGCTCGCGTTGTAGACGCCCATGTTCGGCGCGTTCAGCAGGCCGGCCATCGACGCGGTGTTGACGATGTGGCCTTCGTACGCAGGATCGGCTTTCGCCGCCGCCAGCATCATCGGCGTGAAGACCCGCACGCCGTGCGCGACGCCCATCAGGTTGACGCCGATCACCCACTCCCAGTCCTTCAGCGACGTCTCCCAGACGAGGCCGCCGGCGCCGACGCCGGCGTTGTTGAAGACGAGGTGCGGCGCGCCGAAGCGCGCGGCGACGGCCGCGCCCAGGGCCTCGACCTCGGCCGCCTGCGAGACATCGAGGCGGCAAGGCAGTACCGCCGCGCCCAGCGCCTCGATCTCGGCAGCAGCGGCGGCCAGGGCATCCTGCTGCACGTCGGCCATCACGACGTTCATGCCGAGCCGGGCCGCGATGCGCGAGGTTTCGAGTCCGAAGCCGGAGCCGGCGCCGGTGATCACGGCCGTGCGGCCCTTGAAAGTCTTCATGGTCGTCGAAGGAGGAGGACGGTCAGTGCGGCATCGCGCGGGCGATGATCGAGTCGAACGTGGTGCCCGACGGCAAGGTACCGAAGATGCGCGGTCCGCCGCCATCCAGGCGCGAACGGCAATACGCGTCGAACATGAAGTCGGGCGCATGGCGCGCGAGCAGCGACGCCTGCACCGCGAGTGCGACGTCTTGCGCGAGGCGGCGCGCACCGGCCTCGTCCCCGCCACCGTCGGCCGCGTCGCCGAAGCGGCCGAGCAGCGCACCGGCAAAGGCATCGAAACTCGCGTTCATCGGCCGCGCCGGCGCCAGCTCCTCGGCGAGCGCCTCGACCGTGCCCGCATCGCGCTTGCGCAGCGCGCGCAGCAGGTCGAGCGCCATGATGTTGCCGGCGCCTTCCCAGATCGAGTTGAGCGGCATCTCGCGGTAGATGCGCGCCATCACGCCCTCGCCGTGCTCCTCGACGTAGCCGTTGCCGCCGAGGCATTCCATCGCCTCCTGCGCCAGCGCGCTGCCGCGCTTGCAGATCCAGAACTTCGCGACCGGCGTCAGCACGCGGCGCATCGTGCGCTCGAACGCATCGTCCTCGGCATCGACCGCGCGCGCGAGGCGCATCGCCAGCGCGGTCGCGGCTTCGCTCTCGAGCGCGATGTCGGCCAGCACGTTCTTCATCAGCGGCTGCTCGGCGAGCAGCTTGCCGAAGGCGCGCCGCTCGGCCGTGTGGTGCAGCGCCAGCGCGACCGCGCCGCGCATCAGCCCGGCGGTGCCGAGCGCACAGTCGAGCCGCGTCAGGTTGCCCATCTCGAGGATCTGCGCGACGCCGCGCCCGGCCTCTCCGACGAGCCAGGCGGATGCGCCGGTGAACTCGACCTCCGAGCTCGCGTTCGCATGGTTGCCGAGCTTGTCCTTCAGGCGCTGGATGCGGATCGCGTTGCGGCTGCCATCGGGCAGCACGCGCGGCAGGAAGAAGCACGACAGCCCGGCGGGCGCCTGCGCGAGGATCAGGAAGGCATCGCACATCGGCGCCGAGAAGAACCACTTGTGGCCGACGATCTCGTGGCGCGCGCCCCAGGCGTCGTCCTCGACATGGCGTGCCTGCGTCGTGTTGGCGCGCACGTCCGAGCCGCCCTGCTTCTCGGTCATGCCCATGCCCATCATCACGCCGGGCTTGGTCGGCATCGCGCGCAGCGCGGGCTCGTAGGCCGGGCTCGCGAGCTTGCCGAACCAGTCGTCGAACACCGCGGCGTTGCCGCGCAGCGCCGGCGTCACCGCATAGGTCATCGAGACCGGGCAGAGCACCGACGGCTCGAGCTGCGTGTAGAGGATGAAGCCGGCGGCGCGCTCCAGATGCGCGCCCGGCCCGCGCGCCCACGGCGTGCCGTGCAGGCCGGCCGCGACCGCGCCGCCGAGCAGCGTGTGGTAGCTCGGATGGAACTCGACCTCGTCGATGCGCCGGCCGTAGCGATCGTGCGTGTGCAGCTCGGGTCGGTGGATGTTGGCGAGCCGCGCATGCGCCTGCATCGCAGCACTGCCGGCCTGTACGCCCAACGCCTGCAACGCCGCATCGGACGCGCCGTGCGCATGGTGCGCATACGCATCGCGCAGCGCACGGTCGCACGCGTAGAGGTTGACGTCGGCGAGCGGCGTGCTCTGGTTGGTCACGGCATGCGTGACGTCCGCGTCTAGGGCAGTCATCGTGGCCTCCGCGTTGCGTGCCTAGACCAGCTTGACGAGCTGCTTGCCGAAGTTGCGGCCTTTCAGCAGGCCGAGAAACGCCTCGGGCGTAGCCGCGAGGCCTTCGGCGATCGTCTCGCGGTACTTCAGCTTGCCCGCGGCGACGGCGCCGCCCAGCTCCTTCAGCGCCTCCGGCCAGAGCTGCATGTGCTCGCTGACGATGAAGCCTTGCAGCAGCAGGCGCGACTGCAGCAGGAGCTGCGGCTGGGAGAGCGGGATCGGCACGCCGTCGTAGCCGCTGATCATCCCGCACAGCGCGATGCGGCCGAACGCGTTCATCTGCGTCAGCACGGCATCGAGCACCATGCCGCCGACGTTCTCGAAGTAGCCGTCGATGCCGTTCGGCGCCGCTTCCTTCAGCGCCGCCGCGAGCGACTTGGCATCGCGATGCTGCTTGTAGTCGATGCAGGCATCGAAGCCCAGCTCGTCGGTCACGAACCGGCATTTCCCGGTGCCGCCGGCGATGCCGACGGCGCGGCAGCCGCGCGCCTTCGCGAGCTGCCCCACCACGCCGCCCACCGCGCCGCTGGCCGCGCTCACTGCAACCGTCGCGCCGGCCTTCGGCGCGCAGATCTGCGTCAGGCCGTACCAGGCGGTCACGCCGGGCATGCCGACGGCGCCGAGGTAGGCGGGCAGCGGCACATGCGTCGTGTCGACCCGGCGCAGCATGCCGGCCGCGCCGCCGTCGACGACCGAATACTCCTGCCAGCCGCCCATGCCGACGACGCTGTCGCCGGCAGCGAACGACGGATGGCGCGACTCGACGACCACGCCGACCGTGCCGCCGATCATCGTCGTGCCGAGCGGCTGCGGCTGCGCGTAGCTCTTCGCGTCGTTCATGCGGCCGCGCATGTACGGGTCGAGGCTCAGGTAGTGATGGCGCACCAGCACCTGGCCGTCGGCGAGCGCGGGCAACGGCGCCTCGACCAGCTTGAAGTTGTCGACGCTCGCTTCGCCCTGCGGGCGCGACACGAGGTGGATCTGGCGGTTGGCGGTGCTCATGGCGTCTCCTTGGTGGGCGGATCCCGGGTCGGTCTTCAGGTCGCGGTGTCGAGCGGCGGATGGCGCCGGGTCGGCAGCGGGCGCACGTACTTGAAGGTGCCGGTGGACTGCGCGACGATCGCGCCGCTCTCGTTGACGATGGTTCCTTCGCAGAACGCCATCGTCGGCGTGCGGTGCACGAGGTGGCCGAGCGCGCGCAGCCGCCCGGTGCCGGGGCGCATGAAGGTGGTCTTCATCTCGATCGTCACGACGCCGTGCGATTCCGGATGGCCGGGCTGGTTCGGGCTGCGCGCCGCATGCGCCATGACGACGTCGAGCAGGGTCATCGAGACGCCGCCGTGTGCCATGTCGCGCGAGTTGGTGAGCTCCTCGCGCAAGGCCAGCGCGATCTCGGCGCGGCCGGCGTCGCACGAGACGAGCTCGAAGCCGAGCATCTCGACGAAGGGGATGCGGACGGTGAAGGCGGACACGCCGTTCGCCCGCGGTCAGGCGGCGATGATGGCCGAGACGCCACCGTCGATCGGCAGCGTCTGCCCGGTGATGTGCTTGCCGGCCTGCGACGCGAACAGCACGACCGCGCCCTTCAGGTCGTCATCGTCGCCGACCCGCCCGAGCGGCGCATGGCTCGCCAGTGCTTCCGAGCCGATGCGATCGAACGTGCCCTTGGTCATCTTGCTCGGAAACATCCCCGGGGCGAGCGCGTTGACGTTGATGTTGTACTTGCCCCATTCGCCCGCGAGCGTGCGCGTCAGGTTGATCACCGCGGCCTTGCTGGTGTTGTAGGCGAGCATGGTCATGTCGGGGCTGTTGCCGGCCAGCCCGGCGATCGACGCGAGGTTGATGATGCGGCCCTGACGGCGCGGGATCATGCTCGCCTTGCCGATCGCCTGGCTCATCAGGAAGATGCTGCGGACGTTGAGGTTCATCACCTTGTCCCAGGCATCGAGCGGATGGTCCTCGGCCGGGGCGCCCCAGGTGGCGCCGGCATTGTTGACGAGGATGTCGACGTGGCCGAGGCGCTTCAGCGCATCGCCGGCGATGCGCGCGATCTCGTCGGGCCGGCTCGCATCGCCGGCTGCCCATTCGACCGCGATGCCCTTCTCCTTCAACAGCGCAGCGGCTTCCTCGAGGTCGCCGGCCTTGCGCGACGTCAGGAAGATGCGCGCACCCGCCTCGCCGAGCGCCTCGGCGATCTGCAGCCCGAGGCCGCGCGAGCCGCCGGTGACGAGCGCCGTCTTGCCGCCGAGGTCGAACAGTTTCTGGATCGGTGTGCTCATGGTGGGTCTCTCTGTTCAGGGTTCGCTCAGCTCGGCGAAGAACGCCTTGGTGTCGGTGTCGCGGCCGAGGAACTGCCGCACGATGTCGTTCGGGTCGAGCTGGCCGCCATTGGCCAGCACGCTCGCACGGTAGCGCGCACCGACCGCCGGGTCCAGTCGGTGGCCGCCGGCGAACGCGGTGCGCAGGTCCTCGGCGACCGCGAGGCTCCACAGGTAGCCGTAGTAGCCGGCCGCGTAATCCTGCGTGATGTGCGAGAAGTTCGCCGGGAACAGGCTGCCCGGCACGTAGCCGAGCGGCGTCTCGCCTTCCATGCGCTGCCACAGCGCGAGCGGATCGGCCGGCTCGGGACCGTAGATCGCGAGGTCGTAGCTCGCATAGAGCAGCTGGCGCGCGAACTGGATGCCCTGGTCGAAGCGCACCGCGCGGCGCGCCGCCAGCGCCAGCTCGCGCGGGATCGGCTTGCAGTCGGCACAGACTTCCTGGAACAGCGCGAGCACGTCGGGGTCGTAGACCCAGTCTTCCAGCATCTGCGACGGCGCTTCCGAGAAATCGAGCAGCACGTTGGTGCCGCCCTGCGCGGCATAGCGCGTCTGCGACAGCAGCGCGTGCAGCGCATGGCCGAACTCGTGCAGCAAGGTCTGCAGCTCGTCGATCGACAGGCCCTGGCGGCTCAGGTTCGTGATCAGCGCCGCGGCGGGCTTGCGCCCGACCAGGGTCGAGACGTTGCGGAAGCTGACGACCTCGGCGCCCTTGTACTTGTCGGCGCGCGGATAGAGATCGACGTAGAGCACGCCGAGCGTGCGGTCGCCGTCGATCGCCTCGAAGGCGCGCGCATCCGCATGCCAGAGCTGCCGAGGACCCGTCTGTGCGAGCGGACGGAACTGCACGCCGAACAGCCGCTCGGCCACCTTGAACACGAAGGCCAGGCTGGCCTCGGGCGGGAAGTAGGCGCGGAACGCCTCCTGGTCGACGCCGCCTTGCGCGGTACGCGCGCGCTCGGTGTAGTAGGCGAGGTCCCAGCGTTCGATCCGCGTCGTCTCCGTGGTCTGATGCAACTGCTCGGCCTTGGCGGCGCGCACCTCTGCCAGGTCGGCCAGCTCGCGCTGGCGCACCGCGCCCTTCACGTCGGCGAGGAAGGCATCGACCCGCGCGAGGCTCTTGGCCATGCGCCGGCGCAGCACGAACTCGTCGTACGACGGAAAGCCGAACAGGCGTGCCATCTCGCGCCGCGAGCTCGCGATGCGACCGAGCGCCGCCAGGTTCGCCGGCCCGCCCTGGCGCATGGTCGCGCGCCACATGCGCTCGCGCGTCGCGGCGCTGTCGGCCAGCTGCAGCACCGCGGTCGATGTCGGGTCGTCGAGCCCGAGCAGGTAGCGGCCGTGCACATCGCGCTTCGCATCGCGCCACACCTTGTCGGGCACCCCGGCCAGCTCGTCGGCGGTATAGGCCAGGCGCGTGCGGTCTTCCTGGATGCGGCGGTCGTAGGCCTGCGCGAGCCGGGCGATCTCGGCGTTGATCGCCTTCACGCGCGAGCGTCGCGCCGGCGCGAGCGCGACGCCGGCGTCCTCGAAGCCGTCGAGCAGGTCGCGCCGCATGCGCTCGTCGATCGCATCGGCCGGCGCGATGTGCAGCAGACCGTCGTAGATGCGCCGGCTCTGCTGGAACTCGGCGACGAAGGCCTGGTAGCGCAGGTCGCAGGCCTCGGCCGCATCGCGGATGCGCTTGTCGGGATGCACCGCGGTCATCAGGCCGAGCGGGCCCAGCACGTCTTCGTAGCTACGGGTCTGCAGATCGAACTCCGCGAGCCACGCACGCGCGTCCTGCGGGGGCTCGGCAGCAAGGCGCACCGCCTGCGCGCGGGCGTCGGCGATCAGGCGACTGCAGGCCGTCGCGACCTGCGCGGCCGACTTGTAGACCGGCACCGCATACGGTGTCTCGGCGCGCGCCGGCAAGGTCGCGGCCAAGGTCAGCGATGCGCTCGACGTGACGATCGCGATCGCGCGCCGCGCGCAGGCCTGCAGCATCGCCGCGCTGCGCATCGTCAGCGCTCCTTCATGCGCGAACGGACCCAGATCAGCACCACGCCGGCGGCCGCCAAGGCGCCGCCGAAGACCAGCAAGGTGGCGGCGATCGGTCCGTGCACCCTCCGCACCGCGAGACCGAGCCCGACCAGGAGCAATCCGCCATAGATCAGCACCCAGACCAGCACCTCGACGCGAGCCGGCGTCAAAACCAGGCCTCCTGCATCGTGCGGCAGGTGTCGTCGCGCGTCTCGACGACCGCCAGCCAGGCGGCGATGCGCGGCAGCTCGTAGCGGAAGAAGTAGCGGCACGCCGCAAGCAGCCCGTGCGGCAGCGCCTCTTCGGCATCGCGATCGGCGAGCATCGCTCGCGCGCGCAGCGCGACGTCGAGCCAGATCCACGCCAGCACCAGATGGCCGAAGGCCTGCAGGTACGGCGTCGCGTTCGCGAGCGCCTCTTCCGGCTCGCCGGTGGCCCAGGCTGCCTTGGTCGCGCCGCCGACATGCTTCAGCGCGCCCGCGAGGCGGTTCGCATGCTCGGCCAGCTCGGGCACCTGCAGCGCGCGGGCGATCGTCGCATCGATCTTGCCGGCCAGGAGCTTCAGTCCCTTGCCGCCCTGCATCACGACCTTGCGGCCGAGCAGGTCGAGCGCCTGGATGCCGTGCGTGCCCTCGTGGATCATGTTCAGGCGGTTGTCGCGCCAGAGCTGCTCGACCGGGAAGTCGCGCGTGTAGCCGTAGCCGCCATGGATCTGGATCGCGAGGCTGTTCGCCTCGAGGCACCATTCGCTCGGCCAGCTCTTGGCGATCGGCGTCAGCATCTCCAGCAGCAGCGCCGCCTCGGCCGAGGCTTCGGGCGTGCCGGTGTGCTGCTCGTCGACGAGCCGCGCGCAATACAGCTCGAGGGCCAGCGCGCCTTCGCAATAGCTCTTCTGCGCGAGCAGCATGCGCTTGATGTCGGCGTGCTCGATGATGCGCACCGGCGGCTGGGTCGCGTCCTTGCCGCCGATACCGATCGGCCGGCCCTGCGGCCGGTTCTTCGCATAGTCGAGCGAGGCTTCGTAGCCGGCATAGCCGATCATCGCGGCGCCGAGCCCGACCGCGATGCGCGCCTCGTTCATCATGTGGAACATGCAGCGCAGGCCGTCGCCGGGCTGGCCGACGAGGTAGCCGATCGCCCCTGCTCCGCCACGCACCGGGAACTTGCCTTCGCCGAAGTTCAGCAGCGTGTTCGGGATGCCGCGGTAGCCGAGCTTGTGGTTGAGGCCGGCCAGCGCGACGTCGTTGCGCTCGCCAGTCGGCTCGCCGTCGGCGCCGACCAGCTTCTTCGGCACGATGAAGAGCGAGATGCCCTTGGTGCCCGGGACCAGCTTACCGTCGGGGCCGGGGATCTTCGCGAGCACCAGATGGATGATGTTCTCGGTCAGCTCGTGCTCGCCGTTGCTGATCCACATCTTGTTGCCGCGCAGCCGAAAGCGCGGGCCGAGCGGATCGGCCTGGTAGTCGGCGCCGTCGGGCACGGCGCGCGTCGCGATGTCCGACAGCGACGAGCCGGCCTGCGGCTCCGACAGGCACATCGTGCCGGCGTAGCGCCCGGAGAACTCCTGGCGCGCATAGACCTCGCGCTGCAGCGGCGTGCCGTGCGCCATCAGCAGGTTGGCGTTGCCGCTCGTCAGCATGTTCGCGCCGCCGACGCCGATGCCGGCCTTCGAGAAGAAGCTGTTGGCCGCCATCTCGACGACGCACGGCAGCTGCATGCCGCCGAACTCGTAGTCCTGTGCCGCCGCGAGCATGCCCGACTCGGCATAGGCACGCGCCGCGGCATGGCTGGCCTCGGGCAGGTGCACCTGCTCGCCGTCGAACCACGGCTCCTCGACGTCGGTGAGCCGCGCATACGGCGCGTACTTCTCGCGCGCGATCTTCTCGCAGGTATCGAGCACCGAGTCGAAGGTCTCGCGCGAGTGGTCGGCAAAGCGCGGGCGGCTCGCGAACGATGCGACCGAAAGCCAGTCGTGCAGCAGGAAGTCGACGGTGGCGCGGTAGCTCATCGAATCATTCTCGTGGAGTCAGATGCCGCCGCTCGCGGCATCGCCCCAGTTCTTGCTTACAGCACCTCGAAGACGCCCGCCGCGCCCATGCCGCCCCCGATGCACATCGTCACGACGACCTTCTTCGCGCCGCGCCGCTTGCCTTCGATCAGCGCGTGGCCGGTGAGACGCTGGCCGCTGACGCCATAAGGATGGCCGACCGCGATCGCGCCGCCGTCGACGTTGAGGCGATCCATCGGGATGCCGAGCGTATCGGCGCAGTACAGCACCTGCACCGCGAAGGCTTCGTTGAGCTCCCACAGGTCGATGTCGCCGACCGTGAGGCCCAGGCGCTTCAGCACCTTGGGCACCGCGAACACCGGACCGATGCCCATCTCGTCGGGTTCGCAGCCCGCCACCGCGAAGCCGAGGAAGCGGCCGAGCGGCTTCAGCCCGCGCTTCTCGGCGAGCGCTTCGCTCATCACGACGCAGGCGCCCGCGCCGTCGCTGAACTGGCTGGCGTTGCCGGCCGAGATCACGCCGCCGGGCAGCGCCGGGCGGATGTCCTTGATGCCGTCATAGGTCGTGCCCGGGCGGATGCCTTCGTCGGCGCTGATGGTCACTTCCTTCGAGCGCAGGCCCATCACCGCATCGGCCACGCCGGCCGTCACGGTGACCGGCACGATCTCGGCGTCGAACTTGCCGGCATCGCGCGCGGCGGTCGCCTTCTGCTGGCTCGCGGCGCCGTACTCGTCCATGCGCTGGCGCGAGATGTCATAGCGCTTGGCCACCTGCTCGGCGGTCTGCAGCATCGACCAGTAGATCTCGGGCTTGTGCTCGACCAGCCACGGGTCGGCGCCCATGTGGCGGTTCGCCTCGTTCTGCACGCACGAGATGCTCTCGACGCCGCCGCCGATGTAGATGTCGCCCTCGCCGGCCACGACGCGCTGCGCCGCCATCGCGATCGTCTGCAGGCCGCTGGAGCAGAAGCGGTTCACGGTGACGCCGCTGGTCGTGATCGGGCAGCCGGCACGCAGCGCGATCTGGCGCGCGATGTTGCTGCCGGTCGCGCCTTCGGGCGTCGCGCAGCCCATGATGACGTCGTCGACCTCGGCCGCGGCTATGCCGGCGCGCTCGATCGCGGCCTTGACCGCGAAGCCGCCCAGCGTCGCGCCGTGCGTCATGTTGAAGGCGCCCTTCCAGCTCTTCGCGAGCGGCGTGCGGGCGGTGGAAACGATCACGGCACGGGTCATGGTGAGCTCCTGTGGATCAGTCGATGTTCGTTCAGGCGGCGGCCGGCTGCTGCATCGGCGCGGCCGCCTTGTAGATGCTGTTGCGCGGCTGCGCGAAGACTTTGCGCAGCATCGGCTCGAATTCGGCGATCGGCAGTGTCTCGGCCTTCGGATCGAACGCCGGGTTGTCGTAGAGCGCGCAGAACTCTTCGGTGCGGTCGTAGTGCGGATGGCCGCGGAACTGGTCGCGCAGGTTGCGGTCGAGCCCGATGTGGTGGAAGAAGTAGTAGCCCTGGAAGATGCCGTGGTGCTGGACCATCCACAGGTTCTCTTCGCTGACCACCGGCTTCAGGATCGCCGCGGCGATGTCGAAGTGGTTGAAGGTGCCCAGCGTGTCGCCGATGTCGTGCAGCAGCGCGCAGACGACGTACTCGTCGTCGCGGCCGGCCTTCAACGCCCGCGTCGCGGTCTGCAGCGAATGCGTGTAGCGGTCGACCGGGAAGCCGCCGTAGTCGCCCTCGAGCAGCTTCAGGTGCGCGATCAGCCGGTCGGGCAGCCTGGCGGCAAAGCCCATGAACTCGCCGCCGATCTTCCGCCAGTCGTCGGCGGTGCTCTGTTCCATGCGGGTGAAGGTGGCGCGGTCGTTCATCGCAGGGCTCCGGTCAGGAGAACGTCTTGCCTTCGGCCGCCAGCTTCGCGAGCAGCGGCGCCGGCTGCCAGAACGCCTGGTCGTCCAGCGGGTTGGCGGCATAGCGCTTCATCGCTGCGACCACGTTGTAGAGCCCGACCTCGTCGGCATAGTGCATCGGGCCGCCGCGGTGCAGCGGGAAGCCGTAGCCGGTGAGGTAGACCATGTCGATGTCGGACGCGCGCAGCGCGATGCCTTCCTCGACGATCTTCGCGCCTTCGTTGACGAGCGAGTACACCAGCCGGCCGACGATCTCGTCGTCGCTGATCTTGCGCGGCGTGATGCCGAGCGCCTTGCGGTGCTGCTCGATCATGTCGTTGACGACCTGACTCGGGATCGCGTCGCGCTTGCCCGGCTTGTAGTCGTACCAGCCGGCGCCGGTCTTCTGGCCGTAGCGGCCCATCTCGCACAGGAGGTCGGCGGTCTTGCTGTAGCGCAGATCGGGTTTCTCGACGTAGCGGCGCTTCCTGATGTACCAGCCGACGTCGTTGCCGGCGAGGTCGCCCATGCGGAACGGGCCCATCGCGAAGCCGAACTTCTCGACCGCCTTGTCGACCTGCTGCGGGGTGCAGCCCTCCTCGAGCAGGAAGCCGGCCTGACGCGAGTACTGCTCGATCATGCGG
>JAFEEF010000084.1 GCA_018241265.1 Pseudomonadota bacterium | reverse complement strand
CGCATGGGTCGCGACCGCGCCCATCACGATGGTGCTGCCGTCGGGCGGCGCCTTGGCGCACAGGTCCGCGCCGAGGTTGCCGCCGGCGCCGGGCCGGTTGTCGACGTAGACGTTGCCGAGCGTGGGCTGGACCTGTTCGGCGAGCGCGCGGGCGACGATGTCGAGCGGGCCGCCGGGCGGGTAGGGGACGATGAAGCGGAGGGGCTTGGGTTGGGCATGCGCCGGCAGCGCGACGGATGCAGCGGCGATGGCGGCGATGGCTGTGCGGCGGTCCATCAGGATCCTTCTCCGGTCATCATCGGGACGGGGCTACGCGCCATGCTTGTCGGCTTCCGTGGTGAACGCATCGGCATAGAACTCCTCCGCCGGCAGATTGCATTGCGCGACGAAATCGCGCTGCGCCGATTCGACCATGACGGGCGCGCCGCAGGCATAGACCTGCCAGCCGGCCATGTCGGGGATGTCGTTCATCACCGCTTGGTGGACGAAGCCGGTGCGGCCGGCCCAGGCATCGTCGGGCTGCGCGTCCGACAGCACCGGGATGTAGCGCAGGTTCGGCAGCCGAACGGCTGCGGCCTGCGCCCAGTCGTGCAGGTAGAGATCGGCCTTCGTGCGGCAGCCCCAATAGAGCACGGCGTCGCGCGTGCTCGCCTTGAACTCGAGGTGCTCGATGATCGCCTTGATCGGCGCGAAGCCCGTGCCGGAAGCCAGCAGGATCATCGGCTTGTCGCTGTCCTCGCGCAGGAAGAAGCTGCCGAACGGCCCCTCCATGCGCAGGATCTCCTTCTCCTTCATCGCCGTGAAGACGTGGTCGGTGAACTTGCCGCCGGGCAGGTGCCGCAAGTGCAGCTCGAGCCCGGGCGACTGCTCCTGCGTGTAAGGCGCGTTCGCCATCGAGTAGCTGCGCCGCGCGCCGTCGCGCAGGATGAACTCGATGTACTGGCCGGCGTGGTAGCGCAAGAGGTCGTTGGCCGGGAGCTGCATCTTCAGCACCGCGACGTCGGAAGCGGGCCGCTCGATCTTCAGCACCCGCGTCGGCAGCTTGCGCACCGGAAACTCACCGGCGCCGGGCACGGTGCGCGCCTCGATCACGACGTCGGTCTGCGGTGCGGCCTGGCAGGTGAGGATGTAGCCGGCCTCTTCCTCGACCGGGCTGAGCGCCTTGAACTGGTGTGCGCCATGGATCACGCGGCCTTCGAGCAGGCGGCATTTGCAGGAGCCGCAGGCGCCGTCCTTGCAGCCGTACGGCAGCCCGACGCCCTGGCGGATCGCGGCGGCGAGGATGGGTTCGTCGCGGTCGACCGCGAAGCTGCGGCCGCTCGGTTGAACGGTGATCGTGAAGCTCATGACGGCAGGGCTTCGATGCCCACGTAAACTCTCGCGCCGATTTTGCCCTGCCCCCGTGACGTGCCCCGGCGCGGGCTTCGCATGACCTTGCCGCATCCGTCCCGTCCTGTGCGCCATCCGCGTCCCGTGCTGCTCATCGTGGGCTGCGGCGACATCGGTCTGCGCGTCGCACGGCGGCTGCGCGGCCGCTGGCGGTTGATCGCACTGACGTCGAGCGCGGCGCGGACCGGCGAACTGCGCGACGCCGGCATCGTGCCGTTGCCGGGCGACCTCGACGAGCCGGCGTCGCTCGCGCGTCTCGCGGGCCTGGCCGATGCCGTGCTGCACCTGGCGCCGCCGCCGGCGCACGGTGTGAGCGATCCGCGCACCCGGGCGCTGCTGGCGGCGCTGGCGCGGCGCGGCCGCGTGCGGCGGCTCGTCTACGCGAGTACGACCGGCGTCTACGGCGATCGCGGCGGCGCCTGGCTCGACGAGACGCGGCAGGTCGCGCCGGCCAGCGATCGGGCGCACCGGCGCGTCGATGCAGAGCGGCAGGTGCGCGCCTACGGCCGCCGGCACGGCGTCGCGACGACCCTCCTGCGCGTGCCGGGCATCTATGCCGCCGACCGCGCCGGCGGCGATCCGCGCGAGCGCGTCGCGCGCGGCACGCCGGTGCTGGCGCAAGGCGACGACGTCTACACCAACCACATCCATGCCGACGACCTGGCGCGCGCCTGCATCGCGGCGTTGCACCGAGGCCTGCCGCAGCGCGTCGTGCATGCGAGCGACGACAGCGAGATCCGCATGGGCGACTACTACGACCTCGTGGCCGACCTCGCGCGACTGCCGCGTCCGCCGCGCATCGCGCGCGCCGAGGCCGGCGCCGCGTTCGGCGCGATGCAGCTCAGCTTCATGAGCGAATCGCGCCGCTTGACCAACCGCAGGCTGAAGCGCGAGCTGCGCCTCGTGCTGCATCATCCGACCGTGCGCCAGGGACTGGCGGCTTTTCCGGACTTCGTTCCCGACACGCGATGAAGACCTTGCTGATCACGGCGCCCATGCCCGCGGGCTACTTCACGTCGGCGATCCGCGCGATCGCGCCGGACCTCGATCTCGTCGAGCACCGCGACGACCTGAGCGACGCCGAGCTGGCGGCGATCGACGTCGTCGCGGCATGGCGATTTCCGCCGGGCGTGGCCGCACGGCTGCCGAACCTGAAGTGGGTCTGCGCGGTGTCGGCGGGTGTCGAGAAGCTGCTCGTGCCCGAGCTCGCGCCGCACGTGCCGGTCTCGCGCATCGTCGATGCCGAGCAGGCCGAAGGCATCGCGCAGTACGTCGCGCTGATGGCGCTGCGCCATGCGCGCGGCCTGGCCGGCTACGAGGCGCAGCAGCTGCGCCGCGAATGGAGGCGCCATCCGGTCGCCGCGGTGCGCAGCCGCGTCGCGGTGCTCGGCACCGGCGCGATGGGCAGCGTGATCGCGCGGCTGCTCGGCCAGGTCGGCTTCGAGGTGCACGGCTGGAACCGTCGCAGCCGGCCGCTCGCCGAACTGCTGGCCGCCAGCGAGATCGTGGTCTGCGCGCTGCCGCTGACGTCCGAGACCGAAGGGCTGCTCGATGCCCATGCCTATGCCTCGATGCCGCGCGGCGGCTACGTGATCAACGTGGCGCGCGGCGCGCACGTCGTCGAAGCCGACCTGATCGCGGCGGTGCGGAACGGCCATCTGGCCGGTGCCGCGCTCGACGTGCAGTGCCGCGAGCCGATGCCGGCCGACGACCCGCTGTGGAGCGTCCCCGGCATCACGATCACGCCGCACATCGCCGCGCAGTCCTCGCCGCAGACGATCGCGACGCAGTTCGTCGCGGGACTGCGGCGGCTGGAGCGCGGCGAGACGCCGCTGCAGACGGTCGACCGGACGCGCGGATACTGACGCGGCTCAGGGGCTGTGAGGCATTCGCTACTCGTGAGACCGGAAGTGCCCCTGAGCCGAGTCGCCTGCGCTGTGCAATTGCATAGGCACTTCGCTCCGGCGACTCAGATCCCCTGCGGCCGGATCAGCGTCTTCATGCGGTCGACCGCGTGCACCGTCAGCGTCCGCTCGCTGCCGTCGCGCTCGATCTCGACCTTCACGTCGCGTTCGGCGCCGCCGCGCCACAGCGACTTGTAGAACGCTTCGAGCCCGCGCACCGACGCGCCGTCGATGCGCACGATGCGATCGCCCGGCTGCAGCCCCGCCTGGGCTGCCGGACCGTCGTCGTTGGTCTTGACGATGCGCACCTCGCCGTCGTCCTCCTCGACGCAGTTGACGCCGACCCAGGCCCGCGCGCTGCCGGTCGAGCTGCCGCGCTGGCGCAGCTCGGCGAGGATGGGCTTGAGCAGATCGACCGGCACGAACATGTTGCCCGGCTCGCGCAGCTGCTCGCCGTCGGGATGCGACGGCGGACGCGCATCGGCGAGCAGCAGCGAGCCGATCCCGATCAGCTCGCCGTGCGCATTGAAGAGCGCCGCACCGCTGTGGTCGCTGCGCGGCGGCGCGGTGAACAGCGCGCTGTCGATGTGGTATTCCCAGTAGCCCGAGAACGGACGCGCAGACACCAGCCGCACCAGGCTGATCTCGGCCGCCGGGCCGCCGCTGGCGACGAGCAGCGTGTCGTTGGGTCGCAGCGTGGCGGCCGAGCCGAGCACGGCCGGCGTCACGCGGACCGGTGCTAGCGCCTGCAGCAACCCGAAGCCGGTCGCCTGGTCGTAGGCGATGACACGGGCCGGAACGACGCGATGGCCTTCGAGCATCAGGTCGACATGGTCGGCCTCGAGGATCAGGTAGCCGATCGTCAGCACCAGCCCGTCGTTGCCGATCACGATGCCCGAGCCGAGGCGTTCGTGGCCGAGCGTCTCGGCGCTGTGCGCATCGTCGAGCGCGGTGACCCGCACGCCGACCACCGCGTCATCGGCGCGAGCGAGCGCGGCGACGTGCAGTTCGCCGACCGCGTCCGCGGCGAGCGCCGGGACGATCAGTGCCAGCAGCAGCAGCGTGAGCGCTGCGCGGCAGAGGCGCTTCGCGCGGTGGGCGGCACGGTTCGTGAGGAGGGGCAGCGTGGCCATGGGCGCCTCCCGCAGACTGGCATCGGGAAGCTCAGCATGAGCCAACGCCGCGGCCCTGCGACGCGCAGGGCTATTGCCGCGCGTGTCGCCGCGCGGCGCCGCTCAGCGCCGGCCGAACGGCGGCTTGCCGCGCCAGTACTGCATCGTCAGGTAGCCGCCCAGCATGCCGCCCAGGTGCGCGAAGTGCGCGACGCCGGCCGAGGTTCCGTAGACGCCCTGGAACAGCTCGAACGCACCGTAGAGGATCACCAGGATGCGCGCCGGCACCGGGATCACGAAGAACAGCAGGATCGTGCGGCGCGGAAAGATCATGCCGAACGCGAGCAGCAGGCCGAACAGCCCGCCCGACGCGCCTATCGTCGGATAGACCGAGCCGGTGTAGGCCGTGACGGCGAGCTGCGCGAGGGCGGCGGCCAGCACGCTCGCCCCGAAGAACTGGATGAAGCGACGCGGACCCCAGAGCTGCTCGAGCTCCGAGCCGAACATCCAGAGGCCGAGCATGTTGAAGAGCAGGTGGTCGAAGCTGCCGTGCAGGAACGCATAGGTCGCGATCTGCCATGGCAGGAAGCCGGCGCCGACCGGCCACAGCGCGAACAGCGTCACGAGCCACGGCCCGGTCAGGTCGCTGAGGAAATAGGCCGCGACGTTGATCAGCAGCAGCGCCTGGGTGACAGGGGGCATCGGAAACATGCGCACATCCGGATACATGCGAAAGCCGCGAGTCTACGTGGCGCGGCGCGTCGTGGCCGGCTTGTCCATCGAAGCAAGGTGTGTCGCCGCCGGGTCGCGAGTGCCGTTGGCCGGCGCCTATGGCAAAATCGCGCCCTTCGAAACCGGGCCTCGGTGGCGAAACCGGTAGACGCGCGGGACTCAAAATCCCGTTCCGCAAGGAGTGTCGGTTCGAGTCCGACCCGAGGCACCAGGAGCTGATTTCAGGATCGCTCACCAAGCATCGACAGCCCGCCTGCTCACCTCGGTAGCGCGGGCTTTTTTGCGTCACAAGGGGTATCCCTGGCTGCAGGCGTCGGCGCCTTCGGCGACGCGAACGGCTATCGCTCCGACGCGCAGCGGGGCACGGTTCTCCAGAAGGAGGGCGTCGAGACACTCGACCAGCTGCTCAAGAAGCAACGCCGTTGACTTTCCGCTGGCAGAGTGCACCGGGCGCGGTCACGCCGCGGGCTGCCCCGCCACGTCGACCCGCGGATTGAACACCGGCGCGCGGGCCTTGACGTAGTCCGCGGTGTCACGAGTGACGATGGTCAAGCCGTGCTGAAGCGCGGTGGCTGCGGTGATGAGGTCGGGCTGAGAGAACGTGTGCCCGCTGTTGCGGCCTTCTTCGACCAGCAGGCGCCATTTCAGCATCACGTCCTCGCTCACGGCGAGGACGCGCTGCTCGAACATCGGGCGGACTCTGAGGGTGAGCCAGTCGTTGAGCGCGGCGCGGCGCGTGGCGTCGGCCACCAGTTCGATGCCGAAGCGGATCTCGGCTAGGCCGACGCTGCTGACGAACAGGCGGTCGAGCGGCTGCGCAGCGACGAAGTCGACGACGCGCTGCTCAGGCTTCGGCCGGCGAAGCTCCGAGAGGACGTTGGTGGCAGCCGGCTCGATCGCCTTTTGCCCCTTCGCCGTTCGGACCACGACGGCTGCGACCCGGCGCCCGAATCGCGGCCCTGCGAGAATCGACCTCCGACCAGCATCGAGGTTGTCCCCGTGAGTGCATCCGCCCCCCGCTACAAGACCGTCGAAGACGTGATCGGCGCGACGCCGCTGGTGCGCCTGCAGCGCGTACCCGGTGCCGAGAACGAGCGCCGCGGCAACGTGATCCTCGGCAAGCTCGAAGGGAACAACCCCGCCGGCTCGGTGAAGGATAGGCCTGCGATGAGCATGATCCGGCGTGCCGAGGAGCGCGGCGAGATCAAGCCGGGCGACACTCTGATCGAGGCGACCTCGGGCAACACCGGCATCGCGCTCGCCATGGCGGCGGCGATCCGCGGCTACCGCATGCTGCTGATCATGCCGGAGGATCTGTCGGTCGAACGCGCGCAATCGATGAAGGCTTACGGGGCCGAGCTGATCCTGACGCCGCGCTCCGGCGGCATGGAGTACGCGCGCGACCTCGCCGAACAGATGCAGCGCGACGGCAAGGGCCGCGTCCTCGACCAGTTCGCCAATGCCGACAACCCGCGCGTCCACTACGAGACGACCGGCCCGGAGATCTGGCGCGATACCGCCGGGCGCGTCACCCATTTCGTCAGCGCGATGGGCACGACCGGCACGATCACCGGCGTGTCACGCTACCTGAAGGAGCAGAGCAAGGGGGTGCGCGTGATCGGCGCGCAGCCGAGCGAAGGCTCGCGCATTCCCGGCATCCGCAAGTGGCCGGAGGCGTATCTGCCGAAGATCTACGACCCGACCTGGATCGACGAGATGGTCTACGTGAGCCAGGCCGACGCCGAAGAGATGGCGCGTCGGCTCGCGCGCGAGGAAGGGCTCTTCGCCGGCATCTCGGCGGCGGGCGCACTGTGGGTCGCGCTGCAGATCGCCAAGGACGTCGAGCACGCGACCATCGTGTTCGTCGTCTGCGACCGCGGCGACCGTTATCTGTCGACCGGCGTGTTCCCCGCCTGAAGCTGCCGATGTCCGACGACAGCTACCGCTACTGCCCGAACTGCGCGACGCCGCTGCAGATGCTCGCCGCCGACGAGGACGGCGGTCCCAAGGAACGGCTGCGTTGCCCGGCCTGCCGCTGGACGCACTGGAACAACCCGACGCCGGTGCTCGCCGCGATCGTCGAACTGCCGGAGCACGACGGCCGCGTGCTGCTGGCGCGCAATGCGGCATGGACGCATCGCATGTTCGCGCTGATCACCGGCTTCATGGAGGCGGGCGAGTCGCCGAAGGACGGCATCGCGCGCGAGGTCGCCGAGGAGACTTCGCTGACGGTCGATGCGGCGAACCTGGTCGGCGTCTACGAGTTCACGCGCATGAACCAGGTGATCATCGCCTACCATGTGCTCGCCCGCGGCGACATCATGCTGTCGCCGGAGCTCGCCGAGTACAAGCTGTTCCGGCCCGAGGACATCAAGTGCTGGCGGGCCGGCACCGGCTATGCGGTGGCCGACTGGCTGACCTCGCGCGGCATCACGCCGCAGTGGGTCGACCTGCCGCTGCGGCCCGTCGTGCGGAACGACCAATAGCGCGATCAATAGCGCGCTCAGTAGCGCGCGATCACGGGCTCGGCGCCTGCGGCGGGCGCATCGGCCAGCGCCGCCGCGACATCGCGGACGTACTCGCCGACCACCGGCTCGTGCGTCAGGTTCAGCATCATGTGGATGCCGGGCGGCGCGGTGACGTTGCCGACCAGCCAGCCGCGTGTCATCAGGCCGCGGCTCAACGCTGCGATGTCGTGTGCCGGCGAGCCGTAGGCGAGGATGGACAGCTCGGGCCGGCCGAGCGCGTGCAGCCCGAGCGGCGCCAGGCCCGCCTCGAGCGCGCGCCGCGTCGCGAGGATGCGCTCGGTGATGCGCAGGTAGCCCGCTTCGCCGAGGTAGCGCATCACAGCCCAGGCCGCGGCGATCGCGCCGCCGGCGCGCGTGCCGACCAGGGTATGGGTGTAGTACTGGCCGCGCGGCCAGCGGTCGAACGCATAGCCCATGTGCCGGAAGTGTTCGGCATCGCGGAAGAACAAGGTCGACGCGCCCTTGGCCGCGTAGCCGTACTTGTGCAGATCGGCCGAGATCGACGTGACGCCGGGCACCGCGAAGTCGAACGGCGCGACCGGAAGCCCAAGCTTCTGCGCGAACGGCGCGATGTAGCCGCCGACGCAGGCGTCGACGTGCATCCAGATGCCGTGCGCGGACGCCGCTCCGGCGATCTCGCCGATCGGGTCCATCACGCCGTGCGGATAGGCCGGCGCCGAGCCGACCATCAGCACGGTATCGGGCGTGATCGCTGCCGCCATCGCCACCGGATCGGCCGTGAAGTCGGCGCGCAGCGGTATGCGCACGGTGGTCAGGCCGAGGAAATGCGCCGCCTTGTCGAAGGCCGGATGGGCGCTGTACGGCAGCACGATGCGTGCGCTGCCGGGGTCGATGCCGCGTTGCTCGCGCGCATGGTCGCGCGCCGCCTTGACCGCGAGCATGATGCTTTCGGTGCCGCCGGTCGTCATCGCGCCGCGCGTGCCGTCGCCGCCGTGCAGCAGGTCGAGGCCCATCGCGACGACCTCGGACTCGAACTTCTGCAGGCTGCCGAACGCGCGCAGCCCGAGTCCGTTCTCCGAGAAGTACATCTCGTAGGCCTGCTTCGCGACGTCCAGCACGTCGTCTCCGGCGTAGTGGATGAACATCGGCGCGCGGCCGCGGCGCCACGCCACGTCGTTCTTCGCGGCGTCGGCCAGCTCGCGTTCGAGCTCGGGCCAGGGCGTGCCCTGGATCGGCAGCGGGTGAGGGGTGGTCATGTGGTCATCCTTCTTTGCCGCCCCAGTGGACGATGCGGTCTTCGAGCGCGCGGGCGACGAGGTCGAGGCTGTAGCCGAGCACCGCCATGATCAGCGCCCCGACGATCACGACGTTGGTGAGCAGGAAGTCCGAGGCGGACATCGCCATGTAGGCGATCCCCGAGTTGGTGGCGATCATCTCGGCGCCGACCAGCATCGTGACGCCGATGCCGATCGAGACGCGCAGGCTCGTGAAGATGCCGGGCAGGCTGGCCGGGAAGATCACGCGGCGGAAGATCATCGAGCGCGATGCGCCGAGCGCCATCGCCGCCTGCACCTTGCGCCGGCCGACGCCGCGCACCGCCTGCATCGCGCTGATCGACAGGATGGGGAACAGCGCCAGCATGATGATGACGATCTTCGCGACCTCGCCGATGCCGAACCAGATGATGAGCAGCGGCAGCAACGCGAGCTTGGGCATCGGCCGCGTGATCTCGATCGGCGGATCGAGGACGGCCTTGACGGTTTCGTTCATGCCCATCCACAGGCCGAGCGGCACCGCGAGCACGACCGTCAGCGCAAAGCCGATGCCGAAGCGGAACAGGCTGATGCCGATGTGGTACCAGAGGCTCTTGCCCTGGTAGCCGCTCTTCATCAAGGTCAGGAAGGTGTCCCAGACCGAGCCGGGCGCCGGCAGGAAGAGCGGCGCGACGAGCGGCTTGCCGTGGATCAGCGGTGCCGTCAGCGCGACCCAGACGATCAGCAGCGCCGCGAACGACGCGAGGTTGATCCAGCGCGAACGGCGCATGCCCGCGGGCCGGGTCGTCATCGCTCGGCCTCCTGGCGCTGGGCGACCAGCGCCTCTTCGCGCAGCAGCCCGAAGATCTCGGCCTTGGTGCGCGCGAACTCGGGGCTCGCGACGAGGGCCGGATCGTCCTGCAGCGCGAACGGCGGGCGCAGCGTTGCCTTGATCGTGCCGGGGCGTGCCGACATCACGACGACGTCGGTCGCGAGGAACAGCGCCTCCTCGATGCTGTGCGTGATCCACAGCACCGTCTTGCGCGTCTCGTGCCAGATGCGCTTGATCTCTTCCTGCAGCAGTTCGCGCGTCTGCGCATCGAGCGCGGCGAACGGCTCGTCCATCAACAGGATCTCGGGATCGTTCGCGAGCGCGCGCGCGATGCCGACGCGCTGCTGCATGCCGCCCGACAGCTCGTACGGATAGCGCTTCGCGAACGACGCGAGGCCGACCATGTCGAGGTAGCGCGCGGCGATCCGTTCGGCCTCGGTCTTGCTGCGGCCGGTGGCGAGCGGGCCGAAGGCGACGTTGTCGCGCACGTTCATCCACGTGAAGAGCGCGCCTTGCTGGAACACGACGCCGCGGCGCGGATCCGGGCCTTGCACCGGCTGGCCGTCCATCAGCACGCGGCCGGTCGTCGGCGGCTCGAAGCCGGCGAGGATGTTGAGCAGCGTGCTCTTGCCGCAGCCCGACGGGCCGACGAGGCAGACGAAGGCACGCTCGGCGATGTCGAGCGTCAGCGGCGCCAGCGCCTGCACCGCATCGGCGCCCTGGCCGTAACGCTTGGAGACGCCTTCGAAGCGCGCCTTGACGCCGGAGGCGGCGGGCATCGATCTCAGAGGCTGAGAGGCATGCGCCTCTCGCGAGATCGAGTGGGCCTCTGAGCCAAGTCGCCTGCGCTGCGCAATTTCATAGGCGACTTCGCTCCGGCGACTTCAGGCGAGCTTGGCGACGAAGCTGCTGTCGATCAGCCCGGAGATGTCGGCCGGCACGGCGTTGATCTGGCCGGTCTCCTTCAGGAACTCGGCCTGCACCTGCAGCGTCTTCAGCACCGCGGAATTCTTGTCGCCCGGCTTGCCGAGCCACTGGCTCGTCAGCTGCTCCCTGGCCGGCACCGGGTGGAAGGTGTTCAGCGAGCGCATCACCGCGGCTTCGTCGACGCCGAGGAACTTCGTCATCGTGTCGACCACGTCCTTCGGGTTGCTCTTGAACTCGTTCGCGATGCGCTCGAAGTCCTTCAGGAAGGCGAGCACCAGGTCCGGATGCTGCTTCTTGAACTCGTCGCGCACGAGGAACGCATCGAACATCACGAGGCCGGTGGCGTTCAGGTCGCCGGTCTTGAAGAGCACCGTGCCGCCGTCGTCGACGAGCTTCGGGATCACCGGCACCCAGATGTAGCTGGCGTCGATCTCGCGCCGGTTCCAGGCCGACGCGATCGTGTCGGCGCGCATGTTGATGAGCTGCACGTCGGAGACGCCGAGGCCGACGGTCTTCAGCGCCGCCAGCGCCGCGAAGTGGACCGAGGTGTTGAACGGCAGCCCGACGCGCTTGCCCTTCAGGTCGGCGAGCTTCTTGATGTTGGCGCTGTTCTGCACCACCAGCGCTTCGCTGTCGGTGATGTTCTTGTAGACGTAGACCAGCGACGCCTTCACGCCGTTGGCATAGCCGACCATCATCGGGCTCGACCCGACGTTGCACATGTCGAGGCTGCCGCCGGCCATCGCCGACAGCACTTCGGAGCCGGCACGCACGGTCACGAAGTTGACGCTGGCATCGGCGCCGAACGTCTTGGCCATCGCGTTCTTGGCGCGGATGTAGTTCTGCACGTCGACGCTGCCGAAGGTGCCGAGGTTCACCGTCTTGGCCTGGGCACGCGCCGGCGCGGTACCGAACAGCGCACCGCCGGCGAGCGAGCCGACGAGCAGGTTGGAGGCGACGAGATGGAAGTCGCGGCGCGTGAGCTTCGGCGTCATGGAAACGTCCTCGGTGGTGGGTCGGCAGGTGACAGCGATGCTATGTGATGCACGATATATCGTCAATGACAGCCCCAGCCCGTTGGGCAGGTCGCGGCGCGCCGCATCATCGGCGAGGATCAGGGCTTCAGCAGCCGCAGCAGGTACTTCGCGCCGGTCGTCAGGTCGTCCTGCATCGCCTTGCCCAGCGTCTCGCCGTCGCGCCGGCGCAGGGCCTCGATCGCTGCCATGTGGTATTCGTGGCCGACGAGGCTGCCGCAATATTGCGGAAACAGCAGGTTCAGCGTCGGCCCGACGCGCAGCCACAGGCTTTCGATGATGCCGTAGAGGATCGTGCAGCCGGACGCGCGGTACATGCGCAGGTGGAACTCGGTGTTGGCGGCCAGCGTGGCGTGGGCGTCTCCCGCCTCGATCGCGGCGCGGTGGGTCTCGACGATCTTCTCGAGCGCATCGATCTCCTCGTTCGGGATGCGCGCCGCCGCCGCCTTGGCCGCGAGGTATTCGAGCTCGATGCGGATCTTCAGGATCTCGCGGTAGGTCTCGAGGTCGAGGCGCGGCACGCGGATCGTCCGGCCGTTCTCGATCGTCAGCGCACGCGCGGCGACGAGGCGCTGGATCGCCTCGCGCACCGGCGTCAGGCTGACGCCGAAGCTCGCGGCCACGCCGCGCACCGTGAGCACCTGCTCGGGCGCCAGGAGCCCGGTGATCAGCGCCTGGTGCAGCCGGGCGTAAGCCTGGTCGGCGAGCGTATCGCCGCGCGACAGCTGGCCGTCCGCGCCGAGGTGGGTGAGGCGCTGGTAAGGATCGGGCGCGGTGACGGTGGGCGTGAGCACGGCGGGTGGCGTCCATCGATCGGGTGACGATCGATTACTGAATATATTCTATGCGGGGTCGTGTGGATCGAGCGACTGCCGATCTCCGTTCGGCCTTCTAGAATCGCCGTCTCATGGACGCCCAGAAAGAACTCGACACCCGCGGCCTCAACTGCCCGCTGCCCATCCTGAAGGCGAAGAAGGCGCTCGCCGACAT
>JAFEEF010000083.1:55091-55652 GCA_018241265.1 Pseudomonadota bacterium | reverse complement strand
GCCGTGGATCAGCTTGGTGGACGCCGACGAGGTGTGCGAGGCCAGGTCGTCCTTCTCGCACAGCAGCACCGACAGCCCGCGGCCCGCCAGGTCGCGCGCGATGCCGGCGCCGTTGATGCCGCCGCCGATCACGGCAACGTCCACCTCCGAGCGAACATTGATGTTCGTCATTTTCCGATTATGTTCGGTATAACTTCGTTTTCGAACCAAGATTACCCTGATGTATGTTCGACACGGTTCGATTAGATTGCGTGTGATGCAGCAACTTCACCCGCGCCAGATCCGGCTGATCGAGGAAGTGCAGCAGGCCGGCAGCCTCAGAGTCGAAGCGCTGGCCGAACGCTTCGGCGTCACGCTGAAAACGGTGCGGCGCGACGTGCGCCTGCTGGCCGAGGCCGGGCTGGTGTTCCGCTTCCACGGTGGCGTGCGCGCGCCCGGCTCGGCCACCGAGAACATCGCCTACCGCCAGCGCCAGCGGCTCAACGACGCCGCCAAGCGGCGCATCGCCAAGGCGGTGGCCGCGGCCGTGCCGGACGGCTGCTCGCTGATCATCAACATCGG
>JAFEEF010000083.1:9903-55037 GCA_018241265.1 Pseudomonadota bacterium | reverse complement strand
CACCAACAACCTCAACGTGGCGGCGATCCTGAGCGACCACCCGGACTGCGAACTGTTCGTCGCCGGCGGCGCGGTGCGGCCGCGCGACCGCGCCATCATCGGCGAGGCCGCGGTCGAGTTCGTGCGCCAGTTCAAGGTCGACATCGCGCTGATCGGCATCTCCGGCATCGAGGCCGACGGCTCGCTGCGCGACTTCGACTACCGCGAGGTCAGCGTGGCCCGCGCCATCCTCGAACAGTCGCGCGAGGTCTGGCTCGCCGCCGACCATAGCAAGTTCCACCGGCCGGCGATGGTCGAGCTGGCGCGCCTGGACCACCTGGACCGGCTGTTCACCGACGCGCCGCCGCCGCCGCCGTTTGCGCAGCTGCTGGCCGACGCCGCGGTGCAGTGCATCGTCGCGCCCTGAGGGCACCGGGGCGCTCCGGCCGAGCACGCCCGCTTGCGCGCGGGCTTGTTCGCCCTAGGGAAAACGCCGAAGAATTTTGGACCATCGCAGGGCCAAAATGAACCAAAACGAACACACACGAACAATCAACAAGGCTGATTCGAACAGCTATCCCCCCACCCACCGTCGAGAAGCCCCCGTGACCCTTTCATTCCTGCGCACGCGTCTTGCCGCGGCCGCCGTGCTCGCGGCCACCGCCCTGCCCATCCCCGCCCTGGCCGCCGACGTGGAGCTGCTGCCACCAGGCCTGCTGGCGCCGACGAGCAAGGAGCAGACGAAGCCGAACGAGTTCAAGAAGCCCGGGCCCTGGCGCATCGGCGTGTCCTTCGGCGGCGTGGGCAACACCTGGATCGTGCAGATGATCCAGGAGATGAAATACGCCGCGTCGCAGGACAAGAACATCGGCGAGTTCATCTTCGTCGAGGCCAACTGGCAGGCGCCGAAGCAGGTGGCCGACGTCGAGGACCTGCTGGCCAAGAAGGTGGACGCGATCATCATCGGCCCGATCTCGTCGGCCATCGGCGCGCCGCTGTCCGCCAAGGCAGCCAAGACCGGCATCCCGGTGATCGTGCTGGGCGCCTTCGGTACGTCGATGCAATCGACCGTCGAGATCATGGGCGGCGGCGAGGTCTTCGGCCGCCAGGGCGGCGAATACCTGCGCAAGCAGCTCAACGGCAAGGGCAACATCTGGGCCTTCCGCGGCGTGGCCGGCGTCGAGGAGGAGCAGCTGCGCTACAACGGCTTCCGCAAGTCGATCGAGGGCTCGAACCTCAAGATCACGCAGGAAGTCTTCGGCGACTGGAACTACGCCAAGAGCAAGCAGCTGTGCGAGAACCTGGTGCTGTCCGGCAACAGCCCCGACGGCATCTGGTTCTCCGGCGCCGAGATGACGCGCGCCTGCATCGACGTGTTCAAGGAAGCCGGCAAGCCGCTGGTGCCGATGACCGGCGAAGGCAACAACGGCTTCCTGCGCGTGTGGAAGTCCACCGGGCTAAAGAGCGTCGCGCCGCAGTTCACGCCGGGCCTGGGTGCCGCGCTGGTGCGCGCCTCGGCGGCGCTGCTGGCCGGCAAACCGCTGTACCGCTCGTACTTCTCGTCGCCGCCGCCGATCACCCAGACCGACCTGGACAAGTTCTTCCGCCCCGACCTGAACGACGCCTACTGGATGCCGTCGACGCTGCCGGACGCCACGCTCAAGGAAACCTTCCGCCGCTGAAGCGCCGTCCATGTCGCTGCCCTCTTCCGGCGCCGAAGCGCTCGTCGTCGCACGCGGCATCAGCAAGCGCTTCGGTTCCACCGCCGCGCTGCAGGACGTGAACCTCAGTGGCCACGCCGGCTCGATCCACGCCCTCACCGGCGAGAACGGCGCCGGCAAGTCGACGCTGATGAAGCTGCTGGCCGGCGTGCACCAGCCCGATGCGGGCGAGCTGCACATCGGCGGCCGGCCGGTGCATCTGCGCGACCCGGCCGCCGCGCGTGCCGCAGGCATCTCCACCGTCTTCCAGGAGTTGACGGTGCTGCCGAACCTGACGGTGGCCGAGAACCTGCTGCTCGGGCGCGAGCCCACGCGCCACGGCCTGGTCGACCGCGCGGCGATGCTGACCGACGCGGCCAACGTGCTGGCGCGCATCGGCATCGCGCTCGATCCGCAACGCCCCTGCGGCAGCCTCAGCATCGGCGAGCAGCAACTGGTGGAGATCGCCAAGGGCGTGAGCGCCGATGCCTCGGTGTTCATCTTCGACGAACCGACCGCGCCACTGAACCGGGCCGAGGTCGACAAGCTGGAGCAGCTGCTGCGCGCGCTGAAGGCGCAGGGCAAGCTGGTTTTCTACATCAGCCACCGGCTCGACGAGATCTTCCGCTTCTGCGACACGGTGACGGTGCTGAAGGACGGGCGCTGGGTCTGCACCGAACCGATCGAGGCGCTGACGCACGACCGGCTGATCGCTCTGATGGTCGGCCGCTCGCTGCAGGCGCTGTTTCCGCCGCGCGACGGCACCGCGCCCGGCCCGGCCGCACTGGAGGTGCGCGAGCTGACGCCGCTGCCCGGCGCCGCCAACGCGCGCCTTTTGCTGCGCCGTGGCGAGATCGTCGGCATGGGCGGGCTGGAAGGCCAGGGCCAGCGCGAGATCATCCGCGCGCTGGCCGGCGCGCTGCCGCCGGTGAGCTGCGACATCGTGCGCCACGACCGTGAAGGCCGGGTGCAGCCTTTCGATCCGCGCCACGGCGTGGAGCAGGTGGTGCGCCACGGCGTGGGCCTGGTGCCCGAGGACCGCAAGCTCGAAGGGCTGTACCTGGAGCTGCCGATCGCCGACAACATCCGCCTCGGCCTGCTGCGCGGCCTGGGGCTGATGCGCCGCGCGCCGCGCGAGCGCGGCGTGATCGAACAGATGGCGCAGCAGCTGCAGCTGCGCTCGCGCGACTTGGTGCAGCCGGTGGGCGACCTGTCGGGCGGCAACCAGCAGAAGGTGATGATCGGGCGCTGGCTGGCCGCCGGCATCGACACGCTGCTGGTCGAGCAGCCCACACGCGGCGTCGACGTCGGCGCCAAGGCCGAGATCTACGGACTGCTGCGCGGCTTCGTGCAGCGCGGCGGCGCGGTGCTGGCGCTGTCGTCCGACCTGCTGGAGCTGATCGGCCTGTGCGACCGCATCCTGATGGTGCGGGCCGGCCGCATCGTCGGCGACGTGCCGGCCGAAGGCGCCACCGAAGAGGCCTTGCTCGCACTGGCGCTGGTCGACGGCGCCGAATCCAAGCAGCCGAGCGCGCTGGAGGTCACGGCATGAACAGTTTCCGCTCCGGCAGCAGCCGCTACACCGTCGGCCTGCCGCTGCTGTTGTTCGCCCTGCTGGCGCTGGCCGCGCCCAGCTTTCTGGCAACGCAGAACCTGGTCAACGTCAGCGGGCAGATCGCCGCGCTGCTGATCGTCAGCCTGGGCCAGATGGTGGTCGCGCTGGTGGCCGGCATCGACCTGTCGGTGGGCAGCGTGATGAGCCTGGCCGGCTGCCTGGTGGCCACGCAGGCCGACCCGCTGTGGGGCGTGACGCTGGCGCTGGCGCTGGGCCTGTGCGTCGGCCTGGTCAACGGCCTGGGCGTCGCCGTCGCCGGCATCCACCCGCTGGTGATGACGCTGAGCACGATGACCTTCCTGCAGGGCCTGGCCTACCTGCTGCTGCCGATCCCCGGCGGTGCGGTGCCCCCCGTGCTGGGCGCGCTGGCCAACGGCAACCTGTGGGGCGTGCCGCGGCCGCTGCTGTGGTGCGCCGCCTGCGCGCTGGCGGTGTACCTGCTGCTGCACCGCACGCGGTTGGGGCTGCACATCTTCGCCGTCGGCGCCAATGCACGCAGCGCGCACCTCAACGGCGTGCGTGCCGTAGCGGTGGTGGTGTCGGCCTATGTGGTCTGCAGCCTGCTGGCGGTGGTGGCGGGCATCTACCTGGCGGCGCGCGTGTCCTCCGGTGACCCGGCGATGGGCGCGGCCTTCGGCCTGGAGTCGGTCACCGCGGTGGCGCTGGGCGGCATCCAGCTGACCGGCGGGGTGGGCAGCATCCTGGGCGTGGTCACCGGCGCGCTGAGCCTGGGGCTGATCACCAACGGCATCAACCTGCTGGGCATCTCGCCCTTCCTGCGCGGCACCCTCACCGGCCTGCTGCTGCTGGCGGCGGTGTGTGCGCAGCGCAGAAAGGTGGTGGGGCTGTGAAGGCCGGGCTGTCTTCCGCGGCGGCGCCGGCCGCACCGCGCGCGCGCCGCTGGGCCGCCGCGCTGCTGGCGCTGCCGCCGGCCTATGCCGGGCTGGCGGTGCTGCTAATGCTGGCCGCCGTGATGCGCCCGCAGCTGCTATCGGCGATGCTGCTGCCGCTGATCGCCCGCCAGGCCGCGCCGCTGGGGCTGGCGGTGATCGGCCAGTCGCTGGTGATGCGCGGTCGCTCGATCGACCTGTCGTCCGGCGGCGTGATCGTTGCCGTGTCCTACCTGCTGACCAGCGGTTACTTCCCGATCTCCGACGCGGTGGCGATGGTGGCGTGCGTGGCGCTGGGGCTGGTGGTCGGCGTGGTCAACGGTGCGCTGATCGTCAAGGCGCGTGCGTCGGCGATGATCGTCACGCTGGCCACGTCGATGATCCTGACGGGCTGCGTGGTGGCGTTGTCGCAGCAACGCGCCCCCGGCGACGCACCGGAGTTCCTGCGCGAGCTGGCGCGGCTGCGCCTGCTGGGCATCCCCGTACCGGTGCTGGTGTGGCTGGCCGTGCTGCTGCCGGCCGCGCTGCTGCTGCGCGGCACGGTGTTCGGCCGCTACCTCGACGCGACGGGCGCCAACCCGCAGGCCGCGGCGCTGTCGGGCATTCCGCACCTGCGCGTCATCTTCCTCGGCCACGTGGCCTCGGCGCTGATCTCGGTACTGTGCGGCTTCATCCTGGTGGGCTTCGTCGGCAAGGGCAGCATCACGCTCGGCCAGGACCTGGCGCTGAACTCGCTGGCCGCGGCCATCCTGGGCGGCGTCAACTTCGGCAGCGGCCGCGGCGGCATGGCCGGCCCGGCGGTGGCGGCCTTCATGCTGACCTTCCTGTTCAACTTTCTCACCAGCCTGGGCCTGGGCGAACCCGGCCGGCTGATGCTGCAGGGCGCGATCATCGCGGCCGCGGCGCTGGCCTACAGCCTGAACCGCAAGTAGGCCCTTCTTCCTTCAACCTGGAGCACGTCATGAGCGACGAACCCATCCTTGCCGGCGCCGAGCCCTTCTTCTTCAAGGGCAACGACATCGGCGTGCTGGTGTGCCACGGCTTTACCGGCACCACGCAGAGCATGCGCTACCTGGGCGAGCAGCTGCACGGCGCCGGCTACACCGTGATCGGCCCGCGGCTCAAGGGCCACGGCGTGTCGCCGGCGGCCATGGCGCGCAGCACCGCGGCCGACTGGGTGGAATCGGTCGAGCAGGCGCTGGACGAGCTGCGCAAGCACTGCTCGCAGATTTACATGACCGGCCTGTCGATGGGTGGCACGCTGACGCTGCACACCGCGGCCAAGCATGCCGACCTCATCAAGGGCGCGATTCCGATCAACGCCGCGGTGCAGCTGTCCAGCCCCGACATGGCCGGCCTGGCCTTCGGCCGCGGCCTGCCGGACACCGTGCCCGGCATCGGCTCGGACATCAAGGACCCGAACAGCAAGGAACTGGCCTATGCCGAGGTGCCGGTGGTGGCCTTCCGCCAGGTCTATGCGCTGATGGCGGCCACGCACGACCTGCTGCCGCGCGTGAAGTGCCCGACGCTGGTGATCACCGCGCGCGAGGACCACGTCGTCAGCCCGACCAACGGCCCGCTGATCGCCGCCAAGGTGGGCGCCAACCGGGTGGAGATGGCCTGGCTGGAGAACTCGTACCACGTGGCCACGATCGACAACGACAAGGCACTGATCGCCAAACTGGCCATCGACTTCATCAAGTCCATCGCCGGTCGTTGAGACGGGGCGCCAGCGCCGGCGCGCGAATGTCGGTTAGATTGCCCGATCGAGGTTCGCAGGAGACAAGATGAGCTGTCCGCATGGGACGTCTTGAGACCGTCAGCAACGACATTCTGGCGGTCCCGCTCGTGGCCTGCAACGTCGCGAGGCTCATCGGTCCTTTAACGCGGACAGGTGGGCGGTGGCAACCTCGACGCAGTGCTCCAGGCTCGGCCGATACCCAGTCGCAGCGATCGCCTCGAAGGTCGCCACAAACCCGGCCCCGGGTTGCCTGATCTGCTCCAGGAACCTGTCCCGGTGCCGCATGAGGAAAGGCGCGGCCGCCGCCAGCGCATCCGGCTCCCGCTCGACCACCATGGCGAGGTCGAAAAGATCACGCGCCGTCGCACGGTCCCCGCGGTGGTACATCTTCTTGGCGATCACCTCCGCAGCCGTCTCGACGCGCACTGGCCGACCCTGGATGTCCCACCGCTCCCAGGCCGCGTCGGTGAGGTTCGGTGCGGCCACGAAGTCGATCTCGCCTTCCTCGAACTGCAGCTTGACGAACGAGCCCGGCATCTCCGTGTACTCCTCGGTCAGTGAGGCCGCCGTGTCGCTGAGTCGGGGCGTCACGTAGCCGAGGTACTGTGGATCCGGCACGAAGATGTCGATGTCCTTGCTGAGGCGGTGTCCGTACCTGAACATCAGTACGGTCCCGCCTCCGAAGGTCCAGAACGGGTCCGCAAGCCCCCCATGGCGCTGGATGTCGTCGACCAGCCGCAGCGCTCGCTCGAACAGCACTTCCCAGGGGCCGGACGGCAGCGACTTCATCACGCCGCGATCACGCCCACAGGCCCTGCCGGTGCACGGCCAGTGACCTGGCGAGCTTCGCAACGTTGCGCCACACAGCCTTGGGGGCCACGCCCTCATTCGCGGCGGCTTCCTCAACGGCCATCACCACCAGGGGCACCGGCGCCTCGTCGAGCAGGTGCGTCAGGTGGGCCGCGTAGCCCTTCGGTACGCTGCCGCTGACCAGCGCATGGCCGAGTGTGTCGGGTGGCACCTCCTGGACGTAGCTCACGCTGGCATTCTTCGCCGCCATCCACAGGCCCCGCTTCCGGGCGCGCGCTGCCTGGCTCGGCGGATCGAGGTCCAGCCCCAGCACGGCCAGCACCTGGGCGACCCGGTTGAAGCCCAGATCGCTCAGGGCGCCCGCCTCCAGGCCGACCAGCGTCTGCCGCGAAAGCCCGCTCAGCTGTGCGAGCCGAGACTGCGTCAGCCCCAGCGCCTCGCGCCGCTCGCGGATGATGGTGCCCAGGTTGGAAAGATCCACAGCTTAGCCTGAAGAAATGTCGAATATTTTGTACATTCTAGCGCCTCCGGACCACATCCGCCAAGCGCTCGCCAGCGGCGCTACAAGCCGCTCGCTGCCCACAGCCGTGACAGACGTGCTCGCTGTCGGGCCACCGCGGGCGGTCGAGGCCATCGATCAGTCGACGGCGCCTGGCTCCGATGGCTTCGACCTGCTCCCGCGACATCAACCTGACCGCTCGTGCCGTCGGCGGCGCTGAGTGCCGGCCAGGAAAGACCACGAACGCCTCCTCAGACACCTGGACACGCAGTTCATCCTCCACGGCCACCCGCTGCGCCGATAGCTGGATGACATCCGAAGCCCTCACCGTCGCGGTCGACCGCGTCTTCAACTCAACCAGCACGACCAGACCGCTCGGCAGCCGATAGGCCCGGTCCACCCTGGCCACGATAGGCCAGCGGCTCTTCGACCTGAACTGCGACTCCACGCAGATCAGGTCGGCATCTCGCAGATCAGCCGGTCGGTCCCGCCGTTCCGCTACCAGTGCGTGTTGGCGCCGGAGTAGCTGCCACGAGACGACCAAAGCGACCGCCAGGAGCAGCCCCCATTGCCACAGTGACTCGATCTTCATGGTCGACGCCTCGCCGATCGGCGGCGCCAGACGCTTGCTGCGCAGCCCAGCAGACACCTCGTGATCCACCGCAGTGGCGGGCAGCGCTGGAGAACCCTGCAAAGGCGGGGACCGGAGGCATAGTAGGCCACGATCAGGACGCGCCCCCAAGACCGCGGCCGCAGGACCGTGTCCCTGAAGTCGCGCAGCGCATCGGTCTGCCATGCGTCCCCGAAGACCATCGTTGCGATGAAGCACCGCTCCCCTGATCGTCGAGCCAGACCGCCACCCGGCGCTGAGGCGCGCCGACCCTGCAGTTCGAAACGCGCATGGGCAGCGATACCCCTACGGCGGGCCTCTTCCTGCGATGGGCTTCGACGCGGCCCGTGGATGGATTCGAGAACCACCAGGCGTTCACACCGTCCCATCTTCGCCAGTTCGGACGCCCCAACAGCGCCGTCACCGCACCGTGCCTTCCCGGTCTTCATTCCGTGATCGCCGGCTGGAACACTCCGTTCGTCACCGCAGCGGCCTGCTGTAGGTCAGGCTCCTTCGGGACCTTGATCGTGTCGGGCGTCTTCAGGCTAGCCATCGCAAACACGCCGTGCTGCGCCAGCAGACCGTCGTAGGCCAGCAGGCGCAGACGGTTCACCCGCTTTCGTCCCTGCCTAAACTGGCTCAGTTCATCGAACAGGCGCGGGTTCTCCTCGCGAGAGAGCTCGAACACCAGCCGGATCGGTCGAAGGGCTCCGCGTTCCTGCGCGCTCATGCACCACCCCCTGGTGCATGATCCGTAGGCGCCGGCGTCGCGAGCGACGTCATCGCGTAGTTCTGCCCGGCCAGCTGGAAGCCCCTCACGTTCGCGTACAAGGGCTCCTTCACCTCGTGGATCCGGTGCTTGGGGAAGGCGGCCTTCACGGCCTTCTTGAAGAGGAACGCGCCGCCGCCGACGAGGATGATGTTCTGCAGGCTCTCGGGCGTCTCGATCCACTGGCGCATCGTCGACACGGCCTGCTGGGCCACACTCTCGGCGATGGGCAGGTGCCGCTTCATGTCGTAGGGCTTCTGGAAGATGACCGGCGCCTTGCCGGTCCGCAGGGCGAGGTCGATGGCGTCGTAGTCTCGGTAGGGTGTCCCGATGTCCTTCGAGATCTCGGCCGCCATCAGGCGCAGCACGTCGGACATTCCCCGGTTGATCGAGTGCGACCCGACATCCACGGCTCTGACGATGAGTTCCATGCAGTTGCTCCTTGGCGCAGTTGACTGCCTTGAAAGGCTGATCAGCGTCGCCGCGCCGGGCCGCGTTCTCCACGCTCAATGGCCTCGAATCGGCGCGTCTTTCGACTTCAGTGCCAATGCAGGATCAGCGGAACTGCATTGCAGCGACAGAAGGCGCCCCGCGGCTCGCCATGAGCCTGTTCGCAGGGCGCACTTCTGTCACCACGGTCTCACCTCGCGCGGGCCTTTCAACCCCTGTCCAGTTCGGCGCGCGCGGACAGTCTGCGGACGCGCCAGCCAGACCGACGGCCGCGCGAGGTACCTGAGGCGGCAGCCTTGCCTGTCAACCCCGCGCCGTTGCTGGCGATCCGGGCCATTGCCACGCTAGATGGGCCCTGCCGCCGAATCTCGCGTCGTCAACTGCCTGCCCCAAGGGCCGCCCGATCAGGGGTCTTGCGGCGGGCGCTGCGCACGCGTCCTTGACCGCGGATGGCGTCGCGGTTTCCACTGTGGGCTCCCGAGGGCTCCTGGCCCGCTCCGTCCTCTCGAAGAAGACGAGCATCGCAGGCGTCGCAGTCGTTACCTGCCTCGTGCCTTCAACCGAAGTTCCCGTCCCGAACGGGTGGCGCGACCGGCCTCGACCTCCAGAAGGATCGACGCCGCGAGCGTGCCGAGTCATCCACCACCGCAGTGATCTGCCCGGTCCTTGCCAGCCGCATCCCCGCGATGACGGCTGGGCGCTCCAGAAGCGCACCGGCGCAGCAGAAGCCCGTGGCGGCGCCTGATGCCGCGCACCGTTCCCGCCAGCCCTTGAGCACGCGCGCATGACGCGCATCGCGCGGCGTGATGGCCTCCATGAGGCTCCCCGCACGACCCTCGCTCATCAACTCGACACCGCCCTGGACTCTCGGTCAGGGGTGGACCCATGCGAGTGGCCGGCGCTGCACACCAGGCCTGATCCACCGAATGACCCAGGGCTCGACCCTGGCGTCGATGTCGCACCCAGCCCCGAGCGGGGTGGACATCACCCTTGTCGTCGCGTCGCAGAAATGCGCAGACGGCCTGGATCAACGTGTTCCATTTTTAAGGTTGACCGAGCTGACCCAGGCCCCTCGACAAAGACCACGAGGAGCCCGGACCAGCAAAGCCATGGGTGGGTGTGGCGCTGCAGAGATCGACCGCCGCACCGACGTTGCACACGATCTCCATCGCCGTGGGCTTGCCAGGAATCGGCCCCGGGGATGTCCAGATGGATTCCGCCAACCCCGGTCCTCCCGACCGTTCATCCACCGGCGTGCTGTTCGGGCAGTCCGCCACCTCGCAGAAAGCCCACCATGTCCCGCATCCGCCGTGAAGAACCCTCGCGCCGCCGCCGGCAGGCACCCCTATCCCGCAACGACCGCCGCAACGACCCGCGCGATGGCTCCGCCCTGCCCTCCTCATCCACCCGACCTCCCAGGACCACCGCGATGACCTCGGCCAGCCCAGGCCGCCTGCACGGCCAGGACTCGCCGCGCCGCCAGAACTGGGCCGGCAAGTCGCCCCAGCAGGTGCTGGACATGTACCCGCCCGGCAGGACGCCCGTGAACCGGGTGGTGGACGTGCTGATCGAGCTGTTCAACCCGCTGCACACCGCGCTGGAGAAGACCGTGTCGCACAAGACGCGCTACGAGCGCGCCCACTTCCTGCGACGCTTCTTCCGCGAGCTGCACACCGACGCCGGCTTCAAGCTGGCGCCCGATCCCCGCAACCTGGGCCAGCGGCATGTCCAGGCGATGGTGAAGGTCTGGCAGCGCCGCAAGCTCTCGCCGGGGACGATCCAGACTTACCTGAGCTTTCTGCGTGGCCTGGCGATGTGGCTCAACAAGCCGGGCTTCATCCGCAGGCCCGAGCACTACGGCCTGACGCCTGACGAGTACGAGCGCCACGAGAACGCCCAGCGCGACAAGAGCTGGAGCGGCAACGGCATCGACGTGGAGGCCTTGCTGGCCCAGGTCTCTGCCTACGATGCCCGCATCGGCGCGTCGATGCGCCTGATGGTGAAGGTCGGCCTGCGGCGCAAGGAGTCCGTGATGTGCCGCCCCTACGCCCACGTCCACGCCTTCGAGGAGACAGGCCTGCCCGACGAACAACGGGAGGCGGATCGGTATCTGTGGACGAAGGGCAAGGGAGGCCGCGCGCGCTGGCTGCCGCTGGCCACCGAGGAGCAGCAGTCGGCCATCGCGCATGCCCGCAGCGTGGTCAGCGGCCATGACGCACACATGGGGGCGCCGGATCGGGACCTGAAGTCCAACCTCCGTAGGCTGGACTACGCGCTGCGCAAGTTCGGCCTCACGAAGCGCGAAAGCGGTACCACCGGGCATGGGGCGCGGCACGATCACCTTCAGGGCAAGTACGCCAAGGTCACAGGCACGGCAGCGCCGATACGTGGCGGGGGACCCGTCGATCCTGCGCTTGACCGGCAAGCACGCTTGGAGGTGGCTCGCGTCGCCGGTCACGCGAGGCTTCGCTCGGCCGGCGCCTACATCGGTGCGATCCGGCGCTCGCCTGCAGGGAGCCGCGACCCGGCCCAGGGCGAGACCGGCAAGCCTGGGCCGGGGAGCATCGGGGACGACGGTGACACGCCTGTCCCGGTCGCATGAGCCGGCCCGGGCCGGCCCTGCGTTCAGGCACAGGCGGGCGCCTCGGTCCGTGCTGGATCGTTGGCGTCGACCTCCTCGCCACCCGTCACCGGGGCATCGGCGTGCGGCTGCACGCGCAGGCAGTCGGGCAACCAGCCACGCCCGGCGAGCAGTTGTTCGGCCTGCGCCACCGCGGCGTCCTTCTTCAGCGCCGCGAGCGGACCAGCAACCTTGGCGCCGGCCGCCGCGTGCACCACTTCGACCACCCTCGCCTTGGACACGTGCTGAAGGTAGGCCTCCCCCGTTGCCGACCACCATCGCGTCATGTCCAGGCCGAGGGCACGGGCCAGACCGTCATTGACCGGTCGGTCGGCGTCGGTGCCGGTGATACCGTTCACGGTGGACGCGACCAGGAAGGTCAGTAGCCGCTGCACCGTCTGAGGCGGCTGCTGCAGCATCCAGTCGAACACCGCGTCGGGTTCCTTGGGCAGGTGCTCGATCCAGGCGATGCGGTCGGCTTCGATGCGCTGGGCCGCCGGGCTCGCCTCGATGTCCTCGGCCGCGCCCCGCAGTTCGTGCTGGTTGCCGGTCGCGCCGATCGCCAGCAGGTTGGGCAGCCGGTAGGCGCCATGGAGCGGGTCGGCCAGCAGCTTCAGTGTCAGGTGGGTCGTCAGTGCCGCCAGCGCAAGCTCGGGGCGGTCCAGCAGTTCGGCCTGGATCGCGGCGACGCGGTGGGCCGTGAGGCGGCGCATGAGCTTCTCGGAGTGCACGGGCCGCGCCGTGGCGCCGGCTGCCGTTGGAAGCGACTGCAGTGCCGGGATCGCCGAGCCGCGCGCAGGATACGCGTCGCCTTCCGAGCCGCCTCCACCGGCCGACTTCTGTTCGGCAGCCTGGGTGATGGCCTGCACCAGATCGGCCCGATCCTCGGGACGGATCAGCCCTGCCTTGACCGCGGCACGGCCGTCCGCGCCCACATGCAGCACGCACCCGGCGAGCGCCATCCAGGCCGCGGGCCATTCGGTCAACGCCTCGAGCCTGGCCTTGCGCTCTTCCTCCAGCCCCTCGGCCTCGGACTCCAGGGCGAGGAAGGCACGGTCGCGCGACGCGTCGTCCTCGTCGGCGCCGTCGTTAGCCTCGGCGGCGTCGCATACGCCCTCGCCGGCATCGCCATCGCCGTCGCGGTCCACCAGCGCGTCCATCTGCTCGTGAAAGGCAGCGATGCGCGTGTCCAGCGCCTTCAGCGCCTCGGCTTCCTCGGGCGTCGGTGCGCGGCGGGGCTTGCGCAGCTCGCCGTGCTTGACGTACTCGTCGTAGGCGAAGCGCGGACGGATGTCGACCCACTTCCAGCCTTCAGACAGCAGTTGCTTCGCGCGCTTGCCCAGCTTGTCGGCGGCGAGGCGCTCCAGCAGGGCCGGGTCCAGCAGGTAGGCCTTGCGGTCGTCGTCGCTGAACAGGTCGCGGCGCAGTGGTCCGCCGGCCTTCTCGTAGGCCTTGACGGTGACGTAGCGGGCCAGCGGGTCTGCGTCCGATTCGATCTCGCCCCGGGTCAGCAACTGCCGCAGATGCTCCGGGCGCTGGTTCCAGCTCGGCAGACCAGCCCAGGCCTGCTCCTGGCGCTGGTGATCGTCGACCGAGGCCAGCACCATGAGGCAGTCCAGGCCGATGCCGCCTTCGCGGTACAGGGTCATCAGCCGGGGCGAGACGGTGGCGAGCTTCATGCGCCGCTTGACGATGAGCGGCGTCACGCCGAAGGCTGCGGCCACGTCCTCGACGGACTTGCCCTGCGCGAGCAGTCTGGCGAAGCCGGCGAACTCGTCGGCTGGGTGCATCGGCACTTGGAAGCAGTTCTCGGCAAGGCTCGCGATGAGCGCCTTGTCGGCTGGCACGACGAGCACCGGCACGGGGTAGTTGTCGGCGATGTCGCCCTGCTGCACGAGCAGCGTGAGCGCGGCGAGTCGCCGTCCGCCTGCGCAGACCTCGTAGCGCCCGCGCGCCGCCTGGACCACGACGAGGTTCTGCAGCACGCCGCTGTCCTTGATCGACGCGGCCAGTTCCGGCAGCGACATCGCCGGTGCCGTGGCACTGCGGGCCTGGTGGTCCTCGGACAGCACCAGCTTGTTGTAGGGAACGAAGGTGCGAGGGGACGCCTCGATGATGGCGTCGACCTCGGCTTTGGAGAATTTCATGAGGGACTCCTGATCGGTTGCATGGCAGGCCGGCGGCCCACCATGCAGTCAGGATCCCATTGAGCCCGTGCACTTCAAGGGTGGCGAGGAGCGCTCGCCGGTGGTCCGGTCAGGACGCCGGACCGCGCGTCGGCTCGCCTACGACTGCTCGCCCGACTTCAGGGCTGCCAAGCGCTCCACCACCTCGCGCTTGCCAACCCCGCGCAAGGCAGCGATGGCCGCGAGGTTCTTGCCTCTGGGGCGTGCCTTGCCCTGCTCCCAGGCATAAACGCTCTGCCCAGATGCGCCGACCAGCAACCCGAAATCCGCAGCCGACAAGCCCAGGCGCTTCCGATTGCTGGCCATGCCGGAGGCTCGGAACCGGAATCTTTCGGCGCCGTCCACTTCCTCGACCGCAGGTGGCGATGGCGGCCGAGCGGGGGCGGCGCGCGCGGACTGCCGCACGGACCGCTCCAGTTCGCTGACTCTGCGCTTCAACGCGGCGCTTTCCGCGCGCGCTGCCGCGAGCGCCTTTCTGATCGAATCGACCTCACCGCGCAATTCCTTGCGAGCCAGACGAACGATCTCGGCCTTGAGCACGGATGCAATGTTGGGCATCCAAGGATTGTGCCAAGGACCCGAGGAAGACCGGGGATCATCGCTGTACGGGTGGTAGCCGTCAGGACCCGTGTCGCAGTTCAAAGCGACCGCTTTCCAGCGTTCAAGTCAGCGAGGCCGCTGTCCCTGGACGACCCGGTCGCGACATTGACCGCGTGAGGTTCAACGCCTCGAAGCAGTCGCCTGCATGCGCAGGCACGCCCAAAACGGGCGCCGGCGAAGAACTTGCATTGCCGGCCTCCGGCTGAACCGGCTTACTTCCCGCCGCCGCTGGCCTTCGAGACGTAAAGCGCCAAAGCGGCGATCTCTGCGTCGTTGAGTTTGTCCTTGTAGGAAGGCATCTGGCCAAGCCCGTTGCGCAAGGCTTTGGCCACCCTGGCAGCGTCGGGCTTCAACTCATCGAGAACCGGACCGACGGCGCCTTCAGCGCCCGCCGCCTGCAAGGTGTGGCAGACGGCGCAAGACGGCGCAACTCCGTGCAAGAACAACTTCTTGCCCAGGGCAAGTTGCGCGCTGTCGTCGGCTGCCAGCACTGGCAGCACTGGCCAAGCCAGCCCGCCCAGCGTCAGTACCGATGCAAAGGTCCAAACCCGCAGCCCGCGCCGCTGTGAAGTGCTGATGCGCATGGTCAGGCCACCATCACTTTCACGGCGTGGTCGGACCAGCTCGTGTTGTTGTAGCCGCCGGCGTTCTCCAGGCGCTGCTCGGGTTGCACATTGCCCGCGGTGTCGGTGGCGCGGCTGGCCAGCGTGTAGCTGCCGGCCGGCAAATTCGCGGCCAGCACGAACTGGCGCCAGGCAAAGCGACCGAGATCGGGGCCGGTGAGACGCGCGTCGCTCCAGGTCTTGCCGCCGTCCAGCGAGACTTCGACGCGCTTGACGCCGTTCAGGCCGCCGAAGGCCACGCCCTGCACCTGCACCAGGCCCGCCTTGACGCCGATGGCTTCGGGTGCGGGCGAGTTGATCCACGACTTGACCGTCATCTCCTGCACCGAGGGCTGGCTCGGGTCGCCCTTGCCACCCGGCGGCGAGATGCGGTAGCCGTGCGACATGATGCGCGCCTCGGTCTCCTTGGCCGTGAAGGCCAGGCGCTTGACGTACTTGATGTTGTTCACGCCGGTGTAGCCGGGGACGATCAAGCGCAGCGGGCCGCCGTGGGCCAGCGAGATCGGCACGCCGTTCATTTCCCAGGCCAGCAGCGCGTCGGCCATGGCCGCAGCGGGCACCGAGCGCTCGACGATGATGCTCAGCGGGTCCAGGCCATCAGGCAATTTCTCGCCGCCAGTGCCGGTCAGGAAAGCGGCGCCGGGCGTGACACCGCCCAGCGCCTCGGCCACCACCCGAACCGGCACACCGGTCCACATCACGCAGCCGGCTGCGCCCACTTGCCACGGCGTGCCACTGGGCTTGCTGGGAAAGTAGCCGCGGCCGTTGCCCGAGCACTGCAGCACCATGGCGGTGGTTTCCACGCCCATGGTCTTCAGTTCGCGCAGCGTGAGCTTGCGCGGCGCCTTCACGCCTTCGATCGACACTTCCCAGGCGTCGCGGTCGGCAATGATCGAAGCGTCCGGCGCCGGCAGGTTGTTGCGGATGTAGAGCTGCTCGGCCGGCGTGATGACGCCGCTGCCGAAGGCCGCGCGCTTGGTTTCAATGGTGGTGGCGCTGTGCACGATGAGGCTGGCCGGGTCTTTCCAGGCCACGTAGGCCGGCAAGGGCTTGGGCGCTGCTGCCGCCATGGGCGCGTGCGCCGCAGCGCTGGCGCCGCGTGTGAAGCTGGCCAGGCCCACGGCCGCCAGTGCACTGGCGCTGCCTGCCAACAGGTGGCGGCGCGGCAGGGAAGTCGGGGTTTCGTTCATCGTTGCTCCTTGGGGGGGTGCGGGTGGTTTGCTTGCATCGGGGCCGGTGCGGCTCAGCCGTCGGCCTTGCCAAACTGTTTTTGTGCCACGGCCAGCGCCTGTTTTTTCTGCGCCACCAGCACCAGCGGCTTGCCGTCGCGCGATGTGATGACCTGCCAGTGGACACTGCCCCACCAGCCGCTGCCCTGCTTCAGCGCAACCGCTTGGTCGAAGGCAAACACGGTGACCATGCCGCCCTTCTCGAAGAAGGTGGTGAGGTGGTAGACGAGGTGGCCGTCGATGTCGCAAGGGCGCATCAGCTGTGGGAAACCGGGCACCGCCTGTTTGCCGCCCAGCCCCAGGTGCTGCAGCAGCGGCGCGCTGTCCATGAAGGTGCCGCGCAGCGTGCGTTCGAAATATTCGTGCTCGATGGCACCGCGCACCAGTTCTGGAGGGCGCATGGCCAGCACGGTGCCGGTGCCGCTGCCGGCCAGCAGCAACCCCAGCACCACGCGCTGGAAGCTGCGCCGGGCCATCAAGGGCTGCGGTGTGCGATAGAGATGCACCGGCGCGTCGACGGCTTCGAAGGCGAGGGACAGCTCGGCGCGGGCGCGCAGATCGAAGGCGCTGTCCTCGGGCTCGGTGGTGGGCGGTCGCAGTTTCATGGCTGGGTCTTTCGCAACGGCGTCACCCGGGCGCCCGTGGGCGTCTGCACGGGCACGCCCATCGCGAGCTTCAGCGCGTCACGCGCGCGGGCCAGGCGCGACAGCACCGTGCCCGGCGCGATCTCCAGCGCCTCGGCCATCTGCGCGGTGGGCATATCGTCGAAATAGAACAGCAACAGCACCTCGCGGTGAATCGGCGCCAGCCGCGCGAGCGCCTTGACGACGTCCAGCTTGTCGTCCAGCCCGGCATCCGGGGCGGCCTGCTCGGGCTGATCCTCGTCGTCGAGTGACTGCATGCCCGGCGTGGCATGGCGGTAGGCGGCGCGGCGCATGATCTGGAACAACCAGGCGCGCGCCAAGGTGGCGTCGCGCAGCTGCTCACGGTGCTTCCAGGCACTGGCAAAACAGTCCTGCACCACGTCTTCGGCGATGGCGCGCGAACCCGTCAGGGCCCACGCACTGCGCAGCAGGAAGCGGTAGTGCTCTCGCACCCAGAGGTTGTAGCGGGACTCCGCCGACTGGAACAGCATGTGGATCAAGAGCGCCATGCCTCGCAGTTCATTCCATGGCCATCGTCAGGGCTTACCCTCGTTTCGCGATGACGCTGGCCATCACGGCCCGCGCGTACCGCCCAGCGCGGGAAATTCCGCTGCCGCACCTGCAGCCGGCCGCTGCCGCAGGGCCGCGAGCCGCCGCGTCATGCTTTCGATCTCGATGGTCTGGCCCGAGATGATCTCTTCGGCCAGTTGCCGCGTGGCTGGATCGCGGCCGTGCTGCAGCACCAGACGGGCCATGTCCACTGCGCCGGCGTGGTGCGGAATCATCATCGCCAGGAAGTCGACATCGGCGTTGCCGACATAGCCCGGGCCGTGCATGGCTTGCATCATCTGCGCCATCGAGGCGTCCATCTCGCGCTGGAAGGTGTTGGCTGGCGCCGCCTTCGCAGTGCTGACGCCATGCGACCCGTGGCTTTCGGCCATGCCGTGTTTCACGCCGTTGTTCACGCCGTCTGCCCCTTGGCGCCCACGCGCACATAGACCAGGTTGATGCTCTTCTTGTTGCGCAGCGCACCCGATGGCAAGTTGAGGCTGCCGAGCGGAATCTGCGCGATGAAAGCGGGTCGCAGCGGGTCGCTGACGTCGAAGGCGCTGCACACCGTCTGGCCGGCGTTGGGCGTGCCGGGCAGTTCGTCCTGCTCGTGGGCGATGTAGAGCAGCGTATTTTCGGGGTTGGTCCACAGCCCATGGGCTTCGCGGCCGTGGCTGAAGAAGCTGCCCACCACCTTGCGCTGCCCTCCGGCGGCGCTGCGGTCGATGATGGCGATGGGGCTGGAGGCCACGCCGCCGGGGCCACCGTCGTCGATGCGCGCCAGGCTGGCGTAGACCACGCTGCCGCGCGCGTTGCTGACAAATTCAACATGGTTAGGCCGCGCGCCCATGCCCAAGGAGACACTGTCGATGAGGTCGAAGCCACCGCGTGTGGAACGGCACGACACCGCATCGGCCAGCTTGTGCGAGAACCACACTTCGGCGCCGTCGGGCGTGGTCTTCATGAAGGGCGTGAAGCCGGGCTTGTCCTGGGCGCTGATGTCCAGCGTGCTCAGCTTCTGCGGCTGGCTGTGGCCGTCGGCACCGGGGTTGACGCGGAACACATCCACCATGGCCACCTTCTGGCTGACCACGAAGGCCAGCGTGCCTTCGCGGTTGAACCACACCTGGGCCGGGCCGTTGATCGTCGGCAGGAACTGGCGCACGGCGCTGGCGCCCGTGTTGTCGGCGCCGCGCAACTGACGCAGCGCACGATCGACATCGACGATGGCGATGCGGTCTTCACCGCGCAGCGTCACCCACAGCTCCCGGCCGTTGCGCGTGAAGGTGGGCTCGTGCGGTTCGCGGCCCAGCAGCAGGCCGCTGCTCAGGCGCTCGGGGTTGGTCGTCGGGCCGGCCGCCGGGTTGGGCGTGTTGCCGATGACGCGGCGCTGCTCGGCGTCGATCAGGTAGATGTTGCTCGAGCCGCGCCCGCTGGTGGCCAGCAACCGGCCATCGGGCGAGGGCACGGCGCCGTGGGCGTCGATGCAGCCGTGGTACAGCGGCTTGTGGATCATGGCCGCGTGCGTCGGCGCCACGCCAGCGGTGACGTAGCGGAAGGGCGGCCGCGGGTCTTCGTCGAAGCTGGTCAGGTTGATCGTGCTCTCGACGGTGTTGGTCTTGGGGTCGATGACGACCAGCGTGTTGGAGTCTTCATTGGTGATGAAAACGCGGTCGCGCGGGTCGATGCCGGGGCCTGCTCCAGTACCTGATCCGATGCCAGGTGCGGCTGGCACCTGTGCTTGCACTGCGGGAAGCGCGCTGACTGCAGCGGCGGCCAGCGAGTATTTGAGGATGTCGCGACGTTGTGTGCTCATGGGTGCTTTCTGTGTTCAGTGCAAAGGTGGACGGCAGTGTGTGACGCGTGACCTCGCACCCAACGACGGGCGGCGGCGGTGCGTCAGGCGCTCGCAGCCAAGAGCGCACTGCAGGGCGTTTCATTCCATGGCGGTGCAAACCACCTGCGCCGCGGGACTTGCTGTTGCCTTTAGCGCGGGGTGCCCAGCTGTTGGTAGACCTCGGTCGACACCCGCGCCAGCACGCTGCGGTCGACGTCTGACGACAAGGCGTAGCCGAAGGGTCCGTCGACCCAATAGAACACGTTGACGGCGCCTTCCTGCGCAAAGCGGAAGGCGGTGTCGGCATTCTTCGCGCCCGGCTTCGCAGCGCCGCCCGGCCCTGCGGCGCTTCCCAGGTCAGCGACATCGTTGGACACGTACAGCGTCAGCTTGCTGCCGAGTTCATTGCGGTACATGAATTGCGCCACCGGCCCCTGCCCGCCGGGCAGCAGGCGCCCGCCTTCCAGCGTGTAGCCCTGGCTCTGCAGGTGCGGCGGCTTCATGGGCGCCCCCATGCGCTTGGACAGCCAGGCCACGAGCTGGTCTTCGTGCGCGGCGTCCACTTCCACGGGCCGGCGCACATCGGGGCTGTAGACCGCATGCGCCACGGCGGCGCGCTGCGCGAAGCCGCTGGCAGACACCAAGGTCAACCCACCCGGGGCCGGTTTCACGGCCGCCATGCGGGCCGCATCGTCACCGCCAACACCCGCGCGGGCGCCAGCCCCGGCGCCGCGCAGCCCCCAGCCCGTGGCGCCGCTGATCACGGCGATGGCGAGCCCGGCAGCCAGGCGCTGCAGGTACCAGGGCGTCGGCGACACGGTGCGTGGGCCCGCCGACTTGAGCAGGCGCTGCGGCGGCTGCTCGTCCAGCACCGGGTCGAACAAGGCGTGCAGTTCTCGCTTCTGCGCGCGGTAGGCCTCGACGCGCTGCGCGTCGTCGGGACGCGCGGCCAGGAAAGCAGCGATCGCGGTCTGGCGCTCTGCGGGCAGGTGGCCATCGACGAACGCATGCAGGTCGGCCTCGGTGACCGGGGGGGTGGGCGGTGGGGGGCGATCGGTGCTCATGGGGTGCTTCGTTGTGCTGTCATTTGACGACCTTCAGCCGCACGGGCTCGGCACGGCCTTCCATCAGGCCGCGCAGACGCTCGCGGCCGCGCGACAAGCGCGACATCACCGTGCCGATAGGAATGCCCAGGGCCTGCGCCACGTCGGCGTAGGCCATGTCTTCCAGCGCCACCAGCAGCAGCACTTCCTTCTGCTCGACGGGCAGCAGGTCCAGCGCGGCCTGCAGGTCCAGCACCGCCAGCCTGTCACCTTGCGTCGGCGCCACCGGCACCTCGGGGGTGTCGTCGTCCATGGTCACGGTGTGCAGCCTGGGCCGGCGCACGCCATCGGCGTGCAGGTTGTGCATGATGCTGAAGAGCCAGGCGCGCATATCGGCCACGCCGCCCCACAGGCCCGACTTGGCCCAGGCCCGCTCCAGCGTGTCCTGCACCAGGTCGTCGGCATCTTCATGGTTGTTCACCAGCGCCCGGGAATAGCGGCGCAGGCGCGGCACCCAGCTCAGCAGGTTGGAGTCGTCTTGCATCGGCGGCTCGCGGCGTGCGGGGCTGGGTGTGGATCGTCGACAGAGGTCATTCCTTGATGATGTGCCAGACGTCTTTGAAGTTGTCGCCAGCGCGGTCGCCGGGCTTCTGGTCGGCCTGGTAGGTGTAGACCGGCTTGCCCTTGTAGGCCCACTGGCGCGAGCCGTCGTCGCGAACGACGATCGTGTACGAACCGGCGGGCTGGTCGCTGGCGGCGGCCATCGCGGGCGGCCACAGCGTCGCGCAGGGGCCGTTGCAGGCGCTCTTGCCACTGCTGGCCATGTCCTTATCGAAGGTGTAGAGCGTCATGCCCTTGGCGTCGACGAGCACGCCGTTGGCGAGCTTGGCCGGCACGTCGGCCGCCATGGCGCTCGTCGGCGGCGCCGCGAAGGAAGCCGTGGCGATGAGCATCGCGGCCAAGGTGGGGAGATGTTTCATGGGGGCGTCCTGGGTAGAGTGCTGATGGGCTGAGCGGGTGGCTCAGTAAGCCGCAGCCACTGCCAGCTTGGGGTCGATCTGCCAGGTTTCGCTGACGATCTTGCCTTCGCGGTAGGTCAGCACGTAACGCACCTTGATGGGCATCTTGCCTTCGAAGACGACGTTGGCCGAGACGGTGGCGCCCTTGGGGTTGGCCGACTCTTCGATTGAGCCGATGGTGAGTTTCAGCGGGCCGACGGCCTTGCCGAACTTTTCCCAGGTGCCGCGGATGGCGTCGGTGGTGGCGTAGGTGCCGTCCAGCGGGCCGCCGACCCAGTTCAGCTGGGCCTGGTCGGCGTAGCCGCGCATCACGATCTGCGTGTCGCCCGAAGCGATGGCCTGGAAGTGCGTGCGGGCGTCGTCGGAAGGGGCGGCGAAGGCGCTGCCGGCGGCAAGGGTCAGGGCGGTAGCGGCGAAGGTGAAAGTGCGGGCGAGGCTCTTGAACATGGTGGGCTCCGTTGAGGGTTTGATGTGAACTGAGGGGTGATCGGTGGTCGATGAAGGGTCTGTGAGGTCCCGACACAAGGGCAGACGGAACCTGTGTGCGGTCTATTCCGATCCACGCAAAAAATCCTTCACCCCTTCACCGCTGCCGCCATCCCGGGGCGCGGCACGCCGCCCGTGGATGTTCAGCGGCCACTGGAATAAAGCACCGCGGGGCAGCGTTCCACCGCTTGCGCAAGCTTTGAAAGTGCTTGGCCTTGCGCCATGGCCGGGGCGCCTGTGTCGATGGGCTCCACACCCTCCAGCGAGGGCGGATGCGGCCGGTGCCGCGACCGACGTTTCCAGGTGCATTGAGCGCGGAGTCACGCTGATCAGCGGACGCCGGCTCAGGCGCTTCATCCTGGGCCGTGGGCCGGCGATTCAGTACGCTGCCACCGCCTGCGGTGCGGCCAACGTGGCGACGATGCGCTGCCCGGCGCGCTCGACCTTGGAGATGCTCAGGTCCTCGTTCAGCACGTAGGCTGTCTGGCCGTCGCGCGTGAAGACGATGGCCTGGCGCGGCTGCTTGAAGCCGGCGATGGTGGCGACCACCTTCAACGTGGCGACGTCGATCACCGACACCGTGTTGTCGGCCAGGTTGCCCGAGTAGACGAAGCGGCCGTCCGGCGTGAGCGCGGCGCCGTAGGGGTCGCGCCCCACCGGCACGGTGCCGGTGACGCGGCGTGCGCCGATGTCCACCACCGCGATGTCGTTGCTGCCGCTGTTGGCCGCGAACAGGGTCTTGCCGTCGGCGGTGACCGAGATGGCGCGAATCTTGTTGAAGCCCGTAATCTCGCCCTCGATCTTGTCGGTCTGCGTGTCGACGATGGTGACCTTGTCGCCCAGGAAGTTGGTGACGTAGAGCTTGGTGCCATCCGGGCTCAGGCGCACGCCCTGGCGCGGCTGCGCAAAGCCGGTGATCACGACCTTGGCCTGCCCGCTGGCGATGTCCAGACGCGTCACCGTGCTGCTGGCCTGGTTGTTGACATACAGCGAACTGCCGTCCTTGCTGAGCGCGGTGCCGAAGGCGCCGGGGCCGGCGGCCAGTGTCGACGCAGTGGCGAGTGGCTTGAGCGTGGCCGTGTCCAGACGCGTCACCGTGCCCAGGCTGCTGTCGGAGACATAGAAGCTCTTGCCATCGGGCGCGAAGACGATGTTGCGCGGCGTGACGTAGCCGCGCAGCACACCGCGCACGGCGCCGGTGACCAGGTCGTAGACGATGAGATCGGGCCGTTCGCTGTAGGACACGACGGCGGTGGACTCGTCGGGGCTCAGTGCCAGCGAGTTGTTGCGGATCTGGCCGTCGAAGGTGACGCGGGCCGGGGCGGCTTCGGCGGCGCCTGCAGGCAGGCTGGCCGCCACTAGGACGAAGCTGCTGCACAAGGCAAGCGCGGTGGTGCGGAAGAAGTTATGCATGGGATGTCTTTCGTGAAGGGATGAAAAGGAAAACAGGCTTGCTCTGGTGGACGTTGAATGCCGGCGGCGTATTCCGTTGGGCCGTGAATTCGAGGCTTCAGCCCAGCAGGGCCGGCACCCAGCGGTTGATCAAAGCACCGCCGACGATCAGCCAGCCGAACAGGATCAGCGCCAGCAGCAGCGGCTTGGCACCGGCCTTGCGGATAGCGCCGAGGTGTGTGGCCAGGCCAAGCGCGGCCATGGCCATGGCCAACAGCGCGGTGTCGATCTCGGTCGTCACCGCCACCACCGACGCCGGCAGCCACTGCAGCGAGTTAAACAACACCACCGCGACGAAGCCGAAGGCAAACCAGGGCACGGCGAGCTTGCCTTTGGCCTGGTCGGTTGCGGTCGACGTATTGGCGTGGCGTTTTTCGTCGCGCGCCAGCCAGGCCGACAGCATCACCAGGAAGGGTGCGAGCATCATGACCCGCACCATCTTCGCGATGACGGCCGAGTTGGCTGCATCCGGGCCCACCGAACGCGCCGCGGCCACCACCTGGGCAACCTCGTGGATGGTCGAGCCGGCGTAGATGCCGAAGCCGTTGGCGCCGCCCGGAATCAGTGCCAAGTGCTGGTTCAGTTCGAACAGCGCCGGGTACAGGAAGATCGCCAGCGTGCCGAACACCACCACCGTGGCCACGGCCACCGTCACCTGCTCGGCGCGCGCCTTGACCACCGGCTCGGCAGCCATCACCGCGGCGGCGCCGCAGATGGAGCTGCCGGCGCCGATCAGCATCGCTGTCTTGCGATCCAGGCCCAACCAGCGCGTGCCGATGAAGTAGGCCAGCGCGAAGGTCGAGCCCAGCACCAATGCGTCGATGGCGACGCCGGCGATGCCGACATGGCCGATGTCCTGCACCGTCAGCCGCAGCCCGTATAGCACCACACCCAGGCGCAGCAGGCTCTGCTTGGAGACGTTGACGCCAGCACCGCTGGCCGCGGCCAGGCGCGGCACCAGCGGATAGACCGTGTTGCCCACCAGCATGCCCAACACGATGGCCAGCGTCAGCGCACTGAAGCCGTGGTCCTGCAGCCAGCCGATGCGGCCCAGCGCCACGCCAGCAGCGGCCAGCGCGCCGCTCAGGGCCAGGCCGGGAAGCAGGCGGGGCCAAGCGCGCGGCGTTACGGCTGAAGACTCGGTGGTGCGTCGAAGTGCGGTGGTGGTCATGCAGGTATTCAGGCAAGAGGAGGGAACCAAGGCGAGTCTCGGACTTGGCCTGTGATCGGTCCAACGGGTTATCTGCGTAAGATCAACCGATCTGATCGCTACAAAAAGGCAACCCCGATGGACGTACTGCGGCTCACGTTGCGCCAGCTGCAGATCTTCGTGGCGGTGGCCCGCAGCGGCAGCACCACGGCGGCCAGCGCCGAGATCGCGCTCTCGCAATCGGCCACCAGTTCGGCGGTCAATGAACTGGAGCGTCTGTTGTCACTGCGCCTGTTCGACCGCGCCGGCAAGCGCCTGCTGCTGAACGACAGTGGTCGGGCCTTATTGCCACGGGCACTGGCTTTGCTGGACGGTGCGGCCGGAATCGAGCAGATGTCGCGCGACGGCAGCGCGCAGGCGCAGTCGCTGCGCATCGGCGCCAGCACGACGATCGGCAACTATGTGCTGCCCAGGCTGCTCGCCGGCTTCATGGGGGCGCAGCAGCCCGGCAGCGCCACCGCCTGGCGGTCGAAGGTCGTGATCGGAAACACGGCGGCCGTCTGCGATGCCGTGGCCGCCTTCGAACTCGACGTGGGGCTGATCGAGGGTCCCTGTCACCAGCCAGCGCTGGTGGTCACGCCATGGCTACAGGACGAGATGGTGGTCGTGGCTGCACCCGACAGTGCGCTGGCACGCTCGAGCGCGGCAGGCGAGCGTGTACCCCTGCGCATCCTGCGTGAGGCGGTTTGGCTGGTTCGCGAATCGGGCTCGGGCACGCGGGAGGCCACAGACCAGAGCCTGCTGCCCCATCTGCGCTCTTACAGGCGCAGCATCGAGCTGGGCAGTTCGGAAGCCATCCAGCGTGCCGCGCAGGAAGGGCTGGGTGTCGCTTGCCTGTCCACCTGGGTCGTGAACGACGCGCTGGAGGGCGGGCGCCTGTGCCGCGTCGCTACGACCTTACCGCGGCAACTTCGGCAATGTCATCTGGTCGTTCATCGCCAGAAGCAGTCAACGCCCGCTTTGCTGGCGTTCATCGCCCGGGCATCTGCAACTGCCGAGGCTACCCGCTGATGTACGGCCCACTTGAAATGTAGAGCGTCGGGCCTTCGGAACACGCGGTTACCCATCACCAAGGGCCGACGTGCGCTTTGCCAACCTGCCCTGATCGAGGCAGTGACTCGATAAGCCGCTCCTGGAAAGTGAAGCCCGGGCAGCATGTCAGGACAGACCGCTTTCGGGCGCACCACCCACCGACTGCTTGTGGCCGTCCAGCGCCGACCGATGAGACCAAGCGAAAGGCAGCTTCGCTGCGACAACGCGACGTTCGCATGGCACGCAGTCAAGCAACCGCCTCCGCACCCTGCGCCGTCATGCCTTCCAGGTCGATGATTCGATCGGCCATTCCAGTCAGCTCTGGGGTCTGGCTCACAAAGAACTCGCAGGCGTAACCGCCAAGGCGTAGCACCTCGCGTTTCATGGCCATGAACATGCGCTTGTGCTCCGGGTCAAGCGGCCCGTCCGCCTCGTCGCTGAACAGCGTGCCGATCCGGCGCCCGGTGTTGCCGGATAAGTAGAGCGCGATCGCGCGGGTCAAGCACTCGTTGATCCAGACTCGCTCGCCACCGCTGACCAGCTTCAGGCTCTTCGACTCGTCCCGCGATCCGTCGTGCACGACGATGTCGAAGTCCTCGCGAAGCTCGCCCTTCCCGTTGGTCGACTGCGTGATCACCTGCAGCGTGAACCGCGGCCCGTAGCAGGCCAGCAGCAGTTCGTTCGCCAGCGCGGCGAACGTCGGCCCCGCGTCGTCGATGTCCAGCGCGATCACGCCGTCGTTGCTGAGGCACTTGGCGAGCAGCGACCAGGTGGCGAGTTCGTCCTCGACACGCTTGGCGGCGCGGATCGCCGCCCCTTCCTTGGCCGCGATCTCAGCCAGTTGTTCGCCAAGCGCCTTCGCGCGCTCTTCGCGCTGCCGGGCGCAAGACTCCGCGGCCTCCGCCGCTGTTGCAGCCCGCGTCGCACCCTCGACCTCCTGCCTCGCTGTGTTCAGCCCTGCAGCATCCAGCGGCGGGGGAAGCAGGGCGACCTGTTCGGCGATGCGGGTCAATGCTTCGTCGCGCACCACGGTAATGCGGCTGAGCTCGTCCTGGACTCGCGTCCGAGCTGCAGCGATGTCGGTACGTTCGGCACGCTCGTCCTCCGTCTCCGGCGCGGCCTGCTCAGGCAGCGTGGCCAGTTCCGCGGTGTGTCCATCGATCGTCTGTGCCGCACGAGTCACCTCTTCCCGGCGCGCGCACAGCAGCTCGATGTGTCGCAGGCGCTGTTCGACGGTCTCGAGCATCTGTTCGGCCTGGTTGCGCAGTTGCGCCTCAGCGGGCAGCGCGTGCACCGCCGTCTCGGCGTCGGCGATCTCCTGCTGTGCAACCCGCTTCTTCTCGGCCAGACCGGTGAGCGCCGCGTCCGCCGATGGCAACAGCGCCTTCGCCTCGCGCGCGTCACCGAGCAGCTGGCACTGCCCCTGGATGTCCATGCCGGCACACGGCACATGAGAGGTCAGGCCGAAGCGCCGCTGCAGGTCCGCTTGCCGCAACGCGATCTGCCCGGCCTCGCGGTCGATCGACTCGACCTCGCGTCGCCGCGCCACAAGAGTCGCCTTGGCCTGCTCCAGCACGTCGACGCGTGCCTGGCGCCGGCCCACGATGGCCTGGCACCGGGCCACGACACGCCGCGCAAAGTCCCGGCGCGCCGCGGCGCGCTCGACGCTCTCGCGAAGTCGGGCCACCGCCGTCAGCGCCGCGATGTCTTTCACCAGTTGCGCTCGCCTCCGACCGTGCGTCTGGCATCGCTCGGCGATCCGCTGCTGGAGGCTTGTTTCGCGCTGCTGCAAGCGCGGCAACTCCTGGGACAGCCGCTGGGCCGCCGCATCGTGCTCCTCCTTCGCCCGCCTGGCTTCGTCGGCGAGCGCCCGGCGGCGAGCCTCAGTCTCGGCGGCGCCAGTGTGCTCGGCGGTGACCGTGGCCAGCTTCTGGCGCGCAGCGTCCAACCTCGCGGCTGTCGAAGTTCGTTCGGCGGTTGCCGCAAGCAAGGCCTGTGACGCACCGTCGAGCTCTGCGAGGCTGCGCCGCGTGCCCGCCGCGTCCTCCTGCGCCCGCGCCAGTCCCTGTCGGACCACAGCCAGGCCAGCCTTGAGCTGCTTGACGACGTCCGCCGCGAGCGCCCCTTGCTGCCGCACCTGCTCCAGCCCCAGCAAATCGGCCAGCAGCGTCTTGATTTCCGCGTTCTTGAACGCCGACAGCGGCCGCTTCCCTTGGGCAGAGAAGACCGACGTGAAGAAGGTATCGGCCGGGCACAGGATCTCTGCGACGGCCTTCTCGTACGTCTCGACCTTGCCGTCCGACACGTTGCCGTCGCGGAGCACCACCGGCGCCCAGCCGGGCCCGCAGTGCTCGAACAGGAAGGCCTCGGTCTTCTTCTTGCCGTTGACCCGCAACACCAACTGGCTCTTGTAGCGCTTGCCGCCGTGCCGCCAGACCAGTTCCTTGGTGCTCTCGGGCAGGAAGACATGGTCGTAGTAGGAGAACGCGCCCAGGCCGTCCGCACCTGCCCGCGACGGCATCACGAGGTAGGGGTGTTAGGTTGCATTCGCGCGTGTCAACGCGATTGCCTCCTGAGCCATCACTGCCTAAAGTGACCACAGCCCGAGCAGCCCCAGCCTCTTTCAGAGGCGAGTAGCCCGGCGCGTCCCGCGTTTTCAGCAACTCCCATGAAGGGGTTCGCGGCATGGTTGCGCGCCGATCACGCAGATCGTTCAGTGCCTCGACGTTGACACGGCTTCGCCAGATGCCGGCCAGCGACGCGCTCGCGCTGCTGGCCGATCACGTCAAGCCCGACCCCACGTACCAGCCGCTCAAGGCCGAGCACAGCCTGCGCTGGCATGCCAGTACCGCGCGCGGTGAGTTCGAGATCCTGACCACCGGCGTCAAGTGGTACGACACGCGCGCTCGCGCCGGCGGTGGCGGCGCCATCGACTTGGCGATGCACCTGCTCGACATGTCGTTCGTCGAGGCTGTCAAGCATCTGACCGCGAGGTAGATCGCGATGGTGACGATCCTTCGCAAGGCCTCATTGCCGAATCCCGCCGACGTTGCCACGCGCTTGGCGCCGATGGCAGCGAAGGCGTTGACGCTTTCGCTTCGCGAGCCGCGTCCCGCCGGGTTCCCGCTTCTCTTCACCAAGCACTGGCAACTGATCGAACCGGCAGTCGCCTATCTGCACGAGCACTCGATCCAGCGCGCGCACACCCCGGACACGCTCCGAACCTACGCCGAGATCCTCTACGACTGGTTCGAGACGCTCGAGCAGAACGATATCGCGTGGAACAGCGCGGACGCCGTCGACCTGGTCGCCTATCGCAACCGCATGATGACGCAGCCGAGCTCTCATACGGGCCGCCCCTACTGCACCACGACGATCAACCATCGAGTCCGCGGCGTCCTCAGGTTCTATGCCTGGGCTGTCCGGACGCACTGGCTGAGCGAGTCGCCACTGGCAGACAAGGCTGGTGACTTCGGCGTCGCGAGACGTCACCGTTCGACTCGCATGCGGTATGCACCGGACGGGGCCCGCAACCTGTTCGTACTGCGGCAGCACGAACCGCTGCCTCGGCCGCTCGTCTCCGAGCAGGCCCGCGAGTTGCTCGCAACGCTCTCCCCACCGTACGACCTGATGGCGCGCTGGCAGCTGTGCACCGGCCTGCGGGTCAGCGAACTGCTGCGCCTCAGCGTCACCGACATCGGCGAGCAACCTCCCCCGGCCGCCTCTCACCACACCATCGAGATTCTGCGCAAGGGCCGCAAGCCCGGCTACGTCGTCGCACCTGCGAGCCTGGTCGACGAGACCAACGGATATCGTTCCGGGCTCCGTCGTGCCTGGCTTCGCCGCGCACGCCGCAACGGACGAACGACTGACACCTCACCACTGTTCATCAACGCCCGCGGCGCCCCGGCTGGCAAGAACGCCTACCAGCGCGCCGTCAGTTCGGCCGGACAGGCTTGCGGTTTCAAGGCGACCACGCATCTGCTTCGCGCGACCTTCGCATGCATGCTGCTGGCACGGCTCGAACATCTGGCCAACGAGGGCGCCAACGTCAACCCGCTGGTCGTCGTCAAGATCCTGCTCGGCCACGAGCACGTCGAGACCACGGACCGGTACCTGCGCGCCATCGCCGTCGATGCCTGCGTGCTCAAGCGCGTCCTGGACACGCTGCTGTCGGGGGCGCAGGAACCATGACCTCCCGGCACGAAGTCGCTGTGCGGCGGTTCACCTCCGAGTTGGCTGCCGCTCCGGCCGAAGTCCAGCGGCCGGTGCGCCACGATGCCCCTCGCCTGATTCGCAAGACAGTCGTCGACTTCTCTTCGTTGAATCTGCCCGAGGACGCGCGCGCCGCAATCGCCCAAGCGTTCTGGGCCCACGTCGGAGCCCGCTCGAGCCGCGGCATCATCTCCTACTGGAATTCGATGCTGGTCTTCGAGCGGTTCGCCGCCGAGTCCGGCGCCGTCAGGTCGGTTGCGGATCTGAATCGAACGACGGTCGTGCGCTACATCGAGTGGCTCAACATGCAGCGACGCCCCGACGGTGAACCGTGGGCGATCTCCACCCGAGCGTCGATCTACTCGTGCTTGCGCCAACTGCTGCGATGGCTCGAGCGGTGTCGCCCCGACCTCGTCGGCAGCATCGACTACCCCTTCATCCCGTTTCCCGGCAAGGGCCGCGACAGGCCGCCGCGCGCAACGTTGTCGCCGCAGCAACTGCGCGCCATCCTGCGTGCCTGCGAAGAGGACATCGCCGCGATGCGCGCAGCTCGCGAGTCGGCCGCCAGGCTGCGCGTGTCCGAAGGCGACAAGCCTGGCACGCTCGGCTGGGTACTCACGCAGATCGAAGAACGCTACGGCGGCATCATTCCCGATCGCTACACCATCGAGCACAAGGGCAACTTCTGGCTCCAGCAAGCCGTGCGTCGATACGGCGGTGCCAAGCAGCTGGGTCTCTACCTGTACCCCCGAGCGGAGACGCTGCTGCCCTACTACCTGGCCATCCTGATCCATACCGCCGGCAACCCGGAGGCCATCGCCGATCTCACGCGCGACTGCCTTCAGCCGCTGCCCCTGCTCGACGACCGCGAACTGCTCGTTTGGTTCAAGGCGCGCGCATCGCGCATCCAGCGCCGGACCTTCGACAGCACACAGGCCTTCGAGCCGCCGGCACTCGTCAGGGACCTCCAGGCCTGGAACGCGCGGCTGGTGCCTCTTGCGCCGGTCGCGCAGCGCAATCGGCTGTTCGTCTTCAAGGGCCACGTCACGGTCAACGCCCTGTCGATCATCACGGTCCATCACCGGCTCGGACCGTTCTGCAGGCGCCACGGCCTGCCGCCATTCGCGCCCGCGCTCATTCGTCCAAGCGTGCTGGCCTGCTTCTATCGCTTCAGCGGCGACCTGTTGCGCACCAAGGCCGTCGCCAACCACGTGAACGTCGCCACGACCGTCCACTACGTACAGACTCCCTTGGTGCACGCCCGCAATCGCTCGCGCATCGCGGATCTTCAGGGCGCCTTCCTGCGGCACGTCGAGACGCCGTTGCCTCCAAGCCTGCCGACGGTATCGTCCAAGCCGTCATCCCCGCGCGGGCCGGCGGTCACGATGTTCGGCTTCGACTGCAAGGATCCGCTCTCAGGCACCGCGCCCGGATCGAGGAGCGGCGAGCTCTGCACGCACTTCATGGGCTGCTTCACCTGCCCCAACGCGATCATCCCCTGCGACCCTGCCACCATTGCCCGACTGCTCCAGGCACGCGATCACTTGCGCGCGGCCGCTGTGGTGCTGCACCCGGCGCGGTGGGAGGCCGTCTACGCTCCGCCGCTGCGCATTCTCGAGGAAGACATCCTCCCTCGCTTCGGTGCGAACGACCTTGCGGCCGGTGAAGCGCAGCGGTCACTCCTGCCGCCATTGCCGGAGCTGCGTTGAGGCTCGACCAGCTCGACCATGCAGACATCGCGACTCCAGGTTTCGCGTCCCGCCATCGAACCGGCACCCGACGATCGCGCTTGGTTCCTGAAGGACTCGCGCTGGGAGGATCCGGTCTGGCGCTTCGCGCCGACGAACGCGCTCGAGGAGGAACTGCCGGTCAGTCTGGCCTGGGACTTCGCGCTGCAGGAGGGGCGCCGCTTCACCGACGCGCGCTACGCGCCGCTGCGACAGACCTGCAAGCAACTGGTCGCGCTGATCCGGTGCCGATCGTTGTGCACGGGCCTGCCGCTGCGACCGCGCTCGGTCCTGAACTACTTCTTCTCCCTGCGATTCCTCGTGCGCTGGATGGACCAGGAGGGCCTCAGCCGATTTGCCGAGCTCGACGCGACAGCCTTGCTGCAGTTTCAGCATTGGCTCGCCGAGCTGCCGATGGCGCGCGGACCGTTGCGGTCTGCGTCCACGGTGCAGCGCCATCTGTACCTGTTCACCTACCTTCATCGCTTTCGCATGGAGCTGGACGACGGCCTGGAATTCGATCCGTTCCCCGGCAGCAACCACCGTCAGGCCGCCGGTGATCGCGAGGGTCTACGCCGCCCGTGGCCGTCCACCCCTGACGGCGTCGCCGTGCCGCTGGTCCAGGCCGCCGTCGACATCGTCACGCGCGACGCCGGCCGGATCCTGCAGGCGATGGAGACCTACCGCCAGGCGATGACTGCGACCGCTGGATGCTCTCAAAGCGGCTACGCTCACACCGACCGGGCCACGCGCAGGTTGAAGCGGGCCAACAGTGCTCTGCCCGAAGTCGAACGGCCGGTGGCGTCGGTGGCGGAGCTTGTCTTGCGGATCGACATGCTCTACGCGGCCTGTTTTGTCGTCCTGTCCTATCTGGTCGGGCCACGGGTCAGCGAGATCCTCCACTTGAAGGCCGGCTGCGTGCAGGAACGGCACGATGGCGGTATTTGCGCCGATTCCCCGGTCACCGTGATCGTCGGCAGCATCTTCAAGCGTCAGCCGGGATACGACGGCCGGCCTCACGAATGGGTCGCACCGCCCGTGGCCGTTCAGGCGATTGCGGTGCTCGAGGCACTGTCCGCGGAGCATCGTACGGTATCGGGCCGCCATGAGCTGTGGCTGCGCCGGCGCCGGGGCAACGGTGCGACGGAGTGGTTTCACGCCCGCGCGGATCAGTTGGAGATCGCATCGCCGTCGCGCGTCGCCACGCAGTTGCAGCGCTTCGGCGCGAGACTCGGGCTGACCCATGAGGATCGGCCCTGGAGGCTGACGACCCACCAGGGGCGCAAGACCTTCGCCAGGTTTGCGGCGCTGCGCGACCGCACCTGCCTCTTCGCGCTGAGCCAGCACCTGGGTCATCGCGAGCGTGCGGAGACCGACCACGGTTACGTCGGCTCAGACTATCGCCTCAATCAGGAGATCGACGCCGAGATCCTGCAGCAGTCCATGGCGGCTTGGGAGCACATGCTGGCCGCACCGGGCCTCGGCGGCCGCGCAGGCATCGAGATCGTGGCCAAGCGCCCTCGTTTCAGGGGCAGCCGCTTGAAGCAGGACCTCAAGAGCTACGCGCGCCTGCTGGTCGACGCGGGCCTGGTGCTCGGCGTGTGCGACTGGGGTTTCTGCGTCTACCGCGAAGAACACAGCGCCTGCCTCGGCAACGCCGCCGGGCCGAACCCGGCGCGACGCGAACCTTCGACCTGCGCGCGCTGCAGGAACTTCGTGGTCTCGCCACAGCATCGGACCTACTGGCTCGAGCAGGCGCGACGTTGCGAGTCGCTGCTGAACCAACCCGCTCTGCCGCGGCAAACGCTGCGCATCGTCCGCGAGCGCCTGAACGAGGCCCATGCCCTGCTTCGGACGCTCGACGCGGGAAGCGCCGAGGAGAACAGCCATGCGTGAGGTAAAGGTCGACGCCGATAGCCGGACCACGGCGCAGCGGCTTCGGGACGCGTTGGCCACCATGGTTCGCACGCCAAGCACAGGCGTCGCGGTGCAGCCGCTCACCGCGACGACCCTGTGTCAGATCGCCGGGATCTCCCGCAATGCGCTGTATCGGTACCACCCCGAGGTCTTGGCGGCGCTGCACGAGGCCCAGCGAAGCGCACGCGGCCCGTCAGGCGCCCCCGCACGTCAGGCGAAGCTGCTGCGCCAGGAGAACCGCGAGTTGCGCGAGCAGTTGGGCAAGTTGGCCGCGCTCGTCGATCACTACTTCGCGGCTTGGCAGGACGCTCACCTCATGCTCGAACGGCGAGAGCGAGAACTGGCCGAGCTGCGCCGCGCCACCGGCCCGCAGGTGGTTTCGATGCGCCGCTGAGCCGCGGGCCAAGTCTTGACCTTGACACAGGAGCAAGGTCTAAGCTGCGAAGGACAGGGGCACAGGTGCCCCGCTGGAGGTCTGCGATGACATGCGCCCTCATGTCGGACCTCGCTCTCGCGCGAGCGCTGTTGCGGCTCTACAAGCTGGCCATGATCGCCGGACGCCCCGGTGTCACCGATCACCTGCTGCACGCCCTGGAGGAACTCGCCCGAAGCGAGCCGGCATGCGAGCCGATACTCGACCAAGCGTACCTGTGGGGCCTTGGTGCGCGGGTCGGTGTCGCACAGCCGCGCATGCCAGGGTCCGGCACGCAGTGACCAGCGCTGTCGGCGCCGGGCTCGCGCCACGACCGCGACTACGCCATTGACACGCCGCGATCGACATCGCACGCATCCGCCTTCAGCGCGTCGACGTCGATCACGGCATCCGCCATCGCCGTCAGCTCGGGCGTCTGCGAGATGAAGTACTCACGCTCATAGCCACCCAGGCGCAGGACTTCCCTCTTCATCGCCATGAACATGCGCTTGCGCTGCGGATCCAGCGCGCCGTCCGCCTCGTCGGTGAACAGGGTCGTGTATCGGCGTCCCGTGTTTCGGGCCAGGTACAGCGCGATCGCCCGGGTCAGGCAAAGCTCCACCAACGTCCGCTCGCCCCCGCTCATCATGCCGACGCTCTTGCTGTCGCCGGTATCGCCGTCGTGGACGACGATGTCGAAGCCCTCCTTCTGCTCGCCCTTGGCCGTCTCCAGCAAGGTTCGGATGGACACCGTGAAGCGCGGCCCGTAGCAGGCCAGCAGCAGGTCATTTGCCAGCGCCGACAGCGCAGGTCCCGCATCGTCGATCGCCAGAGCGATCAGCCCGTCATTGCTCATGCAACGGGCGAAGAGGTTCCAGTTGCCCAGCTCATCCTCGACTCGAGCGCAGCGCGCGCGCAGGCTTTCGCGGCGTTCGCCCAGCCGGGCCGACTGCTTGGAGACCTCCTCGAGCTGCTGCGACTCACGCACCGCGGTGAGCATTGCCCGCTCCGCCGCAGCGAGGGCCTCCTTCGCGGCACCCAGCGCACGGGCTGCGCGCGCGGCTTGCTGCTCGTCGAAGGCGGGCGGCAGCGTTGCGAGCGCCTGATCCAGGCGCGCCAGCGCCGCTTCGGTCTGCCTGGCCTGCTGACCTCGTTGCGCCTCGATCGCCTTTCGTGCCGCCGCGATCTGTTGGCGCTCCGCACGTTCGTCGATGGTCTCGGCAGCGGCGCCCTCACTCGCCTGCAGCCCCAGCGCCTGAAGTTCCTGCTCGATCTCGACCAGGGTCGCCTGCGCCTGCGCGCACGCCTGGGCCTTCGAACGCACGACCGACAAGCGGTTCGCCCGCTCGCGTGCGACGGCCTCGCGGACCTCGGCCCGCGCCAGGGCGTGCGGCGCGCCGGCCAGTGCCCCGCAACGCCGGCGGGCATCGATAAGTTCCCGCTGGACCTCGGACTTCTCGCTCACCAGACGGGCGACCTGGGCCTGGGCGTTGGGGATCAGCGTCTGCGCCTCGCGCGCGTCAGCGAGCAACTTGCAACGTCCCTGCAGGTCCGTGCCGGCGCAGGGCACCTCGCCGGTCAGTCCAAACCGGCGCGCGAGTTCCTCGGCCTTCAGCGCAGCCCGACCCGCATCCCGTTCGATGGCGGCGGCGCGCTGCTCCGCGAGGCGCACCGCGCCTTGGCACTGCGTCAGCTGATGGACCTGCTCGCGGCAGGCGAGCGTGCGTGCGCCAAGCAGCGCCTGCACACGTTGCGCCAGCGGCAGGCGCCTTTCGGCGCGACGCACCGCGCCGGCCTCGGCGAGCGCCGCAAGGCATCGCTGCCGGGATTGGGTCAAGGCCTGGCGCCGCGAACGTTCCTGCTGCAGCCGATTGGCGACCCGCTGATCGAGGCGCTCCAGCCGCTGGTGCTCGGCCCGTTCCTGAACATCGAGCGCGCTCTGCGCTTGTGCCGCGCCTGCCAGGTTGGATTGCCGTTCGGCCATGAGCTGTGCCCGCCGGGCATCGGTGGCTCGCGACTGCTCGCGTTCGACCACCACGCGGGCATGCCCCGTCTGGGCGGCCTCCAGGGCAGACTGCGTTGACCTCTTCGCGCGATCGGCCGCCGACACGCGATCGCCGGCGCCGTCGAGTTTTCGGCGCGCCGCCTCGAGGTGCTGATCCTCCGCGTCGACCGCGGCGAGTTCCTGACGCAGTGTTGCCAGCCCAGCTTTCAGCAGGCGGGCGGTCTCCGCTGCCTTCTGGCCCAGCGCCTGGATCTCCTCCTGCCCCAGCAGGTCGGCCAACAACGTCTTGATCTCGGCGTTGCGATAGGTGCTGAGCTGGCGCTTGCCCTGGGCTGCGAACACGGAGGTGAAGAAGGTTTCTGCACTGCCGCAGATGCTCTCCACACAGCGCGTGTACGTCTCGACCCGGCCATCCGAGATGGTCCCATCCTCGAGCGTCACGGGGGACCAGCGTCCGCCATCATCGAGCATGTGCAGGAACGCCTCTGTGCGTCGCCGGCCACTGACTCGGATGACGATCTGCGAGCGGTAGCAGCGCCCTTCGTGCGCCCAGGTCAGGTCCTTCAGGCTCTCCGGCAGATAGACGTGCTCGTAGTACGAGAAGCCGCCGGTTGCCGGCATCGAGGCACGACTTTGAAGGCCGAGATATGGCACGAGATTGTCCATGATCGTGCTCTTGCCGCTGCCGTTCGGGCCCGCGATGGCGATCAGTTCTGCACCGTCGGCAAGGCGCTCCAGGTCAAGCGTGATCTCGTCGAGACCCAGGCCGTCGCGGATGCCGCGGAAGCCCTTGAGGGTGAGTCGGAGTGGCTGCATGGCATGCCTCGGAGTTGGTCTCCGATCAGGCTCGCATGGCCGGCGACGCTTTCAACGGTCGTCAGTCGCGACCGTTCACACGCTTGGCCGCAAGGCGGCGATGCGCCGCGCAGTTCCCTGTTCAAGTCCAGCTGAAGCTCAGCCGGCGCAGCACGACAGTTGCTTCACATCCTTCGTGAAGGTCTGCGCCGCAAGCTTCAGGGCTTCGACCATCGTCAGGTACGGGAACAACTGGTCGGCGAGATCGTGCACGGTCATGCCGGCACGGATGGCGATGGCGGCGGTCTGGATGAGTTCCCCCGCTTCGGCGGCGACCGCCTGCACGCCCAACAGACGGCCGGTACCGGCTTCGGCCACCAGCTTGATGAAGCCGCGCGTGTCGAGGTTGACCAGCGCGCGCGGCACGTTGTCCAACGTCAACGTACGGCGGTCGGTCTCGATCCCCGACCGATGCGCTTCAGCTTCGCTGAGACCGACCGTCGCGATCTGCGGATCGGTGAACGCGACGGCCGGCATCGCGCTCAGGTCCAGTGCCGCGTCGCCGCCGGCCATGTTGATCGCCGCCCTCGTGCCCGCAGCGGCCGCGACGTACACGAACTGGGGCTGGGTGGTGCAGTCGCCTGCGGCATAGATGTTCGGCACGCTGGTGCGCATGTGATCGTCGACCACGATGGCGCCCTGCTCGTCCACCTTCACGCCGGCGGCTTCGAGGTTGAGCCCGCGCGTGTTCGGCGTGCGGCCCGTGGCCACCAGCAGCCGCTCGGCACGCAGTTCGCCATGATTCGTCGTCAGCACGAATTCGCCACCGGCATGAGTGACGCGGCGGGTCTGCGTCTGCTCGAGCACCTCGATGCCTTCGTCGCGGAACGCCGCGGTGAGCGCCTCGCCGATGACCGGGTCCTCGCGGAAGAACAGCCTGTTGCGCGCGAGGATCGTGACCTGGCTGCCGAGACGCGCGAAGGCCTGTGCGAGTTCCACCGCGACGACGGACGACCCGATCACCGCGAGCCGCGGCGGAATGTCGCTGCTGGCCAGCGCTTCGGTCGAAGTCCAGAACGGCGTATCGGCGAGGCCGGGGATCGGCGGCACCGCCGCGCTGGCGCCGGTGGCCAACAGGCAGCGGTCGAACGCCACGACCTGCTCGCCACCGTCGCGCAGCACCACCGTCAACGACCCAGCGTCCGTGAAGCGCGCCGTGCCGTGCACCACTGTGATGGCCGTGCTGACCTCCAGGATGCTCTCGTACTTGCCACGGCGCAGTTCGTCCACCCGCGCCTGCTGCTGCGCGAGCAGGCGGTCGCGCAGGATGGTCGGCTCGGCCGCGGACACGCCGACGTCGAACGGGCTGCGCCGCCGCAGGTGCGCGACGTGCGCGGCACGGATCATGATCTTGGACGGCACGCAGCCGACATTGACGCAGGTGCCGCCGATCGTGCCGCGTTCGATGAGCGTGACCCGCGCGCCGCGCTCGGCCGCTTTGAGCGCCGCGGCCATCGCGGCGCCGCCGCTGCCGATGACGGCAACATGCAGCACCTCGCCGCCGCCGCGTTCCTTCTGCCCACTGCCGAACCAGTGGCGCGCCCTTTCGAAGAAGCCGTCGCGCGACGGATCCGGCGCCGCCTCGGGCACGCGCGCGCGATAGCCGGCTGCGGCCACGGCCGACACGAGTGCCGCCACGGGTGTGTCAGGGGCGAGCGTGAGGCGTGCGGTTCCCTTGGGGTAGGACACCTGCGCCGAACGCACACCAGGCACCTTCTCCAGGGCCTGGCGAACGTGCGTGGCGCACGACTCGCACGTCATGCCGCTGATCGCGAGTTCGGTCATCGGGTTACCTTCCGCCGGCAGCCGCAGCGTGATAGCTTCAGGCGTGCCTGGGCGGGACTTCGCAGCCGTCCGGCCCGCAGCGCCGGTTCGCCGGCGAGACGAAGTCCCACACCGACACCGCGACCATCGTCGCGAGGCCCACGTAGAGCAGCTTTTCGGCCACGGTGAAGCTGGCGACCAGCACGATGGCCGGACCGATCATGCCGAGCACGCTGCGTTGCCACTGGCGGTGGCTGAACCAGCCGAGTGCGTTGGCGAGCAGCGCCAGCGCCGCGAACAGCGGCAGCAGCACGGTGACGAACACGGCCTCGAACTGGCTCAGGAAGCCGAGCCCGAGTGCTGCGCCGAGGCTGGCCAGGGCCGGGAAGCAAGCCCCGCAACCCATCGCCGACACGATGCTGCCCAGCGCTCCGGCCTTGTCCGCGACGCGCGTCATGACGCTCATGATGGCCTCCTCGATCGCTGCGGCGTCAGCGCTTGACGGTGGACGGATAGCCCGCGTTCTCGGTCGCCTGGGTCAGCTTCTGCACGCTGGCCTTAGCGTCATCGAAGGTCACGACGGCCTGGCGCTTCTCGTAGCTCACGTCGACTTTGCTCACGCCATCGACCTTCGAGATCGCCTTCTTCACGGTAATCGGGCACGCCGCACAGGTCATGCCCGGCACGTCCAGCGTCACGGTCTGCGACGCCGCCTGGACGGCGGCCGCGCCGGACAGGGCGAGGACGGCGATCAGCTTCTTCATGGAGCACTCCTGGTCAATAGAACAGCGGAAGGACGAAGGGGTAAGCAAGCGCGATCAGCACCAGCACGGCCACCATCCAGAAGACGGCCTTGTAGGTGGACCGCACCTCAGGGATCGCGCACACCTCGCCCGGCTTGCACTGCTGAGCAGGCCGATAGATGCGGCGCCACGCGAAGCCCATGGCGACGAGCGCCACGCCGATGAACAACGGCCGATAGGGCTCCAGCGCCGTGAGGTTGCCGATCCACGCACCGCTGAAGCCCAGGGTCACCAGCACCAACGGGCCCAGGCAGCACGCGGAAGCCAGGATCGCGGCCAGTCCGCCGCCGACGAGCGCGCCGCGCCCGGTCTGCGATTCCGTCATGCACTTTCCTCGGTCGGAGAGACGATGGCGTAAGCTTATTTCCGTACTCATGTACGGAGTCAAGCGGCATGGACAGCGATCAGCAGGGACTGACGATTGGGGCCGTCGCCAAGGCGGCCGGGGTCAACGTGGAGACGGTGCGCTTCTACCAGCGCCGCGCGCTGCTGCCCGAACCCGACAAGCCCTACGGCCGCATTCGGCGCTATGAGGCGAAGGACGTCGCACGGGTGCGGTTCGTGAAGGCCGCACAGCGCCTGGGCTTCAGCCTCGACGAGGTTGCGGGCTTGCTGAGACTGGACGACGGCACGCACTGTGACGAGGCGAGAAAGCTCGCTGAAGCAAAGCTCGCTGACGTGCGCCAGAAGCTGAAGGATCTGCGGCGGATCGAGTCGGCGCTGGCTGGCCTCGTTCGCGACTGCTGCACGAGGCGGGGCAAGCTTTCATGCCCATTGATTGCCACCCTGCAGCGGCAGTGAGACGCCGCGTCTTGGCCCACTGTTGACACAGTGAATTCAACATAAGGGGTGCAGGTTGTCCATGACCGTGGTCTTCCCGCGCCCGTTGCTGCCCGCAATGGCCACCAGTTGCGCGTCACCGACCAGCGCCTCCAGGTCGAGCGTGATCGTGTCACGACCGAGACCGCTGCGGATCCCCTTGAAACCCGTGAGCGTCAGCGACAGCGGTTGGTAGCCGTCGCGGGACACCTCGTCCGCTTGCTTCACTTGATCGTCCATCTTCTTGCTCCATGCACGGCCGCCCATCGACCCGCTTCGTACGAGTCTCCCGCCGCCTTCACTTCCTTCAAGACCAGTCCGCTTCAGAACAGCTCCATCGCCTCGGCTTCGCGCAGGGCCTCCGCCACACGCCCGTCCCCGGACGGCTGCGGCAGCGGCGCCGTCTCGTCGGGGACCGGGTGGGTAGTCGGCCCGGCTTCCTCGTCGCCGGCCAGGATCGCATTCGCGATCTGGGCGGGCTCGCGGTGGGCCAGGGCCTCGAGGCGCTCGATGAGCGGACCGTCCATGCTGCCGGTGGCGCGTGCCCAGACCCTCACCTTCTCCTGCAGCGACGACGCGCGCGAGATCCCTGCCGCCCTGCTGCGCACGACGGGAACGACCCGCCCTTCGAGCTGGACGTCGGCGGCGTCGCCCAGGGCCCGCTTGATGGCCTCGCGGTCCACGCTGCCTCGTTCCTCTTCACCCACCTGCCACCGCACCCGGACGTAGGCGCCGGACACGTTCACTTCACGAACCGCCGCGGCGATCTGCTCGGCATCCGGCACACCCTCGAACACCAGGTCCACGGTGCGCCGCGCCGGCGTCTCGACCAACTGGAATCGAGCCGCCGCCGCCTCGACCTCCCACAGCAGAAAGCCCTTGGCATCGAGCTCGCCGTGGTGGAAGCGGCCGATCGAGCCGGCATAGGCGATCAGTCGCCCGCCGTCGTCCCAGCTCTGATGCTTGTGGATGTGCCCGAGCATGAAGGCCTGGGTACCTGCGGAGAACAGGCTCGTGGTGGTGAACTCGTGGTCGAAGCCCGCCATCGGGACGCCGTGCTCCGTCACGCAGCCCGTGACCGTGCCATGCGCTACGCCGATCGTCGGCACCTGCGCTGCGCGTGCGGCTCGGTTGATCGACCCGTACCCGGCCAGCAGCGCGGCCAGTTCCTGACCGACCGCTTCCGCAGCCTCGGTGGCGCCGACCGTGGCCGCCACGACCGCCTTGTTGACCGTCGGGACGCAGGTGAAGATGGCCCGCGCTCCGGCGGGGACCGCGTCGAAGCGCCAGGCCTGCGAGGGCACCCAGCGGCCCTCCTCCATCAGTGCGACCTGGCCGAGGTGGTTCGCCACGAACACCGGGTGCCGGCCGCTGAGCAGCGGAAAGATCGCCAGGGTACCGGGAGGCTCGTGAGAGAACGTCCCCTGCAGCATCAGCACCGGGCAGTGGTCGGCGAGACGCCGGACCTCGCGCGCAAGGCGTTCGACCGCCGGGCTGTGAACGTCGAGCGCATGGTCCGTCGCGTCGCCCGAGATCACGGCCGCATCAACGCCTTGCCTGATCGCCTGGTCCACCGCGAAGCCGAAGCATCGACCCGCCTCGTCGAGGTTCTTCCCGCTGAAATGCAGGTCCGAAAACTGCGCCACAGTGATCATGAGAGTTCCTTCCGTCGGTTGTGCGTGAGCGTCCTGAGCACCTGCCCCAGCATCGGCCCGCGGCGCCATGCTTCAAGCGCTGGCGGGTCCAGCGATGGCGCCGCCTTGCACGGCGCCGACCGCACTCAAGCCCAGACCTCGAGCTCGCCCTTCACCTTCTCGACGAAGCCGGCGCCGTCGTCCTGGAAGGGTGTGAGGTCCTCCAGTGCACGCTTGCGGCCACCGGCGGCCTTCTTCCAGCCTTGGCCCCAGCGCTTGGTGGCGTAGCGCTCGTAGCTCTCGGCATCGACACCAAGCGCCGCGGCGGCATCGAACAGCCACGCCACCTCCTTGGCCTCGGCACCGGTGTCCGCCGCTGCCGACCTGCCAGCCGGCGGCGCCTCGCCGCGCTTCGGCGGGGCGGAGCGCGCAGGCTCGGCCCGCGCCGGCGCCGCCGGCCTGCTCTCGATTGACGCGCCGGTAGAGCGCTGGCCGCGCTCCGCGGTTTGCTCGACCACGGGGGACGGACTCGCGACCTCGATCACGCCGTCTTCACTGACCACCTGGACGGTGCTCGTTCCGCCGCCATGACCCTGAAGGACGTTGGCCGCATCCGCAGCGCGAAGCTCGAGCGCGTCGAGGTCCTCGTCGTGCCGCAGCAGTGCGGTCGGATCCACCGGCGCCTCGAGTTCAATCAGCCATTGGGCCACGCGGGTTGGACGGCCTTCCTCGTCGATCCGCGAGACCTCCACCAGGCGCTTGCTGATGTAGAACGGCGTGCGCTGGCCGTCGAGGAAGCCAGAGATGCGGCCGCCGCGCATGAAGCCGATCGTCTGGAACTTCTCGATGGCCGCCTGCATGGCGTAGAAGCTGTTCGTCGGCAGCTCGAAAGCGCTGATCGACTTGATGCCGGGGACGAAGAAGATGAACCGGCCCGACAGGTTGCACTTCTTGCCCTGGTACTCGACGCAGCTCTCGGGATCGCACAGCCCGTTGTTCTCGGCGCGCAGCGTTACCTTGCGCCCGCCGAAGATGCGCACGACGCGGCGGCCTGCGCCCGGCGCCGGCGGCTGCTCGTAGGTCTTGCAGTACCGCGTCTGCCCGTCCTCGGAGTACTCGGACCAGAAGCGCCGTTCGCTGGACGTCCAGGTCACCAGCTCATGCGGCATGACGTTCTGCCAGGCATCGGCCGGGAACACCACCGGGAAGCGATACAGACGCTGAACACCGTCGCCACGATCCTCGGCATACAGGTCCATGATCTGCCGCGCGAGTTCCGGGTTCGGGAAGTCCTCGCCTCGGACGGTGAAGTACGGGACGTTCTTCGGCGTGAGCGGGTTTTTGAGGTCGGGCAGCGCCACGGCGAGTTCCCGCTCGATCGCGTCGAACCCCTTGCCCTGCGCCACGCCGGCGTCGTAGATCTCGCGTGCCTGGCCGGACTCGGCCGCTCGCCGGGTCAGCACCTTGATGCCGGCCCGGATGCGGCCGCCCACCGGAATGCGCTGCGCCGAGCGGCCCAGCAGCGTGGGGATCGCCACCGCGCCGCCCGCGGCCGGGACCAGGCCACCGCCCTGCCCGTTCGCCTTGCTCTGTGCCATTGCGACCATTCATCTCTCCTTCGCAAGTTGGTGAATGTGGAGATTCATGGTCCCGCCGGACTCGGCTCTTTCAAGTCCTCGGTACGGGCCGCCGTTGGGCGGCTTGCGCGACCACGCTCGATCACGAGCTCGAAATCGGGCATGCCGCGCATGAGGAGCCCACCCCAGCGCCTGGTCACGATCCGCCTGTCCAGGATCGTCACGCGCCCTCGGTCATGGATCGTGCGAAGCAGCCGCCCCAGCCCCTGCTTCAGCCGCACCGCGGCCTCCGGCACCGTGATCTCGATGAAAGGCAACCCACCGCGCGACTCGACCCACTCACGCCGCGCCTCTTCGAGCGGCGAGTCCGGCACCGAGAACGGGAGCTTGGCGATCACGACGTGCGTGCAGTACTCCCCTGGCAGGTCAACGCCTTCGGCGAAGGTGCTCAGGCCGAACAGCACGGACCGATCGGCGCGGTCGACGGCGGCGCGATGCCGCGCGAGCATCTCGCCCTTGGGCATCGACCCCTGCACCAAGGTGACCCGCCTCAGGTCCTCGGGCAATTGGGCGTAGACCTCGCGCATCTGCCGTGCCGATGTGAAGAGCACCAGCGTGCCGAGGGTCTCCACGAGAGAAGGCAGCCGGTCGCTGACCTCGCGCGTGTGTTCCTCCGCGGCCGTCGGCTCCGTGCGCATCGCCGGCACCACGAGCTGCGCGTTCTTGCGGAAGTCAAAGGGCGACTCGACGCGCAGGAAGGCCGGGCTGTCGAAGAAGCCGAGACCCGACTGGCGCAGGAACAGATCGAAGGTGCCGCACGACGTCAGGGTCGCGGACATCACCACGGCAGCACTCGCGCGATTCCACAGCAGCTTGCGAAGCTTGTCGCCGCCGCTGATCGGCGACGCGCAGACCAGATAGTCGTCCGGACGCCCGCCTTCGTCATGTCGCTCGATCCAGCGCGCGATTGGCGGCGCATCCTCCGGCTGCTCGGCCAGCATCAGGTGCCAGGTGTCCACCAGGTTGTCCAGCCTCACCACGTAGAAGCCCAGCACGGACAGGACCTGCGTGGCCAGCGTGCCCACACTCGGCGCCTTCTCGAGGACATGCTCCCGGAGCGAAGCGAAGGTCTTCTGCAAATCCTCGCCGGCGGCCAGGACCTGCCCACCAACCGTCTCGCACCAGTCCGGCAACGGACCGGACTTGAACCGCCGGGCGCGCTTCTCCTCGAAGCCGTTGGTGCCGTGGATCCGCTGGTGCAGATCGCGCAGCGCCCGCTCGATGCGTTCAGCACTGGCCCGGCTGTCGCGGATCAGCTGCTCGTCGAGCCGCAGCCCGAGGACCGCATCGCGCACCGCGTTGCACGCCCCTTCCAGCCAGTCGATCGCCCCGCGCAGCGCATGCCTGGCTGAGAAGTGCTCCACCGCCTTGGCGGCCAGGCTGTGGGCCTCGTCAAACACGTAGATGGTCTCTTGGGGCGGCGGAAGGACACTCGCCCCTTCCATGTCGATGGCCGACAGCACGAGGTCATGGTTGGCGATCACGAGGTCCGCCTCCTTGACCCGCTGCCGCGCGGCTTGGAACGGGCAGCGTGCGAACTCCGGGCACTTGGAACCGGCGCAGCCCTGGCGATCCGTGGTGACGCGATCCCACACCTCGTCGACCACGGGCAATGGCAGTTCGTCCCGATCCCCGCTCCAGCGACCCGCGTCGAAGGAGGCCAGCAACTCCCTCATCACTGCCACCCGCCGGGGTGCGTCTTCGGCACCGCCGGGGCCGCGCTCGCCCGCAAGGTCGAGGCCACCCTGCCCCG
>JAFEEF010000083.1:0-9808 GCA_018241265.1 Pseudomonadota bacterium | reverse complement strand
CGCATACTGGTGTTGCAGCGCCACCGTCGAACTGCTCACGACAAGGCGCTTTTGCCTGCACTTCGCCATCACGAGCGCCGGCACCAGGGCACCGAACGACTTGCCCGTGCCGGTACCGGCTTCGACGATCGCGAGGTGGTCGCCGTTGCCCGCCTGTTCGTCTTCTGCGCGGCAACGCGACAGCGTGTTGGCCACCGCGGCGATCATCTCCATCTGCGGCCGGCGCGACTTGAAGCCCGGAATGCCCTCTCGCAGCGCGTCGACGCACTGGCGGATCAGGTGCTTCTCTTCCTCGCGGACCATGCGGCCAGCCTACGGTTCAAGCGTCTGGGCTCAAGAGCCGCTCGCAAAGGCCAAGTGCCAGCCGATCGCGAGTCGCGGCTGACCCCGGTGGCCTCGCGTTGCCCCCGCTACTGGCTTCGTCGGGAGCCTTTGCCGCGGGCGCTCGAGCCCCGCGACCCACCATTGCTATCCGACTTCGGGGACGCGCTGCCCTCGCGCCGCGTTAGACCCTGCAAGGGCTGTCCCGGAACCCGCACGCGGCGGCAGCGCAGGCAAGGCCTGGTCGGTGCGCCACACCCACGCGTCGCCACCCGCGGCCTGGACCGCCTTCTCCTTGGCGCTCTGTTCCTTAGGGTCAAGGAAGGCACTCACCACATGCAGCGGGAATGGCCCGCCTTCGGTATCGAGCAGCAATGCGTTCGGGAAGCAAGCGCCACTCTTGGCGTCGAAGCGCAGCGGCTTCAAGAAGGCACGGCCCTGCCGCTGCAGTTCCTCGACCAGCGGCAGCTCATGGAGGCCGTCGAGCGGTATCCACTGATCCGAGACCAGGGTCATCGACAGCGAGTCCACCTGGTAGAGGTGCTCACGCTTGGCGTAGATCAGCGCGGCCATCACGACCATCGGCTTGCGCTCCAGATCGGCGTCACGGGCCTGCAGGGTGGCCGCATACGCGCGCTCGGCGCGCTCCCAGGCCTTGTTCTCCATGTACAGCGGCACGTCCGGCATGTGCTTGACCAACAGCCTGCGCCCGTAGGCGCTTTGCTCGGCGCCGTTGAACTGCCCGATGACGATCGCCATCTTGTAGGCCACGTCGTCGCCCGGCGAGAGCAGCATGGCCAGCTTGCGCCGCCGCCGCTCACCGATCTCTTCCTTGTCGGCAACGCGGAACGGCTCGGGCACGTACAGGCGCTTGTCCAAGGTCTCGCCCTTGAGCGTCACGCCGGCTGCCGCAAGCTCGAGGTACTTCTTGATCACGCCCTGCGAGCGCCTTCCCTCCATCGCCGGATACCAGCGGTTGAGCCCGGCGCGGTGGTAGAGGAAGTGCAGTACAGCTCGCAGGCTCATCCGCTTGCGCGGTGCATTCACGGCGGGAGGCTCGCCGTTCGCCTCCCCGCGCGGCATTGCCTTGCCGGAGACCCTGGAGAACGGGAAGTCGGTCCGGATTTCCACGTGATCGGGGTTGTGCTCGACGATGGCCTCGCCGACGAGTTCGCCCAGGCCCGAGAGACCCGGTTCGGGCTCGAAGGACTGGCAGGTCGGATGGTGCATGTCCCCGGTGCCCGGCATGCGCTTGACGACGTACTCGCCATGCTTGGCGATGTACATCTCCACGCCACCGCGAACGCACATGCATCGCGGACGCTCCGAGCTTTCATACACCCTCGACAACGCCTCCTGCAGGCCCGGGTCGGTCGCCAGCAGCGTGACGCCCCGGATGAAGTACTTCGCTGCGTCCATGGCAACCTCCTGGGCGTCTGCGGCCATGATCGGGCCTACACGATCTCGTGAGACACGAGGTCGAGCGGCATGGGCGGCAGCCTGAGCAGCCTTCGCACCTGGCGTGCCGAACGCAGCCCAAGCAGTTCCCGAAGCTGGGCCCTGTCCGCGCCCTGTCGATCCAGCGAGAGCGCCACCTGCCTGCGGGCCTGCTGTGCCGTCATACCAACCCATCCGGCGCGCGCGAACGCCAGGCGCAGCGTCGCCTGAAGGTACTTGGAGGTGAGCCGCGAATCGGTCGGTGAACGCCGGGTGATCAGGAACGGCCTGCCCACCTCGGTCAGGAACAGGCGGCTCTTCGGATCGAGCCCACGGAAGCGCCCGGGCTCGCCGGTGCCCAACCGCCGACGCAGGCGCTCTTCCAGGTAGATGTCGATGCTGGCCACGGCTCGCGACGAGTTGAAGTACAGCGGTCGCGCGATGCCGCTGGCCGCCACCTCCCCACGCAGTGTCGAGACCCGTCGGACGTCGCCGTTCTCATCCAGGTAGTCGCCCACCTCCAGCAGCGCGAGTTCCATGGTCTTGAGGCCGGTGCACAGCAGCGTGTAGATCAGCGCGATGTCCCGGTTGGCACTTCGGCAGCTTGAGCGAAGGCGGCTCGCACCGGCAGCGACCTCATCCGCATCCAGCACAACCCGGCACGGCGGCGGCGGTGCGCCTACATCGTGTGCGCGCGCGGCGGCCATGATCGTCTCCCGCTCGCGGCGGATCGCGACCAGGCTGTCCAGCCAGTCCACCCGGATCGAGCCCAGTGCACCGGCCTGCTGAAGCCTGCGCAGCAGGCCTTTGATCCGACGCTCGACCGTCGAACGCGCGACACCGAGGTCGGCCGCCACTTCCTTGTAGCTCCGGCCGCCTTCGACCACGCTGATGAGCAGGCTCAACGAATCTAAGGGTAGGCGCCCCATGGACTGATCTCGACCTGTGGGTTGAACGTCAGGCAACGCCGTCGATGGGCGGGTTGCCGTGGCGCCAATCGTCCCGAAGATGGCGACCGCCTTCAACCGGAAAGGCGGCTCGAAGTCCCCCCGGATTTCGGGCGCCGCGCGGGCCAAAGTGACAGATCCGCCGCTGCAGGTGCGGGGCGGACGAGTGACGGATGGGCATGCGCCGTGCGATGCCCCTTTTCGACCGGGCATCGTTGATTCATACTGACTATGCGATCGGCATCTCTGCCTTTGCCGCTGTCACCAGCGTTCCGGCCTGGCCGGCGTTTGCGGTCGTGACCCGCACTTCAATCTGCCTGCGCCCGCAGGCCACTCTCATCCTTCGCCGGCATCTGCCGGCTCAGCAGACAACCCGGTGCCTCCCGCCCAGCGGTGGTGTCTTCGACGGGTAGTAGGCCGTTCTCCGCGGGGTCTCCCCGCACATCCCCAACCCGAGCTCGGGCGACACCCCGAGTCGGGTTCGCTCGTGCTCATGCGCTTGAAAGGAAAGCGACATGAACCACGATTCCCTCTCCTTCGCTCTGGCGCCCTGCCAGGCCAACGACGGCGACGCGCGCATCACGGCGAGCATCGTGCCCGCCGAGCAGCGCATGGACTTCCTTCCGAAGCACTTCGGTGCGCGGGCGATGATGAAGTTCGAGATGTCCGTGTACGACTGGATGGGCAACCTCTGCCCGTCCTATCGCGGCGGCTACTGGAACTACGTCGAGCTCTCCAACGGCGGTGCGTTCATGTACCCGGCTGGCGTCGACGCGTTCGAGGTCACGGTCGAAGGCAACGGCTTTCACGGCACCGTCAGTGCCGAGGTGGCGGGCATCATCGCCACCACGTTCGCGATGAACGGCATGCTTTGGCGAGGCTGGGACAGCCTGAACGCGAAGTACGAGCTGCTGCTGGAGTTCATCGGCGAACACCCGGATGCGATGACCATCCGGCGTGCCCTGGACTAGGGGGCCGCCATGCTCACCCATCGTTGCAACAGGTTCGTCGTCCTTCTGACGGGCATGCGCCACTACACCACCGAACAGCTCCTGGCGGTGATGCACGAGCGGCGCTACCCGCCGTTGTTGCGGGTGCCATCGTTGCTCCTAGACGCCGAGGGCTTCTCCGCTGGCCAATCGGATCAGTTCGCTCTCCGCATTCTGCAACGGCGGTCCCGGCAGTCCATCGCTCGCAGGCGATGCGCAACGCCCGCACCCTCGAATGCGGTCACCCGAACTTAAGGACAAAGGGCGGCCCTCACTCGATCCCGAGTGCTGCCGCCACGGCCCCACGAAAGCTGGTCTGAATTTGACTTGGCGCCTTTCGAACATAGTCGCGAGCGCGGTCCAGGGCATCACCCCGCAAGCCCATCAGGTACTTGATCGCTTCATCCGCGTTGCCGGGAGCCTCACCATCGCGGCCGCCGAATTTGGGGCGTAGGGCCGTCCAAACGACCGCATCGAGCGCCTGTCGCAGAGCCCATGCCGCGATCTCGCCGGCACCCGTTCGGTGATCGGGCATGTCGCCCGGCCACATACCAATCGCGTGGACAGCACAGCCTTCACGTCCCGCCAGGGCCGCTTGTGCCCCCTCCGGCGAGTTGTAGTCAAGTTCGCACCAGAGTGTCTCGACGACCACTGCCCCTGGGTTTAGGACCAGTGTCAGCCGGCCATCGCGCGAAACCCGTGCGAACTCGACTGGCAGCGACGGCCCATCGTGTTTCCAAGCCCCGGCAATCCGAAGCACACCCGGGTCCCACACGAGCGAACCCCATCCCACGCATGCAATCCTCATCCTCAGATTCTGTTCATGATGGCGCCGCCGCACGCGTCAGCGTCATCCGCCCAAACGAGTAGCGCCCCATGGAATTGAAGTAGTGACCCTCGGCGCGGCTTCGGTCAATGTCGAAAGTCAGCTCGCAGAACCCTTGGTGCTTCTGCAGTTCCGGCTCGCCCGCGCGCGGATGGTTCTGGTAGCTGTAGGACAGCTTCGCGGCGCCGTCGTGCTTGAGCAGCACCGAGGCGGTTTCGCTGAAGGAGCCCGACTGCGCGGTCTTGAGCTCGATCGCGATGCGATCCCACTTCTGCGTGATCGTCAGCGTTCCGCTCCAGTCGAACTTGATTTCGCCCTCGAGCGTGAGCGACTGGCCCGTCACTGTCCAGGACCCGCCAAGATTGGGAATGCCAAGCAGTTTGTCGAGCCACCTCCAACCGTATCGGTTGAAGCCCCAGTAGAGCGCGGCGTACACAAGCCCCGTGGACAAGGTGAATGCACCCATCTTGGCCTGGATCGACGCGGTCAGCAGCGGCCAGTTGCTCGCCCAGGTGATGAGGCTCGTGACGATCGGCGCGAGCACCACCGAAGCGAAGCCCAGCCAGCGCCCGATCTCCGAGCGTTTGTGGCCGATGATGGCGTATTCGTGAGCGATCATTGCTTGCCTTCTTTCGCGCAGCCTACCAGCGCTTCTTGGCGCTCTTCACGCGACGCCACGAAGGATTGTTGGTAGCCGCTGATGGCAGATGCTTGATGTCCCGCACGGTGACCGGCGCGCGCCGCACGGCGTATACCGCGCCGTGCACACGGATCACGCAGTCCATGTGGTGGGTTCCGAGGTAGGCCGTCTTCTCCTCCACGCTGAACATCCGCGCGCCCGACCAGCGATGCCCCAGGTCGCCGATGGCGGCCGACTCCTGGCCGTCATTGCGAACGGTCCACTCGATGGTGGCCATGTCGGGCACGACGTGCGGATTGGCGACCGTGAACACGAGGTCGCAGTCGCGAGCCACGCCCGGCACACCGTTGAGGTGGCTGGCCACATGGCGGCGGGGATTGCGGGCATAGACGTCGACACGGACCTCGGGCAGGACCATCAGCGCGCGCCCGGCTGGGTTCACGACTTCGACTTCCTCGGCCTCGGGCAGCGGCATCAGGAACGAGAAGGCTTGCGACCAGGCCAAAGCTGCCGAGATCTCATCATCGGCGGCCTGGGCGGCCTCGGCGGCATCTCGCAGGGCTTGCCAGCGGCTGAGGAACGCCTCCCACTGCTCGGGTGCAATCCGGTTGAGGTCCTCGCCGTCATCGATCGGGTTGGGAACCTTCGGGCTGCGCAGCAACCGGTCGTGCACGTCTCGAACGACGGCCAGAAGCGCATCGTCATCGTCATCGCGCTCCCACAGGCGACCCAACTGCATCATGAAGCCGCCGTAGCTCTGGGCCACCAGAACGCTGAGCATGACCGATGACGGCCTGGCCAACGGCGCGTCCTGAAACCCGATCGCGGCCCAGGCCTTGAGATAGCGGATCAGCCGGCGCAGTTGGTCGCGATCATCGCCGTCGGCCGCCGCCTTGAACCACTGATACAGAGGCTTGGGGTCACGGTCTTCCCAGCCCTTGTCGAGATGCGCAAGCCGGCGTCGATCGCGGCGGCGGTCCAGGTGGTACGTCGGGGTGTCGATGTGGAATTGCTGGTCGTAGACCGCGCGTGAGCATCGGTCCTTGGGCGGCTCGACAACCTCGACTAGGTCAGCCGACCGCGCCTGGTAGGCATGCAGTTCACGCTGGACCCAGTCCCGCAGCTGACGAGGCGCGGGCTCGATGTTCTGTTCCCTTGGGTCCCATTCGAAGTACAGGCCCAGGTCCACGTCATACCGCTCGCCCTTGTGGACCGGCTTGATCAGCGTGGCGTACTTGTACGAACCCTGCAGCCAGGTACTGACCGGGTACCCATGTCGCTGTGCGAGTTCGCGGGTCAGGTGCACCGCCAACGCGTTCCACTTGGCTTGCAGGAACGCCAGCTGCTCCGGGGAGGGTGTCACCCGCCCGTACAGCGTCTGTCCAGCCGATCCGTTGAAGAGTCTGGCGGCGTGCCCCATCAGGCGCAGCTCCGGGCCGACATGCCACCTGAGGCCTGCACGATGCCGTCCATGGGTTCTCCCTTCACAGGATGGCCCGGTAGCTGCTGAGGGCCTGCGTCGTCTGGGCCAGGCCCTGCCTCAAGAGGACATCGAGGTAGGCGTCGACCGACATCGGCGGGCGCCTGAGCTGTCCGCGCTGCCGCTGTGCAGCTGTCACCACGGCGGCGGGATCAAGGTCGAACAGGTTGTCGATGAACAGGTCGGGATGCTGAGCCTCGATGCCGAAGGGTTCGAGCGCCTCGCTCGGAAAATCCTTCTCGTTGAACGTCACGATGACGCTGGCACCGCAGCGGATCGCGGCTGCGAGCACATGCCGGTCTCCCGCGTCAGGCAGCCGCAGGCTCTCGGCGAGCGCTTCATGCCCCGTGACCAAGGCATCGGGGATGGCCTTGTCCATCAGGTCGGACGTGCGATTCAGTTGCTCGGGCGTCAGGTCAGCGCGGTCGCGCAGCACGCTGCGCTTCCACTCGTCATGGATCTGCGGACTCCATCGCGCCCTGAAGCGGCCGGACAGTCCCAGCCACATCAGGAAGTCGCGCAGCGGTGCCGGGTAGAGCACGCAGGCGTCGTACACCGCGGTGAAGTTCGAATGCCTCATTCGTAGCCCATGCGCAGCTCTTGCGCCTGCTGCGCCAGGGCCTCCATCGCCTCGTGGCTGGCCTTCTCGCGCTCCTCTCGGTACCGCATCAGGTCTGCGAACAGCACTCGCCGGTGCTTGCCGGTCTTGTGGAACGGCAGGACGCCCTCCTCCAGCAGCTTGACGAGGTGCGGCCGAGAGACGTTGAGCATGTCCGCGGCCTCTTGCGTGGTCAGCTCAGCGTGGATGGGCACTACCTTCACGGCGTTGCCGTCGGCGAGTTCGGCCAGGATGTCGACGAGCAGCCGAAGCGCCGAGGTCGGCAGTTCGACCTGGTGCGCCTTGTTCTTGTCGTCGTAGATCTGGATGCACTGGATCTCGCCATGCGTCGCCAGATAGGCCGCGAGCGCGCGCTGGCCCTTCGCGGCGGCCTGCACCTCTTGCTCAAGCGGCAAGGTCGTTCGGGACAGGTCGGTCGTGTTCATGCTGTTCTCCTGGTGTCTTGACATCATATTCGAAACAAACGAAACTTGCAATATCCGAAACGATGCCGTCAGGCGCCGCCCCGATGAACTATTCACAGAAGATCCAGCGATTGAAGGACCGGCGCCAGGGGCTGTACAGCCGCGACGGGGTCTACAACTTCACCGAAGCGCTCAGTGCCGCGACAAAGCTCGAGAAGTTTCAGCGACTGGCTGAGCCCGAGGCGGTGAAGTACGCCATCGGCGTGATGCAACCGGTGGATGCCGAGTACACGCAGAAGTCCTACGACGAAGGCAACCGCGTGCGCGATCGGCTCATCGAGGGGCTGACGGCGGCGAACATCCCCGCCGCGTTCGACTATCAGGGTTCGGTGCCGCTGGATGTGCACGTGCGCGGCAACAGCGACATCGACCTGCTCGTGCTGCACGCCGGCTTCGTCACCGTAGACACCGCGGTCGATGCCGCCTACACGTACAGCAGCTACGCGGGGAAGTCGGCCACCCAGGAACTGGCTGATCTGCGCAAGGAGTGCGCTGCCATCCTGGAGCGCCGCTTCTGGGGCGCCAAGGTCGACACCTCTCCCAGCAAAGCCATTTCACTCTCCGGCGGCTCGCTGCAGCGCGCCGTGGATGTGATTCCCTCACACTGGCACGACACGCTCGAGTGGAAGCGCACGTCGGACAAGCGCCATCGCGACATCTACGTGCTCGACGCCAAGAAATTGGAGCGCCTGAAGAACCGGCCCTTCATGCACATCGGGCTCATCGAGGACAAGTGCGTGGCGGTGCGCGGCTCCTTGCGCAAGTGCATCCGCCTGTTGAAGAACTTGCGCTACGACGCGTCCAAGACGATCGACCTGTCCAGCTACGACATCGCTGCGCTGGCCTGGCACATGTCGGAGCAGGAACTCGCGGTGCCGTTCGGCGTCGACCTGCTCCTGGTCGAGCGGGTGCGCACCCATCTCAAGTTCGCTCTCGACAATGCCTGGTATCGGGCCACGCTGTTCGTTCCCGACGGCTCGCGGCTGATCTTCGACGACGCGGCGAAGGTGGCCGAGTTGGAGGCCCTGTACCGGGAAGTGGACCAACTCGCCGCCGATGTGGCCAGAGAACTCAATCCGCTGGCGTCCTACGCCGGCGTGCCCCGCAGCCAGGTGCTCAACAAGGCGATCCTGCTTTGACGTTGAGTGAACGCGGAAAGTGCGCCGGTGAATTGGCTCTGCAGCCGCGATCACCCGGTGACGCCAGTGGACGGGCCGCTCAGCCGACCTTGCCGCCGCGCCGACGCATTCCTGTGCACTGCCCCCCGGTAGAACGGCCACGTTGCCCTGAACGCAGCAACTGACACGGAGGCTGGGCAGTGTGGGCAAGTTCAGGGTCTTGGCGCGGCCGGTGTCGGTGGGCCTGATCCTGCCGTCCGAATCGCGCGACGGGCAGCCGGCACGGACGCACAGACCACTTCCTTGAAGGCCCGGTCTGCCAAGGAGCCATAGAAGGACAGTGCCCGCAGGACGTCGGGGTGGGTCGCGGCAAAGGCAACTCGAATGTTGGGGTTCGTGACCGCCGGCCCCTGCAAGAACGCGTCGATCTGCTCGACGTCTGCGCGGGACAGCGAAACGGATCGAACGGGCAGCGTATCGACGATCGCAAAGCGCAGGTCGTCGAAGCGCAAATCGGCGGCGATGCGCCGGTGGCACTCCAGGATCTCGTCGGCCACGAGCAACCCCGAGTACGTGACCACCACGCCTCGAGGCTCCCAAGCCAACTCGAACGGCACCCTACCCCCTCCACCAGACCTCGTCCTGATCCCCTGACCCCGGGCCACGCTTCTTGTCCGGACCCTCTCGGCCCCGGCGTTCTGGCATCTGGACTCTTGGGCGAATCCTACCCCCATCGCGCGTAAGCCGATGCACTGGTCGATCAGGTCGCGACCTGCCTTCCTTCGTGTCGATCAGGCCTTCTCGCACCCCCACCAAGTGGCCAGCGATCCCTGCGCCGCACCGGCGTGAACTCAAGTTGGTGCGCCAGTCGCCGAAAACCCTCTCGGGACGGTCCGCCTGACGTATCGCCGGATGCCTGACGAGGAAGTGCCAAAGAATGACGACCAACACAGCGCCCTTGCCTGCC